>NZ_JADYVQ010000042.1:0-14050 GCF_020193895.1 Bradyrhizobium sp. NBAIM14 | reverse complement strand
TGGTCTGATGCATCGAATCGGGATCCTCGATTCATTGCTCTACTGGCTCAGCACTTTTCCCTTCAGGCTTGCCAGCCTGATTTGCCCACTGTTGTACTGGTGGTTCGGCATCACCATCGTGAACGCGTCGCTGTTGGAAATTATCAGTTACTATGTACCCTATTACCTAATGGTTCTGGTGTCCCTAAACTGGCTTTCAAAAGGCTTGTTTGTCCCGCTTCTTAACGATACTGCTCACCTGATCGCGGCCTGGCCCATCAGCCAAGCAGCTGCTCTCGGGCTTCTCACCAGCGGATCGCATAAATTCTCGGTGACGGCCAAAGGCGGCGACCGCACCAAGGTTGTTGTTCAATGGGCGTTGATGCGACCGTTTGTACTCCTGCTCGCTCTGACGATCGGCGGCCTGATCGTGCCGTTGAACTCCGATTTTGTCTTCGATACGTCCGCAACAGCGGGTGACAGCACGGCTATCGTGATGTTCTGGACAGTTTACAACATTCTGGTGCTGTCCGTGGCAGTCGTGGTGTGCATTGAGCGACCGCGATACGATCGACCTCAGCGCCAGATTCCAGAACCCATCACGTTGGTGATCCAAGGTGAGAAGCATCGCGGATGGCTTCTCAATCTGGGCCGAGGGGGCGCTCGAATCAGCGGTCCATCCGGACTTCCCGCCGGAGCAGCAGGGAAGCTCGACCTGCCCGGGATTAGCGGAGTAGACGCGCATGTTGCTGCGACTACTCGTGACGGCTATCGAGTCAAGTTCTCTCCAACTCCCGAGCAAAGCGCGAAAATTATCAAGAAGCTTCACACTGAATCCGCCATGCCAGGGGCCGATCGAGGGAACATCTTGCAAATGATCCGCGAGTTGGCGCGAGCTCTAACGAGTTGAGGAGCGCGAGATGCCGAAAAGACCGAGCCTACTCTCCTTGGTGTTCTGTGGAGGCGCCTTGCTCATATTGGTGCCGGCCGTGGTGACCGCGACGATCTACACGGCCTTGCTACAGCAAGGGGGAGAGCAGCTGCAGTTCGACGCGTTAAGAATTCGCGGCGAAATGAGTTCCGCGCTGTTGGCCCGTCGGCTCTATGGAGTTTGGATGGATGTAGCTAGGTCCGCTGAGCTCATTGACCTAACAGATCTTAAGCATGCGCGAGAACACATCGACTTCTTGAGCCGCCTTGATCGACGCTACACTTGGCTCGGCGTCGCGGATCTCGAAGGGACCATTCTCGCGGCTAAAGACGGCATGCTCGAAGGAGTAAGCGTTGCACAGCGACCTTGGTTTAGACGGGGCCTTGTCTCGCCGGCGGCTATCGATGTGCATGCCGCTCAACTACTGGCCACCCAGTTGCCTGCATCTCGTGAGCCCTATCGCTTTATCGACCTGGCAGCGCCGTTGCGCCGCGCCGGCTCCGTTGCCGGGGTCATCGGCGCTCACCTTGACTGGAAATGGGTCGCAGAAGGCATGGACTCGTTACAAGTACCCGGCATTGACGTGCTGCTGCTTTCGGGGGATCGAACCGTCCTGTTTGGTCCGCCGGATCTTATCAACCAGCCGCTCAACATCGGCTCCGCGCTTGCGGCTAGTCGCGTCACGACTGGGTCTCTGCGCGAACGTTGGCCTGACGGCAGGGACTACTTCACAGTGATCGTTCCGACGGTCGGCTTCGCGAACCTTCCAAGCTTCGGTTGGTCTCTTCTGGTTCGGCAGAGTGCCGACGAGGCGCTTGCGTCCACCCGTAATCTAATCCGATCATTCTGGAGTAGTTTCGGTGCTTGTGCCATCGCCACACTAGCACTACTCTTTTGTGCGGCGCAGTGGCTGAGGACGCCTCTTCGCCGGCTCTCGAATACAGCGGAGGCCCTCTTGCACGATCCATCCGCGCGCCCGCCATATTCGGAGACACGCTTCAATGAAGCGGCGAGGCTCAGTGACGCGCTAGCTCGCATCCAGTCGAAGCTGATGGGGCACTCTGTTCGCAATTCGATCCAAGGACCGGGTGGGGACAACTAGATGCGGTAATGGGCCCGGCTCCGGAGCAAGGGGTCATGATGGTGGCTGTCCCCCGATAGATGATGAAACGGGGTCACGACTTGAGTCGGCCCCAAGCATCTGGAGACGGAGGACAGCCGTGGAGAATTATGCCGGAATCGACGTGTCATTGGAACTGTCGAGCGTGTGTGTTGTGGACGCCCAGGGTAAGATCCTGAAGGAAGCGAAGGTCGCAAGCGAACCCGACGCCTTAGTTGACTTTTTTGAGACGCTCGGCTTTGCAGTGAAGCGGATCGGGCTGGAGGCTGGGCCGCTGTCGCAATGGCTGCATGCGGGCCTGAAAGGTGCAGGATTTGAAACAGTTCTGCTGGAAACGCGGCACGTGAAGGCCGCATTATCTGCAATGACGGTCAAGACGGATCGGAAGGATGCCCGCGGGATCGCCCAGTTGATCCGGATGGGATGGTTTCGGCAGGTACACGCAAAGTCGGTTGATGCGCAAGAGATCCGGGCACTCCTGATCGCACGCAAACAGCTTCTCGGGCGGCTGATCGATGTAGAATTAAGTATCCGAGGGATTTTGCGCGGCTTCGGTCTGAAGGTTGGCCCGGTGACGCGAAGGAATTTTGAAGCGCGGATTCGAGAGTTGGTTGCAGGCCAGGCGACATTGGAGCGCATTGCTGGTGCGATGCTTTCGGCACGATCGGCCCTGAAGGCAGAATACGGAAGACTACACAAGGCTGTGCTGGCAATTGTGCGTGATGATGCAGTCTGCCGCCGGCTTATGACAGTACCAGGCGTTGGCCCCCTGGTGGCCATCACCTACAAATCGGAGCTTGATGATCGTCATCGCATTGTAAAGTCAAAGGCAGCAGGCGCGCTGTTCGGGCTCACGCCAAAGAAATATCAATCGGGAGAAAAGGACGTCACGGGCGGAATCACGCTGGCCGGCGATGAGACGGTGCGGACGGCCTTGTATGAAGCCGCCAACGTTCTGTTATCGCGCATCACGCGGTTCTCAAAACTCAAACGCTGGGGGATGGACGTCGCCAAGCGGAGAGGCTCGAAGCGCGCAAAGGTCGCCTTGGCACGCAAGCTCGCAGTGATCCTGCATCGGATCTGGGTCGATGGCACGACTTACCGATGGGCCGAAGCGGGCTCAATCGCAGCATAGAAGACGTGGAGGAGATCGAGAACGCAACCGGGATGAACTGAAGCCCGGTGCCCGAAGTCCCGTCGCCGGGACGGTGGATGCGGTGAAGCCGTTACACGCCCAGTGGCCGTCGTCCGACGAACCACGCGTATCTAGATAGGCTCACCGCTCCCTCTGACAGCATGATGTGGCGGCCAGGCGTCGACCACGAACAGAAGCATGAGCTCGGCGGCGTGGCGTTCACTCGGGAGGCTTGACATCATCGGGCCCATTACAGAAGGTGTGTACTCAAATTCGTCTAGCGGATCAGGGCGGACCATGATTCAAGCTACCGAACATCGGGGCTAGGATCATGCGCTACGACCTGACGGATTTCGAGTGGAGTGATCGAACCCCTTAGTCCGTCGAGCAGGGCCTCGGCGCACGTCACGTCGTGGGCCTCGCCGGGGGTGATCATGAGGCGGACCGGGCGGCCTTTCGCGTCGACGCGCGCGTGGATTTTGGTGGTGAGGCCGCCTCGGCTTCGGCCCACACAACGATCTCCACTCTTTTTTTCACCCCGGAAGCATGCTGATGGACCCGCACGACCGAACTGTCGATCATCTGCACCTTGCCATCGTGTGCCTTGACGACCGCATCCATCAGCCGGTCCCAGATGCCGGCTTTGAGCCAGCGGTTGAAGCCGATTGTAAGCGGTCGTATAAGGCCCGTATCGCTCGGGCAGATCGCGCCACGGAGCTCCCGCGCGCAGGACCCAGAAGATGCCGTTGAGAACGCGGCGGTTGTTTCGATGCGCGCGCCGTCGTCATCGCCGACAAAGGCTACGATGCCGATCGTGTTCGTGCCCACATCCGTGATCAAGGTGTGATCCCCAACATTCCCAACAGATCCAACCGGAAGAAGAGGTTCCGGTGGAAGAAGACCATCTATCGCGAGCGCAACCACGTTGAGCGCTTCTTCAACAAACTGAAGCAGTTTCGACGCAACGCCACCCGCTACGACAAGCTCGGCGCCCAGGACTTGCCGCCCGCTTGCTTCAGGCTCTGTAGACGCGTCTGGCGTCCGGCTCGGTTGCTATGATGGAACGTATGGCGTAATAGCCCATGAGGACGCATTCGCGTTGAAGCATGTTGAGCCGGCTGCCGATCAGGAACGCGCGTGAAACGCGTTTCCAGTCGCTAGCAACTTAGACGGCAGAAGTCGATCAGGCGCGTCACCAACCTGGTCGGTGCCTTTTGCTTCTTCTGAACGACCCAACCCGGCCGCCCGCCTTTAATGGCCCCGATCCTCGGCGGGCGGCGATCGCCGCAGCCCGACTGAATTGTCGGCGCTCGAACCAGCTGTTCTTCTTGCGGAAGGCGTTGCGGATCGAGATGGTCGAGCTGATCAACACGCCTTTGGTTTTCTGCTCGCCGCGACGTGCCTTCTTGCCGTCACCGGCATCGCCGGCCTTCTTCAACGCCACGAAGGCGGCGACAATCCCAATTAGGATCTTACAAGGAAGAGTTCTTAGCGGTGGTGGTGGTTTCCGCGCGGCAATCCGGATGGAAGCGGCGATCCTCTGCCGATGACAGCAGGCAATGCTTCTCGATCGTATTATCGACGCGCCATCGGCCGATGGTGGCAGGTAGGGTCGAAATCTCCATCCCGACACACGATCTTGCACTACGCTCTTGTGAGCTTCGCTCCTTACGCAGCCGTTCTCGCTCGTAGACGGGCCGGTAGAAAGCTGCTCTCCTTGTCAGAAGTTGGACAATCCGCCTGTCAGACCTAGCGAGATCAAGGTCATCGTTTCGTGCCAGATGAGTGTCTGCTTTGGCACGACACCTGCACGGCCGTCCGCATCACGTGCGTCACCGCATAAACTCTTGAGGAACGGACCATGGTAAACGCAGAGACGCGCACGGGCGGCCACATTCATCTAGGATCGCTGCGTTATACACAAAGGTGGAGGATCGCATGTGCATAGTCGAGCACCCTGATTTCACTGCTAACCTGGATACGGTGATTCCGCCCATCCTATCGAATTTTGAGGCACACAGAAGCTCCTCATTTACCCACCCGTCCGGGCGGAGCTCTTTTCACTCCATACAATTTGGCCAAGCACGGCATGAGCGCGGCAATAACGAACCAGTGTTCATTTCACCTGCATAGCTATGGATCCAGGATAATGGCGCGCGGCCTCGATAGGTTTGGCTTGTGGTTAGCTCTGCCGACGGCTCTGCTGGTCGCTGCATGCAGTGGCGAACAGTCCAGCGACACGCCCGCCGCACCACCAGAAGTAAGTCTGCCCTTCGTCACGGTGCTGACGGTGAAGCCGGAGGCAGTGACGCTCGCTGACGAACTGCCGGGACGCGTGGCTGCTTACCGAACCGCCGAGATTAGGCCCCAGGTCGGCGGGATCATTGAGAAGCGCCTGTTCGACGAAGGTTCGGAGGTCCAGGCCGGGCAAGGGCTTTTTCAGATCAACCCTGATCCATTTAAAGCGGAGGTCGACAGCGCGGCCGCAGTGCTTCAGCGAGCTGAATCCAGTCTGGTGCGCTTTGAAAGTAAGTTCGAGCGTGCAAGACAGCTGGTGACGAGCAATGCGATCAGCCGTGATGCATATGATGATGCGATCGCCAATCTTGCTCAGGCGAAGGCGAATGTTGCCGAGGCACGGGCGATGCTCCAGCGCCGCAGGCTCGATTTGGCTTTCACAACAGTAAGGGCCCCGATCTCTGGGCAGATCGGCCCGGCGCTTGTTACTGAGGGCGCACTTGTCTCGGCTAACGGAGCCAAGGCTCTCGCGATCGTCCAGCAGATCGACCGGGTCTACGTTGATATTCGCCGACCTGCTGTGCAGATCGACGCGATCCGCGAGTCTGTTCAATCTAGGCAGCTTGATTATCTGTCTAAGGTGCCCGTTGAGATTAGCGCCACGAGCGGAAAGCCTTATCCGGTCACCGGGCGCGCGCTGTTCGCGGACGTCAACGTCGATCCCGGCACGGGCAATATCACCGTGCGCGTCGAGATGCAGAATTTGGGGCGCTTCTTGCTTCCAGGAATGTATGTCCGCGCCCGCTTACCCCGCGTGGTGCGGCATAGCGCATTGCTAGTGCCGCAGGAAGCCGTCATCCGGGATTTGGCGGGCCGAGCGCAACTCATCATCGTCGACCACAACAAGCAAGCGGCCCGACGCCCCATCGATGTGGGTGAGGTTGTGGATGGCCGCTACATTGTTACTTCGGGGTTAAAAGCCGGCGACGTTGTCGTGGTGCAGGGGCAGGAGCGCGTGCGGGATGGGGCCACGGTGCACTCGCAGCCATTCAAGCACGCCGCCGTGCAAGCCGAGCATTGAGAGAAGAGCTATGCCTCAGTTCTTTATCGAGCGGCCCGTCTTCGCATGGGTAATCGCTATATTTGTCGTTCTCTTGGGGGGCTTGGCAATCCCGCAACTGCCTGTCTCTCGCGCTCCAAACATCGCGCCGCCGACAGTCAGCATCTATGCAATGCATACAGGAGCCACACCTCAGGCGATCAACGACAGCGTTCTCAGTCTGATTGAAAGAGAGCTGTCGAGCGTCAAGAACCTGCTCTATTTCGAATCAACCGCCGATACGTCGGGCGAGGCGAGCATCACCGCTACGTTTAAGCCCGGCACCGATCTCGAAATGGCGAAGGTGGATGTCCAGAATCGCTTGAAGAGTGTCGAAGCGCGTCTTCCTGAGCCGGTGCGCAGAATCGGCGTTACTGTGGAATCGGCTTCCACCGGGTTTATCATGATTGTGACGCTCAGTTGCAACAATGGCCAATGTGACGAACTCGCCCTTGGCGACTACCTGTTGCGAATCCTTGCTCCTGAAATAAAGCGTGTTGAAGGCGTCGGTCGCGTGCAGGCTTTTGGCTCGGAACGCGCAATGCGCATTTGGGTTGATCCAACCAAGCTCTTGTCTTATTCGCTATCATTAACTGATATCATAGCAGCAATTCGGGCTCAGAACGCGCAGATCGCGCCGGGACGCGTCGGTTCGGAACCAACCGTGCCCGGGCAGAAGGTGAGCATCCCACTCACAGTTCAAGGACAATTGCAAACGCCAGAAGAATTTGCGGCCATATTGCTCCGTTCAGAGCCGGACGGCTCAAAGCTCGTGCTGGCCGATGTCGCGCGCGTGGAGCTGGGTGCACAAACTTACACTTTTGCAATCCGCGAGAACGGCAAACCGGCGACGGCTGCCGGGATTCAATTGACGCCGGGCGCAAATGCGATCCGGACGACCGCCGCCGTCCAGGCCCGTCTCGCCGAGCTCGCGCCGGCCATGCCGAACGAAATGAGTTACGCCGTAGCTTTCGAGACCGCACCTTTCGTGAAGATCTCGATCAAGAATGTTCTTCAGACCCTATTCGAGGCGATGATCCTCGTTTTCCTCGTCATGTTGCTGTTTCTTCAGGATGTCCGATACACACTGGTCCCGGCCATCACCGTCCCGATCTCACTATTAGGCACCTTCGCGGTGATGTGGATGGCCGGCTTTTCGATCAACGTGTTCACGATGTTCGGTATGGTATTGGCAATCGGTATCATTGTCGATGACGCTATCGTTGTAGTCGAGAATGTAGAACGCATCATGGCCACGGAGGGGCTGACGTCCAAAGCTGCTACGCAGAAAGCCATGAACCAGATCACAGGTGCGGTCATCGGTATCACGCTCGCTCTGTCAGCAGTGTTCGTTCCGATGGGGCTCACGAGCGGGTCGGTCGGCGAGATCTATCGGCAGTTTACATTATCGATGACGGTCTCGATCCTCTTTTCAGCTGTTCTTGCCCTCACATTGACACCAGTACTATGCGCAACGCTACTTAGTCCAATCGAGGGCGGCCATCATGAAAAACGAGGCTTCTTCTGCTCGTTCAATCGTACCCTTTACCGGTTGACCAACGCCTATGTCGGATGGGTTGCTAAAATGGTCACGAGGACCGGCCGGATGATGGTGCTCTATGCCGTCATCGGCGTTGTTCTCGCGGCTGCGTATATGCGTTTGCCGACATCGTTTGTGCCCGAAGAGGATCAAGGTAGTTTTTTGACGACCTTCGTCCTGCCCGCCGACGCGACGGCAGGGCGCACCATCGAAACTGTGAATCGGTATGACCAACATGTGGGGTCACGCCCAGACATTGCGGGCAACCTCTCGCTAATCGGTTACGGATTTTCCGGCTCTGGGCCGAACACCGCGACCTCGTTCACGACACTCAAGGATTGGAGCGTACGGAGCGGGACGATCGACGACGAGATTGACAGCGCGACGGCAGCCATGGTCAGCGCACCGGAAGGGCTGATCATGAGTTTGAAGCCGCCTGCCATCGAATCACTAGGGACCACTTCCGAGTTTTCCTTGCGTTTAGAGGATAGAGCCAATCGCGGCGTTGCTGCATTGATGGCAGCACAAGCCCAGTTGTTGCAGCTTGCGGCTCAAAGCAAACTCGTGGGAAACGTCCATGTTGAAGGCCTGCCAAGCGCGCCGAACGTGAAGCTGCAGATCGATCGACAGAAGGTTGAAGCGCTGGGTGTATCGTTCATCGCGGTCAGTGATACCCTCACGGCTGCCATCGGGTCAACTTATGTCAATGATTTTCCGAATGCTGGACGCATGCAACAGGTGATCGTGCAAGCCGATGCTGCGACCCGAATGCAGGTTGACGACGTGCTTAGGTTGTATGTCAGCAACAATGCAGGCGCCATGGTGTCCCTGTCAGAGCTCGTCACGCCAATCTGGGAAACTAGCCCCCTCCAGTTCGTCCGTTATAACGGCTATCCGGCTGCACGCATTGCAGGCAGGCCTGCACGCGGGATATCCAGTGGCGACGCGATGCTGGAAATGGAAGGACTAGCGTCACAATTGCCGGCAGGTTTCGCGGTTGAATGGACTGGGCAGTCGCTGCAGGAAAAGCAATCCGCCTCGCAGGCTCCCTTCCTGCTTGCTCTCTCCATGCTGGTCATCTTTCTGGTGCTAGCTGCGCTTTACGAGAGTTGGTCAATACCGTTCTCGGTGATGCTTGTCGTACCGCTTGGAATCATCGGTTCTGTTCTTGCAGTCCATCTTCGTGGGCTCGAGAATGACGTCTTTTTCAAAATCGGTCTAATAACCATTGCCGGACTTTCAGCCAAGAACGCGATCCTCATCGTTGAGTTCGCCCAGCATCTTCGCATTCAGGGGCATTGCCCAATGAAGGCCGCCGTCGAAGCAGCCGGACGTCGATTGCGGCCGATTCTGATGACCTCGCTGGCCTTTGCACTCGGTGTGGTCCCGCTGATGCTTGCCCGTGGCGCCAGCGCCGAAACCCAGCGCGCGATCGGGACCGGCGTATTCGGTGGGATGATCTCAGCAACGGTCCTTGCTGTGTTCTTTGTGCCGGTCTTCTACGTCGTAGTCATGAGATATTTCGGGCGTGGCAAAGAACGCGCAGCCATGCGAGCCCACTAGCTACGCCTTCCAGCAGGCCCCGAAACCGCTTTCTAGATTGAGACACTCGTCTTATATAGCACTTTCGAGCAGAGCTATGCAGTAAAGTAGGTGATGACGGCTTGAGATGGGCAGCGTATCGAGGCGGATGCCGGATACCACAGAACCTCTCAAAAAGAGCGATACGCCATGACCGAGCGTCGCGGCCAACTCGTCGCGCAAGCTTCTAACGTCGTAGGCTCGATCAGTCGACGACGCGGGCTACGTGGGTGTTGCCACGAGTAATCAAGAAAGAAGCGGGGCGCCCAATATTGTCGATCAACGCTTGGATTTTGGTGGTTGTTCGCCGCGCGAGCGGCCGATCGCATTGTTGAAGGTCCTCCTTTTTGGGCCGGCCGCGGGGGCCATGGGCTTTGATTTAGCTGGAATCCACCGAGATCGAGCCGGACACGCCGCTTGATTCAGTCAGAGCGTAAAAACGTTCGTCCAATCCCCGCTCGGCTCCAGCGACTGACGCCGTTGTAGATCGTTGTGTAAGGACCGTAGACTTCCGGGCAATCACGCCAGCGCGAACCTGCTTCTAGCAAGTGGACACTGCAGTTGATCACGCATCGATCATCGACCCGATGCGCTCCCTTGCGCCCTCGCCGGCAACAACGGCTCAATCCGCCGCCATTCCGCGTGGCTGAGCCAGTCCTCACCGCGCTTGATCCAGCGCAACCTTGAATGCGTCCGGCCATGCTATGTCGCTTCAGAATGTCGAATTGCAATCGAGGCAAGTTATGAAGGCGTATTTCATCGGAGCTGGCATCGGATCGCTCGCGGGCGCGGCATTCCTCGTTCGCGACGCGCAGGTGTCGGGGCGCGATATCGTGATCTACGAGCCACAGCCGCTGGTCGGCGGCAGCCTCGACGGCGCGCTGCTTGCGAACCGCGCTTATTCGCTGCGCGGCGGGCGCATGCTCACCACCGATCACTACGAATGCACCTGGGACCTGCTGTCGAGCATTCCGTCGCTCGAACATCCCGGCCTCAGCGTGCGCGAGGAGACGATCGCGTTCAATCTGGAGAATCCGGCGCTTTCGCAGGCGCGGCTGGTCGACCGCAACCGCTTCAAGATCGATGTGACTCATATGGGCTTCTCGGCGCGCGACCGACTCGAGCTGCTGCGGCTCACCGAGGCCTCAGAGGAGACGCTCGGCAACAGCCGCATCACCGACTGGCTGTCGCCGAACTTCTTCGAGTCGAATTTCTGGTACATGTGGCAGACCACCTTCGCCTTCCAGCCCTGGCATAGCGCCCTCGAGCTGAAGCGCTATCTGCACCGCTTCATGAACGAGTTCCCGCGGATCGAGACCCTCGCCGGCGTCAAACGCACGGTCTACAATCAGTACGACGCGATCGTGCGGCCGCTTGCCGACTGGCTGAAGCAGCAGGGCGTGCAGTTCGTGCTCGGCACGGCTGTCATCGACATGATGCTCGAGGACGAGGGCGGGCGCATGCGCGTCCGCCAGCTCATGCTCGACCGCGACGGCCGCACCGCCAATGTGCGCCTCGAGGACGACGACCTCGTGTTCTTCCAGAACGGCTCAATGACGGACGCCTCGAGCCTCGGCACCATGACGGATCCGGCGCCGCACCTGACCAAGAAGGATAGCCAGGGCTGGGCGCTGTGGGAGAGGATCGCGAAGGGACGTCCCGAATTCGGCAATCCGTCCGCGTTCAACACCTCAATCCCCGAATCCTACTGGCTGTCGTTCACCGTTACCTGCAGAGATCCCCGCTTCTTCGACAAGATGGAGGCGTTCTCCGGCAACAGGGCCGGCACCGGCGGGCTCGTCACGTTCAGGGATTCGAACTGGCTGATGTCGGTGGTGCTGTATCATCAGCCGCATTTCGCTGGGCAGCCGAAGGACGTGCAGGTGTTCTGGGGCTATGCGCTGCACCCCGATCGCGTCGGCAATTTCGTGGCCAAACCAATGTCCGAGAGCGGCGGCGCCGACATCCTGAACGAGCTATGCGGGCACCTCAACTTCGATCGCGAAATGTTGGAGACCGCGACCTGCATTCCCTGCCGCATGCCCTACATCACCAGCATGTTCATGCCGCGCAATCTGGCCGACCGGCCGATGCCGGTGCCGAAGAATTCGGTCAACCTCGCCTTCGTCAGCCAGTTCGTCGAGATCCCCCATGACGTCGTCTTCACTGTCGAATATTCGGTGCGCGCGGCGCAGATGGCGGTCTATCAGTTGATGAAGGTCGATCGCCCGGTGCCGCCGGTGACCCGTTACGACAAGTCGCTCGCGGTGATCTTCGCGACGCTGAAGAAGGCTTTCGGGTGACGCATTCCCGGGACGGCGTCGCGATCGCGCGACTGCAAGCGGCAGTCTGACGTGAAAGACGGCGCCCCTGACGGGACGTTTTCGGCCCCGATGCGGCCGCCATGCGCTTCGACGATGGTATGCGCGATGGAGAGGCCTATGCCCATGCATAGGACGCCGTGACCTGCGTCGGTGATAGAGATAAGGGCGAGGTCGCCCTCGGCGAGACTCGTTCGCCGAGCAGGACCATGTCGCCACGCGAGTGTCTGCGGGCGGGCTCCGTGACCAGGCAAGGGTCACGCGCTGATCTACAGCGAGAGCCTCATCTCGCCCGTCCTGGGACCGGACTGGAGGCGGGCGTGGTGCTGGTGCAGGGGCTGATGAGAGCCGTTCTGCTGCGCGAGCGCCGGTTGCTCTTCGTGGACGAGGTCGAGGCGCGCCAGCGCATGTCGGAGCTCGCCCACATGAACCGCCGCGCGACCGCGGGAGAGATGTCCGTTTCACCCGCACACGAGCTGAACCAGCCGCTCGCCGACATTCTGATCAATACCGAGCCGGCCCAGCAGATATACAGAATCTGGCACCCGACCTCGGCGAGATCGGGGGCGCCCTTGACCACATCCGCCGTGACGGTCAGCGAACCGCTGAAGTCATCGGCCGGCTGCGGGCCTTCCTAAAGCGAGACACGACCTAACGGCGCGAGCGCGCCCCAATGCCCACGGTCTGCGAGGTGTTTCGATTCCTGTCCGTGCAGGCCCTGCTCAACGATGTCGAACTGCGCTCTGCTTAGAGCTAATACCATTCAAGCGCCCCCCGCTGAGAAGCTTCAATCACAGTCTAATCCCAGATGGAATCCTTTATTGAGTACAGACCTAGCACTACTTTGGCAGATTTATTCACGCCGCTGCTTTTCGCCGATTTGTCTTCTGCAGTGGGGGCATCGCTGAGGTCGCGGTTGAACGATGCGATCGACGATGGCTTGGCGTACGGCCGGCAGGCTCGGCTGAGGCGGTGGACCGTTGATTCTTTTTTTTCCGCCCCGCTTCTGCGAGACGGCAATGCTGGAGGAATGCGTAAGCGATCATGGTCATGAGCGCATGACGATGAAGGCCCTGCCAGGATCGTCCCTCGAAGTGATCAAGCCCGAGTTCCTCTTTCAACTGCTGATGGGCCTGTTCGCAAATCCATCGCGCCTTGATCGTGGCAGCTAACATGCGCAGAGTCGTCTTGGGCGTGGTACCAATCAGCACCAGCATGCATTCGCTGTGATCTTCCATGCGGGCCTGCAGGTACACGCCATCGGCCCAGATGTAGACATAGCGACGCGCCGACAGATCGCGTCTCTGCCAGCGTTCGTACTCGACCTGCCAATCGGCCTTCAGGCCGGCGATCACCGAAGGCGACAGGTTCGGCGCATCCTTGCCGAGCAGCGCCGAGAGCGCGTCCTGGAAGTCGCCGGTCGAGATGCCGCGCAAATAGAGGACCGGGATCAAGGCATCCAGGCTCTTCGTCCGCCGCGCCCATAGCGGCAGGATTGCCGAACTGAAGCGGAGGCGGTCGCCTGGCCCGCTCGCTCCGCGGTCGCGGACCTTGGGACGAGCGACCTCCACCGGACCGATGCCGGTCGCAATCTCGCGTACCGGACCGTGCCCATGTCGGACCAGGCGCGCTCGACCATCGGGCAGCGTCAGATTGGCCGTGCTGGCCAGAAACGCGCCAACCTCGATCTCGATCGCCCTAGCAAGCAGGTCCCGCGCGCCGGCTCGAACGATATCGGTCAGTGGATCATCAACCGCGGACGGCTGACGGAAAGCAAGAACATTGGTAGTCTCGGTCATGGCGTATCGCTCTCCTCAAGAGGTTCTGGCAGGCTCGTCACCCGCCTCGATACGCCGCCTTTCCTCACACCGTCATCACCCAGATTCCGCCATAGCTCCTTGATCCCGTGCTTCCTGGCCAGGCGGTTGAGCCCCTTGATCGCCGCGTGCAGCAGCTTGGCATCGGTCGGGAAGGTGATCGCCTTCGGCTGCACGGTGGTATGTGCGCCATGACGGCGCGAAGAAGGAGGTTGAGTATGTAGACCATCTTCCGAGCAGCCTTGCTGCGCAAGAGATGAGGGCAGGCCCCTCGGACTCGGATTGCAGG
>NZ_JADYVQ010000041.1:0-14459 GCF_020193895.1 Bradyrhizobium sp. NBAIM14 | reverse complement strand
TGCAGGCGCTTCGTGGCGGGCTACAGGGTCAAGGTGTTCGCTTTGGTCTGAAAACTGATGGCCGACCGGGGCACTGTCCGTCCCAGTTGGTCCCGCCGAACTTCGGACTGCAGGCTCACGCTCGCGTCGCCAAATTGCCCCGACAACGTGCTGCCCATCACGGCCCAGCGCATTCTCTTGCACGCACGGCCTGTACGCGATGGCGGCATTCATCCGACCTGCTAAGCACACAGAAATTTCGCTGGCGTATTGAACAGCAGGCAAGCGGGCCTTTTAATCGATCGTCTTCCTTCGGACGCGCACCCGTTCTCCAACACGCCGTGCGCGATTGAGGCTCGAAAACTACGCAATCACGAGCTCGACCATCTCCATCTCAGAATCACTGAGCCTCACGAGGAGGAGCATTCGCATGGGTAGTCGAGCATGTAGCGAAGCTGGACTGGGGTGATTGTCAGGCTTGCCAAAGGTCCGTTCACCTCGGAGGTAATAGAGCGCCATCGACCCTATTTCACGCTTGGCGAATTGCTCAGCTTGCCGCAGATGACGGCCCGCTCTAAATGATCTTATCTCTCAGCCTTTGCTGAACGATTTCGACCAGAACTGCTCCGCGAAATCCAGATGGCACTTCATCACGTCCGAGGGAGTTTTGGAATTGGCAAGATTCTTCAGAAGATTGACCTGAGCGTGCAGAGAGGAAGCAGCCAGCTTTGACCCGTCCTTCAACGCCGCAGCGAACAGGTCTGTTGTCTCTTCGAGGGATTTTTTCCATTCCGGAGACGCAAATGAACGGCTTGATGCAGCCCTCGCTGATTCTCCAACATCGTGCGTGGTGCCTCCCGCTTCAGAGGCTGAAGCCTGGGCGGCCCGTTCGGGCTCTGGATGGGTCTTCCGTTCGCGTTTCTCGTATTCGGGACTTCTCGCGGTCATTCAACGTCTCTCCGTCTGAACAGGATCGCAGCTCGCTGCGTGGTCTAGATCCGACCAAGAGCTTCGGAAAGTACCACAACCGGCAACATGTCGAACCTATCTCATTTGGTAGCACTTGCTCATCGGGATTGCTTAAGCGGATATCCCCACCATTTGCGGGGTATGCGAACGACCGCGAGATTTGACTGAGAATTTCCTGCACGGCATGAAGAACGTTGGCGGCAAGGAAGTCGAGAAGGTCCGCGTTCTAACACTCGACGAACTGAAGCCTTCTTTGCGATCCTGAACGATGAGGAAGCGGGCATCACGGATGGAACGCGCTTGGCGCTGAAAGTCCGTATTGCTGACAGCCCAGCGCCGGGGCGAAGTCGCGAGCATGATGCGTTCCGAGCTTCACGGCCTACACGGGGAAAAGCCCCACTCGGATCATTCCCGCTGTACGGACGAAGAACAAGAAAGCGGAGCACACAGTCCCGCTCTTCCCGACTGCCGTCAAGTTGATCGAGGCGGCCTTGGAGATCGGCAAGCCAGAGAAGGGAGAGGACCAAGGCAACAGACCCGTCGTTGCCAGTCGCTAAGGCGATGCATTCAAGGTTGACTTTGAACAGTACCACTGAACGCAGAATACCGAATAAGCCATGAGGGCTCCGACATGCTGGAGAGCATCAATGGCAGAGCAGAAGGCTAAGCGCGATCCTAACCGCTGCCCGTCTCATCCGGGCGCCGTCCTTGATGAAATTCTACAGTACATCAGGAAGTCTAAGGCCGAGATTGCAGAAGCGCTGGGATTCCAGGCAGCATCTGCACGACATCCTCGCGGAGAAGAAGCCGGTCAGTCCGAAGCCGCCCGGATTGGAAAGCCGGTCGGCAACGGCCCGGCCATCTAGCTTCGTTTGCAGGCAGCCCCCGATGCGTGGCACGCCGACGCGAAGTTGATGTCAGCGAGATCAAGATGCTGGAACCGGCTTAGGGCGACGAGTCCGGGTGCGGGGTCGCCCAAACGGTGTCGCAAGCGATGGTAGCCAGCCCGTCCTCGAAGACCGGGGCTGGCCACCTTTCCGCCCGAGAGGTTCAAATTCCCCAAGGTGCTACCATTGTATGGTGGAGAAGAACTGGAGAGCACCTACCAGTACCGGTGGGTTGCCGCGCCCCGCGTGCATGTCATATTGAAGCGCTCGGCCCGCAACTGTTCGAGCTGGCTCCGCTCATAGGAGTAACCGCCGTGCCTAGGACCGATGTGGTAGCGGCAATCCAAGCATTCACGGACTACGCCCGTAGGCCAAGCCATACCCCGGCAGAAGACACCTAGGGGCCACAGCGAACTGAAGAGCAGCTGGCCGCTCGGCGATTCCGGGTTGAAGTTATCTGCACAAAAATGTACGCGGTGGCGGAGTGCCCTCTTTCGACCTTAGCCGAATTCGAGGCGCTCAGACGCGAGATGGGAAAAGATTTTCCCCCAACGCCACCCGCTTTACTCAACCATGTAATGGACGCATTTTTACGTTGTGGGTCCTACCCGCGCGGCCGGATGACCGACCCTTAATCGTGGACGGAGCCGGATGATGCTTGGCACGTTCTCGCTGCAAAAGATCGACCACGCTATACGCGACTTAGAACAAAAAGTCGCCCACGGCGCGGAAATCAGCCGCGAGGAGCTTGCGAGCGGACTGCGGATTACGAAGCATCTTCGAGATGAACTCGAAGTGGCGCTCAAGGTGATCGATGGCCTAAAGGATCATACCGGTCCCGGGTCGACAGGCCGCTCAAGGTGGTAGCCGCGACCTAAACAGCGGGAACGTTAGCGGCCACGTGGCTCGGCGCCCGCTTGGAGAAAAAGCGCTCTCCCTACCACGCGCCAGCCTCAAACAGCGGAAGAAGCTGGCGGTGGGATACATTCATCGCAAAAAGCCGTGGCACAACTACCAGAACCGGGGTTGCAGCCTCGCGGGGCTCGGGGATCAGCCTCAGATCGCAGGCAGTGCGGGTGAGACTCGGCGCCGTTCGGTTGCGCCGGAGCGGACGCTGTCCCTGCCCCGCCCGCACTGCCGATAGTTAGCGGTCACGTGACTCGGCGCTCAAGTAACCCCCACGCATACACAGGGGAAGCGCTGTCCCTGCCACGCGCCGCTAACCCCCACACGGCCAGCCTCAAAGCAGCGGCAGAAGCTGACCGGGAGGTCATCGCTCGCAGAACGAGCGTAACTTACAGAACCGGGAATGGCCCGTGATTTAGAAGCAGTGGGCGCGACACGGTGCCGGCCGACCAGGGGGGCTGAGTTGAAGCACCTGCCGCATCCGCACTGCTGGTGAGTTTAGCGGAAGGTGACACTCCACCCCACTGCTCTGGAAACCACAGCAATGTCCGTGCCACCCCCGCTAAACCCAACAACCAATTATTGGGACTAGCTTACTGAAAGCTGACGAGACTGCGCGCCCATTCACAAAACGAAAAGCGGCCCACGGGGCCGCTTGCCGTGGAGACAATAAAGACGTTCAGGCCGCAGACGAAAGGCGTTCGGCTCGCTTACGATCAGCGGCAGCCGCACCACGACGACGGCCCGGATCGGCAGTTCTGTGCGTCAAGTTCAGCAAAATCGATCATGGGATCCGGCCGAGCCATCCCCTCGGAGCCGCCGTCGCTCGCTTGCGCAAAAGCGTAGCCCTAGCGAGCGACGGCGGCGGAGAGGGGGGCGTGCATCCCCTTGGTGGGCCTGAGCATCGTCAGGCCGCCGGCGTAGCGCGCGATGGTCCTCGAGCCAGGCCTCATGGCGCTCGACGGTCAGCGCCCGTACCAGCCTTAAACAGCTCTCGGCATTGGGGAGGATTCGCACGACATAGGTGCGCCGCCTGATCTCCTCGTTGAGGCGATCGAGCAAATTGGTGAGATGTCTCGGTGCCAACGTTCCCGCTGCGGTGTTCTACATCGTGGAGTATGGTGCGACCATCGGGACAGCGGCACCGGGAGCACGAAGTGCGGGCAGGCCGATGTTATTCCAGAGCCGAGAGCTCGAGTTAGTAGCTGGCGGCCGCCTCCGTGATGGGCTCGAGTATCCGGAGGTCACGCGGGTCGAACTCGATCGAGCGGCGCCCCCTCCACCGGCGTATCGGCGCGGCCCGCGCCCATCTGCGCCATGTGCACCGCGATTCTCCGCGCGCGCTCACCTGCTGCGGACCTCACCATCGAGATCGAGCTCGGAGGGGGATGGCATCCGCTGCGAGACTCATGCCCAGGGCACGGCCGTCGAGAGGTGTCCGGGGCTGGAGGACATCTGCATTGTGCAGCGCGTCGTCGGTCATAAGGTCACCTGCAGGCGGTACGATCGCGCGAACGATGTTCTTGTCGATATCGCCCCTCCAGCCTGGAGGTCGGGAGTAATGAGATGGGGGAGTAATGACATGGATTGGCGCCGCGACCTCATGCTGTGGCACCCGCGTCTGTTCCTCACGACGGCCTAGGAGCCTAGCCGCTCGTTCGGCTACCCGCACTGCGATCGAGGGTGGCAGGATATCCTGGTCCGGCTCTGTCGCAGGATCGAAGTCGCGCTCCGCGACGGCGAGACCTTCGAATTCGTCCGCATCAAGCAGAAGATGGGCATCCTGCTCGTCGACTGGGACACCGAAGCCTCGAAGTCCACCGAGTCCGCGATCGGCCATGCAGTTGACCTGGCCGTCGCCCGCTCCGCCTGCACCTGCGAGATTTGCGGCGCGGAAGGCCGGCTGCATGCCAACAAAGGGTGGCTCGAAACCCGCTGCGCAGAGCACGCGGCCGGCGATCCAGTGCCGCCCCGCTTGGGGCAGCGCTTCGACAACGTCCGCCGGCTGCGCCGCTGGCGAGGCCAGGCCAGCGTTTACTACGCGCTTACGACCGCGACGCCGACACTTTGACCGAGGTGCCGCCGCCCTCGCCGCAGCAGGAGCGCTAAGATGGCCAGATTTCGCTGTAGCGCCTAGGACCAGCAAGGCGAGTTCACCTACCATCCGACGCAGCACGATGCCCTCGCTGCGTCTCGAACGAGGTCGTTTTCGCGCCGGCCATCGACGACTTTATTCGAGGCGATGGCGTCAGCCGGGCCTCTCGACCGTGCGGCTCTGGACCATGTCCGACATTCATGTCGAGCTCACCCGCGGCTGACCTCCAGGCACCGGCAGACCGTCCGGCCTTCGACGTCATGGTGGTTGCTGGCGACCTCGCCTACGGTGCGGACATCGACCGTACCCTCGGGAGGCTAAGGCCGCCGCGGCCGCCAGCAACGTGTTCGTGCTGCAGAACGAGACTATCCGCCTCGGCGGGCGTGACGTTCGCCGGCGCGACGCTCTGGACCGATTCGCGATCAATGGCGACGAGCATCGTGCGATGACGACCGCCGCTGAGCGCATGAACTATTTCAGGAGGATCAGGATGTCAGCCTGTCGGCAGCGTTTCCTGCCGCATAACGCCGCCACTCGGCATTTCAAGTCAGTAGCTTTTCTGAAGGCTGAGATGCGCAAGTCGTGCCGAAGGCACGCTGGTGATTTTCACTCATCACCGGCCTTGAGGTTGTCGCAGACCACGAACGTCGGGGCCCCGCCGAGAAAGGCGAACAGGTGACGTGCGCCCGGATCCAGTCGGCCAATCCCTCGCTCGCGCAGGCCTCGGCGTAGGTATAGTTCGAAGCGCCCATCGCTGCCACCAACAGCTTCATCGGCTGCACTTCCGCGGTCAAGGAGTCGATGACGTCGATGGTGTCGCCGGCGAAATCGACGAACACCTGCTCGCCACCCAGATGGGGCTGCCGCGTTGACGGCCGGGCCCGTCCCTTCCAGGCCTCGTAGGGTCGTGCAGAACCAGGTGTATCCGAAACCGTCGGGATTGCCTGCGCGGTACTCCTCGCAGAGCAAGCGGCGGGTCACATTGCGCCGGCGCAGCTCCTGATGTCTAGGGTGCGCGCGATGGCCTGCGCCGGCAGGCCTTATGTTTTAGCCGAAGAACTTCCTTGATCCGGCGCATCGACAATCTCTGGGTAGGCATCGGGCTTCCTCGTTAACGACGAGGCCCATCCCTAAGCCGGTTGAGTTGTCGGCCGAAGCAGTGCTAGGCTCCGAAAACCTTGCTCACGATCCCGCGAAACACACACGCACTTATGCGGCGGAGAGACTTGCCGGCGGCGTTGTAGCCCCGAGCGGAGCCTATATTCCGGGCCCCGCCGTTCGGTGGAACGGCCGCCGGCATGGCCGGCGAAAGGATCGACGATAGGCCAAAGCATGGAGCCCTGAGCAGATTGCCCGACGCTTGCCGATCGACTTCCCGGACGACAAGACGATGCGCATCAGCCACGAAGCCATTTATCAGGTCTCTCTTCGTACAGGGCCGCGGTGTACTACGCAGCGAGCTGACGGCCTGCTTGCGAACCGGGCGCGTGTTGCGCGTGCCCAGGGCGCGCGCACGCAGGCGAGGCAAGAACTTCGTCTCGCCGGCGATCATGATCAGTGAGCGCCCCGCTGAAGCGGCCGATCGAGCAGTGCCGGGACATTGGGAGGGAGACCTCATTCTCGGTCTTGGCAGCTCGGCGATCGGCACGTTGGTCGAGCGCACGACGCGCTTCACAATGCTACTGCACCTTCCCCGGCTGGCGGGCATGGCGAAGTTCCACGTAAGAAGAACGGACCTGCACTCGCGGGACACGGAGTGGAAGCCGTGCGTGACGCGATCTCGCGCACCATCATCACTTTGCCCGAAGAGCTACGTCGCACGCTGACTTGGGATCAAAGGAGCGGAAATGGCTCAGCACGACCGCCTCAAGATCGATGCGGGTATCCAAGTCTACTTCTGCGATCCTCAAAGCCCTTGGCAACACGGCACTAACGAGAACACCAACGGCTTGCTGCAGCAGTACTTCCCGAAAGGCACAGACCTGAGCATCCACAGCGCCGACGAGATATCCGCTGTAGCAGGGGTCCTGAATGCCCGACCGAGGAAGACACTGGGCTGGAAAACGCCGACAGAAGCGCTTGACGAATTATATCATGAGTGAAAAATTGGGCGCTGCGACGACCGTTTGAATCCGCCCTCGTCCGGGAAGTCGATCGACAAGCGTCGGGCAATCTGCTCAGACTTCCATGCCTTGGCCCATCGTCGATCCTTTCGCTGGCCATGCCGGCGGCCGTTCCACCGAACGGTGGGACCAGCAATACAAGCTCCGCTCGAGGCTACAACACTGCCGGAAAGTCTCTCCGCCACATAAGTGCGCAAGGCTGCGTTGGGCGCAAGCTTAGGCGGCTTGGGCCGGCGGGCAGATCGGTCTGTTGCCATTGTGCAGTTGTGGCCCGATAATCCAACCCGCCGCCGCGGGTAGCCGCGTTCCGCCGCGATTCACGGGAGACCTCCGCACGGGTGAGAGCACGTGCCACATTGCCGCATCTGCAGGGTTGGCTTCGCCATTCGGCAGAACAAGGAGGCGCTTGCAATCGCCATTCCGAGTATCGTCGTGAATCGCGACTTGCCCGATCGCCTTGTAGAGCGCCGTGCGCGCGCAACTCGACTTCACCTCGTAGATTTCGCGAAAGACGCCGCCCGGTCTGGTCCCCGAGATCAACATAGCTGTCCTTGAAAAATGGTCTTAAGCGGTAGCTGCAATGAACGGTACTTTGCGGAAGTCCCATGGCTGATAATGGCGAAATCAACAGAGTTGCCGAACGAAACGTTCCGCCCATAAAAAACGAACCAAGGTGCTCGTTGCGGAAAGTTCGTGTGTTGTTATCACCCTGTTCAAAAGCGCCATGACAGCCTCCTGCGAAACCAGGCCGAAGTCGGCTAAGGCGCAAGAAGCAAGCTGTGATGAAATTATGTCCGCACGAGCCGCAATCGCCCTTGGCAGCACAAGCGCGAAAGTCTCCTTTGCGTAACCGCGTGGAAATACGTCAGAGCCCAAGCGCTCACGCAAATAAGAACGGAGAAGTTCCTTGCCCGAGCGAAGTGCAAACGGAAGCTTAGCTCCAAAATTAATCAATCTCGGATCGCCGAATGGGCGGATGGGCCAAAGTCCTCGCGTCGCGAGTGGGCGAGCATGACAAAGACTTGCCAGCAGAGTTGTGGATAGAGTGGCGCTGATGGGGGCGCTAAAAAGGAAGGATGAATGAGCGGCGTCGAGCCCGCGTTTCGTCAACAGGTCTTCTGCAAGTCCAAGCGCGATATCCAGGTGGGGTGAAGACGGAGATTTGGGTTCCTCCTCGTCGTTGCTGAAGCGAGCGCAAAGCTCGTCTCCTCCTATGCCGCTCCAGATTATTTCGCAGCCATCACCGCGAAACCGATCCCAGAGTGACCCGAACGCCTCGAGGTAATACTCTGAAATGAGTGGCAAGCGTCCTTTCAGGTCAAGATCTAGATCAATCGTAGGCATGTGGGCGTGCATTTCAACTTCGTGATCGCGGCAATTCAGTGCGCTCAAAATGCTCGCTCGGCGGTCAATCTGCTTGGGGCTACTCCCGTCGCCCAATAGTATCCCGCCACATGCCAGCGATGCTACGCTCTTGCTAACAGCAATTGCGACGGAAGCGGAGTCCATTCCTCCGCTCAGCTCCACAGCGCTTGCGCAGAAGGCCGTCGGCCGTGAACGAACAACCGCCTGAAGAGTATCAGAAAACTCAAGGGCATGATTGCTCTTCTCTCGTCCATTGAGCTCAGGGGCTGATGAAGTTGTCGCGCCGTACTCAAATGACGTCTCCGATCTGTCGACGTACAAGGTGGCGCCAGCAGTCAGCAGGTTAACGCCAACGCAGGCCTGTCGCGCAGAGTAGAACGTTCTCATAGATAGATGATGGGCTATAATTTCTGCATCAATCGCTCGCGATTTATCCAAAAGATCCACGAAATCCCAGGAAAGCGTAACCGTACGAGTGCGTTCCTCCACGTGGAAGTAAATTGGGAGGCTGCCTATATGACCTGCTCATACACGCAACCGGGGACCCCGGCGAGCGGCCTCGATCACGATAAAATCGAGCGGCCAGTGCATGCAGTCTTGGTAGTGCTGACGAAACTGATCCGTGGACGCATGGGCTATGGGGACCGAATGGACGCCAGTCCCGTCCGCCACCCCTTGACGCTCGCGTATGACGAAGAACCATTGCTCAGAGTTCGTCACTAACGAGCTCTCAAGGCTCTTATGTTGGAATGGCCAGATGTAGCTTTCACCAAACTCTATCGAACTGCCTTTGGCAAAAGGATCGAAGTTTTCCAAATCGGCTATTTTCAGAGTGGCCTTGAGCATTTGTTCCTCGACTTAAACGTTACCGCCTCTCGTGTGAGCGGCGGTAACCGAGTGACGAATGATCTTAAAGGTAGCCCTGGTTAGCGCTGTCGTTAGGGAAAGGAGCCTTCTCTCCCTCAATTGTGGGAGGTGGCAGCACCGGTAAGGGGAGGTCAGTTGTATCGGGCCGCGATGGCCGCTTAGGCGTGTCTGCAGTTGCGCTCTTCATGTCAATCTCCGGGTGATCGGGCTTCTCGTCGTCTCAAGTCGAGGTTTCAGTAAAAGCAAGAGTGGCGCGGCAACGTGCCGAGTCACAATAGAAAGTCTCTCATGTAGAAGGCGGGCGACAACCCACCAATGTCGGCAGTTGAAAGACCGTGCTGGACAGAATTGGGTTGGTGTCTAGTAATGGTGAACGGCAGCAAACCGCACAGCCGCAACTTTACGTGAGATCGTATGGAATTCAGATCGCAAGGCCATGTCAGCTCTCTAAGTGCAAGCAAAGCCCCATTTTCTGGATCCGCCGCAGATCAGGTCAACGACAGCGTATTGTCGCCGGCTTCCGAAATTCTGCATGCGTACTGGCGATCCGATCGGCGCTTGCTTCTCATCGTTGCGGCGGTGGTGCTGATCTCCAGCGCCAGCAGCCTCGCAGGCCCCTATGTATTTTCGTGTCTCATTGATGGTCTTCCGCGCAGCGAAGACATGTCGGCGGTTGCTTGGGGTTTCGCAGGATATGCAGTTTTGATCGGCGTAGCCTCTGCATTGCAGCGCATGCTGCAGTATCTCTCCTTAATGGCAGCCGAGAACCTGGGCTTCATTGCTGCAACTCGCTTCTTCGATCGCATCTTAAGGAAAACCGCAGCCTTTTTTCTTGAGTGCAATCCGGCGGAGATACAGAGTGCGGCCGCTCGCGGGCGCAGCGCATTGACGACGTTGGTCCAGCTTGGGATTGTCGTCTTCATCCCTGCTGCATCCAGATCGCTGCAATCGTCGCCGTTTATGGAGCAATCGCGATTGGGTTGAGCTTGAGTTCCACGCGTCAGGCACGCGCGTTCCTGGATGCGGCGGTCGAAGCCGGACAGGAGAATGCTCGGTTCGTCGGCAACGTCATGAACGCGATGGACGCGTTGCGCCATTTCGGCAGTCACTCCTGGATGAACGAACGCTTTATGATAAGGGCGCGGGAGGTGCGTGATAACTGGCGAGCCTACGTGTTGCACCGACTGGTTTACATCGCCGTGCTCGGCCTCGCCGTCGCGCTACAATTTGCGGTCACACTTCTCCTTCTTATACCTGAATATCACGCCGGCGCGGTCACGATCGGCGGTATGGTGCTATTCAATACGCTTCTGCTTCAGCTCAATATGCCCTTTGAGACGGTCGCGAGGGCGATCTCTGACGTGGCGCGGTTGCGAGCCGACCTCATCCCTTTAGGTAGACTGTGGGCCGCACCAGAAGAGCGGCAAGCATCTCATGCTCACGATTTCAAGCCCTCCGCTGGCCAGCTCTCTTTCGAGAGCGTTGGTTATGCCTACGACAACGGACGCGGCGTTACCAACGTCTCGTTTAAGGCCGGGCGCGGCGGGATTACCTTTCTTGTGGGTAAAACCGGATCGGGGAAGTCCACGATCTTTAAGCTTGCCCTGAAATCGATTGAGCCCGACTACGGCCGAATTCTCGTCGATGGAACCGATATAGCAAGCGTCGATCGCGCGGATTGGTATGCCGCAGTTGCTCTCGTACCGCAGGACGTGATGTTGCTCAATGAGTCGCTAGCTGACAACATTTTGTTAGGACGGCCCCGCGACGAGGCACGCCTTCGCGGTGCCTCGAAAGAAGCCGCTATTCTGCCGTTGATCGAGGCGCTACCAGAAGGATTTGAAACGACCGTTGGAGAACGCGGCTTGAAGCTTTCCGGCGGGGAGCGGCAGCGCGTTGCTATTGCCCGCGCGCTCTATGGCCAGCCGGCGATCCTTCTTCTCGACGAGGCGAGCTCCGCACTCGACGAACGTACTGAGCGGGACATTATGGACCATATACGCACCCTGGCTGAGGATGTAACTGTGCTAGCGATTACTCATCGGAGAGGTGTCATCTCTGCGAGCGACGTCGTGGTCGATCTGACTGACTGCGGATTGTCGGTGACTTAGACGAACGTGCCGCAGCCGTTTCGTAAGACGCCGAGTTTTAGCCCCCAGCATGCCCACGAGCACGACTAGCCGCTCCGCTGTCGGATGCGATCATCGTTGTCGTAGTGAATCTGTCTGTAGATGTCAGCGACAAACTCGCCGAGGGAAGAGAAGCGGACCGGAATCGCCGAGGTCGATCTTGAATTTGTCGTAGAAACTCTCCCGGCACCCATTCTCCAGTGACGGCCTTTCTTCGAGCGGGAGATGGCGATATTGAGCGACACAAGGAAGACGCGGGTAGCTTTCGCGTTGTACTCGGCACCGTTCTCGGGACGAACGATCGCGGGACGGCCGTGCGCAAGGAGCGCATTGCCGAGAGCGGGTAGCGCAAGAATTCCCCGATCTGCCGCCGCAGCGCATGGTCGCGCTCCTACAAACGTGGAGACTGAAACGCCGAGCGATTGCGCGCGCCTCGCGTGCGGCCACGCCGGCGTCTCTCATCTCGTTTTGGGCCTGTTAAGTTTCAGGGTGACGAGGCGGACCATCCTCAGGAGCTCGTCGTCTCCCCTCGGAGCTTGGCAATCTCCATGACGGAACGGCCACTTGATACCGTGCCCGCGATTAAAGAACGGGCGACTCATTAAGCCAGGCTCGAAAGGTGAAGCAGTAAAGAACGCGCAAAGGGCGTTGATTGAGCGACACTATCTTCATCCTGGAACAGACGACGGCATCTTCGGACCGGTGACCCTGAGACTGCGGTGAAGGCATTCCAAGCATCCCACTTTGATTTCGGTGGTAATCCGTTGAAGGCTGACGGAATTGTCGGCCCCAAGACGTGGGCCGCGCTCTGGAGTTGATCGAGCGTGTTTCAGCTTCGACAGGAACCTAAAGGTTATTCAAGGGGCGATGACCGCTTATCAGCCCCGGGGGAGGGCGGAGGGCGCTTCCTCTACAATTCAAGCTCCTTAAGCGTAGGTTGTTTCGAGAATCAGACTGCCAGCGAGCACCAGTGACAACGTTCCCGTTTACTTAGAATCCCCGAGAGCTTCGTCATGTAACCAACTATGGCTTCGAATGGTGCACCCACCTCCACTTGGTCGCTCCCGCGACGAGTTCCGTATCCCCGCCTTAGTCGATTGTTCAGCGGGATGCCGAAGGCATACTTGGGACGGTGTCTGACGATGACACGGAACTTCGCCGGCTCCCCATCCAGACGCTCCGACACCTCCTCGCCGATCAGCACCTTCTGCTTGCCGGCATGCTCAGCCGACGCTTCCCGCTCGATGACAAAAGCGAAGATCGAATGTCACGCGTGCCCGGCACCAGATCAGCCCCTTCGCAGTCGCAAAGGCCCGATATGTGCACGAACAAATCTTTGCCGTTGCCGTCATCAGGCCGGATGAAGCCCCAGCCCTTTTCAACGTTGTACGACACTCCCATTCCAGTGTGCATCTTTGCTCCAACGTCTTGCGGCTCGATATTGCCGCCTGCTGCTCCCGAGCTGCGGGTGCACTTTCCGCTCCTAACTTGTCTCGAACGAAGAACTCGTGGACAGGCGGTCTCCTTTCCCGCTCAGGGAGACGCTGATGCTGTGCTACTTACACGGTTCGTTGGTATCCTCGTCCGATATGGCGGCGACGAGCGTGAGCGAATCCGATCGCCACCACTTGAACATCTGATTCACCTCGCCTCCACAGCAAACCGGCGGGGCGGGCCAGACGCTAGCGGCGACGCGGCGCCGAGCCCGCCCCTAAACATCACCGCATCTGGAGCATTCGGTGATGCTGCCCAGACCGAGCAAAGGCCGTGCCGAGTCGAGAATTGGAGGTTCTGCAGGCAGTTCGGAGCGGGGCTCTAGGGTCAGTTGTCGGGCTTGGTCTGAAAGCCGACAGTCGACGCGTTACTTGTGCGACCCTGCCCCGTCCTGCCGGACTTCGGACCAATGGCAACGATCACGTTCGCCTCGTCCGATCCAGGCTCGCGGTTCGCCCTCGGCACCTAGTCCGGACAAGCCAATGCAACCACCACCTTCTAACCGGTCGCAACAGCCGTCACCGCCGGGATTCGGACCGACCTATCGACGGACAAGCGCGACCCGTTGATGAGGCATGAAGCCGACATGCTGATCGGGAAATATCTCGCCGGGCGGCTGTGCGCCGGTGAATACGTGCACTGTTCATCCCTGTGGTTGAAGTTAGCGGGCACGTGACTCGGCACCTGATTGGTAGGTGGCGGCGACTTGGAGATCAGCCTTGGATTGTAGGCAGTGCGGGCGCGACTCGGCGTCATTCGGTTGCGCTGGAGCGGACGCTGTCCCTGCCACGCGCCGCTAAGCCCGAAACGGCCAGCCTCAAAGCAGCGGAAGAAGCTGACCGGGAAGGTCATCGCCTGCAGAGCGGATCGCATCTACCAGAACGGCATTTCGCCGTGATTTGGAAGCAGTGCGGGCCCGAGTGGGAGTCTACCGGCCGGGGAGGCTGAATTGAAGTCAAAGCACCTGTCGCGTCTTGATTGCCTGCTCCCGTTCCAAAGTGGCGATGATGGTCTGCTGGCTAGTGATTGTTAGGCAGACGGTCATAAGCGCCAGATCGGAACGGCTCGTTTCGCATCAAGACGCGCGACCAGCGATCAAGATGGGCGCCGCGGATGCCGCGACAAAATTCCGCCGTTGTACACCTAGACGGACCCTCGATTTCAGACTATCTCCCGAACGTCTCTGCAGAAATTGGCGGCGCTTCTTGTCAAACATGAAAAGTCCCTCGTATGGCGGCCAGTCGAGCTCTACGGCGGTGGCGGGTTGATCATTTCAAGTCGCTTTGCTTTAGACATGAGAAACCTCTTTCCGCTCTCGGGACAAGGCACGCAGTCGGATGCTGCTAGTCACTAAAATGGTGCACGGCGCCCTAGCACTACTTTGGCAGATTTGGTTTGTGCTGTGGTTTTTCACGGATTCGTCTTCTGCAGTGCGGGCCTCGCTGCGATGGCGGCCGAAGAATGAGATCGACGATGGCGTGGCGTACGGCGGGCATGGTTGGTTGAGGCGGAGGCCCATTGATTCTTTTTTTTCCGTCCCGCATGTGCGAGGCGACGGTGCTGCAAGAAGGCGTAGGCAATCATTGTCATCAGGGCGTGGCGATGAAGACCCTGCCATGATCGCCCTTCGAAGTGATCAAGCCCA
>NZ_JADYVQ010000040.1:0-15507 GCF_020193895.1 Bradyrhizobium sp. NBAIM14 | reverse complement strand
ACATCCCGGTCTGAGCTCCTCCCACCCCCTCCGTTAACCCTTTGCTAACCATACACCCGGCAAGAATTGCCGGGTGAAGTCGAGTGTCGTCGGCCGCGTTTAGAACGGGAGCTCCCGTGGACGCCAGTGCGGTGCCTCACTTTCGGAACGGCGGCCCGTCGGCCGCCGCGCAGACGTTTGGGGCGCGCGGACGGCAGTCGCGCGGGGAGGCAGCTACCATGGTCGACGTCACGGCAGGACAGGGCGTAGGCAGCGCAAGGCCCTCGATCCCTTCCCTCAATGACATCGTCACCGTCCTCAAGCGCGGCGACATCGCGCTGGCGCTCGGCGTTCTCACCATCCTGGTGGTGCTGATCCTGCCGCTGCCCGCGATCGTGCTGGACGTGTTCCTGGCGATCTCGATCACGCTCTCGATCCTGATCCTGATGACGTCGCTGTTCATCCAGACGCCGCTGGAGTTCTCGGCCTTCCCGACCGTCCTCCTGATCTCGACTATGCTGCGGCTCTCGCTCAACATGGCCTCAACCCGGCTGATCCTGTCGCACGGGCACGAGGGCACGGCCGCCGCCGGTCACGTCATCGAGGCCTTCGGCAACTTCGTGATGGGCGGCAATTTCGTCATCGGCATCATCGTCTTCGCCATCCTGATCATCGTCAATTTCGTCGTCATCACCAAGGGCTCGGGCCGCATCGCCGAAGTCGCCGCCCGCTTCCACCTCGACGCCATGCCCGGCAAGCAGATGGCGATCGACGCCGACCTCGGCGCCGGCCTGATCGACGAGAAGGTCGCCAAGGAGCGGCGCAAGGAGCTCGAGGACGAGAGCGGCTTCTTCGGGGCCATGGACGGCGCCTCCAAGTTCGTCCGGGGCGACGCCATCGCCGGCCTCCTGGTCGTGTTCATCAACGTCGTCGGCGGCATCATCATCGGCGTCGCGCAGCAGGGCATGTCCTTCGCCGACGCGGGGCGCACCTACACGCTGCTGACCGTCGGTGACGGCCTTGTCACCCAGGTGCCGGCGCTGATCGTCTCGACCGCGGCCGGCCTGCTCGTCTCCAAGGCCGGCGTCTCCGGCGCCGCCGACAAGGCGCTCATGAAGCAGTTCTCCGGCTATCCGCAGGCGCTGGCGATGTCCTCGGCGGTGATGCTGGTGCTGGCGGCGCTGCCGGGCATTCCGACCCTGCCCTTCCTCGCGCTCGGCGCCGGCGCCGGCGCGCTGGCCTGGAACGCCCGCAACCGCAACCGCGTGGCGGCCAAGGCCGAAGCCGCCGTTCACGCCGCGCCCGCTCCGGGAACGCCGGGTGCGCCGGGCGCTGCCGCGACGGAAGAGCCGATCTCGGCCGCGCTCAAGATCGACGACCTTAAGATCGAACTCGGCTACGCCCTGCTGCCGCTGGTCAACGGCCCTGACGGCACCGACCGCCTCACCGAGCAGATCAAGGCGCTGCGCCGTTCGCTCGCGATCGAGATGGGCTTCGTGATGCCGGCGGTGCGCATCCTCGATAACGTCCAGCTCGAGGCCAACACCTACATCATCAAGATCAAGGAGGTCGACGCCGGCACCGGGAAGATCTGGCCGAACCAGTTCATGGTCATGGACCCCGGCGGCGGCCAGGTGCAGGTGCCCGGCATCCACACCACCGAGCCGACCTTCGGCCTGCCCGCAACCTGGGTCGATGCCAGCCTCAAGGAAGAGGCCTCGCTCAAGGGCTACACCGTCGTCGACGCCGCGACCGTGCTCTCGACCCATCTCACCGAGCTGCTCAAGGCCAACATGTCGGACCTGTTGTCCTACGGCGAGGTGCAGAAGCTGCTCAAGGAGCTGCCGAAGGAGCAGAGCGAGCTGGTCAAGGACATCGTCCCGGGCCAGGTCACGGTCTCCGGCATCCAGCGCGTGCTGCAGCTGCTGCTCGCCGAGCGCATCTCGATCCGCGACCTCTCCACCATCCTCGAAGGCATCGCGGATTCGCTCGCCTTCTCGCGCAACCCCGCGACCATGGTCGAGCACGTCCGCGCCCGCCTAGCGCGGCAGATCTGCGCGCAGAACACCTCTTACGCCGGCTATCTGCCGCTGATCGCGCTGTCGGCGAAATGGGAGCAGGCTTTTGCCGAATCCATCATCGGCCAGGGCGAGGAGCGGAGCCTTGCCATGCAGCCCTCGAAACTTTCGGAATTCATGACCGCCGTGCGCGAGGCTTTCGAGCGCGCCGCCCGCGAGGGCGAGGCGCCGGTGCTGGTCACCTCCGCTTCCATTCGGCCCTTCGTGCGCTCCCTGGTGGAACGGTTCCGGGCCCAGACCACCGTGCTGTCGCAGGCGGAAATCCACCCCAGGGCGAGGCTGAAAACCGTCGGAAGCATCTGATTTGCCTTAAGAAGCCGTGTGTTTTTCAGCCACAGGCAAATGGTTTTTGAGTTCCTGGCGCCTTGTCGACCAAGGCCTCTAAAGCCCGGCACTAGGCTCATTATAGCTTTGAAATAATTATATAAAAGAACGATCAAGGGTCGCCTTTGATCGCGATCTATCACGTCATATCACGCCCTTGTGATGGCCCCTTGGGAACGAATCCCCCCGATACTAGGTTGATGGGCACCGGAAGCATGAACCTGCCTCAAACGGCTGGCGACTACTTCGGGTAGATGGCGGCAGGAGGCTTCCATGAACCACTCGATCTACAGCGCAGATCGCGCGACCCATTTGAAAATCGTGGTCGTCGCCCTCGTCGCAGGGATCGCGGTGGCTGGCCTCGGCATTACGGCACGCTCGGGTTCGGATGAAGGCCTGACCCAGACCGCCCGCGTCATCAAGGCCGGCAAGCCGGTCGTTGTCACCAGTTCGAACGCGTCCCTCGTTCGCTAAGGAGACCTGACGAGTTTTGTGAATTCACGCGGCTCTTTACCAGCCCCCCAAAGTCGCCACGTGGATATGTAGACGACCCCAACCCCAAGTCGACTACAGAAAGCGCCCGCCCCCCACGGGCGCTTTCCCATTTCTGGTACCTCGTCATTGCGAGCGCACGCGCGTCCAATTCGTCATTGCGAGCGCAGCGAAGCAATCCAGACTGCCTCCGCGGAAAGACTCTGGATTGATTCGCTGCGCTCGCAATGACGGAGCAAGCGGCACGGCCCTGCCTGCCAACTACCTTCCCCCATACGTCGGCGGCGGCGCCTGCACGGTCGGGGCGGCGGCAGCGAACAGCTCGTCCTTGCGTCCCGAGAGCGGCGGATAGATGCGCTTGCGGTTGATGGTCTGTTTGGTCGCCTTCGCGGCCGCGCCGGTGGCACGGACCTCGCGATTCCATCCTTCGGTATAGAGCGCGCCCCAGCCGCCGAGGTCGAGCACGGTGACGTACCAGTCGATCCGCAGCGGCAGCATGGGCAGGCCGACGAGATCGGCGACCACGTTGTGGCCGGCGAAGCGGCCCATGGGACGGGCGAACTGACAGGACATCAATGTCGGATGCAGCCCGTCGATCACGCTCGAGGCGACGTCGCCGGCCGCGAACACGCCGCCGACATCGGCCACGCGCATGAAGGGATCGACGAGCAGGCGCCCGAGCGAATCGCGCCCGCCCGGAAAGGTCGCCGCCAAAGGGCTTGCCCGCATGCCCGCGCACCAGATCACCGTCCGTGCCGGAATGAATTCGCCCGAACTCAGGCGCATGCCCGCGGCCTCGATCGCGGCGACACGCACGCCGAGCCGCGTCTCGATGTCGAGCGAAGCCAGGGCCGTCTCGATCACCGGGCGCGCGTTCGCGCCGATGCTGGCGCCGACGCTCGGATTGGGATCGACCAGGATGATGCGGCGGCTGCCGGTGATCCCTGCGCGCGCCAACCGGTCCGGCATCTCAGCTGCGACTTCGATGCCGGTGAAGCCGGCGCCGACCACGACCACCGTTGAATGGCCCGGAGACGGCGCGCTGCGTCCGAGCGAAACTAGATGATCTTCAAGGCGGAGCGCCGCGGCATAGGTGTCGACGTCGAAGGCGTGTGCGGCCAGGCCGGGAATATCGGGGCGCATCACCGCGCTGCCGAGCGCCAGCACGAGGCGGTCATAGTGCAGCGTCTCCTTGCCGGCGCTGGTGACGAGCGAGATTTCGCGCCGGGCCGGATCGATGGCCTCGACCTCGCCGAGGCCGTGGCTGACACCGATCGGATCGAGCAATTGTCCGAGCGGAAGCGCGACCTCGCTGAGGTCGACCTCGTAATTGCGCACGCGGATGTTGTGATAGGGATTGCGGTCGACGAGACGGATCTCGATGTCGCGGTCGCTCGCGCCGATCTCCTCGCGCTTGCGCGCAGCGCCGATGGCCGCCCACAAGCCCGCAAACCCGGCGCCGAGCACGACGATACGCGCCATCTCCGCCTACTGCACTTTCCCGACACCCGCGGTCAGCCCGCGGAGACAGACTAGCGCAACAACAGGCGCCGACCAAATGCGGCGGCGTCCGCGCCGCTGCACAAAATCGCGATTTATGCCTCGCGCAGCTCCGACGGCGTCGCGCCAAAGCGCTTGCGGAAGGCGCGGTTGAAGTAGGACAGATCGGAGAAGCCGGAGGAATGCGCGATGTCGCTGATCTTGCGCATCCTGGCGCGGGGATCGCCGAGCAGCTTGCGCGCGTGGAGCAGGCGCTGCTCCAGCACGAATTCGGTGAAGGTCGTGCCGGCCTGCTCGAACAGGCGCTGGGCCTGGCGCGGGCTGAGGCCTGAGCGCGTCGCAACTTCGGCGAGGCAGAGATCGTTACGGCCGAGTGCGGCCATCACGTCGGCGCGCATGAGATCGAGGCGCGCCGCCGCCTGCCCGCGGCCGCGGGCGCGGCTTGCGTGCTCGGCATCGGTGCCGAGCAGGAGACCGACGAGATCGATCATGTGCTGCGCGGTCAGGCGCTGGCCGACCGCATCGAGATGCGGCGCGTGATTGGCGGCGAGCGCGTGGTAGCGGAAGATGGTCTCGGCGACTGCGCCGTCGACGAGCACCTGCGAGAGCTTGTCCTCGGCGCGTGGATTGATGTCGAGCAGCGCACGGCGCGGCATGCGAATGCTGGTGAAGCGGTCTGCCTCGGTGTGGCCGACGGTCCCGGTCACGCTCATGTCGACGAGCACCATCTGGGCGGGCGTGAGCTCGACGGTGTGGCCGTTTTGCCCGACGCGGACGAGCCCTGCGTGGGCCGCGATCAGGACGAGATCGTCGCTGCCGTCGGCAAGGTGGCTCTGCGTGCGGGAATATTGCGCCGAGGCGCCTTCCGGAATGGCGAGCATGATGTTGTCGACGACGCTGATCTGCAGCCGGCAATCGATGCTGTCGCCATGGCTCGGCCCGATATCGAGGCCGCAGCGACCGACGGCCCGCTCGCGCCAATGCTCGAAGGCCGGACCGTGCGGCAGGCCTGCATATTGGTGAAGGAAGATGCCCGGCGTTCTCGCTGCATCCATCTGATTTTCTCGCCCTTTCCGGCATCAATCGCGTTCAAATTCCGGGAATTTGACGCCGTGGACCGAGGCGAGGTTCAAATCGAGGGCGGATTCGGGAGCACTTGTCGGGCTGCGACAGCGGGATGGACCGTGGCGACAGTCGCCGTGGCACCTATTTTTGCGCGGGCGCCTGCGGTTGGGCCGGCGGCACGGTCTCGATCAGCTTGCCGGAAAACACCGGGGCGGAGGTCGGCTGGCCGTTCGGCGAGCCGCCCGCCTGCTCGATGGTGACGGCGAAGGTCGCGCTATTGACGACCTCGGCATCGTAGGAGGCGAGCAGTGGACGCGCGGTGAAATCGCCGGCACCGATCACGCCGAGCGAGCGCGGGCGCGGCAGCTTGTCCGAGATCAGCCAGAGCTCGAAGCTCTTGCCGGGCTCCGGCGTCGCGCCGACCTTCCGCACCGTGAAATTCCGCGTCGCGCCGTCGATGGTGAGGATGAAGGCGGGGCCACCGCCCTGGCCCTGCAGCAGCGCAACATATTGCGCGGAGGCGGCGAGCGGCGCGGCCGGCGTCTTCACCTCGACCGTCTGGATGCGCGGCGGGGGACGCAAAGCGCCCGGCAGCGCGTCGGGCAGCAAGATCTGCAGCGACAGCGTTACGAGCAGCGCGGCCGCGAGCGCGCCAATGGCGGAAGCGATGGTGCGCCAGCGCTTCACCCGGCTCTCGAGACGAATCACATTGCTGTCGTCGACCACCGGCGCTTGGGCCGCACGGACGAGGTTGGCATCCGGCGCATGGACTTGCGGGATGAATTGCGGCGCGATGTCCGGAACAGCATCAAACTCGGGACGCGGCGCCTCAGGCGCGGCGGCTTCGGGCTGCTGCACCTCAGCCGACTGCGAGCTCTCGGGCGGAGATTCCGCAGCTGCCAGCGAGGACGTCTCGGGCACAGGCGGCTGTGGTGGCGGCGAAGCTTCGGCAGGCGCAGGCGGCTCCTGCGCGGCGGTCGTGCGCGCGATCTCCGCCCTGATGTTCTCCCACACGATCGGACGCGGCTCGACCGAGCCGACCATCTGGTTGAGCACGCCGAGCCGATAGGCCCAGGCCTGCACGATCTCGGCGAACGCCGGGTCCACCGCCATCATGGTCTCGACCTGCGCGCGCTCGTCGGCGCCGAGCGTCCCGAGCGCATATTCCGCGGCGAGCGCGATATGGTCCTCCGTGTAGGCCATCAATTGCAGTCCAGAACCACCCTCATCATCCAAGCGATCACAGTCCGAGGCACTCCCGGATATCCAGCATGCTGCGCCGCAGCCACGTCTTCACCGTGTTGACCGGCGCTGAAAACTTCTCCGCCAATTGCTCGCGGCTCCAGCCGTTGTAATAGGCGAGCAGCACGAGCCTCTGACGGTCCGGCTCGAGCCGGCCGATGCATTCCAAGAGCCGCTTCAGCTCCTCGGTCATCTCGCGGCGGGCCAGTGGATCGGGACTTTCGGCCGCGACCTCCATCGCCTGAGGCTCTTCCTCGATGGAGGCTTCCGACTTCTTGCGGACGACGTCGATCGCGCGGTTGCGCGCGATCGAGGCCATCCACGTGATCGGCGAGGACAGGGCCGGATTGAACTGGCCGGCGCTGTTCCAGATCTTGACGTAAGTCTCCTGAATGACCTCCTCCGCGAGATCCTGCCTGCGCAAGATACGGAGCACGACGCCATAGAGTTTCGCGCGCGTGGCGGCGTAGAGGCGCTCGAACGCGGCCTGATCGCCCTTCGCCACCGCCTCAATCAACCCGACCAGCTCCGCTGGCGTCAGCATTCAGCCCCCCAACACGCGGGCCGTCGCGTTCCGCGTAGACCCCGGCACCGCACCACCATAGCGCGCGGCCAAGCGGACCACCAAGGGGCGCGGCGCCACACTGTGGACAGCACATGCAAAAACCCGGACCTTGCGGGTCCGGGTTTTGACAATTCCTGGAGGGGCGGGCTAGCGGCTCAGGCGACGGCGCCGATGCGGGCACGCATCAGGCCGATGCTGTCGAGGTCGGCCTGCTCGCGGGCGTTCTCCTCGGCGCGCTCGCGGGCCTGGTCGCGCTCGTCGAGCAGCTCGACCTTTTTCAGCTCCTCGAAGGCCTCGGCCAGTGCGGCCTTGGCTTCCTCAAGCTGGCCCTTGAGCTCGTCGGCCGAGCGGGTCAGGTTCTCGCGGCGCTGGATCGCGGCTTTGGCGTAGGTCGGGTAGGCGAAGTGCGAGGGATCGTTGATCCCGGCGCGCTCCTGCTCGGTCTGGATCTCGCGTTCGAGATCGACCGACATGCGCTGGAAGTCGGCGATCATGGTCTCGATCTGGGTGACCCGGCGGCGCTTCTCGTCGACCTGAAACTTCTTCAGGCGGATGAGGGTATCTCGTGACTTCATCGACTCGTACTCCCCAGAAGTCCCCCCGCTGCACGTGGGACGATACCGGTCACCCCACGGGCCCGAAGGGGGCCCAGACCGGCTCTGCTACTCTGTGGGATCGGATGATGACCGGACAAAGTTAGCGTTCCGTTTCCAAATTGCCGAGGATTTGCGCCAATTGGCGATAGCCCTCCGCGAGCGATGCCTTTTCGTCCTTGCGCTGGCGCAGGAAGGCTTCCAGCGGCTCGTTGAGGCGGATGGCCTCGTCGACCTCGGGACTGGAGCCGGCGCGGTAGGCGCCGAGACGGATCAATTCCTCCATGTCGGCATAGGTCGCCATCACCTGGCGCGCCCGCTGGATCACCGGCCAGAACTGCGGATCGGCCGATTTCGGCATCGTGCGCGAGACGGATTTGAGAATGTTGATCGCGGGATAGCGGCCGCGCTCGGCGATCGAGCGCTGCATCACGATGTGGCCGTCGAGGATGCCGCGGACGGCATCGGCGATCGGCTCGTTATGGTCGTCGCCGTCGACCAGCACCGTGAAGATCGCGGTGATGGCGCCCTCGCCCAATCCCGGCCCGGCACGCTCCAGCAGCTTCGGCAACTCGGTGAAGACGGTCGGCGTGTAACCCTTGGCCGTCGGCGGCTCGCCGGCAGACAGGCCGATCTCGCGCTGGGCCATCGCAAAGCGCGTCACCGAGTCCATCAGGCAGAGCACGTCCTTGTCCTCGTCGCGAAAATATTCGGCGACCGCGAGCGTGAGGTAGGCCGCCTGGCGGCGCATCAGGGCCGGCTCGTCGGAGGTCGCGACCACCACGACTGAGCGCGCAAGGCCCTCCTCGCCGAGATCGTCCTGCAGGAATTCCTGCACCTCGCGGCCGCGTTCGCCGATCAGCCCGATGACACTGACATCGGCATCGACGTTGCGCGCCAGCATCGACAGCAGCACCGACTTGCCGACGCCGGAGCCTGCGAAGATGCCCATGCGCTGACCGCGGCAGCAGGTGAGGAAGGTGTTCATGGCGCGCACGCCGAGGTCGAGCGGGCTGCCGACGCGCTTGCGCGAATGGGCGGGCGGCGGCGTATTGCGGAACGGCATCGGCGAAGAGCCCTGCGGCAGCGGCCCCTTGCCGTCGATCGGCTCGCCCAGCGCATTGACGACGCGTCCCAGCCAGGCCGCGGACGGCCTCACTTGGTTGGCGGCATTGGCGATGACCGCCTTGCAGCCGCGGCGCACGCCCTCGAGGCCGGCGAACGGCATCACCACGGCATTGTTGCCGGAGAAGCCGATCACCTCGCACGGAATGGTGCGGTTAGCGCCGGTCTCGATCACCAGCCGCGCGCCGACCGACATCGCGTGGATAGGGCCGGCCACCTCGACCATCAGACCGCGAACGCCGACCACGCGGCCATAGATGTTGATGCCGTCGATGTCGCCGATCTGTTCGGCCAGCGCCTTCATCGGGGGGCCTTCATCAGCAGCGCACCTTCATATGAGGGTCCTCATGAGATGGTCGCCTTCGGTGATCCCGGGACATCACGGTGAAAACCTTAAGTTTCGCCATATTTCTGAACGGCGCTTAACTTCGTGTTTACCCGCATCATTAATCATTGCGTCACTGTCTTTGAGACTGAGCGTGCCTCCCCTTCAGAAGAAGGCTGAGTCGCGGGAGTCGGTTAGGCCCGTCTCTTAAAGTGGAGCTTGAACGGAATCGGGTAACGAAAGCTGCTTCGTACGCAAGACCTTAGGGCGATTCGACAAAAATTGCACCGGGGGGACTTGCGTTCCAGAATCAGACTTTGTTAACCATCTGTTGTCAGGATCCGAATCAGTTGTTCAAAGGCGTTTTGTTGAGTGCCGCGAATGCGGCCGACCTGACGCCCAGGAGCGGCGACTATGGGGAACTGGCATGCGCGTTTTGCTGATTGAAGATGACAGCGCCGTCGCGCAGTCGATCGAGCTGATGCTGAAGTCGGAGAGCTTCAACGTCTACACGACCGATTTGGGGGAAGAAGGCGTCGATCTCGGTAAACTATACGATTACGACATTATTCTCCTCGACCTCAACCTGCCCGACATGTCCGGCTACGATGTGCTCAAGCAGCTCCGGGTCTCCAAGATCAAGACACCGATTCTGATCCTCTCCGGCCTCGCCGGCATCGAGGACAAGGTCAAAGGTCTCGGCGTCGGCGCCGACGACTACATGACCAAGCCCTTCCACAAGGACGAGCTGGTGGCCCGCATTCACGCCATCGTGCGCCGCTCCAAGGGCCATGCCCAGTCGGTCATCCAGACCGGCGACCTCGTCGTCAACCTCGACACCAAGACGGTGGAAGTCGGAGGTCAGCGCGTGCATCTGACCGGCAAGGAATATCAGATGCTGGAGCTGCTCTCGCTCCGCAAAGGCACGACCCTCACCAAGGAAATGTTCCTCAACCACCTCTATGGCGGCATGGACGAGCCCGAACTGAAGATCATCGACGTCTTCATTTGCAAGCTCCGCAAGAAGCTCGCCAACGCCTCCGAGGGCCGCAACTTCATCGAGACCGTCTGGGGCCGCGGCTACGTGCTGCGCGAGCCGCACGAGGCCGACGAGCGCATCCCCGCCTGATCCCTGGGTTACGTCGCGAGCCCAGTCAGGCTCGCTCCTCCCAGCCTGGACCCCGCCGCAAATGGCGGGGTTTTCGTTTTTGGGGGGACGCTTCATTGGAAGCTTAACGTTTGAACCCCTAGCCTTCCCCTGCCGACGAATGGTCGCTGCACGATGGGGGAACGATGATCCTGCAATCACTCGCCGGCCTGCCCGCCTTCCTGGTCTATTTCTGCACCGGGCTGATCGTGATCGTGGCCTATCTGTTCGTCTACACCCGCATCACGGCGCATAACGAATTCCAGCTCATTCGCGACAACCAGCCGGCCGCGGCGATCGCGCTTGGGCTCAGCCTGCTCGGCTTCGTGGCGCCGCTGGTCAGCGCCATCGCGCATTCGGCCAACGTGCTGGACTGCCTGATCTGGGCGACGATCGCGCTGATCGTGCAGGTCATCGTGTTCTATCTCGTCAAGGTTCCGGTGCCGGACTTGTCGAGGCGCATCGATGACGGCGAGCTTGCCCCGGCGATCTGGCTCGGCCTGTCCTCGCTCGCCGCGGGCCTGCTGAACGCCGCCAGCATGATCTACTGACATGGCCGACAAACCCGCCAAGAAGGAGTTCGGCAAGCGCCGGCCAGTCGCCGAGCCGCCGCGACCGCCGGTGAAGCGCTCCGGCCACGTCGCGCTGCTGGTGATGGGCACGATCGCCGTCGGCACCACGGCCTATACCTTGATGCCGCGGCAGAACTGCGAGCCCACGCCCGGCGCCGTGCCGGGGCAGACGACCACGACCTGCACGAGCAGCAGCAGTTCGTCGGGCGGCAGCAGTTCGCGCTGGTCGTCGCGATCGAGCTTGTTCAGCGGCGATTCCTCCAGCCATTCCTCGTCGGGAACGTCGTCCAATGTCAGCCATAGCAGCGTGAGCCGCGGCGGCTTCGGCTCGTTCGGCCACGGCTTCTCGGGCGGCGGCTGATCCATGCAGCGCATCACCTGCCTCGAGCGCGACGACTGGCGGGAGACCGCCGCACGATGCGGCTTCGTCTTCCACACCATCGACGGCGAGCGCTATTGGGACGAGCGCGCCTATTATGGCTTTACGCTGGAGGAGATCGAGCGAGGCATCGAGGCGCCGACCGGCGAGATCGACGCGATGTGCCTGGAACTCGCCGGCCGCGTCATCGGCGACGAGCGTTCCTTGCGACGGCTGAAGATTCCGGAAGCGTTCTGGGGCCTGATCGTCGAGAGCTGGAAGCGCGACGACCGCAGCCTCTACGGCCGGCTCGATCTGAGGTTCGACGGCAAATCGCCGGCAAAGCTGCTCGAATACAACGCGGACACGCCGACCTCGATCTTCGAGGCCGCGGTGTTCCAATGGACCTGGCTCGAACAGGCGATCGAACGCCGCGTCATCCCCTCGCGTGCCGACCAATTCAACTCCATCCACGAGCGGCTGATCGCGGCATGGAAGGAGATCGCTGGGAGCCGTCACGTCCATCTCACAGGGATCACCGGCAACGAAGAGGACGCCGGCACGCTCGCTTATCTCGAAGACACCGCGCGCCAGGCCGGACTCTCGACGACGCTGCTCGACATCGAGCAGGTCGGCTGGCGCGACGAGGCCGGCGGCTTCGTCGATCTCGGCGAGAACGACATCGCGCTCGCCTTCAAGCTCTATCCCTGGGAATGGATGTTCCAGGACGCCTTCGGCGCAAAGCTGAAGGATGCGCCAACGCGCTGGATCGAGCCGCCGTGGAAGGCGGTGCTCTCCAACAAGGGCATCTTGCCGCTGCTCTGGGAGATGTTTCCGAACCATCCCAATCTGCTGCCGGCCTTCTTCGAGGACGATCCGCGCGCCGCCGAGCTCGGCACGTCCTATGTGCGCAAGCCGCTGCTGTCGCGCGAAGGCGCCAATGTCACGCTGGTCTCCGGCGGCATGCCGCTCGACGAGCAGACGGGGCCGTACGGCGCCGAAGGTTTCGTACGTCAGGCGCTGGCACCGCTGCCGAACTTTTCGGGCTGCTATCCGGTGATCGGAAGCTGGCTGGTGAACCACGAGCCCTGCGGGATATCGATCCGCGAGGACGAGAGCCCGATCACGGGCAACCGCTCGCGGTTCTTGCCGCATGCGATTTTGTGATTTTGTCATTCCGGGGCGCGACAAAGTCGCGAGCCCGGAATCCATAACCCCAGTCGGATGAAATGGCCCTGGTCTAACCGCCTGCCTATTTCGATGGCCTATGGTTATGGATTCCGGGCTCCGCGCTTATGCGCGGCCCCGGAATGACAAAGAGAACTCATCTCGCCGCGGCGACCTTCAGCGGCTGCGGCATCAATCCGCCCATCGGACGGCCGGAGCGCGCGGGGTTGAGCTGATAGAGGCCGCGGCGATCGGCGATCGGGCGGAATGCATCGGTGATGCCGACGACGGATTCGGCAGCGCCCAGCAGCAGCGTGCCGTCGGCTTCCATGGCCTTCGCCATGCGCTCGAAAATCACCGCCTTGGTGTCCTGGTCGAAATAGATCAGCACGTTGCGGCAGAAGATCACGTCGAACGTGCCGAGATGGGAGAAGTCCTGCAGCAGATTGAGCTGGCGGAACTGCACCATGGCGCGAATGTCGGCGTTGAGCTGCCAGAGCTCGCCGGTTTGCGTGAAGTATTTCACCAGATGCTGGATCGGCAGGCCGCGCTGCACCTCGAACTGGCTGTAGAGGCCGGCCTTGGATTTCTCCAGCACCTCCTGCGACAGATCGGTGGCGACGATCTCGATGCGCCACCCCGCGAGCGCCGCGCCCATCTCCTTCACGCACATCGCGATCGAATAGGGCTCCTGCCCGGTCGAGGCGGCCGCCGACCAGATGCGAAGCGACTTGCGCGCCGCGCGCGCCTGGATCAGGCCCGGCAGGATGGTGCCGCGCAGGTGATCGAACGGAATCTTGTCGCGGTAGAAGAACGTCTCGTTGGTGGTCATCGCTTCGACCACGTCGGTCGCAAGCCGGCCGTCGCCGTTCCTGATCTTCAGGACGAGGTCGGGGATGCCGGGAACGCTTGCCTTGCGGGCGAGCGGCAGCAGCCGGCTCTCGACCAGATATTGCTTGTCGGCGGAGAGATCGAGACCGGAGCGCTCTTTCAGGAACTTGCGCAGATAGTCGTAATCTGCGGGCGTCACGAGCGGTCTCCAGCGAACAGGCGGTTGACCTTGGCGCCGATCTGGTTGAGCGGCAGGATCGCCGCGCAGATGCCGGCATTGGCCGCCGCGCCGGGCATGCCCCAGACCACGCTGGAGGCTTCGTCCTGCGCAATCACGCTGCCGCCGGCCGCGACGATGTCCTTGCCGCCGCGCATGCCGTCCGAGCCCATGCCGGTCAGGATCACCGAGAGGATGTTGCCGTGCCAGACGTCGATGGCGGAGGTGAAGAGCGGATCGACCGCAGGCTTGCAGAAATTGACGGCGGGGCCGTCGTCGAGCGCGATCACAGGATCGGCGCCGCTGCGCGTGACGCGCATGTGCTTGCCGCCCGGTGCGAGGTAGATCCGTCCCGGCTTGACCGGCTCGCCGTCGACCGCCTCGGCCGCCGGCCGGCGGCTCGAGCGCGCCAGATGCTCGGCCAGGATGGTGGTGAAGGTCGGCGGCATGTGCTGGGTGATCAGCACCGGGAAGCGATCGATCACGGCGCTGAGCTCGGTGACGAGCGACATCAGCGCCTGAGGACCGCCGGTCGAGGAGCCGATCAACAGCACCTTGGGCGCCTGGGTCGAGAACGGACGCGTTGACACCGAGCCTGACGAGGGGGCCGGAGCGGGCGCAGGCGCGGCAGGCCGCGCGACAGGACTGCGCGCGACGGGAGCCGGGCTCGCCGGCGCCAGCGGCGGACTCGCAACCGCAGACTTGCGACGCAGCCGCGCGCCGAGATGGCGGATCTTCTGGATCAGGTCGTGATGGAAAATGTCCGCGGCCGACGCCTCACGCGTCGATTCCGGCTTGGGAATGTAGTCGGCTGCGCCGAGCGACAACGCCTTGAAGCTGATCTCCGCGTTGCGGCGGGTCAGGGTGGAAGCCATGATGATGACGAGATCGCGCTTCTTGGCGAGCAGTTGCGGCAGCGCCGAGAGGCCATCGAGCTCGGGCATTTCGATGTCGAGCACGGCAACATCGGGATTGATGCGGTCGAGCTGGTTGACCGCCTCGAGCCCGGTGCGCAGCGAGGCCGCGACCTCCATGTCGTGCTCGGCACCAATCCAGCGCGAGATCAGACCGCGGATGACGACCGAGTCGTCGACGATCATCACCCGCAGCGGCCCGGTTTCGCGCGACGTGCTCGTGGTCGAATTACCTGCGAACGCAACACTCATTACACACCAACTCAGACTGAAACGGTTCAGTTGAAAACAAGCGCCGAAGGATCCGTTCAGCCTCCGGGAGATCGCTCAGATCAGGCCGACTTCCTGAAATTTCGCCGTCACGATGTCCTTGTCGAACGGCTTCATGATGTATTCGTTGGCGCCGGCGTGCAGAGCGCGCGCGATATGCGCGACGTCGTTCTCGGTGGTGCAGAACACCACCTTGGGCTGGTCGCCGCCGGGCATGCGCCTGAGATGGCCGAGGAACTCGTAGCCATCCATGACCGGCATGTTCCAGTCGAGCAGCACCGCGTCCGGCAGGCCGCGCTTGCAGGCCTCCAGCGCCTTCTCACCGTCCTCGGCTTCGAGGATTTGGAAGTCGAGCCCCTCCAGGATCCGGCGCGCAACCTTTCGGATGACGCTGGAATCATCAACGACGAGACAAGTTCGCATGTGAACCTCTGCTTCCTTTCCCCTTTGCGGGGCACTTCCAATCGCAAGTCCCTCGGCGGCAATGCCGCCGTATCAGGCCGCCATCATCTCGGGCGCGAGCTCGAGGACGCGGTCGACGTCGAGGACGACCATGAGCTGGCCGTCGAGGCGGTGGACGCCGCCGGCGAGCTTGGCCATGCGGGGGTCGAGGTTCACGGGGTTTTCTTCCTTGCCGTCCTCGGGCAGGCGCAGCACCTCGCCGATCTGGTCGATCAGGAGGCCATAGGATTCGCCGCGTAGGTCGACGCCGACCGCCATCGCGGTCTTGCCGTCCTCGTCCT
>NZ_JADYVQ010000004.1:0-530869 GCF_020193895.1 Bradyrhizobium sp. NBAIM14 | reverse complement strand
CGGGGGAGCCCCTGGCGGGGGCTCTGCTAAATCATCTCGCGCCGGAGGAGGGGCAGCCGGTGGCGGATCCGGCGGTAGCGGCGGGTCTGGCGGTGGCGGAGGCAGTGCGAAAGGGCCTTTCGCAACCGGCGGCAGCTCTGGAATTCCAAACGCAAGTGGTGGGCTCGATTGCGCAGAAGAAGACGAGGAAAAGCGCAAGGCCGAGTGTCCGGGAGCTAACACCAGGATTTCGAGTGCAGCCGAATCCAGCCGATAGCAGTCTTCTCAGCCCATGCGTGAGCCTGCGGCGCCGTACGGTTTGGCAGGGCTGGACCTTTCTTAAACTCCGGTCGAGTCGTCCCTTGTTGCACCGCCGCAGCGCGATTTGCGGTGTAAACACTGCCAAATGTTCATGCGATTGTGGTGAATTACATACTTTTCCTGACCTTATGCGACTTCTTCTCAAGACCTCGATCAGGAGCGTGTCATGAATATCCGCGTTCGAGCGGAGAGTCCTGCGGCGCTGCTTCGAGAACGTCTCGAGGCGCTGGTGGCAGAGCTTGCGGAACTTGAAAAGCTCAGAGAGCGGGTAGGTCGAGAGGAGAATCTTCAGCGCAAGCTGCGCAAGGCAGGCAGCGCCAACAACCCCGCTCGGACCGCGGGTGGGCCTTCCGGCTTCGCACAGGCAAAGCTCATGGCCATACCGCTCATTCGCAAGAAGTCGGGCTGTTGTGACGAGCGTCCCAAGGCGAGTGGATGACAGGAATTTTCGTCCATTGTTCGCTTCGGCCGGGAGCCGGCCGCAAAGTCGAAAGAAATGCCGCGCAGGATCGGACGTTTGCAGCGACCGAGCCTCGCGCGGTTTGCCGAATGGCGCGGGCAAATGCGGGGTGGTTCGCGAAAACGAACTGGTTCTAAGAGCCTGTCCCGGCTATTCGGCCGCCAGGCGAGCGGGAGGCGCTCCGCGCTGGAGGCCTATGAACGAGCCCGACCGTGCTCTGCGAGACGATCCGATCGATTCTGCGGCTCATGACCTTGTAGCATTCGCATGCCATGGCTTCGAGCCGCGGCCGATCGATTTCAAGCTGGCCACGTCGATTGGATCTTAGTGCTCTTGATGTCCGCATTGTGCTCACGACATGTGTGACGGTGGTGCGGCGGACGCCCAGCAATTCCGACAACGTTTCTTGGGTCAGCGGGAGGAGATCGCTGCCATTTGCCCGATCGTGAATGTGAAGCAGCCAGCGCGCCAAGCGGGCTTCGACAGAATGTAATGCGTTGCAGGCAGCCACGTGCTGGAGTTGCGTCAGCAACGATCTCGTGAACACTTGCACCATCGCTGCGACGGCGGGGCTGCAATGTTGCGCTGTCAGGAATTGCGCGGGCGAGATCTGCAGCGCGGTCCCGGCGATGCGAGCAACGGCCGTCACGGGCGAGTGGGAGGCGCCAAGCGCTGACGTGAGACCCACAGCCCCTTCATGGCCCACTATCGTCGTGGCGACCGTCTGCCCGTTCGGCAACTCCATGATAGTGGCTATCGCGCCGCTCAGGGGGAAGAGAAGATGTTCGATCCGATCGCCTGATCGGACGAGCACCGTATCGCGCTCGATCCCGATCTTCCGCAGATGAGGTGCAAGCAAAGCAAAATCCGCCGGCGGCAACGCTGCTAACAACCGATTACCAACCCTGGTCGCGTGGTCCATCATGGGATCAACCCCCCGACGGATGTTCGGCGCGAGAACTCATGCCGGCTCGTCAAGCTGCTGTCCGGCGTGCAGCTCAACAGCAGTCAACTGGCAACCACAGATATGGTTCCTGCGATGAAGGCCAGCACGCGCTGGTCCGCCATTCAAGGGACGGCCTGCGCCCGCGACTCCAGCTTGCGCTTATACGGACCTGTCGCGGACCTGCAATTGATGTCGTCGACTCGCCGACGGCAGCCTGCGCTGCGGCTGAACAGCATCCCAGCCAACGATCAGTCTCCGAACAGCTGATCGGCCTTGAGTTGTGAAGCGCGCCAGGCGCGGATCGCGAGCGCGCTCTGAAAGTCTCGTCTCAGGGGCGGACAATTTCCAAGATGGCGTTCTGGCCGCCGGGACCAATAGCGTTGGAATGACGGCCGTGAGCCGTTCGTGTGCCCCACTCGAAGCCCACCCAACGGCCTGGCGTCGCCGTACTGTTCGGCAAAAGGCTAGGACCTACGGCAAATGGGCACATTTGCACGTCAAATTCGCGATTTTAGATATGGTTAAACCGGATTAAATCTCTTTCTTTATTCTATTCGTTGTATTTTAATGACTTCACTCGGTCTCGGCTATATGCCGAAGGACATAGACGGCCGGGTCGAGGCAGAGTCCATGTTAGACACGTCTGCGAAAGAGCGGATACTCAAGCCCGTCCGGCTTGTGATCGTAGATCGACAGCCGATCGTTCTACGGGGGCTAGAGTCGATACTCGGGGCACAGCCGGACTTCGACGTCATCGCGTCGTGCAGCGACGGGACAAGCTGCATCCAAGCGATGCGGAATTTGACACCCGACGTTGCACTTCTTGCTGACACCCTGCCAGATCTAACGGCATCCGAGATCCTCGTCATTGCGAAAGCTGATCGGCTGCCCACGCGCCTGGTGTTCTTTACAGATTCCGACACGGACCACGATCTAACCTTGGCCATCGCTGCTGGCGCGTGTGATGCAATCGCGAAGCATGTTGCACCGGACGCTGTGCTGCGATCGCTGCGACTGATGACGAAGCGTAGCTTTTTGGAGCAGTCCGATCTCTCGCCAACCGTCGAGAAAACCGACAGCAGCAAAATCGACAACCTACTGGAGCTATTGACGCCGCGCGAACGTCAAATTGTACGACTGGTGTCAGAAGGAATGTCGAACAAGGAGATCGCGCACCAGCTAAACGTTTCAGATGGAACCGTTAAAGTACACCTGCACAACATATTTCAGAAGCTTGAAATAACCAACAGGACGGTGCTCGCCACCCTCGCATTGCTACAACGCCCGTCCGGGTTCGGAATGCTCTCGCTGGCTCTCCTGGCGGTCGCCATTGCGGACGAACTCAAGGCGTCGGAGGCAAACGACATGCTTCCGCATGACGACAGCACCGGCCCCGCGGTGGAGTATGCCGAATATGAGCTCTGGAAGCGAGCTATCCTCCGTCACGCCATCGTCGCGGATTCCGACGAAAAGCCGTCGCTCACTCAGAGAGGCGTTTTTGTCGGGGCGAGCCAAATCTCGACCGCGGCCTCGGCAATGGAAGCGCCTCGCACCGCTGAGCAATCCGCAGGCTCGAAATCGTGGAAGGACTACGGTTCTGTTGGATCAAGCACGCCCGGTTTGGCCACACCTTCCCTGCGAGGAATGAACGACGCGAAGATTGGAGGTGACTCCACCGAGGAACATCTATTCTCGCGGCTGACATCCAATCCGACTTTGATTCACGGAGGGTATGGTACTTTCGCCACCCTCACCGGTGCGTTGATCTACACACTCAGCGATCCCCATTTGGCATTGCCGTCGCATGACCCGGCCAAAGCGCCGCTCGACAGCTTCGTGGACGTTACCGGATACAATGCGGCCACCAAACTGGCTGCGATCACCAATGCCGACGATCATCATGTAGATGATTCAGTCCCGGGTTTCCTTGCGCAGGCTTCTCGCCTGCCTTCCGCGTTTGTGGCCGCTGAAAATGAAAGCGCCGCCGGAGAAGGCACTCGGGGCCACTCGAGTGATGGTACCGTAGGGGAGACTCTCCAAAAACTTGCCGGCCTCGTGCACTTCAGTCACGATGCCGGTAGTAGCGGATATAGCCACGATCAGCTGATGGGCGGCAACGTCACTGAAAACGTTGTTCATCGCGACCCGACCGATTCCAGTTCTACCTCTTCCGACTCTGTCTTCAACTTCGCGTCTGGGCCGAGCAGGATCAATCTTGCGGCTTTCGGAGCCCTTGCCAGGCTTCATATGACAGCAGCAAGCAAGTCCATACCGCCACACACCGTCGCTTGGATCTTCAACTCCACAACCAATGAAACGATCGTCTATGTGAATGCGACCGATCATGTTCTGGAGATCGGAGACCGCGACCTGTTGGAAATCCATCTGCCGGGAATTGTATCCATCGCAGAATCGGATTTTGTCGGCCAGCCGACAGCCGCGGCGGCCGCTCTCACGTTGGAGCAGCTCGAAGAAGCGCTGACATCCGTGATTGCAATCGAAGCTATTCTGAGTACCGACAGTGCCCATGCAAGTATCGGGACGAGAGAGAGCACATTCGGGACCGCTGGAGTTTGGGACAGTCTGGCTGATGCCGGCTTGAGGACTGAATTCGCGCCGGTCCGCACAACGGAAGAGAGCGTGGATGGGACCGAGGGGTCGGCTCGCATATCACCGATCGTGCTTGCTCATGCTGCAGCGGTAACGGAAGTTGAAAGTCTTACATTGAAGAGTCAGGGGAACGATGCAGGCACCGGCCCCAGCATCGCAGCGGCCGGTAGCGCGGGCGGCAGTAACTCACAGCATGTTCTGGAGCCATGGCCTGCAAAGGAAACAGGTGCGGAGCAGACGGACGGTGGCTTCATACCTGGGAGTGATGTCGGTGATGAGAACGAGCATCAATCCCCGGCTTCGGACCCTTCGAGAAGGTCAGGGAAGACGGCAGAAACAGGCAGCGCGGAACATGGCAAGCCGGTGCATTCAACCTCTAAAAGCGCATCGGAAGCAGCCGATTTTGGTGAATCGAGCCTCGCGACAGCGCACAGGGACGACTGCGAAGGGCCGCAGCACGCTCCCGAGCAAATGTCTGCAATGGCCGGCGCCAGAGATACGGCCGACGTGAAGTCCATACCGGGCAATCGCGCTGGCAAGGACAACGCGCATGATTCACCGGCTTCGGACGATTGGTCAGGGCCAGCAAAAGCGGCCGAACCAGGCGGCCGGGACCACAGCAACTCGCACGCGTCGGAGCGAGGGTCGGCAAAGGCAGCCACGGAGACGGCCGAAGCGAAGTCCATGCCGGACAATCGCGCCGGGAAGGACAACGCGCATGATCCACCGGCTTCGGACCGTTCGTCAGGGTCAGCGAGAACGGCCGAACCAGGCGGCCTGGACCACAGCAACTCGCACGCGTCGGAGCAAGGGTCGGCAAAGGCACCCACGGAGACGGCCGAAGCGAAGTCCATGCCGGACAATCGCGCCGGCAAGGACAACGCGCATGATTCACTCGCTTCGGACGATTCGTCCGGGCTAGCGAAAACGGTCGAACCAGGCGGCCTGGGCGCCAGCAACTCGCACGCGTCGGAGCGAGGGTCGGCAAAGGCGGCCACGGAGACGGCCGACGCGAAGTCCGTATCGGGCAATCGCGCCGGCAAGGACAACGCTCATGATTCACTGGCATCGGACGATTGGTCAGGGCCAGCAGCAGCGGCCGAACCAGGCGGTCTGGACGACAGCAACTCGCACGCGTCGGAGCGAGGGTCGGCAAAGGTGGCCACAGAGACGGCCGAAGTGAAGTCCATGCCGGGCAATCGCGCCGGCCAGGACAACGCGCATGATCCACTGGCTTCGGACGATTGGTCAGGGCCATCAAAAGCGGCCGAACCAGGCGGTCTGGACCACAGCAACTCGCGCGCGTCGGAGCGAGGGTCGGCAACGGCGGCCACCGAGACGGCCGAAGCAAAGGCGACACCGGGCAATGGCCTCGGCAATGACAATGAGCATCATTCCTGGACTCCAGCCTATACGCGCGAGTCAGCGAAAATGGCAGAGCCCAGCGGCGTGGAGCAGAGTAACAAATGGGGGCACTCGACCTCTGCTCACGGCCCGAAGGCTGACGAAAGTGTTGCAACGGCCGGTAGCGCGGATCGCGGTAGCACGCAAAACGTCGCGGAGCCGGAGCATGTAAAGGCGACAACCACCGAGTTGGCTGAAACTGTCTTCATGTCCGAGAAGAGTGTCGGTGAGGGCGACAATCATCGTGCACCGAACGCAAGCGCGTCGGCAGCAGTGGCCACGACAAAACTGGCTGACCTGCAGCATAGCAATTCAGGATACAATTCACACTCGGCCTCCGCAAAGGCATCAGCAGCAGCTGAAATTGCCGAATCGAGCGCCACAAAAGGCGATAGTGCAGGGAACGGAAACTCGCAGCACGCTACGCAACCTGCCGCAATCGCATCGGAGGCCGCACAGCCGGCTAAAGCTGCGTTCGAGACCGGCGGCGCCGATCAAGAGCGGGTGTTCCGCTTCGACAGCGACGCAACTCCTTTCACTCCCATCGTCACGATTGAACCTAGAGAGGTCCACATTCCGCTCGATCCACGCGCCAAGCCCGATCAGGCGGCCACCCTCGATATCCTCGTCAAAATCCTACCCAACGCACTGGACGATCCCGCGGCCAACCATGGCAATAACGGACCCCATCACGCCCCTGTAGCTGCGCATCATGACCTGCTGATTTGAAATGTTGCATTGTCTCGCGAGCAGGACGCAGGGCCGATGTTGAACAGCCTGCTCCGTATACTGGTCGGTTGATATGCGCCCCTTATGCATTGATAGTCCTCGATAACTCATTGAAATCGCAGTAAATGCGACCGCCCTCCGAGCGCACCACCTCGCGCTGCACGCCGCGATTCGGAACCAAAGCCCTCGCCCCGCATTCGCAACTGGTCGCCGAATGCGCTTGAAGGTGGAGGACGATGAGGGACGCTATGTCCGATGTTGCCGAGATCCGCGGCGCCGTTCACCTGTGCATCGACATGCAGAACATTTTCGCCCCCGATGGCCTTTGGGCGACGCCCTGGATGGAGCGGGTGCTGCCGACGGTCGTCTCGGTCGTTGCGCGCCACGCGGAGAGAACGATCTTCACACGCTTCATCACCCCGCAGGATCCGGAGGACCGCCCGGGGCAATGGCAGAGTTATTTCCGCCGCTGGCGCCAGGCGACGCGCAGGCATCTGCCGTCATCGGCTCTGGAGCTCGTGCCGGCCTTGGCACGTTTCGTTCCGCCGGCGGCGATGATCGACAAGCCGGCCTATTCCGCGTTCAGCAATCCCGGTCTTGCGAGCCTGCTGGTCGAGAAGAACGTCGGCACCGTCGTGATATCGGGCGCGGAGACGGACGTCTGCGTGCTCTCGACGGTCCTGAGCGCCGTCGATCTCGGCTTCAGGATCGTCCTTGTCGAGGACGCGCTGTGCAGCTCGTCCGACGTCGGCCACGACGCGCTCATGACGATGTACCGCACCCGCTTCCACGGCCAGGTCGACCTGGTGACAGCGGAAGAGCTGGCCGAGGTCTGGCGGGAGTAGGGTCCGACGTCATTGAGCCGCGCAAGGTCCTCGCGCCCACGAGGCGGATCAAGCGACCGCGACGTCGGCCGCCACCGGTCTCGCATGCGGCGGCCGAGCATCGTCCGCGCCGGACCGCATGCTCAGGTAGGTTGGGTCGAAGCCGGCGAGCCGGACCAGGCCCGGCCAGTCCGTGATGGTCAAGGTCTTGCCCTGCCATTGCAGCAAATGGCAGCGGCGCAGCTCCTGGATGGTGCGGTTGGCATGGACCGGGGAGATGCTGCAGGCTGCGGCGAGGTCGGACTGGGTGAAGGGCGAGGACAACCTGAAATCCCGGGCAAGCCCGACGGTTTGCAGCCGCACCGTGATCTCGCAGAGCAGGTGCGCCACGCGTGTCAACGCGTCCCGGCTGCCGAGGTTCACCGTCCAGTTGCGCTGGATGGCGTGATCGGCAAGCAGCATCAACAGCAAGGCGTGCGACATTGCCGGAGATCGCACCGCGAGCTCGCGAAAGAAGCGGTGCGGCACGAGCGCGACGATTGCGGAACCGAGCGCGGTCAGGTTGCCCTCGATGCGCGGGCGATACAGGCTTTGCAGGTTGGCGATGTCGCCGGGCACGCAGATCGCGGTGATCTGGCCATCTGCGCTTTCGTCATTCTGCCAGGACAGATATCCCTGGAGCACCAGGCAGCATTGCGTTGCCTCATCACCGTGCCGCAGGATGGTCTGATGCGCGCCGAAATGCGCGATGCTGCTCGGCATGTCCGCAAGCAGATCGAGATGTTCCGGGGTCAGTTCGACGAGGCTCGTCAGGCGGTCGGCCAGCCTCGAGAAAGCAAATCCTGCCTGCATTTGATCTCCGACGGCCCCCGTCGGCCCAAGTGTGGCCGATAATGACGGCGGAAAGCATTAACGTTTGATAGGTTCGTCTGGAGTATCGGCGAGGCAGCAGGCCGCTTGCCGATACAAGATCCTCACGTTCAATTGACGTTGTCGCCGAGCATGTTGCGGACGCCTGTGGTCACGGCGGCGAGGCCGCGCGTGCCGTGCATCAGCGCGATCTCGCCCTGCTGCTCGTGGCGGATGGCATGTGCCATGATGCGCAGACGAGGGTCGCCGCGGCTGTGCCACATCTGGTCGGCCATCCTGACCGCACCGCGGTGATGCCGGCTCATCGCCTCGATGAACAGCATGTCGAACTGGTCCGGCGGCGCGGTCTTGACCTGGCGCATCTCGGCTGGCGTCAGGAAGCCCGGCATCGCCGCCCGCTCCTCGGTGCTGCAATCGGGCATCTCCGTGTCGAACCAGCTCAGCCACCAATTCTCGAATATGCGGTTCTCTCCGGTCTGGCTCGCGACCATCAGCATCGCGAGCTTGCGCAGATGCGGATCCTGCGCGCGCTCGGCAGCCGTGCGTGCGAGCTCGATGCCCTGGGCATGATGGGTGGTCATGTGACGGATGTAGGCTTGGTCTTGATCCCTGTCGCGGCCCATCCACGGCGGCTCGTAACCATGACCGCCGAACAATGCGACCGCCCCAAGTAGCGCAATCACGGCCAGCGCGCCGGTGATCCACATATTCGTGAACCGCACGTCGCTGTCAGGCGCAGCCCCGCGCCTCCAGCGCAGGCGCGCGAACAGGGGATACATCACAGCGGAGGAGCCATGCACCAGCAGCCCGATCCAGTAGGGTTGTTGCAGCGTGAACAGCGGCTGCCAGAATGGAAACAGCGGCACCAGCACGAACCATTCCATGCCTGAAGAGAACGCGGCCCAGGGCAGCGCCAGCAGCAGGATCGTCATCGGCCGCAAGTCGGCCGTCCAGCGTCCGAGCACGCCGAAGAAAACCAACGCCCAGGAAAAATCGGCCCATTGGTGAAAGGCGATCCCGGCCAGGATCGCGCTCCAGGATGGCTCGGAGCTGATCGCCCAGTCGCGCGCAGGAATCGCGGCAACCGTCATCCAATCGACCGCCGCATCGCGGCCGATTCGGGCAGCGAAGAGCTGGCTGACGATTGTCGAAAACGTGCTGCTGATCAGGCCGAGTGCGGCCGCGGCAATCCAGCGCGAACGCCGCCGCTCGCCGGTGGTGCGCCGCGCCCCACTCGTGAGTGCTGGTCGCGGCTCGGCGTTCACGTCAGCTGCTTGAGCTTCTTCAGCGGATTGAGTTCGCTCGGCTTGTCCTGTTCGTCGCGCCCGCGCTCGGCCTGCGCCTTGCCGTCATCGTGCAGATCCTGGTCGCCGATGATCTCGCCGACGGCCTGCTTGGTCTTGCCGGCGATCCGCTGCTGCAGACCTTTGGTCTTGCCCATGAGCTGCCTCCGATATGTCCTGCCGTGGCTCACGCCGCTACCCCGGCGCCTGAAGGGGGCGTGGGCGCCGGGGCTGCGGTCTTGCAAATTGCCTCCGGCGGCGGGGGGAGACGCCGGAAGCCTTGATCAGACTCTTCGCGACGCGGATGGTTCCTCCTGACGTCACCGAGGTTCGAGCGCGATGATCACGCCTTCGTTGCCCCGGAGCAGGGTGGACGCATCCGGCACCGGCTCGGGCGGCCGATCCAGATGCGTCGACATCAAGAGACGGCCGCGACCTTGCCAATGGAATTTCCGCGGTTCGGCCGCGAGATTGAGCGCGACCAGAATTTCGTTACGGCCTGCCGTCCGTTTAAAGGCCAGGACATCGTTCTGCGAGCGCAGCGGCTCGTAGCCGCCCCGTTCCAGGCCGGCATGCTCGCGCCGCAGCGCCATCAGCGCGCGAAACAGAGCGAGGATCGAGCGCTCGTCGCGCTGCTGTGCGGCGACATTGGCCGCACCATCGGGCGGCTCGAGCGGCAGCCATGGGCGGCCCGTGGTGAAGCCGCCATCGGGGCTGTCATCCCATCGCATCGGTGCGCGTTCGGGATCGCGGCACAGGCCATAGCCGGGCACGAGCTTCTCGAAGGGATCGCGGACGCGGCCCTGCGGAATCGGCACGCGCTTGCGGCCGATCTCGTCGCCCATGAAGAAGAACGGCGTTCCCCGCAGCGTCATCAGCAGCATCGCAAGCACGCGCATCTGCGCCTCGCCGATCTTGCTCGCGATCCGCTGCTTGTCGTGGCCGCCGATGACCCAGACCGGCCAGCCATCGTCAGGGATGGCGTTGAGATAGGCGTCGACCGTGGCCTGCAGCGAGAGGGCGTCCCATTTGGAATCGAGCAGGGCGAAATTGAGCGGCAGATGCAGGCGCGGCCGGTCGTTGCCGTAGAAGTGGCCGATGCGGTCGGTCTTGCCCTGGACCTCGCCGCACAACATCCGTCCGGGATAGGCGTCGATCACCTCGCGGATGAACTCGATGCAATCCATCGTCTCGGGCCGATCGTCGGTGAACACCGTCGTGTGCCGCTGCGGTGGCGGCTTGCCCTCGGCGTTGGGGTTCGGCGGGTTGTCGCGCAAGAGCTGGTCCTTGATCAGGACCGCGCTGGCGTCGACGCGAAAGCCGTCGACGCCGCGGTCGAGCCAGAACCGCATGGCATCGGCGATCGCGGCGCGCACTTGCGGGTTGCGCCAGTTGAGGTCGGGCTGCTCCACCAGGAAGGAATGATAGTAATATTGCCGGCGCGCCTCGCACCATTCCCAGCCGCTGCCGCCGAACCGGCTCAGCCAGTTGTTGGGCGGCCCGCCGTTCTCGGCCGGATCGGCCCAGACGTACCAATCGGCTTTTGCGCTGTTGCGCGAGCTTGCGCTCTCGACGAACCAAGCGTGATCGTTCGCGGTGTGATTGGGGACGAGGTCGAGGATAAGCCGGATGCCCGCAGCGTGCAGCGCTTCGAGCAGGCGATTGAACTCCTCGAGGCTGCCGAAGGCGGGATCGATCGAACAATAGTCGGAGATATCATAGCCGAGGTCGCGGAAGGGGCTCTTGTAGATCGGCGTCAGCCAGACCGCGCCGACGCCGAGCCACTTCAGATAGTCGATGCGCGACAACAGCCCGGCGAGGTCGCCCTTGCCGTCGCCGTTCGAGTCCTGAAAGGAGATCGGCGCGATCTCGTAGATGACGGCGGATTCCCACCACGCGGCTTCATCACGGGACGCGTCGCTCATCACGTTGCTTCACCTCGTTTGTATTGACATGGTTTGTTTTGGCATGCGCCGCGATCTGCCTTGCCGCAGTTCGGGCGCTCTCGATGCCCTTGGGAAAGCCGCTGCGGTTCGGATAGAGCTTGCGCCGTGCATCGCGCGGCGGACGGCGCGGCTTGGTGTCCTGCGCGGCACGGTAGTCGAGCACGGCGATGCCGCCGACCATCAAGAGCGCCAGCGCGATATTGCCCTTCTTGGGATTGTCCGACGTCAGTCCGGACAGCAGCGCGGCGGCATCGAGGCCGTCGCCGCCGACGCGGGCCCACAGGCCGGCGTTCTTGTCGACCGAGAGCGACATGATTCCGGCGAGGATCTCGCGCACGCCGAAGGCGCGGACCAGCGTCTCATGGCCTTCCATGCCCAGCGTGTGCGTAACGCGCCGCGGCGCGAACAATTCGACCACGCCGAGGCCGATGCTGAACCAGCCGAGTGCGCGCGCGAGCTGGTCCGCCGGCTGCTTCAGGCTCGGTCCGCCCTCGACGATCTTGGGGTCGCCCTTGGTGCGCACGATGTTGGAGAAATGAAACATGGCTGGCTCCTTCAGGGCTTCAGCACGACCTTGACGCAGGAATCGCGCTTGTCGCGAAACACCTGGTACATCTCCGGTCCCTGGGCGAGCGGGACCGTGTGGGTGATGACGAAGGACGGGTCGATCTCGCCCTCTTCGATGCGGCGGAGCAGGTCGTCGGTCCAGCGGTTGACGTGGGTCTGGCCGGTCCGCATCGTCAGGCCCTTGTTCATGAAGGCGCCCATCGGAAGCATGTCGGACAGGCCGCTGTACACGCCTGCGACCGAGATGATGCCGCCGGGACGGCAGACATAGATCATCTCGCGCAGCACGTGGGGCCGGTCGCTCTCGGCCATCACCATCTGCTTGGCGCGGTCGAGCAGGGTGTCGGGCAGCGATGGCATCACATGCGCCTCCATGCCGACGCAATCGATGCACTTTTCCGGGCCCTTGCCGTCGGTCAGCTCCTGGAGCCGCTCCACCACGCTCTCGGTCTCGAAGTTGATCGTGGTGGCGCCGCCGGCTTCCGCCATGCTGAGCCGCTCCGGCAGGCAGTCGATCGCGATCACCTGGTTGGCGCCGAGCAGGATGGCGCTGCGGATCGCCATCTGCCCGACCGGGCCACAGCCCCAGATCGCGACCGTGTCGGTCGGCTCGATGTCGCATTGCACGGCGGCCTGCCAGCCGGTCGGGAAGATGTCGCTAAGGAACAGCAATTGCTCGTCGGGAATGCCCGGGGGCACCTTGATGTGGGTGGCGTCGGCAAAGGGCACGCGAAGGTACTCAGCCTGGCCGCCGGGATAGCCCCCGGTCAGATGCGTGTAGCCGAACAGGCCTGCCGTCGTGTGCCCGAACACCTTGTCGGCCAGGTGACGCTTGCGGTTGGTGGTCTCGCACACCGAGAAATTGCCGCGCTTGCACTGGTCGCATTCGCCGCAAATGATCGTGAACGGCACGACGATGCGGTCGCCCTTCTTCAGCTTGCCGTCGACGCCCGAGCCGACCTCGACCACTTCACCCATGGTCTCGTGACCCATGATGTCGCCGGGCAGCATGCCCGGGATGAAATTGTGAAAGAGGTGCAGGTCGGAGCCGCAGATGGCGCAGCTCGTCACCTTGATGATGGCATCACGCGGATCCTGGATCTCCGGGTCGGTGACGGTGTCGCACCGGATGTCTTCCTTGCCGTGCCAGACCAGCGCCTTCATCGTCCGTCCTCCCGGTTGCACCACGTGCCATCTAAGTCCAGGCACGAACGATGGTTGCTATCGCCGCGCGCAAATTCTTCGCACTGCGCAAATAGGAACGAGAGAGCAGGGCAGCGATTGAGCGTGATCACCTCATTCCAAGGCTCAATCACAAGGATTTGCGCATGTCCGCCAATCAGCTCGCCGTCGTCACAGGCGCCTCAACCGGTATCGGTCTGGAACTCGCAAGGTGCTGCGCGCAGGCCGGATTCAACCTCGTCGTCGCGGCCGACGAGTCCCAGATCGAGCAGGTGGCCGTCGATCTCCGGCGGCTCGGCGGCAGCGTGGAGCCGGTCGAGACCGATCTTGCGACCACCGAGGGCGTCGACAAGCTGTGCGCGGCGGTCGGCGACCGGCCGATTGACGCGTTGCTCGCCAACGCCGGCATCGGCCTCGGCAAGGCGTTCCTCGACCAGGACTTTGCCAGGGTGAAACACCTCATCGACACCAACATCACCGGCACGCTGTATCTGATCCACCGCGTCGGCAATGAGATGCTCCGCCGCAATGCCGGCCGCATCCTGATCACCGGCTCGATCGCCGGCTTCATGCCGGGCAGCTTCCAGGCCGCCTACAACGCCAGCAAGGCGTTCCTGGATTCATTCTCGTTCGCGCTGCGTGAGGAGCTGCGCGACAGCGGTGTCACCGTGACCTGCCTGATGCCGGGCGCGACCGAGACCGAGTTCTTCCGCCGCGCCGACATGATGGACACCAAGGTCGGCACCGACAAGAAGGACGGGGCCTACGATGTTGCGAAGGCCGGCTTCGATGCGATGATGCGCGGGGACGCCGATATCGTCACCGGGCTTAAGAACAAGATCCAGACCACGGTCGCGAACGTCACGCCCAACGAGATGCTGGCCAAGCAGCACCGCAAGATGGCCGAGCCGGGCACGGCAAGGTCGTAGAGCGACGCGCGCGCAATGTTGCGGAGCGCGCGAACCCTTTTGCGAAGAGAAAGCAGACCCCCGATTCACATAGCCTAATGCGCTGCGGCCCTCAAACCGTCAAATTGTACGGGCTGAAACAAGAGGGGGGCCGCTGTGGCGATGGATCGCATCGAACAAGCCTTTATCGCGACTGCCGTTACGGGTTTTCTCGTGATGATGGTCGCAATCGTCTGGATGATGTTGAGCTGAAGGTGGGGAGCTTGCCGTCTTGCGCATCGCGCTACCTTACGCCGCAGTTATCCTGTGCCTGGCGGTGACCGCGTGGCTTGCGTTCGCGCATCTATTTTGATCGTCGCCCGGCTGCGAGCTTTCAACCGCTTTGACTAGACCGGCTGCTCGGCGATGAGTCCGGTGAGCTTCCGTGCCATCGCCGCAAGATCGATCGGCTTTTCCAGGAGCGGTACGTCCTGAAATTCCGGACTGAGCGTGATCTTGTCGTACCCGGTGGTGAAAAGGAAGGGCACGTTGCGCGCTCTCAGCTCGCGGGCGATCGGAAAGATCATTTCGCTGCGGATGTTCACGTCGAGCACGGCAGCGTCCAGGACGCTGCCGTCGTGCAGGATCTTGAGCGCGTCTTCGAGATCGCCGACGGGACCGGCGATCTCGGCGCCCAGCGCGCGGAATGTCTTGCCGATGTCATCGGCGAGAAAATACTCGTCCTCGACCACGAAGATGCGGCGCCCCTTGAGCTCTGCGCGCTGATGCGACGATGTCGCCATGCTGTCTCGGCCTCCAAACGCACAGGAACATAAGCCGACGATCCGCCTTGGTGCAAAGTGCAAACGATGCAATTGGAGGCGGGTTCCATGGGCAACCGCGACATCATTGTCATCGGGGGCTCGGCCGGAGCGACCGCTCCATTGAAGCAGATTCTGGGCCGTCTGCCGGCGGATCTGCCGGCCGCCGTCTTCATCGTGCTGCACATTCCGGCGCAGGGCATCGGCATCCTCTCTACCGTGGCCGGCAGTGCCGGTCCGCTCCCGGTGCGGCAGGCCGAGAACGGCATGAAGATCGAGCCCGGCCAGATCTACCTGGGTGCGCCGGACCATCATCTTCTCGTCACGGAGGACCGCATCTTCCTCGGCCGCGGCCCGCGCGAGAACATGGTGCGGCCGGCGATCGATGCGTTGTTCCGCTCGGCCGCGCTCTATCACGGGCCGCGCGTCATCGGCGTGCTCCTGAGCGGCCTGTTGTCGGACGGCGCTTCCGGCCTCAACGCCATCAAACGCTGCGGCGGGATGGCCGTGGTGCAAGACCCCGCGGACGCGATCTCGGACGAGATGCCGCGGCGCGCCATGGAGGCGACCACGGTCGATCTCTGCGTTCCCGGCGCCACCATGGGCGACGTGCTCTCCGAGCTCGTCAGGGAGCAGGCCGGCGCCGCGCTGCCAATTCCGCCCGAGATCAGGCTCGAGGTCGAGATCGCGGCCGGTGAGCGGATCGGCAGTGACAATCTCGTCGCCATGGCTCACCCTGTCGCCCTGACCTGTCCATCCTGCGGCGGGGTGCTCTCGGAGGTCAAGAATGCCCGCCCGATGCGTTTCCGCTGCCAGGTCGGTCACGGCTTCACTGCCGATGCGCTCGCCAAGGAGCAGGAGGGGCGCGTCGATGAAGCCTTGCGGGTGGCGCTGCGGATCATCGAGGAGCGGGCGGAGCTGGTGCAACGCATGGCCGCCGATGGCCGGCGCTCCGGCCGGGCTGCCGTCGCCGAGATGTACGAGGCTCGGGCGCTCGAATACCGCGAATATGCCGACATGATCCGGCGCGTCGTGCTAAAGTCGCTCCAGCCTTCCGTAGGCAAACGGGAGGCGTGAAGGCGCGGCCATGGCCATCTCCCTTGCCGAACGCACCGCCCAGCTCGATGCCGAGCAACGCCTGCTGGTGAAGGCGGAACAGGATATCGAGAGCGGCTGGCAACGGGTTCGCAATCAGGAGGACCGGGTGCGCGAGCTCATGGCCGGCGGTCATGACACCTGCCAGGCGGAGCGGCTGGTCGACCTGCTCAAGCAGACGCTGGTCGAATGGGAACGCCACCGCACCTTGATCGAGCAGCGCGTGGCCTTTCTCCAGCGCGAGGTCAATCCGGAAGCGTAGGGCGCCCGACGTCGATCTCCCGAACTGCACCGCTCGACGCTGCACAGCAGCAGGCGGCTCTCTCGCGCTTGTCCCCTCAATCGGGCTAGCTGGGGCAAAGAGATGCCCGGGACATTTTTGCCTTTGATGTGTTGGGATAATATTGAATTCTGCTATGTGCAGGGCGGGGCGCCCATCGGGTTCCCGCCAGCCAGTGAGCCACCAGAGCCATGAGCGAAAACGGCGACCAGCCGGTCGATGCAAACCGCCAGAGCAAGACCCCGCTGATCATAGGGGTCGGCGCCTCGCCGGGCGCGCTGGATAGCATCGAGCGCTTCTTCGCCAAGATGTCGGTCGGGGCCGATCAGGCCATCGTGCTGGCGCTCCAGCACCACGAGGCGTTCGACGAGCCGCGGCTGCGCAACCTCGTGCAGAATTCCAACGGCAACAAGATCGCCGAGATCGCCGACGGCCACCCCATCGAAGGCGGCACGATCTATCTGTGTCCGCCCGCCATGATCACCACTATCCAGGGTGATCGCTTCGCAATCCGCAAGGCCGAGCAGGCGCCCGGCGAACGCGCCACGATCGACAGCTTCCTGGTCTCGCTGGCCGAGGAGCGCGCCGAGCAGTCGATCGGTGTCATCCTCGCGGGCACCGGGGGCGACGGCACGCTGGGCACCGCGACGCTGAAGGATCACGGCGGCCTCGCCATCGCAGAGAAGACCGGACATGCGGAGGAGGCCGGGCATCTCGACGGCAACACGCCCGCTGCGATTGCCGACTATGTGCTGCCGCCCGAGGATATCCCCGAGCACATCCAGGTCTATGCCCGTCACCTCAGGCGTCTGGAGGAGAAGCAGGGCTTCGACGAGGTTCTGGCGGCGGCCGCGACTTCGCTGGCGCGCATCGCCGACATCCTGCGCAACAAGACCGGCAACGATTTTCACGGCTACAAGCAGAACACCTTCCTGCGCCGGGTGCAGCGGCGCATGCAGGTAGTCCGGATCGACGACATTGCCGCCTATGTGGATTTCCTTCGCAACGACAAGGACGAAGCCCAGAATCTCTTCAACGACCTCTTGATCGGCGTCACCGAATTCTTCCGCGACAAGCGCGAGTTCGAGGTGCTGGAGACGCAGATCATTCCGAAGATCTTCGATGGCAAGGGAGGGGGCCAGCAGGTCCGCGTCTGGGTGCTCGGCTGCGCCACCGGCGAGGAGGCCTATTCGATCGGAATCCTCCTGCGCGAGCACATGGCGCGGATGGATTCCGTGCCGCAGGTCCAGATCTTCGCCACCGACATCGATGGACGGGCGCTCACGACCGCCCGCGTCGGCCGCTATCGCACCAATATCGAGGCGGATATGACCAGCGAGCGGCTGGCGCGCTGGTTCGTGCGCGAGGGCGATACCTATTGCGTGGTGAAGGAGCTGCGCGAGATGTGCATCTTCTCGCAGCACAACGTCATCAAGGATGCGCCGTTCTCCAAGCTCGATCTCGTCTCCTGCCGCAATCTGCTGATCTATCTCAATGCCGAGCTGCAGAACCGGGTGATTCCGCTGTTTCATTTCGCGCTGTTGCCGGAGCGCTATCTGTTCCTCGGCAATTCCGAGAACGTGACCCGGCATCCGAAGCTGTTCGCCCCGGTCGACCGCCGCGCCCGGATATTCAAGAAGCTCGAGACCGGAACGCGGCTGCCGCCGGAATTTCCGATCACGACCGCGGCGGGCAGGACGCCGGTCGAGGTGCCGCCGGTTCGCTCGTTCGGGCCCGACGTCGGCCTCGAGCGACGCGCGCAGCGCATCGCGGAGCGCTATGCGCCGGCCTATGTCATCACCGACGAGAATTTTCAGGTCCTGCATTTCTCCGGGCGCACCGGCCGCTACATCGAGCCGAACGCAGGCGCCGCCACGCTCGATCTGCTGCAGCTCGTGCACCGCGATCTCCGGCTGGAATTGCGTACCGCACTCAGCCGCGCGGCCGAGACCAACGAGTCCGTCCATGCCGAGCAGGTGCAACTCGGGGTGAACGGTCACCGCGTCCTGGTGGACATTACAGTCGAGCCGATCCAGGAGGGCGCCGGCGGCCACCGCAATTTCGTCGTCCTGTTCAAGGACGGCCCGGCGCGGACCATCGAGGCCGACCCCGCCAATCCCAGCGCCCTGGTGCGCACCGAGCATGTCGAGCGTCTCGAGAACGATCTGCGTGCGACCCGCGAGCGCCTTCAGGCGACCATCGAGGAGCTCGAGAGCACCAACGAGGAGCTGAAATCGTCGAACGAGGAATACCAATCGCTGAACGAGGAGTTGCAGTCGGCCAACGAGGAGCTGGAGACCTCGCGCGAGGAGCTGCAATCGGTCAACGAGGAGCTGACCACCGTCAACGGCGAGCTGGCGCACCGCGTTCAGGAGCTGACGCGCGCCACCAGCGACCTCAAGAATTTCCTCGAGAGCACGCAGATCGCCACGGTGTTCCTCGACAACGATTTGCGCGTGATGAACTTCACGCCCGCCATCACCCAGCTCCTGCATCTGGTCGAGACCGACACGGGCCGCCCGATCAGCCATATCAAGGCGCGCATCCCGATCGAGGAGCTTTACGATGACGTCCGCCGGGTGCTGCGCACGCTCGCCAGCGTCGAGCGCGAGCTGAGCGCGCCGGACAGCGGCACGCGTTATATCGTGCGCATCCTGCCATATCGCAGCATCGACAATTTCATCGCGGGTGTCGTCATGACCTTCATCGACGTCACCGCAATCACCCGCGCCGAGGAGCGGCAGCGCCTGCTGCTGGCCGAGCTCCAGCACCGGGTCCGCAACACGCTCGGCGTGGTGCGCTCGATTGCCCGCCGCTCGGCGGAAACGAGCTCGACCGTGGAGGAATACGCTTCCCATCTCGACGGGCGTCTCAATGCCTTCGCCCGCACCCAGGCGCTGGTGACGCGCGATCCCGAAGGCGGCGTCGATCTGGAATATCTCGTCGTCGAGGAGCTGGTCGCCTACAATGCCAGGGAAGGCGAGCAGATGCGGGTTTCGGGCCCCAAAATCCGTTTCCAGCCCAAGGCCGCCGAAACCTTCGCGCTCTCGATCCACGAACTCGCCACCAATGCGCTCAAGTACGGGGCACTCAGTCAGCCAAGCGGGCGCATCGAGGTCACCTGGCGCGTCGATGAGAGCACCGAGCCGGCGGAGCTGGTGTTCGAGTGGCGGGAGCGCGGCGGGCCTGCTGTCACGACAAGGCCGCGAAAAGGATTCGGAACCGAGCTTCTGGAGCGCACACTGGCGTTCGAGCTGAAGGGGCAGACCACGATGGCATTCAATTCTGCCGGGCTGCAATGCACCATCACCATCCCCTTGACAAAGCGCGCCTTCCACACACCGGTGGTGGCTGCCTGATGCCGCTGTCGACAGCCGATCGCAGCGTTTTGGAGCCGGCCATTCGTCGGCTGAGCGCGCTACGGCCGTTGTCGGCCGAGGCTCGCGCATCGCTGGAATACGCCATGCTCGAGGGCCTCCAGCGCGCCGGATCCGGCGAGGATCTGATCAGCGAGGGTGATTCCGTCGATGCCGTCCGCGTCCTGTTGTCGGGCTGGCTCGGCCGTTACAAGACGCTCGATGACGGCCGGCGCCAGATCGTCAATTTCATCTTCCCGGGCGAAAGCTGCGATGCGCATGCTTACCTGCTGTCGGAGATGGATCATTCGATCGTGGCGCTGACGCCCGTGGTCTATGCCGAGATCAAGCGCATTCGCTTCGAGAGCCTCCTGGCCAACAATCCCACGCTGTCGGAAGCGTTCTGGTGCGAGACGCTGCTCAACAATGCGATCCAGCGGGAATGGGCGATCAATCTCGGCCGTCGCGTCGCGCTGGAGCGCGTGGCGCACCTGTTCTGCGAAATCTTCGAGCGGCTTCGCCCGGTGGGAATGGTCGACGGCAATTCCTGCCTCATGCCCGTCACGCAGACGGATCTCGCCGATGCGACGGGGCTTTCGGTCGTTCACCTCAATCGGACGCTCCAGGAGCTGCGCGCGGCGAAGCTGATCGTGCTGCGCGAGCGGACGCTGACCATCCCGGACCTCGATGCGCTCAAGAACGCGGCGCTGTATTCGCCTAGCTATCTCGGGATCTACCGGGCGACTGAAGCGGTCCGTTGACGCCGTTCCGTCGCGGCCAGACGAGTCATTTCGCTGAGATGGGCCGGAACAGGATGTCGTCCTGCTCGCAATCACGCCGGTTTGGGACGCTGTCCGTCCTGCACACCAACATCGTCTTCACTCGGAAAAGGCTCGTGAGTTTTCCGGCCCAGGAACGTATCCGGTCGAGGAAGCGTCAATACCTCCAGCGATTCACGGATCGCCTTGCGAATCTGCTGCACGTGCTTCTCATCGGACTGCAACGGATAACGAGTTGGCTTCGCCATCAGGCGCTCCCCCGGTCATGCAGGCGGGAGCACCATTGGTCTCTCAGCCACCGGCGCCTACGGCAGAGCCACAGCCGGTGATGACGTGACCGTACACTGGCTGCGGCGCTTCAGCTAAGGAAATCGGGGATCTCCGGGTCAATTTCTTGTTCCAGGCCGCCGCCCGGAGTTGAGGGCGGTCCCCCCCGGGGGTTGTAACAGCTTGATCCAGGTTAATCGCCGGCGCTTTTTGAGCCGTTGGCGCGATTTGAGTAACTTATGCAAGGGCGCTCGCGCCAGCTCTGTTGCATGATGCCTGATGCCAGACGCCCTGTTTGCCCGCGCAACACGCGCTATCGAAGAGAGTCGCGCCCTCCGGGAGCAGCATAGACAAGTTGCGGGCCGCTACGGCGACACCGTGAACGATTTACGTTTGGCCATTATGGACAGCGCCATGCTTCGCTCCGAGATCAGGGCGCGCCGGGACAACGAGGAATCGTAACTCCGGTCTTTTTCCCCAAACAGGCAACCGTTCCCTTTCTGGAACGTTAGATCCTTGGCCAGGCTGTGCAGCCTGGCATCAATACCCGTCGGAACGCAACGGCGCGATCGACCTCATGCACCAGGAGGACGCCTGATGAGGACGCGACATCGATTCAAGCAAGTCGACACTCTGGAAGCGCGGCTCGCCGCCGAGGCGGAGCGGCTACGCGAACAGGCCAGCTTGCTTCCGCCCGGCGCGGCGCGCGACGAAGTCCTGCGCAAGGCGCGTCAGGCGGAAACGGGGTCTCAGATGAGCGAGTGGCTGAGGTCGCCGGGCCTGCAGCCGCCAAGCTAGCCCGGCGCGATGCGCGTCGTCAGCGCCGCTTCGCGGCCTTGCTTCGCCGATTGTACGGGGAGCGGTTGACCGGCCGCAGCGATATTCCTTCGCGTTGCGCCTTGCTGCGAATGGCCGTGACGGGGCGCTGCAGCTTGATGCTCATCACGCCGGTCGGCGTGTTGCCTTTCGCAAGCTGCTTCAGCTTGCTTACATCCGCCGCTGTCCACGGCTCGCGCGCGCGGCGCTTGTAGGCGGGATTTGCCTTGCGCGGTCCTTTGCGGCCGATCGGTGAGCCCGGTCGTTTCCATGCTGCTCTTGCCATGATGATCCTCCTTCAAGTCGTCCTTGAACATACGAATCAGCATTTCGGTTCCGGCGCGGTCCAAACCGATCGGTCCTGCGGTTGTGCTTTGCGCAAAATCGCGCAGCGTTAACTTATTGAAATGCCGGAACCGGCTGTTGCGACGGAAGCTACAATCGTTGCCGGGCCGAGCCGCCTCGACCGGCAAGCGACTTGAGTGACAAGAGAACCTGGGCCCCGGCGCCCGATCCCCCGCCGGGGCCGATTTCCTTCCAACCGAATTGTCCACGAAAGTTCAAAAGTACAAATGACCGCCAAACGTAACCGCAGGAAACAGACCCAAACGCTTCAGGAGCGGCTGGCCGCTTTCGCCGAAAGCGCCCGCGAGCGCGCCCGCAACCTGCCGCCCGGCAGGGAACGCGAGATGCTGCTGCGTCGCGCCAAGCAGAACGAAGTGACCTCGAACCTCACGGATTGGCTCAGCGCACCCGTCGCTCCAAGGCGAGGACACCTGTAGTGGCAAGTATCAAGCACTACCGTGCGTTCCAGATCGATCCGGACGGGCACGTGTTCGGATGCATCAACCTCGTCTGCGACGACGACGAGCAGGCCAAGCGCGAAGCCGCCTCGCTCGTCCTGGTGCATCGCATCGAGCTGTGGCGGCTCGATCAACGGATCGCCAAATTCGATGCGCCGCAGGAGCTTGTTCGCCAGTAAGGCTTGGGAACCGCGCGCTGGGCGCCGGGTTGGGTCGGAGGGATTCGACTTCGCCAGGAGCCAGCATGACGGACGCCGACATTCGCAAGGGGATGCCGCCCGTCAAGCTGTCGCGTGAGGAGTTCGAGCGGCGCTACAAGCGTCAGTTCGTCGATCCCGCCTATGCTCCGCTTGGGCGCGAGCTCGATGCCATCATCGCTGCGGCCTGGGACGCCTACAGCCATTCGCGCAAGGCACCGTTGACGCGGAAGGCCGGCGCAGGCTTTTCCGACCCGGACTACGATCTTGCCGTCGACTGGCTCGATGCGCGCTCAAAAATCCTGGAGGCGCAGCGTCGCCACGACGATGCCGACGAGACGCCGCGCATCCTGATCATCAACGGCTCGGCCCGCAGCGAGCACACCTGTCCCGGCGAGATGTCCAAGACCTGGCGGATGGTCAAGCTGGCCGAGCCCGTCTTCATCGAGATGGGATTTGCCGTCGACATCCTCGATCTGTCGCGCCTCGCTTCGGAATTCGGCAAAACCATTCATCCCTGCAAGTCCTGCGTCGGCACCGCCATGCCGCTGTGCCACTGGCCGTGCAGCTGCTATCCGAACTACTCGCTGGGCCAGACCCACGACTGGATGAACGAGATCTATCCGCTCTGGGTTGCCGCCCACGGCATCCTGATCGTGGCGCCCGTGAACTGGTATCACGTGCCCGCCGGTCTCAAGGCGATGATGGACCGCATGGTCTGCGCCGATGGCGGCAATCCCGATCCGACCTCGACCCACGGCAAGAACGCCGCGGAAGCCAAGGCGATCGAGCTGAAGGGCTGGCCCTATCCGCGTCATCTCGCCGGCCGCCATTTCGGCCTCGTCGTTCACGGCGATGCGGTCGGCGCCGAGGGCGTGCGACGGGCCTTGTCCGACTGGCTGACCGACATGCAGCTGATCTCGGCAGGGCGCTACGCCGAGCTCGACGGTTATGTCGGCTACGACGAGCCATACGCCACATCCCATCGTGAGCTCGACGAGGACCGCGAATTCCAGCAGGAAGTGCAGAATGCGGCGCGCGCGCTCGGCAATGCCGTCCGGCTCGCGCGAAGCGGGCGCCTCGATGAGCCCGGCGCCGGTCTTGCGGACCCGAACCCCAAATGACTGGCGCGCCACCCCTTGAATGCCTGATCGTCGGAGGCGGGCCGGCGGGACTGATGGCCGCGATCTATCTAGCGCGCTTCCGCCGCCGCGTCTGCGTCGTGGACGCCGGCGCGAGCCGGGCGGCCCTGATCCCGCGCAGCCACAATGTCCCCGGCTTCGTCCACGGCCTGTCCGGCGCGGAACTGATCGAGCGGATGTCGGCCCAGCTGAACGAGCTCGCCGTCACACGCGTGGAGGCCGAGGTCACGGCGTTGCAGCGTCACGAACACGGTTTTGAAGCGAGCTGGAATGGCCGCGGGCATGCGGCCGCCACAGTCATTCTCGCCTGCGGGATCGTCGATACCCATCCGCCGTTCGCGGAGTGGCGCGCGGCGGTCGCGGACGGACTCCTGCGCTACTGCCCGATCTGCGACGCCTTCGAGGCCACCGGCCGCCGCATTGGCGTCGTCGGGCCGCTGGATCGTGCCGCCGCAAAGGCGCTCTTTCTGCGTGGCTATGCGCGCGACGTGACGCTGCTTGCGACCGGCGCGGACGACGCGAAGGCCGCAACGTCGGAGCTGTCCGAGGCGGGCGTCGGAATCGTGTTCGCGCCCGAGCTGCGCCTGGCGCGGCGAGGCGGCGGCGTTGAAGCGGATTTCGCCGACGGACGTACCGCGCAATTCGACATCGTCTATCCTGCGATGGGCGCGGAGGTCCGCTCCCAGCTCGCGATGGCGCTGGGCGCCGACCACACTGCGGACGGTCATTTGAAGGTCGACGATCACCAGCGCACGTCGATCGCCGGGCTCTACGGAATCGGCGACGTCGTCACCGACCTGCACCAGATCTCGGTCGCGTTCGGCCACGCGGCCATCGCGGCCTGCACGATCCACAACAGCCTGCCGCCGCGATTTGCGTGATGGGGCGGCGGTGAGCCTCACAATCGACTGGAACCGGGAACGAAGCGCGTTGCCCCGCTTTGGTCGAGCGGAGCGGGGCGCGCAACTGGAGACAACCGATGGCTCAATCCGAAGACATGACCCGCTGCATCGCGCTTTGCATGAGCTGCTACCAGACATGTCTCGGCACGGCGATGAACCATTGCCTCGAGACCGGCGGCAAGCATGTTGAGCCGAAACATTTCCGCCTGATGATGGCCTGCGCCGAGATCTGCCGGACCGCCGCGCACTTCATGCTGATCAACACGCCGCATCATAAGCACACCTGCGGTGAGTGCGCCGAAATCTGCACCGAATGTGCCGAGGATTGCGCCCGGATCGGCGGCATGGACGAATGCGTCGCGACGTGCCGCTCCTGCGCCCAATCCTGCCGCGCGATGGCGGCTTGAGGAGGTGCCCATGCTGGAAGAGAAACTCAAGGAAGCGATCGTCGGCGAATTGCAGCGTCAGGCCGCCGACCGGCCGCAATCGCTGAAGGTGCAGGGCGCGGGAGACGCAGCGGCCTCCGAGGAGCTGACCGTCAACGGCAAGATCGACCTCGGCGCGCTTGTCATGGTGATCGCAGGATCGGTCGCCGGCGGGCCTTGAGCTCGATCGTCGACCGCGGCCTCAGCCATACTCCTCGCCGATGCCGTATTCCCGGTAGATCTGCAGCGGGTCGAGCTCGGGAAACAGACGGCATTTGGCCTGCGCAAGATGCAGGCTCACCGCTGCCGGCTCCTTGCCGTTCGCGAGCAGCTTGCGGATGTCCTCCATATGCGCGTTCGGCTGGTGCTTCGGTTCGAGCTGCTCCAGCGCGACCAGGGCGGTCGCGAGTGCCTCGGTCAGAACCCAGTCGTCGTGGCCCGTGATTCCCTTCTTCGACATCGGAAGAACCCCACATCTGGTGGCGGTCACAGTTTACCGCGCCTTCGGCCAAATCGCCATTGAGCCGTTGCGGGCCGTTCGCGCGCGCGAGGCCATGGGCCATGCTCCGGCTTGCCTTATGGCCGCCTCAGGCTAAAAGGCGGCTAGTTGCGGGGGCGGCAGTATCTTTGTTGAAACAAACTTGGCGTAGACGGGCCGTATCCAGGCTCGCCGTTCCGGTCTGGGTCCCGATCCCGCACGTCGCAACACCATAGGGTTGCGACCCCTCAAGGTTCGAGCCAGCATGGTTTTTCTCAGTTTCGTCTACCGCTTCCTCACCAATTTCGCCTTCATGGCGGTGGTCTATTTCAGCTTGAACTTCATGGAAAAGTATCCGAACCGGGCGATCCTGGCGATCCTGGTGCTGGTCTATGCCGCCATGCGCGCGGCCTCGACGCTGCGGGCGTTCTACTTCTTCCAGAAGATCGAGAAGCTGGAGGCCGAGACCAAGCGCCTTCAGGCTCCGATCAACGACGGTTCGGGCAGCACCACCGCGCGCAAGCAGGTGATCACCGACGTCGCGCGGCTGCGGCGGGACGGCGAGCTCAAGTCCTACATGGACCTGTTCTTCCTGGCGCTGATCGTGCTGCTCTGCGTCGCCGCCATCATTCGGCAATAGCAGATCAGGCGCGTTTTTTCAGGCTGGCGACGCGGGTCGGACGGGGCGGCACGCCCTTGGAGGCCGCGCCATTGGCCGCGGCGCTCTTCGCTGCGGTACTCTTGGGTACGATGTCGACGGGCTGCGCGGCGTGATCCGCTGCAGCCGGCGCCGCCTGGGCGGTACGCCGCCCATGCAGCTTGGCCGTCTTGCCCTTCGCGCCTCTGCCCTGTGCTGCCTTGTCCTTGGCCGGATGTGGCCTCTCGGCCGCCATGGCGAGCCGGGTCGCGGCGCGCCGCGATGAGGTCGTCGACATCAGCACCTCGACCGAGCCTTCCGGAATCGCGAACAGATCGCGACCCGGGACGGGCAGGGTGGATGCGAGGTCGATCTGGCCCTTGCTCCGGCGCGGCAGCAGCGACTGATGCTCGCCCTGCACATTGAGGTTCGCGAGCGCAGGCGCCGGCAGCGTCCTGGTCTGCGTGAACACGAAATGCGGCACGCGCGGCCAGCGCGCGATCGGCGTCGTCTCGGATGGCGGATGCATCAGCCATTCGACCGGCGTGGTCGGCGTCGCCGGCCGCTCGGGACTGGCGGGCACCACATGCACGATGCGATAGCCGCGCGCCTTGAGGTCGCGGATGATCTTGGGCAGTGCCGCCACCGTGCGGGCCTGAATGTCGTGCAGCAGCAGGATGCCCTTGCCCTTGGCCTCCAGCCGCTGGATCGCAAGCTGGTAGACGCGGTCGGACGAGACGTGCCGCCAATCGTCGGCCGGGAAGTCGGCGCTCCAGACCTGGAGGCCGCGCGAGATCAGATGGTTCTCGAGGCCCTCGGCGCGCATCAGCCCGGGAATGCGGAAGAAGGGGGCGAGCTGCGACGGATCGGTCATCGCGGCTGCGGTCCATTCGATGCCGCCATTGATCTCCGCCTCGGCCTTCTCGATCGGCATCCGGTCGAAGGTCAGCGGATGGTCCATGCTGTGCGTGCCGACGGTATGGCCCGCCGCGACCAGCTTGCGCACGCCTTCCGGATTGGCCTTGGCCTGGTTGCCGACGATGAAGAAGGTCGCCTTGATGCATTCGTCGGCGAGGATCTTGAGCACCTGGTTCGAATATTTCGGGATCGGACCATCGTCGAAGGTCAGGACGACCTCATGGTCCTTCAGCGGCAGCGTCTCGCGGTACTGCATGGTGCCGATCAGCGGATGTTCGCGCGGATCGACAACGAGGGTGCGGGAGGTGCCGAGGGCGTCGGGGTGGCCGGGACAGTCGGCTGCGAGCGCGGCCGGCGAACCGGCGGTGAGCATTCCCAGACAGAGGACGATCCACGATCGCGTCCGCAAAACAACGCTACTTCCGATCATGAACCTCGTCTGCCCCCATGCAATTTGGCGCCCTAGATAGGTCGGAGATGGCTCAAAACGGTTCAGCCGCAGCCGCTCTCATCTTCACGGGGTAGCATGAACAGAGTGTTAATTGGCCCCAAATCACCCCATTTTGCCCGGGCGTGACATTCCGGCATCAGCGCGTATCGGCGCTCTTCTGTGATGTGCCCGCCGGGACGATGTGGACCACCCGATAGTCGTTCTCCCTCAGATACCGTAGAAACGCCGGCATCATTGCGGCCGTGCGCGCCTTGTTGTCGTGGAAGAGGATGATGCCCTTTCCGCTCGCGGCGAGACGCTCGGTGACGAGCTTCAATTGCTGCTCCGGCGTCATCTCCTCCCAGTCGCTGGCCCATAAATCGGCCCCGAACACAATGATGCCGCGCGTCTGGAGCAGGTCGAGCTGCGCTTGGGTCGACTCGAAATAGGGAAAGCGGAAGAACGGCGTCGAGGGTGTCGTCGTCGAGACTCCGTGTAGCGCCATTTCGTCTGCGGCAATGCCCCGATCGATGTCGGCCATGGCCTTCTCGAACGGAATACGCCCCATGAACGGATGCGAGTAGGAGTGATGCCCGACGGTGTGGCCCTCGCGGGCGATGCGCTTGACCATGTCCGGGTGCTCGGAGGCGTGCTGGCCGATCAGGAAAAAGGTCGCGCGCACGCATTCCTGTGCCAGCGCCGCCAGCACTTTCGACGTCGTCGGCGGGTTCGGCCCGTCGTCGAAGGTCAGCACGACCTCGCGATCGGCCAGCGGCAGCGTCTGCGGAAAGCTCTTCAGGCCCACGCGCGGATAGGTCTTGGGATCGACGCTGAGGACGCGCGAGGTGCCGAGCGCGTCCTTGCGCGGGCACTCGGCGGCCTCCGTCTCGGCGGCGCCGATGACGGTCGCGGCATTGCCGATGACGGTTGCGACAAGCGCGCCCGCCATGGTCGAGGTCCACCTTAGTCGCAGCATCTTTGCCATTGCGCTCGGCTTTGCCTTGTGGGTATTGCCTGAAGCCTCAGCTCACACCACCGGTTCCAACCTGTCAAACGGCGAGGCGCGCCATGGATGAACATCTGGACGTTGCCCCATCGGCTGCGGATTCGGTACTCGACCACGTGCCGATGCGCAATGAAGACGGCGATATCAGGCACGAATTCGTCGAGGAGGTCGCCCGTGCGATCGAGGCCGGGGACAGCGCGGCGCTGCGTGCCTGCGTCGCGGAGCTGCACGAGGCCGATCTCGGCGATCTGATCGGCGCCCTCGAGCCCGACGACCGCGTCCGCCTGGTCGAGCTCACCGGCCGCGATTTCGATTTCTCGGCGCTGAACGAGGTCGATGAGACCGTCCGCGAGGAGATCCTCGAGGAGCTGCCGCCGGAGACGGTCGCCGAGGGCGTCCGCGAGCTCGAATCCGACGATGCGGTCGAGCTCTTGGAAACCCTCGGTGCCGAGGAGCAGGAAGAGATTCTGGAGAAGCTGCCGCTCAAGGAGCGCGTCGCGCTCGAGCGCAGCCTGCTGTACCCGGAGAACTCCGCCGGCCGCCGCATGCAGACCGAGTTCATCGCCGTGCCCCAGGATTTCACGGTCGGCCAGGCGATCGACTACATGCGCGAGACGCCGGATCTGCCCGACCGCTTCTACGAGATCTACGTCGTCGACAAGGAACAGCACTGGCAGGGCGCGGTGCCGCTCGACGTGCTCCTGCGCACGCGCCGGCCGGTGGCGCTGACCGAGCTCACCGACGAGGACCGCCGCCGCGTCTCCGTCCTGGAGGACCAGGAAGAGGTGGCGCGCATGTTCGGCAAATACAATCTCGTCGCCGCGCCCGTGCTCGACACCCAGGATCGCCTCGTCGGCGTCATCACCGTCGACGACGTCGTCGACGTCATCGAGGAGGAGGCGGACGAGGACCTCAAGGCGCTCGGCGGTGTCACCAGCGACGAAGAGCTGTCGGACACGTTCCTCACCATCGCCCGCGGCCGCTTCAACTGGCTGCTGGTGAACCTCGCCACCGCGTTCCTGGCGTCCTCCGTGCTCGGCCTGTTCGAGGGCCAGCTGGAGAAGATGGTCGCGCTCGCGGTGCTGGCGCCGATCGTGGCGAGCCAGGGCGGCAATGCCGCGACCCAGACCATGACGGTGGCGGTGCGGGCGCTGGCGACGCGCGAGCTCGGTTCCTCCAACGCCTGGCGCGTGGTGATGCGCGAGGCCCTGGTGGGCCTCGTCAACGGCCTCGCCTTCGCCGTGATCACCGGCATCGCCGCGGTGGCCTGGTTCAAGATCCCGGGCCTCGGCATCGTCATCGGGCTCGCCATCGTCTGCAACCTCGTGGCCGGCGCGCTCGGCGGCATCCTGATCCCGATGGCGCTGGATCGCGTGCGGGCCGACCCGGCGGTGGCGTCGGGCACGTTCGTGACCACCGTGACCGACGTCGTCGGCTTCTTCTCCTTCCTCGGGATTGCGACGCTCTGGTTTGGGTTGAAGTAGGTCTCACCCCATCGTCATTCCGGGGCGCGCCACTTGGCGCGAACCCGGAATCCATTTGTCCGCGTCGACGCTGCACAATGGATTCCGGGCTCGCGCTTCGCGCGCCCCGGAATGACGACAACCGTCTTTAATCCGACTTTAAGCGACCTGCCGCATCATCGCCTTTGCTTGGGGGAATGGGCATGCGGTTGCGGCTGAAGGCGGACGGACGGATCGTCGAATTGCGGAATGGGCAGGAATTTCCGGTCCAGCCGCTTTCGGTTCAGCCGACGGCCAATGCGGCGCCGTCTGACACCGGCCCGCTCGCGGTGCGCGATCTGCGCCGGCGCGCCTGCCTGACCCAGATGGAGTTCGCCGCCAGGCTCGGCGTACCCGTCGAGACCATCCGCAACTGGGAGCAGGGCAAACGCGCCCCGCGCGGCCCGGCCCGCGCACTGCTCACGGTGATCGCGCATGCCCCCGACACGGTGTTCCAGGCGCTCGCCAAGACCTGACGCCAAGCCTGACGCCAAGCCTGACGCCAAGGCCTGACGCACAACCTCCCGTTAGGCCTGCATCGAATATCCCGCCTGGCTGCCGCGGCTTCCGTTGGCAGTATCATCGACCGGGTCCATAATGACGTCTGGGGCTGTCGCAACGGAAGAGGATTCCTCATGCTGTTCGTCGAGGCCAATGGCGCAAGGATTCCGGCGATCGGTCTCGGGACCTGGGAGCTGAGCGGAAGGCCGGCCGCGCGCGTGGTCGAGCAGGCGCTACGGCTCGGCTATCGCCATATCGACACCGCGCAGGTCTACGACAATGAGCGCGAGGTCGGCGACGGTTTGCGCGCCTCCGGCGTGCGCCGCGACGACGTATTCCTCACCACCAAGGTCTGGACCAACCATTTCGCACCCCATGATCTCGAACGCTCGGTGAAGGAGAGCCTCGCTCGCCTGCGGCTTCCCTCGGTCGATCTGTTGTTGCTGCACTGGCCCAATCCTCATGTGCCGCTCGCGGAGACGCTGGGCGCGCTGTCGCATGCGAAGACGATGGGCCTGACCCGCCACATCGGCGTCTCCAATTTCACCGTGGCACTGATCGAGCAGGCGGTCGCGCTGTCGGCGGAGCCGCTGGTCTGCAACCAGGTCGAGTATCACCCCTATCTCGATCAGGCGAAGGTACGGGCGGCCTGCGACCAGCATGGCCTTGCCCTCGTCGCCTACAGCCCGATCGCCAAGGGCCGCATCAAGTCCGACCAGACGCTGGCCGAGATCGGTCGCGTCCACCGCAAGACGGCGGCGCAGGTCTGCCTGCGCTGGCTGGTGCAGCAGAATGTCGCTGCGATCCCGCGCACCTCGCGCATCGAGCGCCTGTCGGAGAACATCGAGATCTTCGATTTCGAGCTGTCGGAAGACGAGATGGACCGGATCGCCGCGCTCGCCAATCCGAAGGGACGCCTGACCGACTTTGGCTTCGCCCCGAAATGGGATTAAGAGGGACCCGGGGTATGCTAGGACCGCGGCGGCAACCCAAGATCGGTCGATGGAACTGGGGAAGATCATACGGACGGACATTGCCGCCTCGGCAATCGCCCATCTGACGCTGGTGGCGCTGATCATCGTGATCAGCGAGGTCCGTCCGTTTCATAGCCAGCCGCCCGAAACCGTCGCGGTCGACATCGTCACGCCGGAGCAGGTGAAGCAGGAGGAAACCAAGGCCGAGGAGAAGAAGGAAGAGGCGAAGCCGCCAGAGCCGCTCCCCGATCTGAAGCTGCCGAAGCCGGATATCACGGACAAGGCGGAGGCATCGAAGCCTGCGGCCAGGCCGCAGGCGGCAGCACCATCGCCATCACAGCAGGCCTCGCCTGAGCAGCAGCAGAAGCAGCCGCAGGCCTCGAAGCAGCGTGAGGCCAACGCGCAGCCGCCGCCGCCGGCCGCGCCGCCGCCGGCCTATCAGACGCCGCAACCGGACGTCACCATCAAGTACGGGGTCATGCTGGGCTTGCCGCCCGAATTGCCGGTCGAGCCGAAAGGCGCCAAGGACGACGGCGGGGATGCCAACGATTCAATCGCTGCGAAGCTTCCGCCCGAGGTCATCGCGGAGCTTCGCCGTCACTTGCGCGGCTGCGCCAAGCTGCCGCCCGGCGTCGCACCGACCGACAACGTTCATGTCAAGCTGCGCACCGTGTTCGCCACCGACGGCACGCTGGCGCGCGAGCCCATCCTGATCGAGGCGCCGCCGTCCGCCAAGGGCGTGGCCATCGTCAAGTCCGCAACGAGCGCGCTGCAGAACTGCCAACCCTACAAGATGTTGCCGGCCAATCTGTACGGGGAATGGAAGGTGCTGGATCTGCCGTTCAGCCCGAAGGATTTCGGCGGATAGCGCGTCGTCGTGTAGTCGTGTAGCCCGGATGAGCAAAGCGTAATCCGGGGCTGCTCGCCCGGCAGCTCGAATTGTCCCGGATTACGCTCGCGCTCCATCCGGGCTACGAGAGCAGGGTGTTTCGCTTCTCTGTCAACCTGCCCGCTCTAAAATATTCCGCTTTACCGAAATTCGGAAATGACGTATGTGTCGCCCATCCCGGCTCAATCTCGAGGGGCGATCATGAGGTCGTCATTGTCGCGAGCCGGGCTTGCGGTGGACGCGGCAGCGTCGTGTACGAGAGCTGAGGGCAGGGCGGATTGCTCTCCGTGAGCCCGAGGCTTTGTACGGACGAGCGGCGCCGTCAGGTTCGTCGCGCCGGCATTTCGATGGCAACGTGCACAACGCCGTCGAACCCTGCGGCGCCAACGAACCGCGCGTACGGCAAAACCGTGTGGTCCTGGCCGTCGTTGCTACGGTCAAGCTCTGGCGAATGCGGCCCTCGCGTCAACCGGCGCGGTGCCGGTGACTTTCGCGGGAGTGAGGGAGGCCAGAGGGAACTCGGCTCCCGGGAGAGCGCGGCATAAGCCGTCCGACCATCGCGCAGGGAAGGCCGTGTGTTGGGCTTCACCTGTATGCTGCTGTGCGGTTCTTCCTGCGTGTGCTTTTCGCGCAGCGGACCGCGGGTGCCGCCGGCACCCGGCCTTCCCTGCGCCCTCTTGGCTATGAGGGCGGCGAGACGAAGCAAAGCTCGGGCGAAGCAGCCGCGAGATCGCGAAGGCATGTCTGTGATCCGATCTCGTGCCCCGGACGCAGCGCAGCGTCCCCCCGGCGATGCGAAGCATCGTCCGGTTCGACGATGCGCTGCAGAGCAGGGGCCCATGCCTCCGAGCAATCCGTGTGGCGCTGGGTCCCGGCTCTGCGCCGCAACGCTTCACGCGTTGCAGCTTGTCCGGGACACGTGGCTCAATGCCCCCGCTTCATCCCCTCGCCACCATTCACCACCTCCGGCGCCATCGCGGCCCAGGCGCTGGACGCGAACTGCCGCCGCTAGGTCACGACCACGACCGCTGCCGTGGTCACGAACAGCACCCAGGGGCTGACGAACCAGCCGAGATAGCCGAGCGCGAAGAAGAAGGCACGCTGGCCGCGGTTGAAGTGGCGGCCGGCGGATTCGAACAGGCGCGAGGTGCGGATGACGTGGGCTTCGGCCTCGGGGGTGTCGCGCTGTGAGGCCGGCGGCATACCGCCGAACAGGATTGCGACATAGTTGAACAGGCGATAGGCCCAGGCGAATTTGAAGAAGGCGTAGACGCAAATCAGCACGAGGCCGACGCATTTCAGCTCCCACAAAGCGGGCGAGCAAAGATTGATTGGCGGCAGGCGATGGCGCTAAAAGCGGCTGCAACTGCAGGACTAAACGAAGGACCAGTGACATGGCTGCGCTGAAACTCGCGATCGGCAACAAGAACTACTCGTCATGGTCGATGCGGCCCTGGCTCGCGCTCCGCGCCAACGACATCCCGTTCGTGGAGACGCTGATCCCGCTCTACACCGACGATCCCGCCGACAAGGCGCAGATCCTGTCCTTCAGCCGCGCCGGCAAGGTGCCCGTGCTGGTCGACGGCGACGTCACCGTGTGGGATTCGCTTGCCATCATCGAGTACGTCGCCGAGCGCTATCCGGAAGCGAAGCTCTGGCCTGACGACGTCGCCGCGCGCGCGCATGCCAGGTCGGTATGCGCCGAAATGCATTCCGGCTTTGTGGCGCTGCGCAACGAATGCGGCATGAACCTGCATCGGCCGATCCGCGCCGTGGCGCTGTCGGCGGATGCCAAGGCGAACATCGCGCGCATCGAGGAGATCTGGCGCGAGTGCCGCACCCGCTATGGCGCACAGGGACCGTTCCTGTTCGGCCGCTTCGGTGCGGCGGACGCCATGTATGCCCCCGTCGTGCACCGCTTCCGCACCTACGCGATCGAGGTGGCGCCGGACACCAGGGCCTACATGGAGACCATGATGGCGCTGCCGGCGTTCCAGGAATGGACCCGGGATGGACTGGCCGAAACGCTCGTCATCGCCAAGTTCGAGGACGCCTGAGCGGCAGTCCGACCGGCGCCGGCCGGAGGCGGGGACGCCAGCCGATCGGGAGGAGGGTGCGACAGGCCTGCGACATGTCGGCGGAATAAGCAGCTCCGCCGGTATCATCGCCCCACCGGCTGTCCCGTTATCATCCTGAAATAACTGCAAAAATTGTGCGCGGGCCATGCCGGCATGGCGCTGGCCAAAAGCATCGGACGCGTGCTATACAGCCGCCCGGGTTTCCGGCCGGCCCTCGCAGTGGGACACTGGGCGAGGCGGGCGCTGTTTGAGTAATGGAGAGGGTGTTGAAGCACAAATTCCCCGTGGGAACGCGCGTCCTATTCACGGCCAGCAATGTCGCGCGTCCGGCTGCGAGCGGCGCGTATGAGGTCATCCGTCTGCTCCCGACCGAAGGCGACGACTGCCAGTATCGGATCAAAAGCTCGACCGAAGCCTTCGAGCGCGTCGCCAAGGAAAGCCAGCTCGCGCTCTCCTGAAGGCCGACGCCGTCAGTGCATAGGCGCCTCCCGGGAATTGTACTCTGCCGCCGTCAAAAGGCCCGCTTCACCTTCACAAGGGTGGGCGGGGGCAGTTGCCGACTCGCGGTGCTCGCTTGACCATCCGCTCTTTGCTCGCGTGAGGGGACGTCGCGCATGAACTGGGCATGGGCCACTTCGCTCGACCAAATCTGGCTCTCGCCGGCCTTCCCGATTTGGATGACGCTGGCGGCTGCCGGATTCTTCGGATTGATTCTGCTGATCACGCTGTTGCGCGCCGACAGATCGGTCGCGAACGGCGCGCTGACCGTCATTACCCTGCTATCCATCGCGATCGCCGGCGCAGCCACGGTGCGTCTCTATGGACCGGACGCGCCGTCCGCTCCGGCCGAGGCGCGCGCGCAAGCTGTGGTGAGCGCGAGTCTGCCTGCGCTGTCCTGTCTCGACGATCTCGCCGGCGATGCCGTTGGCGCCGGCTGCGAGAAGGCGCTGTTCGGCGCGCCTGACGCTGCGGCCGCGGCGGTCTCCTACACCGCCGCCAGGATCGACCGCCTGACCGCGCTCGGCGATGTCGCCACGGCGGAGAAGAGCCTGACCCTCGACATGAAGGTGCTGCGCAAGTCGCTCGAGCGAGATCGTTACGGTCTCGTTGCACATGTGCTGGTGGCGCGTGACGGCTGCACGCAGTTCGATTGCGCCGCGTTCCGCTCGCTGACCGACCAGCAGCAGGTTGCCGCCAACATGGACTCCCATCTCTACGAGACCCTGGTCGCGCGCTATGCGCCGACCTGGAACGCGCCCGCAGCAGCCGCAGCGGCGATGCCCGCCAACGCCGCGCTCGCCGGGCTGCCGCCGTCAATGCCGACGGGCAGGCCGACCAATGCCGAGTTCCCGAGCGCGTCCTCGACGCCGCCGGTGAGCATCATGAATCCGGAGCCCACGGCGGCGACGCGCCAGGCCGCGCCGGCCGCAAATGCGGCGGCAGCACCGCGTGCGCCGGCCGCGGCCTCCGCACAGGCCGCAGCGCCTCCGGCATCGAGCCCGCCGGCTGCGAAGAAGCCGCCGCCCCAAAAGGCTGCGCGTGCGCCTGCGGCGCCGGTTCCGCTCGCGCCGCCGCCGGCCTCGACCGCCGCTCCCGCGCCTGCGGATAACGAGTAGATCGGCATTCCAAATGCTGGGTTGCCCGGCTAATGCTTGGGCATGCCACTCCATCTGATCAAGCTCGCCGTCGGCTGCGACTCCGTCAAGGAATTGAAGGAGTGGGTGGCCGAACGGATGCAGACCGCCAAGAAGAAGGGTCTGCCGCAACATCACATCCACATCACCCGCATGGTGCCCAAGCGCGACGCCGAGATCCTCGCCGGCGGCTCGCTCTACTGGGTGATCAAGGGCGAGATCGCCGCGCGCGAAAAGATCATCGGCATCGAGCCGTTCCGCGACAAGGACGGCATCGGGCGCTGCCGGATCGTGATGCAGCCGAAAGTGATCTCGGTCTCGCCGCGGCCGATGCGCCCGTTCCAGGGCTGGCGCTATCTGACCGACGATTCCGTGCCGGCCGATCTCGGCAAGTCAGCGGCCGGCTCGATTGCGGCGATGCCGGAGCCGATGCGGCGCGAGCTGCGTGACCTCGGACTGCTCTAAACAGCCATATTGTCGATCAGCCGGGTGGTGCCGAGCTTGGCTGCGACCAGGATCCGCAAGGGGCCGTCCTTGCGCGAGGTGACCGGTGCCAGCGTCTCGGCATGGCGGACCTCGTAATAGTCGAGCACCAAGCCGGCCGCCTTGACCATGTCTGCACCGCCGGCCATCGCCGGCGCGATCGAATCGCCGGCCCGGATGCGCCCGGCGCTCTCTCTCATGGCGCGGTAGAGGACAATGGCGGTCTGGCGCTCCTCGGGCGAGAGGTAGACGTTGCGCGAGGACATCGCGAGTCCGTCGCGCTCGCGCACGGTGCGGGAGCCGATCACCTTGACACCGAGGTCGAGGTCGCGCGCCATCTGCGTCACCACGCGCAATTGCTGGAAATCCTTTTCGCCGAAGATCGCGACATCCGGCCGGACTTGCGTGAACAGCTTGCCGACGACCGTGGCGACACCGCCGAAGAAGTGCGGGCGGAAGCGGTCCTCGAGGCCGGCGAGCGCCGGCCCCTCCGGCGCGATGCGGGTGGCAAACCCCTCCGGATACATGGCCGCGACGCCCGGGTGCCAGACGATATCGACGTCCTCGGCCGCGAGCTTGGCGATGTCGGCCGTCCAGGTGCGCGGATAGGCGCCGAAATCCTCGGTCGGAGCGAACTGGGTCGGGTTGACGAAGATCGACACCACGACGCGGCTGGCGCGCCGCTTGGCGAGGCGAACCAGCGACACATGCCCGTCATGGAGGGCCCCCATGGTCGGGACCAGTGCGATCGTGGCCTTTCGCTTGCGGAGATTGTCGACGGCGCGTCGCAGGGCGGGGACCGTGCGGGCGATCAATGGGCTTGCTGACATTGGGACTCGACGATTGGGAAGCGGCGCAGGTGCGGGCGTCGCGCCCGGCGGCTAACCTTAACAAGCGGAGATCGTGGACGCCATGCATCCGGATGCGGCACAGCATCCCGCGCAAGGCGGCGTAGAACGTCGCGACATTGTGGGCTGGATCACAGACGAAAGACGGCGCCGCGACACATCGTGAGAACGGCGCGTTGCAATTTGCATTTCCTGTCACGCATTTCACTTGACCGCTGACGCGGTCAACTCGAAGATATTCGCAAGGGGTGTTGAGGATCGCCATGCTTGTGCAGGCTAGCCAAGGCCAATCCGGCTCGGCGCACGTGGTCGTGCTCGGCAACGAGAAGGGCGGCTCCGGCAAATCGACCACGGCCTTGCACATCGCCGTTGCACTTCTGAAGGCCGGCCAGCGCGTCGCCACCATCGACCTCGATTGTCGCCAGCAGAGCTTCACGCGCTACATCGGCAACCGGTCCGCCTGGGCGCAACGTACCAAGCTCGACCTCGAGCTGCCGGTGCATCGCTGCATCAAGCTCGGCGAGACCATGCAGATTGCCGAGAACGAGAATTCCGAGTTCCAGCAGTTCATGGAAGCCGTCTCCGCGGTCGAGAGCAGCTTCGACTTCATCGTCATCGATACGCCCGGCACCGACAGCTATCTGATGCGGCTCGCGCATTCGATGGCCGACACCCTGGTCACGCCGATCAACGACAGCTTCCTCGATTTCGACGTGCTCGGCACCGTCGATCCCGCGACTTACGCAGTGACGGGCGAGAGCCACTACGCCGAGATGGTGCGTGACGTCAGGCGCAAGCGACGCCAGCTCGACGGCGCAACCACAGACTGGATCGTCGTGCGCAACCGCCTTTCCATGCTCGGCTCGCGCAACAAGCAGCTCGTCGCCGAGGGCCTGAAGGATCTGTCGCTGCGGCTCGGCTTCCGCTACGTCGACGGCTTCGCCGAGCGGGTCGTGTACCGCGAATTCTTCCCACGCGGCCTGACCGCCCTGGACGATATCGACGAGGCCACGCTCGGCATGCGGCCCAATCTCGGCCATCTCACCGCGCGGGAGGAGGTGACGAGCCTGCTCCGCCAGCTCAAGCTCCCGCTCGACGAGCGCGGCCGCCGCCGCGCGGCCAACCGGGCCGAGTGGTTCAGCCAGGTCGACAAGCCGCTCGAGGTCCACGATATCCTCGGCGCCTGACCTCGCGGTATAGCGCTACTCCCGGCCGATCCGGGCCTTCGGCTGGCGCGGGAACCGGGACTGCGCCGCGCGCGTTTTCACCCTGCATTTACCGCGAGTCGAACCCGATCAAGACCGGTTGCGTCGAATAGGCACCTGCACCCTCACGTAGCGGTATGAGAATGGGGTGCTCACCGAACGAGTGCAACGCACAATGAAAGGGCTGCCGATTCACAACATTTAGCCTTCCTGTCACGCTGCTGTGACATATATTAGGGAATAGGCGACAAGGGGACGAAGAGCCCCGGAGAACACGATTTTCAACAGGGATTCAGGCCGCTTAGGCCTGAGGCTGAGGACGAAAATGAAGCGTGGAATTGCCGTTCTGGTTTCGGTCAGTGCCCTCTGCGGCATCGCCTATTTCACGGCGAGCAAGTGGGCGATCAAGCACGAGACCATCACATTCTACGATGCCTCGCGCGATAACCGTCCGGTGCCTGTTTCCATCGCGGTGCGCCGCGACAAGGAAATGCAGGCCAATGCCGGCATGATCAAGCTGCCCGTCGCGGTGATCAATCACGGCAACACCGTCAAGAACACCGAATACGGCTTCCTCGCCAACATCTTCGCTGCGCGCGGCTACATGGTCATGAGCCCGCAGCACGATCTGCCGACTGATCCTCCGATGGTCACCAAGCCCGGCGAGCTCTATGTCGGCCGGCTGCCGCAGATCCTGCGCGGCGTCGCCAACATCCATCTCGCCGTGCACGAGATGAAGAAGGTTCAGCCCAACGCCGATTACGACAAGGTTACGATGGTCGGCCATTCCATGGGCGGCGACATCACCATGTACTTCGCCAAGCAGTATCCGGATGAGGTCAAGAAGGTCGTCACCCTCGACAATCTGCGCGTGCCCTTCGTTACCGCGGGCAAGTTCAAGATCCTGTCGTTCCGCTCCCAGGATCCGCAGTTCAAGGCCGACGCCGGCGTGATTCCAACCGACGAGGAATGCGAGCAGGCAGGCATTCAGGTCGTGAAGACCGAGTTCCAGCACAACGACATGCGCGATACCGGTCCGGATGTGGCGAAAAGCTCGATCCAGAGCATGCTCGACAAGTTCCTGAGCGCGACCGACAGCGAGATCGCACCGGTCGACACGCAGTCCGCCCCGCCCAAGATCCTGGAGCCGGGCCCGGTCGCCCTGATGGCTCCTGCCAAGAGCTGACGTCCAAGAGCTTACCGAGCTGACGTCGTCGCAAGGCTGCACCAATCGTCGAAGCCTCCGCCGGCGCCCGCCCGCGGAGGCTTTGCGCATTGACCGTGCCGCATGCGCTGACCACATTAGCTTCTGACGCAAGGTGTAGCTGCGATGTCGGGCGAACCCATCAAACCGCGCGGCCGCGATGCCGTCTCGGCGCGAGCAGACGGCGTGCTGCCGCAAGCGCAAACCTCGACCTCGGAAGACATCGCCGCGTTCGTTGCCAAGGCGCGGACCCTCTCGCCGCATGCCCCGGGCGCAAGGGGGCGGCTGATCTTCGCGCTGGATGCGACCATGAGCCGGCAGCCGACCTGGGACTTGGCCTGCGCGCTCCAGGCCGACATGTTTCGCGAGACCGCAGCGCTCGGCAGTCTCGACATCCGGCTGGTCTATTATCGCGGCCTCAACGAGTGCCGAGCCACGGCTTGGATTTCCGACAGCGCCAGGCTGGCGACGCTGATGAGCAAGATCGATTGCCGCGGCGGCGATACCCAGATCGGCAAGGTCCTGAGCGAGGCCAGGCGCGAGGCAGTAGCATCCGGCGTGCGGGCCGTGGTCTTCGTCGGCGATGCCATGGAGGAAGACATCGACGAGCTCTGCGCCAAGGCCGGCGAGCTCGGCATGCTCAAGGTGCCCGTATTCGTCTTTCAGGAGGGCCATGACGCGGTCGCCGAACAGGCCTTCCGCGAGATGGCGCGGCTGACTGGCGGTGCCTGGTGCCGGTTCGATCCCGGTGCGGCAGCGCAGCTGCGCGAGCTGTTGCGGGCAGCTGCGGCCTATGCCGCGGGTGGACGTGAGGCGCTGTTGAAGCTGGCTGGAAGCGTGAGTGGCGCGGCGAAGCTGATCAGCCAGATGAAATAGCAGCCCGGCCCGTGCGGCTTGCGGCGCTGGGCGCCATGCTTTTTGACAACAGCACGACTATATTCCGGCCATGACCCTGATCGCCGGCGCTGTCGCCGTTATCACGCTGTACCTGCTGCTCCAGATGTTCCGGTCCGCCAATCCAGCGGTGCTGGCGCGCACCCTCAAGTTCGGCGGCGGCGTGCTGGCGCTGGTGGTTGCGGCCTTCACCGGCTTGCGCGGCGAGCTGGCGGTTGCGATCCCGCTCGGAATTTTCGGCGCGGGCCTGCTCGGCTGGACACCACTCGCGAATGCCGGCTTCGGCAATGTCGGCGGGCTGTTCGGCGGCGGTGCGACGCGCCCGTCCGGGCAGGCCTCGCGGGTGCGCTCGCAATTCCTGGACATGCGGCTCGACCACGATTCCGGCCAGCTTTCTGGCCAGATCGTTGCGGGGCCTCATGCCGGGCGCAATCTCGACGAATTCGATCTCGCCGGCTTGCTCGCGATGGTCTCGACGTTCGACGCCGAGAGCGTGGCCCTACTTGAAAGCTATCTGGACCGCCGGTTTCCCGCTTGGCGTCAGAACGCGCAGGGCGATACGGCAGGGCGGCAGCGCCGCACGGCGGCGAGCAGCAAAATGACGGCGGAGGAAGCCTATCAGATCCTTGGCTTGCAGCCGGGAGCGGGGCGCGACGACATCAGCCGGGCCCACAAGTCCCTGATGAAGAAACTCCATCCCGACCAGGGGGGCTCGACGTATCTCGCTGCCCGGGTAAACGAGGCCAAGGATACTCTGCTTCGCACGCATAACGGCTAACTCCGGCACCAACGCTACAAACGCCCGTACCGCGTGAGCTCCGTTTGCTCTGTCTGCCGTCGCCCGCCCTTGTCGGCGTGGTCGATCCCCTTGAGCAAAGTTTTAACCGTAAATCCTTGACGAGAGGTTGTCGTGGAACAGCCTTGTCCGGAACAGCCTGCGCATCACTGCCGCATCAAAACGAAAATGCCCGCGCAAGGCGCGGGCATTTGGTCTGGAGCGGAGAAGGAAATCAGTTGCGAACGGTGATGCAGGAGATCTCGGCACGCTTCAAGGTGCGGCAGACGGCTTCGGCCTGATCGCGCTCGAGCCCGGCGAAGCGGGCGCGGTAAAGCTTGCGATTGTCCTTGGCGACGACCGCCTCGGTGAACGGGTCCGCCTTGCTGAGCAGGCCGCGGGCCGAGTTGCGGGCCGCATCGATGCGCTGCTGAGCTTCGTTCTCGCTCTCGAGCGCACCGACCTGGACGATCCAGCCGCTGTGGGTGACGGCGGGCTTGGTGGTGGCGCTCATCTGGATCGGGTGCGGCGCCGGGTCGGCCGAGGCGAGCTTCGGAGCGGCGGGAGCCGGTGCGGCGGCGGTTGCCGCCGGCAGCACGCCGAGAATGCCGTTGCCGGTGCCGAAGCCCGCCGGCTGCCGCGGCAGTTCGGTGCGGGCCATCTCGGCCTTCGGCGCGTCCGGCTGGCTCACCGCCTCCGGCTTGTTGATGAGATCTGCCCTGGCGACGACGGCACCTGAGGTTTCCGCGACCTCGGAACGGGGCGGGACGGTGCTGGTGACCGGCGGCGCAACGACCTGGACACCACCCTGGGCCGGAGCCGCGGAGGCTACCTTCACGGCGCCGGCCTTGACCTGAACGGTCTTGACCCGAACCGGCTTCATCGGCTCGGAAGAGCCGGGGATGATGGAGAGCGGCTGGCTCGAGATCACGCCGTTGGTGAGCGGCGCCGGCTCCACCTTGGACTCCGTCGGCCGAGCTTCGGGTTTGGAGTGAGCGGGCGGCATCGCCGCAGTCGCTGCGGCCAGCGTCGACAGACGCGAGGCAAGGCGCGAAGGGGCGGCTTCGGGAGCAGGGGCCGCCGCGGCCTGGACCGGCAGGGCCGGCCGTGCCGGCGTATCCGAGGCATCGGCGACATCGACGTTGGCTTCAGTGCCGTTGCGCTCCGTGACTGCGGCGACGGTGCGGACGGTCGCGCCCTTTTCGATGTTCTCCGCGAGCAGGTTGCGCATGATGGCGTCGCGCGAGCCACCGCTGCGGCCGCCGAGCACCACGCCGATCAGGTGGCGGTTGCCGCGGCGGATCGAGCTGACGAGGTTGAAGCCGGAAGCGCGGGTGTAGCCCGTCTTGATGCCGTCCACGCCTTCGACACTGCCGAGCAGGCGATTGTGGTTGCGGATCGACTGTCCGCGCCAATTGAACGTCGAGGTTGCGAAATAGCGATAGTAGCGGGGGAAGCGCTCCTGAATGGCGCGACCCAGCGTGGCCTGGTCGCGCGCGGTCGTGACCTGCTCGTCGTTGGGCAGGCCGTTGGCATTGCGGTAGACCGTCCTGGACATGCCGAGCGAACGCGCCTTGCGCGTCATCATCCGGGCGAAGTCGTCCTCGTCACCGGCGATCGCTTCCGCGATCACCACGGCTGCGTCGTTGGCCGAACGGGTGACGAGGCCCTTGATCGCGTCCTCGACGCGAATGGTCTGGCCGGCACGCAGATTCAGCTTGGTCGGATCCTGGTCGGCGGCGTGCTTGGACACCGGCATCTCGGTGTCGAGCTTCATCTTGCCGGATTCGAGGCGCTCGAACAGCAGATAGAGCGTCATGATCTTGGTCAGCGAGGCCGGGTGGCGGATCGCGTCAGGGCTCGTCGCCTGGAGCACTGCGCCGGAATTGCCGTCGATGATGATGGACGCGAATTTCGAGCTGGAGCTCTCGGACACGTCGTGCTGCACCCGGTGGTGCGCGTAATGTCGACGATGGCGCCGTGCCTCGGCTGCATCGACGGTGAAGATGACTGCGGTGGTGACCGTAAGAAGCCCGAAAACGCCAACCCGCGCCCAGCGCGAGGCAGACAAGTTTTTACGAAGCATGGAACCCCGTCCCCGTTTCTGACTTGATCACCGGCTCGTGAGGCGAAATTGTGCCCGACGGACCCGGGATCATTACCTGCTCAGGCTGTCCCTCCGCTGGTGTTGGCCGCGGGGGACGTTGGACCCGAGCCGCTGTTCTGGCTAGGGTGATGTTCTCAAACGGCTTTTGGCCGCTCGCGGAAGTGACCACGTCCAGGGAATCAAGGTAGGGTGGCCCGGTTTCCAAAAGCTTAAGGAACCCTTGCGGGAAACCCCGGGAATCTCTGCGATTTGCGCCGGATTTGTGCGACGCACAAGATTCTTGACTTTTTTGTGCGTTGCACTAATTTTGGGCGGAGTCAGGGAGCCGGGGCTTCCCGACGCGAGCCAGGGAAAAGGATTCCGAAATGTTCAAGGTTGAAGACTTCCAGAGCTACGGGAAAGAGCAGTTCGAGCAGTGCGTTGCCTCCGCGACCTCGGTGCAGCACGGCCTCCAGGCGATCGCCAGCGCCTATGGCGACTACACGAAGAAGTCGTTCGAAGACACCAAGTCCTTCGTCGAGAAGCTTTCCGGCGTGAAGTCGCTGGACAAGGCGATGGAAGCGCAGACCGATTTTGCCCGTTCCGCCTACGAAACCTTTGTCGCGGAATCGCAGAAGATCGCCGGCCTCTACAGCGACCTCGCCAAGCAGGCGTTCAAGCCGGTCGAGACCATCGTGTCGAAGTTCACCCCGGCCGCGAACTGACCCGCTGATACGAGCCTGAAAGCAAAAGCCCGGCCGAGTTGGCCGGGCTTTTCATTTGCGGATGTTTGATCGGACTACTTCGCGACGCGCAGCTTGGAAATCTGCGTCAGGATGTTCTTGAACGCGTCCGAAGTTTGAGAGGAACTCGTGATCATTTGGAAGTTCCCGTCGGTTGCGCATTTCTCCAGTACCTGAGATTTCGCGTCGGCATTGTTGATGTTGACCTGAATTGTAAAGATCGTGATCGGGTTTGCCTTGTCCGCCTTGATATTGTCGCAGAGGATCGCCTGGCGGGCGTCGATCGCGGACTGCGAGGTGCTCCAGCGGTTCTGGGTATTCAAGCCGTCAGACAGCAGCACGATATAATCCTTGTAAACGTAGTTGCTGGCCTTGGCCGGTGCCGCAATCGGCGGGTTGGTCGTGCTGAGGGATTGCCAACCCCAGGCAAGACCAATGGCCTGGTTGGTGTTGCCGCTCGGCGACATCGACGTGATCTGATCCTTGAGCGTCTGCCACTGATTGCTCATCGGGAACACGGTGGCCGGAAGGCAACCCGACCACTGCTCGGCATAGAACTGCGAGGAGGGGCTCCCGCTGCCCGAACCGGGTGCGGAGTTCTTCGTGTCGTAATCCTGATCGCGGTCGTTCACGCAGCCGGTCCAGGTGTTGTGACCCGGTGCTGCCGCAGCCGTTGCTGTGGTCCCGTCGCCGCGCCAGAGATGGCAGATCTTGCCCGAGCCGCTCCCTGTGCAGGTGCAACTCGTGCTCGATCCGCAGCTTGCGCTCGCCCCTGTGGCGGTAGTGTAGCAGCCGTTGTAGTAGATGCCGGACTTGCCTGAGATCTTGCTGCCATTGTCTCTGCTCGGGCAGATGTAACCGGCATAGGTGCCGGTCGACGGTATCTTGCTGGTGGTGTTGGCGCCGCTCAACGTGGCCGGCCGGTCCATACAGACAAAGCCGTGGGTGGAGTACGAAAAGGGGCAGTTCGATCCGCCGATGGCCGAATTGAAGGCGCTGGACTTGTTGTTGACGAGGATCGGAGGCTCGGCCTCCCATTCAGTCCAGTTGATCCATGAGGCATTGACATTGGTCGTGCCGACGTTGACGTCTTTCGAGAATGGAATGATCGAGATGTAAACGTCGCCCGTCTGCTTGTTGTAGTTGGACAAGGTGGTGATCATGTCCTTGGCCGCGGCTTGCATGGCCGTCATTTTGCCGTTCTGGGCCATCGATCCCGTGTTATCCAGGACCATTGCCACCCGCATGCGCGTATTTCCCCACGCCGCAGTCGAACTGCCATTGTATCCAAGCGTCGGAAAGCCCGCGATCTTCATGAAATCGGTCGGCATGGCGCCCGATCCGGTGACCACGACGTTCGAAATTCCATTGGAATCCTTCGGGGTGTAGGTGGCATGGATGTCTGCGGTCGAGACCAAACCGGGGCGACCCGTATAGAGACCGCTAAAATAGGATTTTGCCTTGGCCTCAACTTCGGACTCCGAGATGATGCCGTTGGTGAGGTCTTTGGAGACCATCAATGCTGCGGAATCGAGCGCAGACTGCAGCGAGGTGCGTGCGTGGACGGCCCGGCTGTAGTCCAGCGCGGCGCCGACAAAACCCAGCACTGGAACGAGCGCAATGGCGAAGATCACTGCGATATTGCCTTGCTCGGCCGCTACGAAACGGGCGAGTTGTCGACCAAGGCGGCTGACGAGGGGCAGACCAGACATGACGATCCCGAAATCTGTGTTTTGCCCGATTTCGCGCCATGCCATTGAATGGCAGGTAAATTGGACCGTAGAAAAACGGAGCGTTTTGCGGAAAACCGTCGCGGCCGGGTTAACGGCCGGGTTCCTGGTCAACACGTTCTAAACGTGCCGGGCGGAAATTTTTGTCAAATCGCTCCGGATTGATTAACCTGATCAGGATCGCCCGGACCGGGAATCGGGACTGCTGCGACCGCATGGGCTGAACCCCCGCGTGCTTGCGGCGGGCCGGGGGCAGGGCCATATTGCTGGCGAGCGATCCGGCCTCGACCACATTTGCCGGGAGCGGCGATCCAAGGCGGCGCGCCTGCGCCAGGCTCCGAAGGGCGGGGTCGCGCGGTGACCGCCATTCGCTTCCGTGGGGAATTTGAACGCCTGTGCCATGCTGCAATTGACTTCCAGCCTCGATCTGTCCGCGCCAGCCGCTGCCAACGCGCCTCGCATGAGCAATGACGACAACCGTTCGGGTACTCCCTCGGGTCCGAGCACGTCGGTCATCACCAAGGTCAAGCCCAAGACCAAGCGGCCGAACCTGTATCGCGTGCTGATCCTGAACGACGACTACACGCCGATGGAGTTCGTCGTTCACGTGCTGGAGAAGTTCTTCAACAAGGACATCGAAGCCGCGACCAAGATCATGCTGCACGTCCATCATCACGGGATCGGGGAGTGCGGCGTGTTCACCTATGAGATCGCCGAGACCAAGGTGACGCAGGTGATGGACTTCGCCCGCAAGCACCAGCACCCGCTGCAATGCGTGATGGAAAAGAAGTAAGACGGCTTGCGGCGCGTTTGAAGCCGGCTCTTGTACAAGCCGCAGTGTGATTGTCGCGTAGCGGCTGCGCGCGGTGGGCTGCAGCCGGCAAAACTACGGAATTCTGCGCCGGCGCCGATCCCGCCCAAATCGGAACGGGTTTTGCATCGAAAATGCCGCAAGTGTGTCGCCGCCGAGTCGCGGAACCGGTCTTTCGCCGCGGTCTTGTATAACTATATGTGACAAAGGTTGTTGTTGCCTGACCGGGCGATGACGATCATGATGGTGGGGGCCATAGAGGACGCGAATGCCGACTTTTTCCCAAAGCCTTGAACAATCCCTGCATCGTGCGCTGGCGATCGCAAATGAGCGTCATCACCAATACGCGACGCTCGAGCATCTCTTGCTCTCCTTGATCGACGACTCCGATGCAGCCGCCGTCATGCGCGCCTGTAGCGTCGATCTCGACAAGCTCCGTACGAGCCTCGTCAACTACCTTGAGACCGAATTCGAGAACCTGGTGACGGATGGCGCCGACGACGCCAAGCCGACCGCCGGTTTCCAGCGCGTGATCCAGCGCGCGGTGATCCATGTGCAGTCGTCCGGTCGCGAAGAGGTGACCGGCGCCAACGTGTTGATCGCGATCTTCGCCGAACGCGAGAGCCATGCCGCGTATTTCCTGCAGGAGCAGGACATGACGCGTTACGACGCTGTCAACTACATCAGCCACGGCATTGCCAAGCGGCCGGGCGTCTCCGAGGCGCGGCCGGTGCGCGGCGTCGACGAGGAGACCGAGACCAAGGGCAACGAGGACGCCAAGAAGAAGGGCGAGGCGCTCGAGACCTATTGCGTCAACCTCAACAAGAAGGCGCGCGACGGCAAGATCGATCCGGTGATTGGACGCAATTCCGAAATCAACCGCGCGATCCAGGTGCTGTGCCGCCGGCAGAAGAACAACCCGCTGTTCGTCGGTGAAGCCGGCGTCGGCAAGACCGCGATCGCAGAAGGGCTCGCCAAGCGCATCGTCGACAGCGAAGTGCCGGAGGTGCTGGCGGCGGCCACCGTGTTCTCGCTGGACATGGGCACGCTGCTTGCCGGCACGCGCTATCGGGGCGACTTCGAGGAGCGCCTGAAGCAGGTGCTCAAGGAGCTCGAGGCGCATCCCAACGCCATCCTGTTCATCGACGAGATCCACACCGTGATCGGTGCGGGCGCGACGTCGGGCGGGGCGATGGACGCCTCGAACCTGCTCAAGCCGGCGCTGGCCTCGGGCACGATCCGTTGCATGGGCTCGACCACCTACAAGGAATATCGCCAGCACTTCGAGAAGGACCGCGCGCTGGTGCGGCGCTTCCAGAAGATCGACATCAACGAGCCGACGGTCGAGGATGCCATCGCGATCCTCAAGGGCCTCAAGCCGTACTTCGAGGACTATCACCGGCTGAAGTACACCAATGAGGCGATCGAGGCGGCGGTGCAGCTCTCATCGCGCTACATCCACGACCGCAAGCTGCCCGACAAGGCGATCGACGTGATCGACGAGTCCGGCGCGGCGCAGATGCTGGTCGCCGAGAACAAGCGCAAGAAGACCATCGGCATCAAGGAGATCGAGACCACGATCGCCTCGATGGCTCGGATCCCGCCGAAGAGCGTGTCGAAGGACGACGCCGAGGTGCTCAAGCATCTCGAGCAGACCTTGAAGCGCACCGTGTTCGGGCAGGACAAGGCGATCGAATCGCTCGCCGCCTCGATCAAGCTGGCGCGTGCCGGCCTGCGCGAGCCGGAGAAGCCGATCGGCTGTTATCTGTTCTCTGGCCCCACCGGCGTCGGCAAGACCGAGGTCGCCAAGCAACTCGCGGCGACGCTCGGCGTCGAGCTGCTGCGGTTCGACATGTCCGAGTACATGGAGCGGCACACCGTGTCGCGCCTGATCGGCGCGCCTCCCGGCTATGTCGGCTTCGACCAGGGCGGCCTGCTCACCGACGGCGTCGACCAGCATCCGCATTGCGTGGTGCTGCTCGACGAAATCGAGAAGGCGCATCCCGACCTCTACAACGTGCTCCTCCAGATCATGGACCACGGCCGGCTCACCGACCACAACGGCAAGCAGGTCAACTTCCGCAACGTGATCCTGATCATGACCACGAATGCCGGCGCGGCGGATCTCGCCAAGCAGGCGTTCGGCTTCACCCGGTCGAAGCGGGAAGGCGACGATCACGAGGCGATCAACCGGCAGTTCGCGCCGGAATTCCGCAACCGTCTCGATGCCATCGTCTCGTTCGGCCATCTCAGCGTCGAGGTGATCGGCACCGTGGTCGAGAAGTTCGTGCTTCAGCTCGAGGCGCAGCTCGGCGACCGCGATGTGACCATCGAGCTGTCCGAGCCGGCGAAGGCCTGGCTGGTCCAGCACGGCTACGACGAGCAGATGGGCGCACGTCCCATGGCGCGCGTGATCCAGGAGCACATCAAGAAGCCGCTGGCCGACGAGGTGCTGTTCGGCAAGCTCAAGGGTGGCGGCCACGTTCGCGTCGTCCTTGTCAAGGACGAGGCCGACGAGACCAAGGAGAAGATCGGCTTCGAATTCGTCGAGGGCCCGGTCACGCCGAAGCAGGAGAAGCTGCCCGGCACCCGCAAGCGCCCGCCGGGCAAATCCAAGCCGGGTGGCCCCGGCGGCTCAAAGGGGCCGACCTCCAAGGGGCCGCTGGTCAAGGTTTGATCGGCAGTGATGAAATCGAAAAGGCCGGCTGCAAAGCCGGCCTTTTTGTTTGCACCGATGTCTGCGCGAGGAGGCCTTACGTTCCGGCCTGCGGTTCGCGCGGTGGCCGCGGCTTTCTCGGTGCGCGCGGTGCTGCGTGCGGGACCGACGGCTGCATCGTCACGATGACCGGATTCGGCTTGTGATCGGTCGCGGCTCCGGTCGCTGCGTCGACGCCCATGCCGATGATACCGCCCAACAGGAGATTGCCCGCAAAACCCGCGGCTCCGCCCGTCTGGACGTCCCGGCTGAGCGGAACGATTTGCGGCTGATAGCCTTCCTTCTGGAAGGTGATCGAGATGTCGGCGTTCCGCTTGACGACCACGGAGCAAGGGGTCGTGCAGGTGGTCGGAACGTCCATTCCGCTGACGACGGCTTCCACGCCTGATGGTGTCGATGAAATGCTGATATTCTCCGTCGTACCGCGCGTGACCGACGCGCAGCCGCCCAGCATGACGCTGAGCGCCACAATTCCAAATGAACGCATGAAATGCCCCTTGTCCCACCGCCACTATGCGCAACCGGGGCGGGAGGGCAATAGGCCATTGCTCCGAATAGTTAAGCCACGCAGAGGTTGTGCACGACTACGCGCGAACCGGGTCGGGTCCGGCTATTCACCCCGCAGGCGCTGATCGTCCTGCACGCGGACGTGCTCGGCACCGCGCGCGCCGGCTGTGGAAAGCCGCAGCATGCTCAGCATCGCGCCGCACAGCGCAAATCCAACGCCGACAAGGAGCGCCAGCCTGGTCCCCTCAAGCGGATACCGTCCGAGCAACAGCGCCACCAGCGCCGCTCCGGTGGTCTGGCCGAGCAGGCGCGCCGTCCCCAGCATGCCGCTGGCGCCGCCGGCGCGCTCGCGCGGGGCGGCTGCGATCATGGTGCGGTTATTGGGGGTCTGGAACAGACCGAAGCCGGCGCCGGCGAGCGCCATCCGCCAGATCACGTCGAGCGGCGTTGGCGTCGCCGGCAGGAAGGCGAGCGCGCCAAGGCCGCAGGCGAATAGCGTGAGCCCAATACCGCCGAGCAGGCCGGCCGGATAATGCTCGACCAGGCGGCCGGCGAGAGGGGCCGCAAACGCCAATGCGATCGGCCATGGCGTGATCAACAGGCCCATATGCACGGCCGAATAGCCGAAGCGGCTCTGGAGATAGAAGGGGATCGCGACGAAGGCCAGCATCTGCCCGCAGAACGATGCGATCGAGGTCGCAATCGACAGCGCGAACACGGGGATGCGCAGCAGGTCGATCGGCAAGAGTGGCGAGGTCATGTGAGTCTCGCGATAGATCAGCAGCGCACCCGCGGCGATCGCGATGGCAAACTGCACGAGACAGGTGATCGCGGCCTCGCCATGACCGACGTTGTCGACCGCCGCGATGCCGACGCCGAACGTGATCGCCGACAGCCCCGCACTCTGCCAGTCGAACGAGCGGCTCGCGGGCTTGGTGTGCGGCAGGCTGCGCAGGCCCAGCACCAGCGTCACCACGCCGAGCGGCACGTTGATCGCGAACAACCAGGGCCAGCTTCCGACCGCGAGGATGCCGGCGGCGAGTGTCGGGCCGATCGCGGCCGAGAAGGCGACGACGAGCGCGTTGAGCCCGATGCCGCGGCCGAGCAGGCTGCGCGGATAGGTGAAACGCACCAGCGCGGCGTTGACGCTCATGATGCCGGCCGCGCCAAAGCCCTGGAGGATGCGCGCGATCGTCAGCAGCGGCAGCGTGTGGGCCAGCGCACAGAAGGCCGAGGCCAGCGTGAACAGCGCCAACCCGACCAGATAGACGCGGCGATAGCCGACGATCTCGCCGAGCGAAGCCAGCGGCAGCAGCGAGATCGTGATCGCGAGCTGGTAGCCGCTGACGATCCAGATCGACAAGGCCGGGGTCGCATCGAGATCGGCCGCGATCGTCGGCAGCGCCACATTGACGATGGTGCTGTCGACCACCGCCATGACGATGCCGAGCGCAATGGTCAGCACCGCCTGATTGCGTTGCGGCTGCGGCAGGCCGTCGGCATGCTCAATGGTGACTGTCGACATCGTGAGCGGCGTATCGTTGGCGAATCGGACTCGGCCACATGCCGAGTATTGCGCCAACAGGGCAGGGCCGCGATAGTTCCGGAACCGGCCGCCAGCGCGCCGGCTTACCCAAGCGCGCTTGATGCAGCTGTCCTACACCGCCGGTGGATTGCGGTCGCTGAAGGTCACGCGCTGGTGCCAGTAGGGATAGGGCAGCGTCACCGTGCTCGCGGCATCGAGCTTTGCGACCTGGTCCTTGGTCAAGGACCAGCCAACCGCGCCGAGATTTTCGCGCAGCTGGGTCTCGTTGCGTGCGCCGATGATCAGCGTCGAGACCGTCGGACGCTGCAGCAGCCAGTTCAGCGCGATCTGCGAGACGCTCTTGCCGGTCTCCTTCGCGATCTCGTCGATCGCATCGACGACACGGTAGACGTGCTCGTCCGAGACGGGCGGTCCGAATTCGGCCGTCTTGGGCAGGCGGCTGACTTCCGGTTTCGGCTGACCGCGGCGGATCTTTCCGGTGAGGCGCCCCCAGCCGAGCGGCGACCAGACCACGGCGCCCAACCCCTGGTCGAGGCCGAGCGGCATCAACTCCCATTCGTAGTCGCGCCCGATCAGGGAATAGTAGGTCTGGTTGGCGACGTAACGCGGAAAACCGTGCTTGTCGGCGACGCCGAGCGACTTCATCAGGTGCCAGCCCGAGAAATTCGAGACGCCGACATAACGGATCTTGCCGGCGCGCACGAGCACGTCGAGAGTCGAGAGCACCTCTTCGGGCGGCGTGAAGGCGTCGAAGCCGTGGAGCTGGAAAAGATCGATATAATCGGTGCCGAGCCGGCTCAACGAACCGTCGATGGCTTTGAGCAGGTGCTCACGCGACGAGCCGATATCGTTGGGACCGTCGCCAAAGCGGAAGGTCGCCTTGGTCGAGATCAGGACCTTGTCCCGGCGACCCTTGATGGCCTCACCGAGCACCCGCTCGGACTCGCCGAGCGAATAGACATTCGCGGTGTCGAACATCGACACGCCGGCCTCGAGGCAGATGTCCAGAAGACGCCGCGCCTCGGTCGCGTCCGTCGTGCCCCATGCCGCAAGGCGGCCGACGCCGCCGAACGTGCCCGTTCCCAGGCTCAAGGCAGGCACCATGAGGCCGGACCGGCCCAAGCGTCGGTATTCCATCGATCTGCTCCTCGGCTGGCCGCTGATGATCGTGGCGGCCTTGGCGGCGGAAGATACTGCAAGCAGGCGCCGTGTCCTATCACCTGCTCACATACCGGCCCTGCTCGGCATGACCTGATCGTGCAGATGACAGCCGACTGGAATGCACCTCAATGCCGCAACTGGCTCTGCCGGAAGTCGCGCGGCGACATCCCGAAATGCTCGCGGAAGACGCGGCCGAAATGCGAGAGGTCGTTGAAGCCCCAGGCGAAGGCGATCTCGCTGATGTGGCGATGGGCGAGCAGAGGCGAGGCGAGATCCCTCCGACATCGGGCGAGGCGTTCGGCAAGGACATGACGCTGGAAGGAGGTGTCCTTGTCTGCGAGAAGATCGTTGACATAGCGCGGCGAGATGCCGAGCGCGGCTGCGGTTTCAGCGACCGAGAGATCGGGATCGGCGAGGTGCGCGCGGATGTGCGCCTTCACTCGGTAGAGCAGGGCCGAGCGGTGGGTCGAGGACGGCAGCGATGACTTGCCGAGCCGCTCGCTCAATGCCATCGCAAGCAGATCAACTGCCTGCTCCGACAGCGCCGTAGCCGTATCCAGAGCCAAGCTATCCGCATTTTGGCAGAGCCGGACAATGAAATCATAGGCGAGCCGCTCGAGCGGTGCGTCGGCGCCAAATGACATTGCTGTCAGCGTCTCGGTGCCGCCGAGCCGCCGCTGCAGCATCTCGCGTGGGACCTTGAAGATGGTCTGCGTAAATCTGTCGTTGAACTTCAGCTCGTACGGGCGCGTCGTGTCGTAGAGCGCGAACTCGCCGGGGTGGATCACGGTCTCGCGGCCGTCCTGTACAACGCCACCGTTGCCGCGATTGCCGAGTGCGACTAGGACGAAACCCTGATCCGAGCGCGCGATGCGCGACGGTGTGCGGAAGACGTGCTGGCGGTCCGAGCAGACCTCGGAGCACACGGCCTTGCCGAGCGAGGCCTGCGTGACCGAGCCATGAAAGGCGCTGCCGAGGTCGGACTTGCAGTCGAGCCCGACGAAGACGTCGCAGACGATGTCCTGCCAGAGCGCGAGCCGCCGGTAGCCGGGACTGCCGTCTGTCGTGAACTGGATTGGCATCAGGACAGCCTCCCTTTCACATCCTGCAAAACCGCATGTTGGCGCAGATCGAGCCTGACCGGAGGCAAATTCCGTACCGGGCGATCCCTTCCAGTCGAGTTTTTGTTCCGCCGTGGTCGAGCGCCTGGCCGCCCAGCTTGGCCAAATAGACTGCATCGGACGTGGCTTGCGATCAACCGGCAATGGAGGCGGCAATGGGCATCGAACATCCGAAATACAAGGTTGCGGTGGTGCAGGCGGCACCGGCCTGGCTCGATCTCGACGCCTCGATCGACAAGTCGATCGCGCTGATCGGGGAGGCCGCGGAAAAGGGCGCCAAGCTGATCGCCTTTCCTGAAGCTTTCATCCCCGGCTACCCCTGGCACATCTGGCTGGACTCCCCGGCCTGGGCGATCGGGCGGGGCTTCGTGCAGCGCTATTTCGACAACTCGCTGTCCTATGACAGCCCGCAGGCCGAGCGCCTGCGCGAGGCCGTGCGCAAGGCAAGGCTCACCGCCGTGATCGGCTTGTCCGAGCGCGACGGCGGCAGCCTTTACCTCGCGCAATGGCTGATCGGCCCTGATGGCGAGACCATTGCAAAGCGCCGCAAGCTGCGGCCGACCCATGCCGAGCGCACGGTCTATGGCGAAGGCGACGGCAGCGACCTCGCCGTGCATGCGCGGCCCGACATCGGCCGGCTCGGCGCATTGTGCTGCTGGGAGCATCTGCAGCCGCTGTCGAAATACGCGATGTACGCTCAGAACGAGCAGGTCCATGTCGCGGCCTGGCCGAGCTTCTCGCTCTACGATCCCTTCGCGCCGGCATTAGGGGCCGAGGTCAACAACGCGGCTTCGCGCGTCTATGCGGTGGAAGGCTCCTGCTTCGTGCTCGCGCCTTGCGCCACCGTCTCGCAGGTCATGATCGACGAGCTCTGCGACCGGCCGGACAAGAATGCGCTGTTGCATGCGGGCGGCGGCTTTGCGGCCATCTACGGCCCCGACGGCAGTCAGATCGGGGACAAGCTGGCACCCGATCAGGAAGGCCTGCTGATCGCCGAGATCGATCTCGGCGCCATCGGCGTTGCCAAGAATGCTGCCGATCCCGCCGGACATTATTCGCGGCCCGACGTCACACGGCTGCTGCTCAACAAGAAGCGATACCAGCGGGTCGAGCAGTTCGCGCTGCCGGTCGACACCGTCGAGCCCATGGACATTGCGGCGGCGGCAAGCTGATCGCGGCGATCACGGGGAGGGCATGGCTATGGAATCCGCTATTCCTGCGCATCTCGAAACTCCACGCGCGCGCCACAAGCGCGTGCCGGACGATTACCAGCCGCCATATCCGTCCTTCGTGGCGCGCTACAAACCTTCGGTCGGCCGCGTCGTAATGGCCTATTTCGGTGTCCAGCATGGCGGTGCGGCACCGGCGGCAATGGAGGCGTTGAAAGAACTCGCAGGACTGTTCGCAATGGATGGCGGTCCGTCGCATTGGGACCGGGCAAGTTATACAGATCAGTTTGGCTCTGAGAATGTTGTCATGGTCGCTTATTGGGACGATCTCGCGCGCTTTGATGCCTGGTTCGCGGGGGCTCGCGAGATGTGGACCGGGCGGCAACGCGACGGCATCGGTACCTTCATCGAGGTGCTGCGTCCCGTTGTGGCCCGTCACGAGACGCTGTTCTCCTCGCCCGATCGGCCAGAAGGTATCGCCGTCGTTGCGGAAGGCATGAGCGGCGAGGTGCAGGAGCACGCCTATTGGGGCGGGATGCGCGACCGTATCCCGCTGTCGCAGACTGATGCGATGGCGCCTGGTGGCGCGCCTGAGCTGATTTGCGACGGCCCGCGGCTGAGAGTCGTGGCGCACGATAATCTCTGCCTGATCCGGTCCGGGCAGGACTGGAGCGATACGGAAGCATCCGAGCGAAAGCTCTATCTCGACGACGTCGAACCGGTGCTACGCGAAGGCATGGACTTTCTGCGCGATGATGGCCTCGCGATTGGCTGCTATGCCAACCGCTACATGCAGGTGCTGGCGGCCGACGGAAGCGCGAGCGAAAAATCCTACGGGCAGAGCTGGTGGAAGAGCCTCGCCGCGCTCGAACGCTGGGCGGAGTCGCATCCGACCCATGTCAGGATCTTCGGCGCGGCCATGAAATATCTGTCGACGCTCGGGCCGTCAGCCAAGCTGCGGCTCTATCACGAAGTGACGGTGGCGGCCGCCGACGAACAGTTCTTCGAATATCTGAACTGTCACCCGAAGACAGGCATGCTAGCGGCGGTCGAAACTGTCAGCACCTAAGCGACACAATGGCCGAGCAGCTCGGGATGTGCCGCGCAGATGTGATGCGCGCCGGCCTCCCGCAGCTCGGCCTCGCTGCCGTAGCCGTAGAGCACGCCGATGGCGGTCATCCCGTTGGTCCTGGCGCCGACCACGTCGTGGCTGCGGTCGCCGATCATGATCGCGCTGTTCGCATCGACGCTGGTCTCGTCGAGCGCGTAGCGAAGCAAGTCGCGCTTGTCGACACGCGTGCCGTCGAGCTCGGAGCCGAACACGCGTTCGAAATACGGCTTCAAGCCGAAATGATCGACGATGCGGCTGGCGTAGACGGCGGGCTTGCTGGTCGCCACGAACATGCGCTGACGTGTCGCTGCGAGCGAAGATAACGTGTCCGTAATTCCGCTGTAAGCCTCGTTCTCGAACAGGCCGATATCGCTAAAGCGCTCGCGATAGAGCAGCAGTGCTCGGTCGGCGAGCTCATCGGCTCCGGTGAGCTTGCGAAGGCTGGCAAGCAGCGGAGGGCCGATGCACCAGGTCAGTTCGTCCTCGCTCGGCACGGGAACGCCGAGCCGTTCCAGCGCATATTGGATCGAGCGGGTGATCCCGGGCTTCGGGTTCGTCAGCGTGCCGTCGAGATCAAAAAAGATTGTCACCATCGGGCATGACCGGTGTTGATACTGCCGTCTGTTGCTAGTTGGCTCTGGTTCCAAGTCAAGGTCCGATTTGTCCGATAGCGTCAATGCCATGCGAATAGCTCGGGTCGTTACTGTGTTGTGCCAGGCTTTGCTGCTGGCACCGGCGCTCGCGGAGGAGGCACCCTCCACCGATGCGCGTCCGAAGGCCGAGGAACCCGAGAAGCCAGCGGAGAAACCGAAAGATGCCCGCGAGAGCGACACGCGGGAGTCGATCTGCCTGATCGTGGAGGCGGCCGCGCGCGACAATAACCTGCCGCTGGAATTCTTCGCGCGCGTGATCTGGCAGGAAAGCCGCTTCCAGGCCGATGCGGTCGGGCCCATGACGCGCAGCGGCCAGCATGCGCAGGGGATCGCGCAGTTCATGCCGGGCACTGCCAGCGAGCGCGGGCTGCTCGATCCGTTCAATCCGGTGCAGGCTTTGCCGAAGTCGGCCGAATTCCTGAATGAGCTGCGCAACCAGTTCGGCAATCTCGGCCTTGCCGCGGCCGCCTACAATGCCGGCCCCCGGCGCGTGCAGGAATGGCTCGCCGGCACCGGGCCGATGCCGGAGCAGACCCGCAATTACGTCTATGCCATCACCGGCACCAGCGTCGATGCCTGGGCCAAGGCGGGGAGCACCGGCAAGGGACCACCGAGCTCGCCGACGACGAGCTGCCGTGATCTGATCGCGCTGCTCAAGCGTGCTCCCAATCCATTCGTCGCCGAGCTCGAGCAGCATGTCGAGCTTGCAGCCGCAAAGATCTGGGGCGTGCAGCTCGCGGCCGGCTTCGACCGCAACAGGGCGCTCGCGATGTATTCCCGGGCCGTGACGAAACTGAGCACCGTGATCGGCGAGCGTGATCCGAGCCTGCTCTCCTCGGTGATGCGCAGCCGTGGCACGCGCGCGTTCTATCAGGTCCGCATCGGCGCGGATACGCGCGCCGAGGCTGATGATCTGTGCAACCGCATCCGCAAGGCGGGCGGGGCGTGTTTCGTGCTGAGGAACAGGGGTGTGGCGGGGTAGGATGAGCCGTCATTCCGGGTTCGCGCCAAGTGCAGCGCCCCCGAATGACGGCGGTGAGCCTGGCTGTCATGCATGCCAGCCCCGCCGCGCCTTTCCTTGACGCGCGCACCCGTCTCGCTCGTTATGCGGGCACGATTCCTCACCGGCCAAAGCTCCCGTGGCGCTTCCTCCGCTCGATTCACCGCAATGGAATAGTCCCTGGCGCGCCTTCGCGTGGGGACTGCGCTCGATCACGCAGACGATCCTCACCATCGTGCTGTTCGTGACCTATCTCGGCATCGGTGCGCTCGCTCACGACACCCATTTCAGCCTGCTCTGGGCATTGTGCTCGACGCTGTTCGTCTGGGCAGGTCCGGCGCAGATCATCCTGATCACCACGCTCGGCTCGGGCGCCACCATCATCCAGTCGGCGATCGCGGTGACCGTCAGCGCCATCCGCCTGTTTCCAATGGTGGTCTCGGTGCTGCCGCTGATGCGCACACCCACGACCAAGCGGCGCGAGCTGATTTTCGCCGCGCATCTCACCGCAGTGACGCTGTGGGTCGAATGCCACCGCTTCCTGCCGCAGGTGCCGCGCGAACGGCGGATCGCCTTCGTCCACGGGCTCGGCTGCGGGCTCGTCTCCGTGTGCCTTGTCGCCAATATCGTCGGCTATTTCCTCGCCGCCAACCTGACGCAGACGCTTGGTGCGGCGATCCTGTTGCTGACGCCGCTGTCGTTCCTGTTCTCGACGGCGCGCAACAGCCGCGAGGTCGCCGACGTCGTCGCGCTCGTGCTGGGCATCGTGCTCTATCCGCTGGCGGCGAAGATGAACTCCGGCCTCGATATCCTCGTCAGCGGCGTGGTCGCCGGGACGATCGCTTATGGCGTGCACTGGTGGCGGGAGGTACGCGCATGAGCTTTGCGCAAGCGATCGGCGACTGGCACGCGCTGGCCGTCCTGTTCGTCGCCGGCGTCGTTCCCAACCAGATCTGGCGCATGCTGGGCCTGTGGTTCGGCGGCGGCATCGACGAGGGCTCGGAGCTGCTGGTCTGGGTCAGGGCGGTCGCCACCGCGATCCTGGCCGGCGTCATCGCCCAGATCGTGGTCCAGCCGCCGGGGGCGCTGGCCAGCGTGCCTGATGTCCTGCGCTATGGCGCGGTCGGTGCCGGGCTCGTCGTTTTCCTGCTGACCCGCCGTTCGATCTTCGCGGGCGTGGTCACGGGCGAAGTCTTCATGCTGGCCGGCAAGTGGTGGTTGGGCTAAAACCGCCAGCGAACAGCCAGGGAACAGGACATATGGTTCGCGAACAGGAGCTCCGCGAGGGCGAGGTCGCCATCGAGCTGCCGCCGACGCAAGATGCCGGCCTCGTCTTCATCGGCCGGATCCGCACGCCCTGGTCGTCGCGGCTGGAGACGCCGCGGCAGGGACGTCAGGACGGTCCGATCTGCCGCCTCGAGATCTTCGAGCCGTTCGTGCCGGCCATCAAGGGCGTCGACTTCTACAGCAACCTCGAAGTGCTCTATTGGCTCGACCGCTCGCGCCGCGACATCGTCCTGCAGAGCCCGAAGAACAACGAGAAGACCCGCGGCACCTTTTCGCTGCGCTCGCCGGTGCGGCCCAATCCGATCGGCACCTCGATCGTCAAGCTGGTCGGCATCGAGGGCAATGCCATCCTGGTGCGCGGCCTCGATTGCATCGACAACACGCCGCTGATCGACATCAAGCCCGACCGCTGCGAGTTCACGCCGCTGGCCGCGCCGCAAAAGGGTGATTTCGAGACGGGGTAATCCGTCATTCCGGGGCGACGCGAAGCGTCGAGCTACGGTGCGCAATTGCGCACCTGAGAATCCATCGGGCAGCAATGACGATGGTGAGATGGATTCCGGGTTCGCGCCAAGAGGCGCGCCCCGGAATGACGAGTTGATAGAGCTACCCCTTCAACGCCGCCATCAGCTTCGCCGCGTGCGCCTGCAGCACCTTATCGTCTTCCTTGCGGCTCGCGGGCGGCAGCATGGCGACGCCATCGTGGCGGGGCATCACGTGCATGTGCAGGTGAAACACCACCTGTCCGCCGGCAGGCTCGTTGAACTGCTGCACTGTGATGCCGTCGGCATTGAACGCCTTCATTGCGGCGGCCGCGATCTTGTGCGCGCCTCGGGCGACATGGGCGTAATCGTCGGGCTTGATGTCGAGGATGTTGCGGGCAGGAGCCTTCGGGATCACCAGCGTGTGACCGGGCACGCGCGGCATGATGTCGAGGAAGGCGAAGACGTGCTCATCCTCGTAGACCTTGTAGCAGGGCAGCTCGCCGCGCAGGATTTTCGCGAAGATGTTGTTAGTGTCGTAGGCGGTCATGGCGGCGGCTCCTCGAACGATTTGCGCTTACTGTCACCAGCCGTGGCGACGCGTCAAGGCGCCTCGTCGGCCGCTTTGCGGAACGGGCCGAGCTCGGCGAGCTCTCGTCCGGCTTCCGCGACATAGGCGCGCTCGCGCTTGAGGTAATCGTCGATGGCGCGGCGCAGGCCGGGATCGGCGATGAAGTGGGCGGAATGAGTGGTGCGCGGCAGGTAGCCGCGCGCGATCTTGTGCTCGCCCTGTGCGCCGGCCTCGACGTGTTTGAGGCCGCGCTTGATCGCGAAATCGATCGCCTGGTAGTAGCAGACCTCGAAATGCAGGAACGGGTGATGCTCGACCGCGCCCCAGTTGCGGCCGAACAGCGTGTCCGAGCCGATGAAGTTGATCGCGCCCGCAATCCAGCGATTGTTACGGCGGGCCATCACCAGCAGCACGTCCTCGCTCATGGACTCGCCGATCAGCGAGAAGAACTCGCGCGTCAGATACGGCCGACCCCATTTGCGCGAGCCGGTCTCCATGTAGAATGCGAAGAAGGCATCCCAGGCATCCTCGGTGATGTCCTTGCCGGTGAGCCAGTGAATGGTGACGCCGGCGGCCAGTGCATCGCGCCGCTCGCGCTTGATCGACTTGCGGTGGCGCGAGTTCAGCGTCGCCAGGAAGTCGTCGAAGCTCGCAAAGCCCTCATTGTGCCAGTGGAACTGCTGGTCGGTGCGCTGGAGGAAGCCGTGCTCGGCGAGCAGCTTCCATTCTGACTCCCGCGCGAAGGTGACGTGGACGGAGGAGGCCTTGCTGACGCCGCACAGCGCTATGAGTCCACTCGCCAGCGCCTCGGTGATACGCTCGCGATCGACGCCATCACGCACCAGCAGCCGCGGCCCCGTGGCCGGCGTGAAGGGAACCGAGACCTGGAGCTTCGGGTAGTAGCGCCCGCCGGCGCGCTCATAGGCATCCGCCCAGCCGCGATCGAAGACGTACTCGCCCTGGCTGTGCGATTTCAGATAGCAGGGCACGACGCCAGCCACGCGGCCGCCGAGCCGAGCGACCAGATGCCGGGGTCCCCAGCCAGTCCGGATCGTGGCCGAACCCGATTTCTCGGCCGCAGAGAGAAAGGCGTGGGAGACGAACGGGTTATAGGCGGGTTTTAAGATGTTGGCGGAATCGCCTGGAAGAGCGGATGAGGTTCCCGCGCCATGGCCATTACAAGCTTTGCCCGGATTCGCGCAGGCGTCCCAATCCTCGGGCGAGACTTCGCCGATGGACGGGACGGCCTCGAGCGTGATTTCGGATGATGGCATCGTGCCCAAGATCGTGCATTGCAGCAGCGACTTCAAGGGGTGGAGAAAGCTCGCTCTCGTGCCCCGGACGCAGCGCAGCGCTCCTTCAGCGGGCGCTGCAGAGCCGGGGCCCATGTGGCAGCGCGCTCGTCGAGAGATGGGTCCCGGCTCTCCGCCGCAACGCTGAAGCGTTGCAGCTTGTCCGGGACACGCGAGGTGCTACGGCACGAACCCCTCGAAGATCATCTGGTCCGCATACCGCCCGACCCGGCTCCGCTGCTCCGGGGTGCGGACGGTCCAGCCGAGCAGGGCGCAGCCGAACAGGTTGCGGGCGATCCAGGGGGCGGGGGCCGGCAGGTGGTCGATCTTGAAGGCGACGAAATGCGGCCGGGTTTGCAAGCCGTGGCGCAAGTACAGCATGCTGTCACGCTGCTCTTGGGTGAGGTTGGCCCAGTACTCGTCCTCATAGCTGCGCTGGGCGACGATGCCGCGCGGACGATTGGGCAACAGGTCACGTAGCGCCAGCACCTGGTCGGGATCGAAGGACATGCCGACAGCGGGGCCGTCATACGAGGCCAACACCTCGGCCATCCGCTTCACCAGCTTGCGATCGCCGCCGAAATGGCTCTTCACCTCGATTACCAGGGGCACACGTCCGGCGACCATGGCGCAGAGGTCGGCGAGCGACATCATCCGCTCGTCGGTGTCCTTGAACCTGACGGCCTTCAGCTCGGTCGCGGTCTTTGCGATCACCTCGCCGGTGGCCTCGGTGAGTCGGCCCAGGGCATGGTCGTGATGGACCATGGCCTCGCCGTCGGCCGAGAGCTGGATATCGACCTCGATCGCAAAATTACCAGCAATCGCAGCCTGCACCGCGCCCGGCATGTTCTCGACGATGCCGCGCGAAATGTCATGCAAGCCGCGATGGGCGACCGGCCGCGCTGTCAGCCAATCCGGAGCGCGCATTTGGCGTCAGGCGACCTCGAACACGCCTTCGACCTCGACCGCCGCATCCGCGGGCAGCGAGGCGACGCCGACGGTGGTGCGGGCGTGGCGGCCCTTGTCCCCGAAGGCGGCAATCATCAGGTCGGAGGCGCCGTTGAGCACCTTCGGCCCATCCAGGAAATCCGGGGCCGAGTTGATGAAGCCGCCGAGGCGCACCACGCGTACGACCTTGTCGAGATCGCCGAGCGCCGCCTTGACCTGGGACAACAGGTTGACGGCGCAGCCGCGCGCGGCTGCGGCGCCGTCCTCGATCGAGACGCCGGCGCCCAGCTTGCCCTTGGCGATCAGCTTGCCGGCGGGGTCGAAGCAGACCTGGCCGGAGACGAAGAGGAGGTTGCCCGTGCGCACAAAGGGCACATAGTTGGCGACGGGGGAGGGGGCCTCGTGCAGCTTGATGCCTTGCTCCGCCAGTTTCTGCTCGACCGTGCCCGCCATGTCCGACCTCGTTGTCCAAAAATCCTTCGCTCCGGCGCGTCCCCTGGATGGCCGGGCGCGCCCTGTTTCGCCCATCGTGCCGCCACATGCAAGCAACCGGAGGGGCTGCATTTTGTTGAGGCTGGCCGGCAGGTTCAACGTGGAGGGGCAATTTTACGTGGACGGCCTCAGTTGCGGCGCAATGGAACGGTCATTAAAATGTCGAATCTGCGCTTTCCTCAGGGAACAGACATGGTGCATCTTTTCCGGACTTCGCTCGGTGTGATGGCGCTTGCCGCGGCGAGTGTCGGCCTTGGCGGCGTAGCCGAGGCCGCCAACGGTCCGTTTCTCGCGCACCAGGCGCTGTATGATCTCCGCCTCGTCAAATCGCGCACCAATTCGGTCAATAGCGCCCGCGGCCGGATCCTCTACAATTTCACGGGGAACGCCTGCGAGGGCTATACCTCGGAATTCCGCCAGGTCTCCGAGCTCGACAGCGGCGAGGGCAAGGTCACGCTCAGCGACCTCCGCTCCAACTCCTGGGAGGACGCCGCCGGCAAGAGCTACCGTTTCAAGATCGAGACGCGCATGAACGAGGCGGATGCCGGCCGCGTCGACGGCTCGGCCGAGCGCGACGGCGACCACATCAACGTCAAGCTGAAGCTTCCGGCGCCGAAGACGTTCACGCTCGACGGCAAGATCGTGTTCCCGACCGAGCAGATCCAGCGCATCATCGCCGCCGCGAAGGAAGGCAAATCGCTGCTGGAGCTCTCCGTCTATGACGGCTCCGATGACGGCCAGAAGGTCTACAACACGCTGACCGTGATCGGTCAGCCGATCCCCGCCGACCGCGCCACCTCGTCCGATCCGTCGACTGCGGACGAGCACATGAAGTCGCTCAAGCGCTGGCCAGTCACCGTCAGCTATTTCGACCGCGAGGCCCAGCAGAAGGAGGGCGAGCAGACGCCGGTCTATGCGATGGCGTTCGAGCTCTACGAGAACGGCGTCTCGCGCCAGCTCATGCTCGACTACAACGATTTCGTCATCTCCGGCGCCATGGGCAAGTTCGACGTGAAGGACAGCAAGCCCTGTAATTGAGGGCTAGGTCTCTCGTCGCGAGCAGCGTCGTAGGGTGGGCAAAGCGGATCGTGCCCACGCTTTCTCTCGATAATCGTTGATAGATGGTGGGCACGGCGCAAGTGCGCCTTTGCCCACCCTACGAGATCTCTCTTGGTCGCTTCGCTCCTCGCAATGACGGGGCTAGCTCTCGTCACACTCTCCCGCTACGCTCCCTCCCAACCACAAATTCGGGGAGCCAGCCCATGCCGAAGCTCGACCATCTCCGCCCCAGCGGCCTGCATCACAATCCAGCCTATTCCCACGTCGTCACCGCGACGGGGGCGCGCACGATCTACATTTCCGGCCAGGTCTCGACCGACGAGGAGGGCCGGATCGTCGGCGAGGGCGATATCGCTGCGCAGACCACCCAGGTGATGCAGAATCTCGGCCTCGCGCTGAAGGCCGCGGGGGCGAGCTATTCCAACATCGTCAAGATCACGACCTTCGTGGTGAACTACAAGCCGGAGCTGCGGCCCATCATCGGCAAGGCCCGCTCGGCCTTCTTCGAAGGCATGGAGCCGCCAGCCTCGACGCTCGTCGGCGTCTCCGCGCTCGCTGCGCCGGAATGGCTGATCGAGATCGAGGCGGTCGCGGTTGCGGATTGAGGTTTTCCTGTAGCCCGGATGAAGCGCAAGCGTAATCCGGGAAGCCTGTCGCCACGGAGCACTGTCCCGGATTGCGCTCCGCTCCATCCGGGCTACAGCTGCTATGAGTGCTTCGCCTCTGACACCTCTTGTAGAGCCGCCATCGCTTCGTCGGCTCTGTCGGACGGTACGAAGAGATAGTCGTGGTGGAACGCCGACACGGCATTCACGCTGATGCCGGCGTCGGCGAGGCGCGCCGTGATTGCCGCCAGGAAGCCGACCGCATCGAGCGCGGAGTGAACCGTGAGCGTGATCAGGCGTGAGGCGAATTCGTAGCGCAGTCCTGCGCGTTCGGCATCCTCCAGCGGTGCTACGACGGTTGTGCCCTCCGGCTCGCGGAAGATCAGGAGCGGATCGACTGCTGCGGGAATAGTCTCGTCTGCCGCGATCGTGCAAAATACGAAGGTGCCCGGTCGCAGCTCCGGCTTCATCAGTCTCAGCAGCGCATTGAGATCGCGTTCACCCGTCATCACTCCTGCGCCTTCTCCGGGCCCTCATAGGCAATGCCGCGGATCACCGCGGCGCTGCCGAACTTCTTGCGCAGGCTGTCGACCGCGCGTTCGGCGTGGGCGGCGCGGCGGTCGAGCATGTCGGTGTCATCGATCGCCGAGCCCTCGCGCAGCGCGCTGACGCCGGCGCCCATCAGGCGGAAGGCGGTGCCGTCGATTTCCTTGGCCAGCATCTCGCGGCAGATCGAGAAGATCTTCGCGGCCAGCTGCGTCGGGGCGGCGATCGATTGCGAGCGCGTGCGCTGGCGGAAATCGGCGGTCTTCAACTTCAGCGTCACGGTGGAGCCGGCGAGTTCGCTGCTCTTCAGGCGCGACGACGTCTTCTCGCAGAGTCGCCACAGGATCTTCTCCAGCGTCGCGAAATCGCGGATGTCGGTCTCGAACGTCGTCTCGCTTGAAATGGTCTTGGCGCCGCGGTCAGGCTCGACGCGGCGGTCGTCGATGCCGCGTGCGAGCCGCCACAGCCTGCGGCCCTCGCTCGGAAACTGCCGCATCATCTCGATCTCGTCGGCCTTCTGCAGATCGGCGATGATGCGGAAGCCGCGCTGCACCAGGCGTTCCTGCGTCGCGGGACCGACGCCGAAGATGAAGCCGACCGGCTTTTCCGCCAGCATCAACCGCGCTTCCTCCTGGTCGAGCGCGGCAAAGCCTCTGGGCTTGTCGAGGTCGGAGGCGATCTTGGCCAGGAACTTGTTGCAGGACAGGCCGACCGAGACGGTGATGCCGATGTCGCGCTCGACGTCGCGGGCAAAGCGCGCCAGCACCTTGGCGGGGATCATGCCGTGCACCCGCTCGGTGCCGGAGAGATCGAGGAAGGCCTCGTCGATCGAGAGCGGCTCGACCAGCGGCGTCAGCGCCTGCATGGCCTGGCGGACCTCGCGGCCGACCCGGACGTACTTTGCCATGTCCGGGCGGATCACGGTCGCATGCGGGCAGGCTTCCAATGCCTTGAACATCGGCATCGCCGAGCGAACGCCATAGGTGCGCGCGATGTAGCAGGCCGCCGACACCACGCCGCGCTTGCCCCCGCCGATGATGACGGGCTTGTCGGCGATGTCAGGGTTGTCGCGCTTCTCGACCGTCGCGTAGAAGGCGTCGCAGTCGATATGGGCAATCGTCAGGCCGGCGAGCGAGCGGTGGCGGAAGAGGCGTGGGGAACCGCAGGCCGAGCAGCGCCGCACGCCCAGGTTCTGTACGCCCATGTCGAGGTCGGCCAGACAATCCCGGCAGAAGCAGCGGGGCCCGGCCGGCTCTGGGACGCTCACGGCACGTCGCGCTCCCAGGAGGGGTCACCGAGCGCATCGCCGAGGACCTGCCGCGCCGCGGCAACGTTGGTCGGGTGCAGTTCCGCCACCTTGGCAAAGGCCTTCACCGTGGCATCGTCCCGCATCACGAAATCGAGCACGCTGAGGAGGAAATTCGGGTCCGCGGCGGCGTTGCGCAGGGTCTCCGGACCGACCCCCGTCTCGGCCAGGAACAGGCCCAGCCGCTCAGGCTCGCCCGCGACGAAGGACAGGGCCTGAATCGCAACGATTTCAGCGACTTCGCGGGGGTTGTGAACAGGCTTTTTCACGGGGACGGTTTGCCTTTCCGTTAACTTTCAGTCTCTAATTTGGAATCATCATGCCCGAGTCTCGTGCTCAAGTCTTCCGGCCCCGGACAAGCAACTGGAAACCACATCGCAGAAAGTGGACCCTCGGGTTTAACGAAACTCAAGCGAATCTGAGGCTAGTTTGAATCCAGTTTTCGAAACGCCGGGAAGCGGCGTCTGAGGCGTCACATGTACCGGTCCTTCGGACCAATCAGGAGGGCGGGATGGCTAAGACCGTCCTGATCGTGGAAGACAACGAGCTCAACATGAAGCTCTTCCGCGACCTGTTGGAGGCGCACGGGTACCAGACCTCCGGCACCAGCAACGGCTACGAGGCGCTCGACCTCGTGCGCAAGATGCGGCCCGACCTCGTGCTGATGGACATCCAGCTGCCGCAGGTCTCCGGCCTCGAGGTGACGCGCTGGATCAAGGACGATCCGGAGCTGCGCGCCATTCCAGTCGTCGCGGTCACGGCGTTCGCGATGAAGGGCGACGAAGAGCGCATCCGCGAGGGCGGCTGCGAAGCCTATTTGTCCAAGCCGATCTCGGTCGGCAAATTCATTGAGACGGTCCGGCGTTTTATCGGATAGGAAGTGAGTTCACAGTGTCCGCGCGTATCCTGGTCGTCGACGACGTCCCCGCCAACGTCAAGCTGTTAGAGGCCCGCCTTTCCGCCGAATATTTCGACGTGATGACCGCCGCGAACGGCACCGAGGCGCTCGCGATCTCAAGGCGTGCCGAATGCGACATCATCCTGCTCGACGTGATGATGCCCGACATGGACGGCTTCGAGGTCTGCCGCCGCCTCAAGACCGATCCGGCGACGCACCACATTCCCGTCGTGATGGTCACCGCGCTCGACAGCCCCGCCGACCGCAACCGCGGGCTCGAGGCCGGTGCCGACGACTTCCTGACCAAACCCGTCTCCGACGTCGTGCTGATCGCGCGGGTGCGCTCGCTGACGCGGCTGAAGATGATGACGGATGAGCTGCGCATGCGCGCCATCACCTCGCTCGAGATCGGCATGCAGGCGCCCGAGCGCAGTGCGATCGCCGACACCGGCAAGGGCGGCCGCATCCTCCTGGTCGACGACCGCCAGTCCTCCTACGAGCGGCTGGCGACGATCCTCGCCGCCGAGCACACCATCGACGTCGAGCCGAACCCGACGGAGGCGCTGTTCCACGCCGCCGAAGGCAATTACGACCTCCTGATCGTCTCGCTCGACCTCAACAATTTCGACGGCCTGCGCCTATGCAGCCAGGCGCGATCGCTGGAGCGCACGCGGCACGTGCCGATCCTGGCCATCGCCGACCCCGAGAACTCGACACGGCTGCTGCGCGGCCTCGAGATCGGCGTCAACGACTACCTGCTGCGCCCGATCGACAAGACCGAGCTCTTGGCGCGCGCCCGCACCCAGATCCGCCGCCGCCGCTACACCGATCATTTGCGCGACAATGTGCAGAACTCGATCGAGATGGCGATCACCGACGCGCTCACCGGCCTGCACAATCGCCGCTACATGGAGAGCCATCTGGCGACGCTCGCCGAGCAGGCCGCGACCCGTGGCAAGCCGCTGGCGCTGATGATCCTGGACATCGACTATTTTAAGTCGATCAACGACAATTACGGCCACGATGCCGGCGACGACGTGCTGCGCGAGTTCGCGGTGCGGGTGCGCAAATCGATCCGCGGCATTGATCTCGCCTGCCGTTACGGCGGCGAGGAATTCGTCATCGTGATGCCCGAGACCGATCTCCATGTTGCCGGCATGGTCGCCGAGCGCCTGCGCCGCTCGATAGCGGGTGAGCCCTTCGCGATCCACAAGGGGGCGAAGCGCATCGAGGTCACGATCTCGATCGGCCTCACCACGCTCGAGCGAAAGGGCGAGGCGGTGGCCGACGTCCTCAAGCGCGCCGACACGGCGCTCTACCGGGCCAAGCACGACGGGCGTAACCGCGTGGTGTCGCAGGCGGCGTGAGGGCCGCCCGCACAAAGTTGCGAAAACAACCCCATGCACAGTAGCCGCCGCGAGCGGGATCAATGGGTTACCCGGGTGGCGAGATAATTTGCGCCGGCAGCGGCGTCGTTTGACCCGTCGGGCAAAACAGGAGCATATTGGTAGGGTCGCGAAATGGTCCTGACGGGTAGTCAGGCGCCCGCGCTTTCTCCACAAATCCCGGTGTCATTCCCCGCCTTGTGCGCAGTCGCGCACTGGAGCGGGGAATCCAGTACGCCGCAGCGTCTCGGGTCTAGCTTCACTGTCTCTGGAATACTGGATCACCCGCTTTCGCGGGTGATGACAGCGAGCGATCAGGCGACAGCGGTTAGTCTGGAGCGCGCTTGCTCCGTTTCTCCGCCGGCTTCGCATCCTCGCCAACATCCACCCCCGCATTCCGCAGCAACACCTTCGCCGCTTCCTTCGCGGCTCTGGCCATCGCCGGATCATCGCGCACGAGGTCCTGCGCGATGGAGCCGTCGACCAGCAGCACGAGCTGCGTCGCGAGCGCGTCCGCTTCGGCAACGCCGAGCTCGGTCAGGCGGTCGCGAAACCAGAGGCGGCGGCTTTCCTTGAAGGCGATCGCGATCTTCTTCACGGCGCGGTCGCCGGGGCCGAGCTCGGCGACCGCATTGACGAACGGGCAGCCGCGAAAGTCTTTCGCCGCGAAGCGTTGCTCCAGCGAATCGAACGTTCCGAGGATCTGCTCGGCGGGCGGCTTGTCGGAGGGGCGTGCGCTGACAAAGCGGCGCTCGAGATAGGCCGCGATCAGCGCGTCCTTGGACGGGAAGTGATTGTAGAGCGTGCGCTTACTGATGCCGACCTCGGCCGCGATGGTATCGACGCCGATGGCGCGAATGCCTTGCAGATAGAACAGCTTGTCGGCGGTCTGAAGGATCCGCTCTTTCATCGTCTGTGGGGCAGGCGGGGGAGCCATGCGGAGCTAAGCGTCCTGTTCGCTTGACAGCCGCTTCCATCTATAGCCTAAGTGCACAGGTCTGTGTACCCAAAAACATCGGCAAAAGCAGACGACGGCACGCGTGCCGCGCCCAAAAGGGAGAAGAAAAATGCCCCTGCTGCAGGTTCTGCGTCCCACCTTGCCGATCCTGATCGGCGCCTCGATCATGCTGACCTTGAGCATGGGGCTGCGGCAGTCGCTCGGTATCTTCATGCAGCCGCTGACGCACGACATCCACATTTCGATCTCGGATTTCACGCTTGCACTGGCCGTGCAAAACCTCGCCTGGGGCTTCCTGCAGCCGCCCGCCGGTGCACTCACCGTGCGCTACGGCTTCCGCCCGATCATGGTCGCCGGCGCGCTGATGTACATCGCGGGCCTCGCGCTGATGGCAACGGCGAATGGGCTTCTCAGCATCATGATCGGCGCCGGCGTGCTGATCGGGACCTCGCTCGCCTGCACCGCGGCGGCGATCGCGATGTCGGTGGCGGCACGTGCGGTGCCGGAGACGGTGCGCTCGACCGTGCTCGGCATCGTCTCCGGCGCGGGCTCGCTCGGCGCGCTACTTTCGGCGCCGATCGGACAGATGCTCAACGAGGGCTTTGGCTGGCGCGTCGGGCTCGCGGGCTTCGTCATCATGTCGGTGCTGATGATCCCTGCGGCCTGGTATGCCGGGCGCGTCGACAAGATTCCGTTGCCGAAGCCGGCGGCCGACGAGATCGATGATGCCACGGCTGCAGCCGCGGCGAGGACCGCGTTCGGCAATGCCTCCTTCGTGGTGATGACCTGCGCCTATCTCGTCTGCGGCATGCAGCTCGTGTTCCTCACCACGCACCTGCCGTCATATCTCGCGATCTGCGGCCTCGATCCGATGTTGAGCGCACAGACGCTCGGCATGATCGGCGGCTTCAACGTGCTGGGCTCGCTGTTCTTCGGCTGGGCCGGCCAACGCTGGAACAAGCTGGCGCTCTTGGGCGGGATCTACATCCTGCGCTCGCTCGCACTCGCCTGGTACTTCATGCTGCCGGCAAGCCCGTTCTCGACGCTGCTGTTCGGCGCGATCATGGGCTTTCTGTGGATGGGCGTCGGCCCGCTGGTCGCGGGCGCGGTCGCCGAGATGTTCGGCCTGCGCTGGCAGGCGATGATCCAGGGCCTCGCCTTCATGAGCCACCAGATCGGCAGCTTCCTCGGCGCTTACGGAGGCGGGCTGCTCTACGACGCGCTCGGCTCCTACACCATGGCCTGGCGCATCGGTGTCGCGCTCGGCCTTGCCGGCGGCATCGTGCAGGTCGCGTTCGCGCTTGTCAGGCCGTCGCAGCCGCCCACGCCAGTGCTGCGGACAGCGTAGGGCGGGGCGGGTGGTCGTTTTCCTTGGCCTTGCACCGCTGCCGTTCTCACAAATTTGCATTTGCCTCAAAGCGCTCGGTTGCTGACGTGCGAGAGAACTTTTCGTCGACTCGGCAGGCGGTCGTTCATGGGCTTGCCAATTTCGCGTTTGGGTCGTGTCAGGCTGTGGTCAGCCTTCTCAGATTGAAAATGGGCTTGAGTTGCAGAGTGTTAGCCAGTTCATAATCCTAATCGCGCCGGCCAGCTTAAGCTTTCGAGACAACCGCTCGGGAGGCAACGATGACGCCCGGCTGGCTCATTTTCCCTGCGACTATCGCCTGTGTCTACTTCCTGGTCATTGTGAGTTTGATCATGCTTGGCGCTTGGTAGGCGGCTGAGGGAAGAGAATCTTGAAAGAGCGCGCTTTCAAGATTCGCCCATAGACCGACGCGAACTCATGTCGGTCGGAATTCGATCGGGTGCGGCCATGGATTGCGCGAATTGCGGCAGAGTCAACCCGGAGGGAACGAAGGTCTGCGGCGATTGCGGCGCGCCGCTGTTCTTTCGCTGCCCTGCGTGCGGGGGCGACAATCCGACAGGCAAGAACTTCTGTGGCGACTGCGGTGCCGCGCTCACGCCGACCGTACCGCCGCAAATGACGAGAGGGGCCGGCGCAGCGACGTCCATCGTGCCACCGGTCACGGAGCGCGCAGGCTTGTTGGCCGCACCAAGTTCTTCCGCCGAGCGTCGTCAGCTCACAGTGATGTTCTGCGATCTCGTCGGCTCGACGGCACTTGCGACAAAGCTCGATCCGGAAGATCTACGGGACATAATTGCTGAGTACCGCGATAGCGTAGCGGCGGTCGTCCGCAAATACGGTGGCACCGTCAGCCGTTACATCGGCGATGGCATGCTCATACTATTCGGTCATCCTTCAGCGCATGAGGACGATGCCGAACGCGCAGTGCGCGCTGCGCTTGAGATCGCCGCGACCAGGCACGCGCCGGGAGCCCCAGCCGAGTTCGAGCTGCGGGTTCGTCTTGGGCTCGCGACTGGCCTCGTCGTCGTAGGTGACCTTATCGGCAGCGAAGCGGCGGAGGCGCAGGCCGTGCTTGGCGAGACGCCGAACCTTGCCGCTCGACTGCAAGCGCTCGCCGAACCGGATGGGGTAGTCATCCCTGAGGACACGCGGCGGCTCATCGGCGGGCTCTTTGACTACGAGAATCTCGGCGCCGTGACGCTGAAGGGCTTCGCCGCACCGGTGCAAGCCTGGCGGGTGCTTCGTGAGGGAACAGCGGAGAGCCGGTTCGAGGCGTTGCACCCTTCGGTCCTCGCCCCGCTGGTTGGGCGTGAGGAAGACCTCGCGCGGTTGGAGCGGAGCTGGCGCCATGCGCGGGCGGGTACCGGTCAAGTCATGCTGCTTGTCGGCGAGGCGGGGATCGGCAAGTCGCGCCTCGTTGCGGCTCTTCAGGAGCGTATCGAGCGAGAGCCGCACACCTGCTTGCGCTACTTCTGCTCGCCTCATCATCAGGAAAGCGCGCTTTACCCCTTCATCGCACAACTCCAGCGAGCGGCTGGCTTCGATCGTGAGGACACGCCGACGACCAAGCTCGACAAACTTCGAGCGCTCCTGTCGCCTGCATTGTCGCCCAACGAGGACGCGGCGATCCTGGCGGAGTTTCTGTCGATCCCCAACGATAATCTATACTTACCGGTTACGAGTACGCCGCAACAAAAGAAGGAGAGAAGCTTCGCCGCTCTGGTTCGCCAGCTTGAAGCTCTCGCGCAAAGACGTCCAACCATGATCGTGTTCGAGGACATGCAATGGATCGATCCAAGCTCGCGCGAGCTGCTGGACCGAACCGTCGATCGCGTAGCAAGCCTGCCGGTTTTGGTCTTGATCACCTACCGCCCCGAGTTCCAGTTAGTATGGACCGGAAAGCCGCATGTCAGCTTGCTCGTGCTGAACCGGCTCGACCAGAATGCGGGCGCTGCGCTGATCCGGAGCGTGGCAGGTGGCCAGACGCTGCCGACCGAAATCGTCAATGAAATTGCTGAACGTACGGATGGTGTGCCGTTGTTCGTTGAGGAGTTGACCAAAGCGGTGCTCGAAACAAGCCCCCAGAGTATCGCGCGAGCGATCTCCTTCGCGCCGCTGCCCGGACTTGCCGTACCGGCCACGCTACATGCTTCGTTGATGGCGCGGCTCGACCGGATTGGGCCGATCGCCAAGGAGGTGGCACAAATCGGCGCAGCTATTGGCCGCGAGTTCTCCTATGATCTGCTGGCCTCGGTCGCACAGCGGTGCGACAACGAGTTGCGGGCGGCGCTTGACCGGCTGATCAATACCGGCCTCGTGTTTGGGAGTGTCGAGCCGCCCGACGCCAATTTCTTGTTCAAACATGCACTGGTCCAGGATGCGGCATACGGCACAATGTTGCGCGGCCAACGCCGCGAGCTGCACGCTCGGATCGCTGGCGCACTCGAGGAGAGGCTCGCTAGAGGCATCCAAGAGCAGCCGGAAATCCTCGCCCACCACTGCGGACATGCGGGTTTGGCCGAAAAGGCGGTTTCCTATTGGCAGGAGGCTGGTGAGCGTTCAAAGGCTCGATCGGCAATGACAGAAGCAATCGCGCAGATGCGAAAGGCGCTTGATTTGCTATCTCAACTGCCGGATGCTCCCGGGCGCCAGCGCACCGAAACTGAACTTCAACTCGCGCTCGGCGGTGCACTGATCGCCGCGAAGGGCCACGCGGCCGAAGAGACCGGCAGGGCCTACGCCCGGGCGCGTTGCCTCTGCGAGGCACTAAACGACACGCCGAATCTGCTCAAGGCACTCTGGGGCGAGTTCGTGCATTATCACGTCCGTGGTGAAACGGACCGATCGCATCGCATCGCCGAGAATTTGCTCGATTTGGCCGGGCGACAGAACGATGCGGCCATTCTTGTCGCCGGTCATCGGGCAGTCGGCGATAGCTGGCTTCATCGCGGACAATTGGCCTTGGCGCGCACCCATCTCGAGCGGGGGCTCGCCCTTTACGATCCGGCGCAGCAGCGCTCTCTGACGGCCCTGTTCGCAGAAAACGCCCGCGTGGCGATGCTTTCGTTCCTTTCGCTTACGTGTGGCCTTCTTGGCTTCGCCGATCAGGCGCGCGTGCAGAGCAGTGACGCCCTGGCAGAGGCCCGCGATTCGTCGCACCCGATCAGCCTCGCATTCGCGCTGAGCGTTGCCTGCCGGTTGCATTTCGTGCTCGAAGACGCGGGCATGGTTGGGCAACGGGCGGACGAGCTGGTTGCGCTCACCACCGAGCAGCGCTTTGCCTTCTTTCTCGCGATGGGGACGGCATATCGCGGCTGGACGCTGGCCGAAGCCGGCGACCCCGAGGCCGGGGTGGACTTACTGCGGCGCGGCATCGAGGGATTCCAGGCGTCCGGCGCAGCATGGACTCTTCCGTTCTACCTTGCGCAGCTCGCAGCAGCCGAGGCAAAGAGAGCACGATATGAAACGGGGCTCGGCCAACTCTCCGACGCCTTGGCACTAACCCAGAAATCGGGGGTGCGGTGGTTCGAGGCCGAGCTGCATCGGCGCCGAGGCGAGTTGATGCTAAGGGCTCGGCCAGGCGCGGAGGCCGATGCGGAGACCGAGTTTCGCCACGCCATTGCGATCGCTCATCAGCAGGAGGCGAAACTCTGGGAACTTCGCTCCGCCGTCAGTCTCGCCCGGCTCTGGCGTGATCAGGACAGGGGTGATGAAGCACGCGGTCTTCTCGCGCCGGTCTACGGTTGGTTCAACGAGGGCTTCGACGTTCGCGACTTGAAGGAAAGCAAGGCGCTGCTGGAAGAACTCTGAGTGTAACGTGGAGCTTGTCGTAAGCGCGCTCCATTGGAGCTCCGTAACGTTCTCGGGTTTCGCGACTCCGCTGCACCCTAAAGACACGTAAGGGCAACGGTGACCTGCTCGGCGCCGTCAATTCTCGGGTTGGCCCCGTCGCTCCGGTTCGCAGCTGGAGTTGGTCCGCGCTGCTGGTCGCGCTTCGGGTTATTCGCATGACCTCTCCCGGCTTCGCACTTTGTGCTGACCCTTTCCGGTCCGGATCAGGTACTCGACCGCAACCACTGCGAAAAGACCCGAATGGTCCGCGCGCGCGGGTGGCTTGGCCTGCTGACCACATAAAAGCTGTAGCCGGGTAGGTTCAACGAGAATGCCTTCACGAGCGTGCCCGCGGCGAGGTCGTGTGCCACGAGCACATCACTGAAGATCCCGACGCCCTGCCCACTGATCACCGCCTCGATGGCGTGCAGTTCTTCCCGGAAACTCAAGTGCTGCAGGTCCTTGTATTGGGGCACCTCGCGCCACCGGCGCTGGGCCAAACCGAGCCATCTCTGCCACGTCGGTGGCTCACGATCGGCCGGCGACCAATAGGAGTGGATCAGAACGTGCTTTGCGAGGTCGACTGGTCTCTTCAGCCGTCCGGTTGAAAGCAAATCCGGATTGCAGATCGGCCAGAACGTATCGCTGAAGAGTTCATCGACGATTCCGTCTGTCGGCGGTACGCGGCTGGTCGCATAACGGATGGCAACGTCACTGTCTCCGGCCTGCAGATCGAGCACCGTGTCAGTGCCGATCACTTCCAATGGCACGTCAGGATGCAACTTCCGCCACAGGGGCAGGCGGGGCACGAGCCAGCGGCTAGCGAAGGCGTTGGTCGTCGTAACCCGGAGCGGCTGCTCGTCACCTTCCTGCTTGAGGGACGCAATGGCAGCGGCAAACGCCTCGAGTCCGCCGCGAATGGCGGGAAACAGCCGCGCGCCGGCATCGGTCAACGAAAGAGGGCGTGGTCTGCGCCGGAATAGGGCGCGGCCGCAATACTGCTCGAGCAATCCGATCTGGTGGCTGATCGCGGTCGGCGTGACGCCGAGTTCTGCCGCGGCTTTCTTGAAGCTCAGATGACGCGCGGCAGCCTCAAAAGCGCGGAGCTCGATCAGGGGCGGCAGCTTGTGCATGCGGCGAGTGTAGGTGAAATCAGTTCATCGTCACCTGAATTCTTCGGATTTGCTCTGAGACAGCCCGCGATCGAGGATGTGGCGGGCCAAGCTAGGGAGCTCGTGTCATGTCCATCGCATCTGTTGCCAGCGCTGCCGCCGAACTTAGCGCCTCCTTTGGAGGAGAACTGCTCAAGCCAGCGGACGAGGGCTACGACGAGGCGCGCAAGGTTCACAATGGGCTGGTCGACAAACGGCCAGCATTGATTGCCAGATGTCGCAGTGCGGCTGATGTCGTGGATGCCGTGGCACTTGCGACCAAGCTCGGCCTCGAGGTCGCGGTTCGCGGCGGCGGCCACAATGTGGCCGGGCGCGCAACCATCGACGGCGGGATCATGATCGACCTCTCACCCATGAAGGGGGTCCGGGTCGACGCGATCGGCAAGACCGTATGGGCGCAGGGCGGGGTCACCTGGGGCGAGCTCAATCGAGAAACGCAGCTTCACGGACTTGCGGTGACCGGCGGCGTGGTCTCGACCACCGGCATCGCGGGCCTGACGCTCGGCGGAGGACTGGGCTGGCTGATGGGCAAGTACGGCCTCGCGTTGGATAATCTGCGGGCTGTCGAACTCGTCACCGCCGATGGCAAGGTTGTGCGGGCCAGCAAGCAAGAGCAGCCGGATCTATTTTGGGCCGTGCGCGGCGGCGGCGGAAACTTCGGGATTGCCACCAGTCTTGAATACGACCTCCATACGGTAGGGCCGATCATCACCGGCGGCCCGATCGTTCACCCTATCGAGCGTTCCCGCGACGTGCTGGAATTTTTCCGGACCAGCACGCGATCGCTCACGGACGAGCACATGCTGTTCGCATCCCTGACCCATGCGCCCGACGGGTCCGGCAGGGAGGTCGCGGCGCTGGTTACCAGCCACTGCGGTCCAGTCGCCGAGGCCGAACGAGCGATGCAGCCGCTGAAACAGTTCGGGCCTCCCATTCTGGATGCGGTCGGACCGATGACCTATTGCGAGCTCAACCGCATGCTCGACGCCAACTATCCGAAAGGCGCGTTCAACTATTGGAAGTCGAACCTCCTCACGGAGCTGAGCGATGGTGCGATCGCGACGATGATCGAATGCTTCGCCCGCTGCCCGACTCCGATGGGGCAGCTGCTGCTCGAGCACATCCACGGTGCCGCGGCCCGCGTGGGTGCCGGGGATACGGCATTTGTGCATCGGCAGGAGGGCTACAATTTCCTGATCCTCGCGCAATGGACGCAGACCAGCGATACCAGCCGCAGCATCTCGTGGGCACGCGCAACCTATGAAAGGATGCGGCCCTTCTTTGCCTCAGGACGCTATGTCAATTATCTCGACGACGATGAGACAGGCGATCCGGTTGCCGCTGCTTATGGGCGGAACTACAGGCGCCTGCAGCAGATCAAAGCGAAATACGACCCTACGAACTTCTTCCGGATGAACCAGAACATCCGGCCGCTCGCCTGATTGCCGGCTGACGATTTCTCGCTCTCATCAAGATGTGAGTAGAAACTAAGCCGCGACCCGATGCATCGTGGGCGGGGCGAGCTGACGCCCGGGAGGGACTAGAGAATGGCGGTCGTGTGCAGGCCCGCTCGCATCGACGACTTGAAGCAGGCCGATGACATCGTGGTCGCCAGCATCAATGAGCTAACCGAACGGCGGGGGTTCGGGAAGATGGCATCCTCTCGTCCGCCGAATTTTCAGGCCTTCTCGCTCGCGGATGATCCCGAGGGCTTATGGGTGGCCGATGACGACGGAGAAATAGTCGGCTTCGCGTGGAGTTGGGTCTGTGGCGAGCTTTGGTTCCTGGCCCAATTGTTCGTCGCGCCTGATCGTCAGAGCGACGGCATCGGCAATCAACTCATCAACAAGGCATTCGCGCATGCAGAAATGCGCGGAGCACCCATCAAGGCACTGATCACCTTCACGTTCAACAACGTATCTCAAGGCCTCTACATCCGCCACGGACTGTTCCCGCGCTTTCCGATCTACATGGTCAGCGTCCCTCGTGACCGCCTGGCGCCACGGTTGGCTGCGCCGCGGCTCCGTCTTGAATCTCTCACGGCCGACGCGATCCCATACGACAGGCTGGCGCAGATCGATGTCAGCGCAGTCGGCGTTTCCAGGGAGAAGCATCATCGATTTCTCCTTGGCGACAGCACGACGCGCGGATTCACCATCCACGCCGGCAATGAGTGCGTCGGGTATGTCTACATTTCGGGTGGACACATTGGTCCGCTTGCAGTCCACAGGCCAGATCTGGTTGAGTCCGCTTTCGCCGCTGCGTTGTCGTTCGCGGCACAGAGCGATTGTCCGGCCATTTCGGCTTTTGTGCCGGGCGTGAGCGAGCCGGCGCTCAAGGCGGCAATCGACCACGGGATGCGGCTGACGTTCCCGATGCTGCTGATGTCAAATCGACCATTCGGAGATTGGGGTAGCTATTTCCCGCGCAATCCGGGTTTCATGTAGGGGATTCAACCGAGAAGGTCGACGTTGCGGGGCAGGCCGGAAGGCACGGAATGATGGCTGGATCGGCGCTCGTCACGGGCCGATCATGCTCTAGCCCTACCGGGGACGCGGGCTGCGGCCTGGAGGGGACGGCCGCTGCACATATGGGTTTTCCAGGCACATCGCCGAACGGCCCGCCGCGCTGGCTCTGCATTCGTCAAATGAACGATACTGGCAAGAGATGTAGGTGCCGCCGCCCCATTCCCACTCCTGCAGACATACCGGAAAATTGCCGCCGAACCGCTGCGCTGCCGCTGGACCGGGCGCGGACATGGTGATCAGGACGAAGAGCAGACAGGCAAGCGCGCGCATCATGATCAGCGCGGCCGCTGCGGAGCGTGCTGCTTGAACCTCACGCGCGGGTTCACATCGCAATAGGTGTTCGACCGCCCGGATGCCGACGCCAGGCACTGTTCCCGCGTCGAATACATGCAGTCTCCGGAAGCGCCGAGCCCTCCGCCAAAAACGCACCAGGGATAGTCATACTGAGCGTTTGCTGCGGAAGAAAATCCGATGACCATAACGACAATGAGCAGAGCGATGCGCATGCGATTCTCCCATCAAGTCAGTTGAGCGGCAACGCAAGAGGTTCGCTCCGAAAGATAGCCGCTTGACGATGCTGGCTCAACAACCACGACTCAAGCGAGTTCCTCTCGTCACGCCGGAGTGTCCCTGGTGTGATCTCGCAGAGCCGGTCCGGATTTGCTTCGCTGCGCTAAGCAGCGCAGCGCTGGGTAGCAGGGTACATGAGCAGGGACATGCGAGCCGAAACGACAACGGGGCCCGCAAGGGCCCCGCAAAAAAACCTTAGCGCGCTACGCCGCGATCTTACTTGATCTTGGCTTCGCGGAATTCGACGTGCTTGCGCGCGACCGGGTCGTACTTCTTCTTGACTAGCTTGTCGGTCATGGTGCGCGAATTCTTCTTGGCAACGTAGTAGAAGCCGGTGTCGGCCGAGGACACGAGCTTGACCTTGATGGTGACCGCTTTGGCCATGTTCTGAACCTCAGAATATCAGGGGAATCTGGAGCCGGCCAAACGGCCCGCGTTGGCCGGCAACCTAGTCAGAAACGGCGGGAAGTCAAGGTTTCAGGCGGCGGAAACCGCTCAAATCGGGCCCATTAGGCCTCAAAGAACCGGTTTTTCGGCCGCGGCAGGCCCAGATTCTCCCTCAAAGTGGGCCCTTCGTACTCTTTGCGGAAAATCCCGCGCTTCTGCAGCTCCGGGACCACCTTGTCGACGAAATCGTCGAGACCGGCAGGCAGGAACGGGAACATGATGTTGAAGCCGTCGGAGCCGCGTCCGACCAGCCATTCCTCCATCTGGTCGGCGATGGTCTTGGCGGTGCCGACGAAGGACAGGCCGCCATAGCCGCCGACGCGCTGGGCGAGCTGGCGCACGGTGAGCTTCTCACGGGCGGCGAGATCGACCAGGCGCTGCCGGCCGCTCTTGCTGGCATTGGTCTCGGGGATTTCGGGAAGCGGCCCATCGGGATCAAAGCCGGAGGCATCGGTGCCGAGGATGACGGAGAGCGAGGCAATGGCGCTGTCGTAATGCACGCGGCTGTCGAGCAAAGCGCGCTTCTCCTTGGCCTCATCCACGCTGTCGCCCACGACGACGAAGGCGCCGGGGAGGATCTTCAGGTGCTCGGGGTCGCGGCCGATCTTCTCCATGCGGCCCTTGATGTCGGCATAGAGTTTCTGGCCGTCGGCGAGGCTGCCGCCGCCGGTGAACACTGCTTCCGCGGTCTCGGCGGCGAGCTGCTTGCCGTCGTCGGAGGCGCCGGCCTGCACGATCAGGGGCCAGCCTTGCACGGGGCGGGCGATGTTGAGGGGGCCGCGCACTTTGAAGTATTTGCCCTTGTGGTCGAGGGTGTGCATCCTGGCGGGATCGAAGAACAGGCCGCTCTCGACGTCGCGCATGAAGGCATCGTCGGCGAAGGAGTCCCAGAGGCCGGTGACGACGTCGTAGAACTCGCGGGCGCGCTTGTAGCGCTCGGCGTGCTCCATGTGATCGTCGAGGCCGAAATTCAGCGCCGCGTCCGGGTTCGAGGTGGTGACGATGTTCCAGCCGGCGCGGCCGCCGCTGAGATGGTCGAGCGAGGCGAAGCGGCGCGCGACGTGATAGGGCTCGTCGAACGTGGTCGAGCCGGTCGCGATCAGGCCGATGCGCTCGGTCACGGCTGACAAAGCCGACAGCAGCGTGAACGGCTCGAACGAGGTTACGGTGTGGCTGCGCTTCAGCGCGTTGATCGGCATGTTCAGGACGGCGAGGTGATCGGCCATGAAGAAGGCGTCGAACTTGCCGGCCTCGAGCTTTCGGATCAGCGTCTTGATGTGCGAGAAGTTGAAATTGGCGTCGGGCCAGGCCCCGGGATAGCGCCAGGCGCCGGTGTGGATGCTGATCGGGCGCATGAACGCGCCAAGCTTGAGTTGCCTTTGTGCCATCGCCCGGTGTCCGTTCTTGGTGACGCTCGCAAAGACATAGGCATGAGTGGAAACTCCGCCATTGGGGGAGGCGGGAAGAATTTTTTGTTTTTCGTAGCTCTCTCAGCACGTCATTCCGCGGCGACGCGGAGCGGCGAGCCCGGAATCCATAACCACCATCCGGAGTATGGATTCCGGGCTCGCGCCAAGAGGCGCACCCCGGAATGACGGAGGATAGACTTGATCGAACTACGCCCCAGCGCGCCAACTAGCTCAAAACGTCCTTCTGCATCTTGCCGGCGTAGAAGTGGAAGAACGGCACCGGCGCGTCGTGACGGAGCGGGCCGGTGGCGAGGCGGGTGTCGAGCTCGTTGAGCACGTTGCGCGTCATCGGATGCAGATCGGCGAGCGGTTTTGAGCCGAGCTCGACCCAGACCAATTCGACCAGCTCCGCATCGGCATGGATCACGCCTTCGACGCGGTGGGTGATCGCAGAGGCATCGGCGGTGAAGAAACGCGTGTCGAAGCGCTTGACGCGGCCGGGCGGGGTGATCGCGCGCGCGATCAGGAACAGGCTGGAGGGATCAGGCAGCAGGCCCGCATCCGCGAACGGCTGCCAGGGACCTTCGAGCTTCGGCACTTTGCCTTCGGCCTTGCGGCCGAGGCAGAGGCCGGTCTCCTCGCAGGCTTCGCGGATGGCGGCAATGGCGAGCGATTTCGCGCGCGAGGCCGGCGTCTTCGGGCTGCCCTTGGCGAGATTGGCTTCCAGTTCGGCGGTGATGGGCGCAGCGCAGGGCACGCGATAATCGGCCTTGTCGACGCGCCCACCCGGGAAGACGAATTTTCCCGGCATGAACACCACCTTGTCGTGGCGCTTGCCGACCAGCACTTTCGGAATGGCGCCGCTGCGGTCGACCAGGATCAGCGTCGCCGCATCCTTCGGGCGGAAGTAAGGATGATGATCGGCTTCCTTCTCCTCGTGAACCCTGGTCTTCTCCTCGGCCTGCGAAATATCGGTCATGTCCTCACCCGAACTGTTCTTTTACGTGTTTACACAGGCGGAATACCATCGGGAGGGTTGTCGTCAAACCCGTGCATGCGCAGAGCCCATTGCAAGCCGACCACAGCTCCCTTCACGGGCTGCAGCAGCGCGAGCGAGGCGACGAAGGTGAAGGGCAGATAGGCTGCGAAGCTGAGCCAGACCGGCGTCGAATAATTGGTCTCGATCCAGAGGATGGCCGGCACCACGATGTGGCCGACGATGACGATGACGAGATAGGCAGGCAGATCGTCGGCGCGATGCGGGGTGAAGTCGAGGCCGCATTTGGCGCAATGGTCGGCGGTCTTCAGGAAGGCGCGGAACAGCTTGCCTTCGCCGCAGCGCGGGCAGCGGCCGCGGAAGCCGCGCTTCATTGCTGACCAGACGTCGCGCTTCTCGACGAGACCGTTCTCGCGCGTCCAGATCTTTGGTGCCGTGCTCATCGTCACCATGCCTTGCCCTTCTTGCCCTTACCCTTGTTCTTTCCTTTGGCCTTCCTTCCCTTGCCGGACTTTTTCTTCTCCGGCTTGCGTTTTCGCTCCGGGCTGCGTCCGGGCTGCGGCTTGGACGATTTGCGCTGCGGACGGAGCGGCCTGCGCTGGCGCGGGCCGCTGTCGGTCTCGAACGACAGCAGCTCGAAACGCAGCGCGCCCGCGATGGGAGCGGCCTCGATCAGACGGACGTCGACGACGTCGCCGAGCTGGTACATGGTGCCGCTGCGCGTGCCGACGAGGGCATGGCGGCTTTCGTCATAGTTGAAATATTCCGTGCCGAGGGATCGGATCGGGATCAGCCCGTCAGCGCCGGTCTCGCTGAGCTTCACGAACAGGCCGGCGCGGGTGACGCCGGAGACGCGGCCCTGGAAGCTGGCGCCGATGCGGTCGGCGAGGTGATGGGCGATCAGGCGGTCGACGGTCTCGCGCTCCGCCTTCATGGCGCGCCGCTCGGTCAGCGAGATATGCGCGGCGACTTCGCTCAAGCTTTCCGGCGTCTCGCTGTCGGGCAGGGCGCCTTCGCCAAGGCCAAGCGCACGCACCAGCGCGCGGTGCACGACGAGGTCGGCATAGCGGCGGATCGGCGAGGTGAAATGCGCATAGCGGCGCAGGTTCAGGCCGAAGTGACCGTAATTCTCTGAGGAATATTCGGCCTGCGCCTGCGCGCGCAGCACGACCTCGCTCACCAGCGGGTAATAGTCGTGGCCTTCGAGCTGGGCCAGCACGCGGTTGAACGTGGTGGGGCGCAGCGCGCCGGACTTGGCGAAGGGAACGTCCAGTGTCTCCAGGAATTCCGCGAGCGCGTGAACCTTCTCCAAGGTCGGCTCGTCGTGCACGCGGTAGATCAGCGGCAGCGATTTCTTCTCCAATGTCTCCGCTGCGGCGACGTTGGCGAGGATCATGAACTCCTCGATCAGCTTGTGCGCATCGAGACGCTCGGGGACCACGACGCGATCCACGGTGCCGTCGCTCTTCAGGAGGATCTTGCGCTCGGGCAGATCGAGATTGAGCGGATCACGCTCGTCACGCGCGCGCTTGGCGCAGGCATAGGCGGCATGGAGCGGCCTCAGGATCGGATCGAGCAGGGGGCCGGTGGTGTCATCAGGCCGGCCGTCGATCGCGGCCTGCGCCTGCGCGTAAGCGAGCTTGGCGGCCGACCGCATCAGGATGCGATGAAAACTGTGCGAGCGCTTGCGGCCGTCGGGGCCGAGCACCATGCGCACCGCCAGCGCGCCGCGCGGCTCGCCGGGCACCAGCGAGCAGAGATTGTTGGAGATGCGCTCGGGCAGCATCGGCACGACGCGGTCCGGGAAATAGACCGAGTTGCCGCGGTCGAGCGCGTCGCGGTCGAGCGCCGTGCCCGGCCGCACGTAGAAGCTGACATCGGCGATGGCGACGTTGACGATGAAGCCGCCCTTGTTGTTGGGATCCGGATCGGGCTCGGCATGCACCGCGTCGTCGTGATCCTTGGCGTCGGGCGGATCGATGGTGACGAGCGGGACGTCGCGCCAGTCCTCGCGGCCTTTCAGATTGGCGGGCTCTGCCGCTTCCGCCTCGCGCTCGGCGGCGGAGGAGAATTGCAAGGGGATGTCGTGGGCGTAGATCGCGATCAGGCTGATCGCCTTTTCCGACTTGACCGAGCCGAGCTTCTCTTTCACCCGGCCGGAGGCGAGGCCAAAGCCGCGGGTGCGGACGATGTCGACGCTGACGAGGTCGCCATCCTCAGCGCCGCCCGTATCGGTCCTCGCGATGTTCAGCTCGCGGTCGGCGAACTTCTTGTCGACGGGGACGAGCCGTCCGGCGCCCTCCGGCAGGCTGCGGAAGACGCCGAGGATGCGGCTCTTGGCCTTGTCGATGACCTTGATGATGCGGCCGCGATAGGCGGGACCTTCATCGTCATCGCTGCGTTCGACGCGCAGCAGCGCGCGGTCGCCGACGCCGGCGGCGGTGCCGGGCCTCGGCCGGCGCGGCATCTCGATGAGGATCTTTGGCGGCTCGCCGTTCTCGACCTCGTCCCATTCGGCGGGGGAGGCGATCAATTCGCCATCGGAGTCGCGGCCGGTGATGTCGGCGAGCAGCGTCGGCGGCAGCGCGTCCGGCTCGGAGACCTTGTGGCGCTTTTTCTTGATGATGCCGTCGTCGGCGAGCTCGCGCAGCATGCGCCTGAGCTCGGCGCGATCGGCGTTCTTCAGGCCGAACTCGCGTGCGATGTCGCGAGTCCCGACCTTTCCTGGATTTGCCTTGATGAAGGCGACGATGGCTTGCCTGTCGGGAAAGCCACGGTCTTTCTTTGGTTTCACTTAACCTCTAATTCTTGATCTCAGGTCTTGCCGGCACTCTTCTTGGCCGGAGCCTTGGTGGCGGCTGCCTTGGTCGGCGACGTCTTTGCGGTCGACGGCACGGCGGCGCGCGCCTTGCTGGTGGATTCGGATTTGGATTTGGCCGCGGCTTTCTTCGCAGCCGGCTTCTTCGGCTTCGGTGCGGCGTCCTCGCCGTCCGCAGCCTTCTCTGACGCTTTCTTGGCCTTGGCCGGCTTCGCCGCCTTCTTGGCCTTGCCGCCGCCCTTGCCGGCGCGCTCGTCGATCAGCGCGATCGCCTGCGGCAGCGTGATGGTGTCCTTCTCGAACTCGGCCGGGATCGTCGCGTTGACGCCGCCCGCGGTGACATAGGCGCCGTAACGGCCGCTCTTCACGGTGACGGTGCCAAGCGTCGGATGATCGCCGAGCGCCTTCCCGGGATCGGCGCCGAAGCGGCGGCTCGGACCCTTGGCAACCTTCTCCGCGATCAGCGTCACCGCACGATTGAGGCCGATGTCGAACACCTCGTCGCCGGCCTCTAAGCTCGCATAGGTCTTCTCGTGCTTCACGAACGGTCCGAAGCGGCCGAGGCCCGCGGTGATCGGCTGGCCGGTCTCCGGATGCTTGCCGATCTCGCGCGGCAGCGACAGCAGCTTCAGCGCAAGCTCGAGATCGACGTCGCTGGGCGAGGTGCCCTTCGGAATGCCGGCGCGCTTGGGCTTCTCGCCTTCCTCATAATCCTTCTGCTCGCCGAGCTGGATATAGGGGCCAAAGCGGCCGGCCTTGACCCAGACATCGCGACCCGTGTCGGGATCCTGGCCGAGCGAACGGTCAGCAGTCGCCTCGCCATCGGCGGCGAGCTGACGGGTGTAGCGGCATTCCGGATAGTTCGAGCAGCCGACGAAGGCGCCGAACTTGCCGGCCTTGAGGTTCAGCCGGCCGGTGCCGCAGTTCGGGCACTGCCTGATATCGCCGCCATCGGCGCGGGGCGGATAGATGTGCTGGCCCAGCATGTCATCGAGCACGTCGAGCACCTGGGCGACGCGCAGCTCCTTGATGTCGTCGACGGCGCCGATGAAGCCGGTCCAAAAGTCCTTCAGAACCTGCTGCCAGGAGATCTCGTTGTTGGAGATACGGTCGAGCTGCTCTTCGAGGCTCGCCGTAAAGTCGTACTCGACATAGCGGGCAAAGAAGCTTTCGAGGAAGGCGACCACGACGCGGCCCTTGTCCTCGCCGTGCAGACGCTTCTTCTCCAGCTTGACGTAGCCGCGGTCCTTCAGGACCTGGAGGATCGAGGCATAGGTCGAGGGCCGGCCGATGCCGAGCTCCTCCATGCGCTTGACGAGCGATGCTTCCGAGAATCGCGGCGGCGGCTCGGTGAAATGCTGGGTGACGGACAGGCTCTGCCGTTTCACGGCCTCGCCCTGGCTCATCGCGGGCAGGCGGCGGGAATCCTCGTCCTCCTCGTCGTCGCGGCCTTCCTGGTAGAGCGCGAGGAAGCCGTCGAACTTGACGACCTGGCCGGTGGCGCGCAGCTCCAGCGTACGAGAGCCCGCCTTCGCCGTGATGTCGACGGTGGTCCGCTCGAGCTCGGCGGATTCCATCTGGCTCGCGATGGTGCGCTTCCAGATCAGCTCATACAGCTTGGCCTGATCGGCATCGAGCTTGCGGCTCATGCTGTCGGGGCGGCGCGAGAGGTCGGTCGGGCGGATCGCTTCGTGGGCTTCCTGGGCGTTCTTGGCCTTGGCCTGGTACTGGCGCGGGCTATCCGGCACGTAGGCGTTGCCGTAATCCTCGCCGATCACCTTGCGCGCCTGGGTGATCGCCTCGGGGGCGATCTGTACGCCGTCGGTACGCATATAAGTAATGAGTCCGGTGGTCTCGCCACCGATGTCGATGCCCTCATAAAGACGCTGGGCGATGCGCATCGTATGCGCCGGCGCAAAGCCGTATTTGCGGCTGGCTTCCTGCTGCAGCGTCGAGGTGGTGAAGGGCGCCTGCGGATTGCGACGGGCCGGCTTGGCATCGACCGCGGTGACGGCGTAAGTCGCCAGTTCCAGCGCCTTCTTAAAGTCTTCGGCTTCCGCGCCGGTGCCGATGTCGAGGCGCTGGATCTTCTTGCCGTCGGCGCCGACGAGGCGGGCCTCGAAGGCATCGCCCCGCGGGGTGAGCAGGGTCGCGATCAGCGACCAATATTCGCGGGCTACGAACTTCTCGATCTCGAGCTCGCGGTCGCAGACGAGGCGCAGCGCCACCGACTGCACGCGGCCGGCCGAGCGGGCGCCCGGCAGCTTGCGCCACAGCACGGGGGAGAGGGTGAAGCCGACCAGATAGTCGAGTGCGCGGCGCGCCATGTAGGCGTCGACCAGGGCGCCGTCGATCTCGCGCGGATGCTTCATCGCTTCCGAGACGGCCTGCTTGGTGATGGCGTTGAACACCACGCGCTCGATCTTCTGATCCTTCAGCGCGCGCTTCTCCTTCATCACCTCGAGCACGTGCCAGGAGATGGCCTCGCCCTCGCGATCGGGGTCGGTGGCGAGAATCAGGCGGTCGGCGCCCTTCAGCGACTTCGCGATATCGTTGAGCCGGCCGGCCGCCTTGGGGTCGACCTCCCAGATCATCTTGAAATTGGCGTCGGGATCGACGGAACCGTTCTTCGCCGGGAGATCGCGGACATGGCCGAACGAGGCCAGAACCTCATAGGACGAGCCCAGATATTTGTTGATCGTCTTGGCTTTCGCCGGCGACTCCACAATGACGATATTCATTTAGTTCCAGTGGCTTACGGGAAAATCTTGGGCCGAAAACGAAAGGACTCGGGTCGGCCGTTTCGACCCGAACATGGGTGGTGAGCGGCCCCCTGTCAAATCGTGGGGTGTTGAAAGGCGCCGCAATGGGAAAAGTTTCATATCGAAAAAGTTGCAGAATACCACCTTGGAGTTGCGGTTGATGTGGGCGTAATGTCCTGTCGGGGCATGGATTCGGGTGGGGTTCTGGTGACCAGGCCAGGAAAGAAACGGGCGCGCGCCGGATCCGGCGCGCCGGGGGGCACGCGTCACGAGGAACCGGGGGAGGGCGGTGCGGACGAGGCCGTGGCCTTCATCGCCGAGCAGACGGGGGCCTTACGCAAGCTGGCCGAGCGCCACAAGCTGGACGTGCTGCATTATCTCTTGGGCATGACCAAGCTCGAGGCCGACGAGCACCTGCGGCTACGGACCAAGCGCAAGCTGTCGTGAGAGTGGGCTCCCCGGTGATCGTGAGAGACTTGAGCGCCGCTCTCTCCCCCGTCATTGCGAGCGAAGCGAAGCAATCCAGAGTCTTGCCGCGGTGGGATTCTGGATTGCTTCGTCGCAAGGGCTCCTCGCAATGACGTCGTGGGGGCGGTGCCACAATCACGCCGACCGACGTCGCGACGACGGTCGTGGCTTCAGCGTGGTCTCCGCCGGCGTGAGCAGCCGCCCATCATCGGCGCGCATTTCCAGCTTCTTCACCGGACGGCCCTTCTCGCGATCGACCAGCATCGTCGCAATCTCCTCAGGGCGGTCGTCGAACTCCTCGCTCCACTGCCGCAGCGCGACCAGGATCGGGAAGGTGCCGCGGCCCTTCGGCGTCAGCACATATTCCTGATAGGCACTGCCGTCGGAGGCGGGGGCGGTTTCGAGAATGCCGTGGTCGACCAGCGATCGCAGCCGCGCCGCCAGGATGTTCTTGGCCATGCCGAGCTTGTTCTGAAACTCGCCGAAGCGGCGGACGCCGAACAGCGCCTCGCGGATGATCAAGAGCGACCACCAGTCGCCGAGCGCCTCCAGCGACCGCGCGATCGGGCAGGCATCACCCTCGAAGCTCGTCCGTTTCACCATCGTTCGTCCTTTCGCATTCACACGCCGCCAGCGCCGATCACGCGCTTGTGTGGTTGCATCATAAAACCAAATGGCCTAGATGGCAACTTAGTTTCATCATGCAACTACTGGAGGCGAGCGTGAGACTGAAGGACAAGACGGCGCTGATCACCGGCGGCAATAGCGGCATCGGGCTGGCAACGGCAAAACTGTTCGTGGCCGAAGGCGCCAAGGTGGTGATCACCGGGCGCAACAAGGAGACGCTGGCGGCGGCCGCGAAGGAGCTCGGGCCGAACGCGCTCGCGCTGCCAGCCGACGCGACGGACATCGCGGCGACGGAAGCTGCAATCAACCAGGGCGCGGAGAAATTCGGCAAGTTCGATATCGTGTTCGCCAATGCCGGCATCGCCGGCGGCACGCCGCTCGGCTCGGCCGCGCTCGAAGTGTTCGAAAAGGTGATCAGCACCAATTTGACCGGCGTGTTCTTCACCGTTCAATCCGCGCTGCCCCATCTCAACGACAACGCCTCGATCATCCTCAACGGCTCGGTAATCTCGGTGCTCGGCATTCCCGGCTACTCGGCCTATGGCGCGGCGAAGGCCGGCGTGCGGGCGATGGCGCGGATCATGGCTTCAGAACTGTCGCCGCACGGCATCCGCGTCAACGTGGTCGCGCCGGGTGCGATCCGCACCCCGATCTGGGGACCCGCGACCGCGACGCCCGAAGCCGAGAAGGCGTTCGAGAAGCGGATCGCGCTATCGACGCCGCTCGGCCGCATCGGCGAGACCGATCACGTTGCAAAGACGGTGCTGTTCCTCGCTTCCGATGATTCCGCACATGTGCAGGGCCAAGAAATCTTCGTCGATGGCGGCGCGGTGGCCTCGCCGAGCGGCGCGCCGATCTATCGCGGCTGATCAAATCAAGCGAATTTGCTCGGGCGCAACATTCGCGTTGCGCCCGAAGTGTTAGCCACGGCTAGGCTGCGCTCAGGCTTGTTGCCGATTGGAGCGCACCAGCGATCGCCTTCTCGCGGTGCTCCGGCCCGAGTTGGATACCGTCGGCCGGGATGAATTCGACGCTGGTGATACCCATGAAGCCGAACACCCAGCGCAGGTAGGTTTCGAGATGCTCGCCGGCTGCGTAAGGCGTCTCTGCGCCGTAGTGGCCGCCGCGCGAGATGGCCACGATCACGCGTTTGCTGCCGGCGAGTCCCTCCGGCCCGGCCGCGCCGTACCTAAAAGTCTTCCCCGCCACCAGGATGCGGTCGATCCAGGCCTTGAGCTGGCTCGGAATGGTGAAATTGTACATGGGCGCACCGATCACGACGATGTCGGCGGCCAGGAACTCCTCCAGCGCCGCGGCGCTTGCGGCAAGGTCCGGTCCGAGCTCCGCCGGCGCGGCGGCGCCTTGCGCGGCGGCGAGGTGCGAGCCGGAGAGGTGGGCGAGCGGCGTCTCGGTCAGGTCGCGGTAGACGACTTGAAGCGAGGGCGCCGCCTGCCGGAGCCGGTCGACGATGGCGGCGGAAACCTGCCGGCTGACGGAGTGGGGGCCGAGCACGCTGGAGTCGACATGGAGGAGTTTCATGTGGGGTCACCCTGGTATAAGTTTGTAACCAGCGCTACATGTGTGACTATCGAAATCCCCGCAAGAACGCACTTTTTTGAGCCATGGGCACATCATTGAAACCTGCGCACACCGAATTGCCCGCAACGCCGCGGCCAAATCCGAGACTGGATACCAGGCCCATGCCGGATCCCAACCATGCGGATTGCCGTGGGGTCGCCTCCGTGCTGTCCCGCGTCGGCGACAAATGGAGCGTGTTCGTCATCATGATGCTGAGCGACGGGCCAAAGCGCTTCAACGAGCTCAAGCGCATGATCAACGGCATCTCGCAGCGGATGTTGACCCTGACGCTGCGCGGCCTCGAGCGCGACGGCCTCGTTACGCGCACGATCTTTCCGACCATCCCGCCGCGGGTGGACTATGAGCTGACCGATCTCGGCCGCGGCCTGTCGCGCCCCGTCGAGGCGCTCGGCAAATGGGCGAAGGACCATCTGGATCAGATCGAGGCCGCGCGCACGAAGTTCGACCAGCGTAACGAGGGCTGAAGCGGAGAATGTTGCGAGGTCGATTTTACCCTCCCCTGGAGGGGGAGGGTCGATCGCGCGAAGCGCGAGCGGGGTGGGGTGATCTCTCCTCTCGGGCACCGTATCGGCGGAGAGACCGTCACCCCACCCCGCCTCACATTTCGCTGCGCTCAATGTGAGCCGACCCTCCCCCTCCAGGGGAGGGTCAGAGTTCGAGCTCATTTCGTCGCCCTACAGCAGCGAGACCAATCCGCCGCCGTGACGTTCGAGCTTGCCGGCGAGTTCGAGCTCCAGCAGCACGGTGCGCACGATCGCGGGCGAGGCGCCGGACATCCGGACGAGGTCGTCGATCGAGATAGGCGCAGGGCCGAGCAGGGCGGTGATCTGGTCGCGGTCATGGCTTTGCGGATCGCTTTCGAACGGCTCGCTGTCGGGCTCGCCCGCGGGGTGCATCAGCGGCCGCTCCATGATCGGCTGAACCGCGTTGACGATGTCGGCGGCTTCGGTGACGAGCGTTGCGCCCTGCTTGATCAGGTCGTTGGTGCCGGCGGCGCGCGGATCGAGCGGCGAGCCCGGGACGGCGAACACCTCGCGGCCCTGTTCGGCCGCCATGCGCGCGGTGATCAGCGAGCCCGAGCGGTGCGCCGCCTCGACCACGACGACGCCGAGCGAAGCGCCCGAGATCAGGCGGTTGCGACGGGGAAAGTCGCGGGCGCGGGGCTCGTGGCCCAGCGGCATCTCGGAAATCGCAGCGCCAGCGTGATCCAGGATCGCGGCGAGCAGGTCGCCATGCTCGGGCGGATAGATGCAGTCGTGGCCGCCGGCGAGCACGGCGATCGTGCCGCTCTCGATGCTGGTGCGATGCGCGGCCTGGTCGACGCCGCGGGCGAGGCCCGAGATGACCACGAAGCCGGCTTCGCCGAGCTCGCGCGCGAGCTGGCCGGCGAATTTCAGGCCGGCGCCGGAGGCGTTGCGCGAGCCGACGATCGCGATCATCGGCCGCATCAGGGTCTTGGTGTCGCCGCGCACGGCGAGCAGCGGCGGCGCATCGTCGATCATCGCCAGCCGCGCCGGATAGCCGTCCTCGCCGGGCGCGCGCCAGGCGATGCCGAACTTGCGGCCCGCGGCGAGCTCGGCCTTCGCTTCGTCCGCACTGCAGATACGCCCCGATCGCGCCGCGCCGCCGCGGCGGGCGAGATCAGGCAGCCGCTCCAGCGCGGCGCGCGGGCTGCCGAAATGATCGACCAGCGAACGAAAGGTGCGCGGCCCGACATTGTCGGAACGGATCAGCCGCAAGCGGTCGATCCGCTCAGCCTCGGTCAGCTCCACGCTTCTGTTGATGGCGTCCACGGCGTCTCCTTGCAGGGACAACATGGAACAACCAGAGGGCGTCGCGCAACAGGGACGTGCGCTTGCACGACCTCGCTGCGATGCTAAAAGCGATGCCAATAAGAAGGATGTTGCCATGATCTCACTCGCCGACCTCCAGCGCCGCATTGAAGCGGGTAAGCTTTCGCCCGATGACGCCATCTCCCAGTCGCATGCGGCGATCGAGGCCAAGGAGAAGGACGTCCAGGCTTTCGTCCGGCACGACAAATCCGCGAGGGGGCAAGCCTCGGGCCCGCTGCGCGGCGTTGCCGTCGGCATCAAGGACATCATCGACACCGCCAACATGCCGACCGAGATGGGCTCGGAGATCTATAGCGGTTGGCAGCCGCGCAGCGATGCGCCTGTGGTGATGATGCTGAAGCGGGCCGGGGCCACCATCATCGGCAAGACCACCACGACCGCGTTTGCCTCGCGCGATCCGACGCCGACGCGCAATCCGCACAATACGGCTCATTCGCCCGGCGGCTCGTCCTCGGGCTCGGCGGCAGCCGTCGGCGCCGGCATGATCCCGCTGGCGCTGGGCACCCAGACCGGCGGCTCGGTGATCCGGCCCGCGGCCTATTGCGGGACGGCCGCGATCAAGCCGTCGTTCCGGATGCTGCCGACGGTCGGCGTGAAGTGCTATTCGTGGGCGCTCGACACGGTCGGCCTGTTCGGCGCCCGGGCGGAGGATCTTGCGCGCGGTCTCTTGGCGATGACGGGGCGCACGGAATTCTCCGGCATCAGCCCGGCGAAGTCGCCGCGCATCGGCGTGGTCAGGCAGGAGTTCGCGGGCGCCGTGGAGCCGGCGGCCGAAGAGGGGCTGCAGGCTGCGATCAAGGCGGCGGAGCGCGCCGGTGCCAGCGTGCAAACCATCGATCTGCCCGAGGCGGTGCAGGAGGCCTGGCGCATCCATCCGATCATCCAGGATTATGAGGCGCATCGCGCGCTCGCCTGGGAGTTTTTGGAACGTCACGACGAGATCGCGCCGATGCTGCGCGCCAGTCTCGATGCGACGGTCGGGCTGACGCCGAAAGACTATGACGAGGCGCGCCGCATCAGCCGTCGCGGCCGCCGCGAGCTCAGTGAATTGTTCGAAGGCTTCGACGTGCTGCTGACCTATTCCGCGCCCGGCACCGCGCCGGCCAAGGAGCTCGCGACCACCGGCGACCCCCGCTACAACCGGCTGTGGACGCTGATGGGCAATCCGTGCGTCAACGTGCCGGTGCTCAAGGTCGGCGGCCTGCCTGTTGGCGTGCAGGTGATCGCACGCTTCGGCAACGATCCGCTCGCGCTCGCGACGGCCTGGTTCCTGGAGGACGCGCTGGCGAAATCAGGCTAGCGCAGGTTCGGAAGGAGCGAGGGCCCGAGCGGACGCTGAGGGCGCTGCCCCGGCTCCCACACCCGCACCTTGCCCGAGCCAGCGCTCGGCGGCTTCGCGACCGCTCCGGTGTAGCAGGCGAATGAAGCCGCGGCCGAGATCGGTGGATGAGCGCTGCGCCAGGCTGTCGACGGTATCTTCGGCCGAAATCCTGGTGAGCCGCAGCGGAGAGGCCATGTGCGACTGCGCCCATTCGATCGCGGCGATCTCGGCATTGAGCGCGGCGTTGGCCGCGATCTGATCGAGCCGGCGATCGATCGCGGCGAGCGTGATCGGCACGTAGCTGTCGCGCGTCGGCGTGACCTGGACCAGCAGCAGATCCGTTGCCGCCGTGTCCTGCACCAGGCGCAGCAGCGGCGGATTGCCGCCGAAGCCGCCGTCCCAATAGGCCTCGCCATCGATCTCGACGGCGCAATGAACGAGGGGTGGGCAGGTCGAGGCCAGCGCGACGTCGGCGGTGATGGCCTCGTTGCCGAAAATCTGCTGCTGCCCGTCGCGGATCCGCGTCGCCGCGATCAGCAGCTTCGGGCAGCGCGCATGGCGCAGGACGGAAAAATTGATGTCGCGGGAGACCGCCTGCCGCAGCGGATCGAGGTCGAACGGATCGAACTGGCCGGAGCGCAGGGTCGGGCCGAACGCGACCGAGCTTCCCGCCGGCGAAAAGCCGCCGATCAGCATCAGTGAGCGGAACGAGGCCTCGTGCATCAGCCGGACCCAGAACCGGTTCAGCCGGGAGCGTGCGCCTTCACGGCCGCCTTCGGCCAGGCCGCAAGCGAGGAGCAGCGCATTGATGGCGCCGGCGCTGGCGCCGCTGACGGTGTCGATCTCGATGGAGGTCTCTTCGAGCAGGCGCTCCAGCACGCCCCAGGTGAAGGCCGCAAAGGTGCCGCCGCCCTGCAGCGCCAGCGAAAGCTTTCGCGGCGGCCATTGCTCGGAACGCGCCCGCGCGGGCGCGACCGGTGCAGCCTTGGCGACGGCGACATCGAGCGGAGCGTCAGGCTTGACTGCAGGCTCCGGCTGCGGCGCTGGCCGTGCAGCGGGCGCGGGCAGCGGCGCGTCGGACCAGATATTGGTCGCCGAGAGCAGCCGGCTTGCTGCAGTGCCGGAAGCACCGAGCGAGCCGATCCCGTCATTCACGCCGACAATCTTCTCGCTCATTCTGAGCAACCGCCTAACGCCGTTTCCCGTATCAGGATGACAGGCATGGAACCAGTTCGCTACAGCCTGCCGTGACTCGCAGGAGAATTGCGAACAGGATTTGGCATATAATGCGGAAGGGGTGCGGCGGTATCCGTACTTTTTCCGACCTCAAATTCTTGTTTGAGGCGTTGTCGCGACGCGAACCGGAATCCAATTCGCTCGAAAACGCTCTAAAGCGCGATGCGATTAGGAATCGTCATCACGCTTTAGGTTATTGTTTGAGCATGATCTTTTCGGAAAACCGCTACGCACTTTTCCGGATCATGCTCTAGGCCTTCTCGCCGATCCGGCTTTCCTTGCCGGCTTGCAGGCGCTTGATGTTCTCGCGATGCGCGTAGAACAACAGCAGGGTCAGCACGGCGGCGAGTGCCGACAATGCGAGATGACCGAACCACCACAGGAACATCGGCGTGATGAATGCCGCCACCAGCGCCGAGAGCGAGGAATAGCGGGTGGTGAAGGCGGTCGCCAGCCAGAGCAGGCAGAACACGACGGCGCCCGGCCAGAACAACCCCAGCAGGATGCCGATATAGACCGCGACGCCCTTGCCGCCTTTGAACTTCAGCCAGACCGGGAAGAGGTGGCCGAGGAAAGCGCCGAGCCCGGCTACCATTGCAGCATAGGGGCCTGCGATGGAGCCGGCGATCATCACCGCCGCGGTGCCCTTGAGTGCGTCGAACAGCAGGGTGCCCGCGGCAAGGCTCTTGCGTCCGGTGCGCAGCACGTTGGTGGCGCCGATGCTGCCGGAGCCGATGGAACGGATATCCTGGGTGCCCGCGAGCCTGGTCAGGATCAGCCCGAACGGAATCGAGCCGAGGAGATAGCCGATGACGAAGGCCACCGGCAGAAACGGTTCAAGCGCCATGGCGGCATCTCCAAAGGCCCATTCTGCACGTCGAACGAAGCCGCACGTCAGACATGCTCATATACCGTTCGTCCGCCGACAATGGTGCGCACCACCCGGCCTGTAAAGCGGGCCTCGTCGAACGGGGTGTTCTTGCAGGGCGACTTGAGGTCGGCGGGATCGACCACCCAGGGCACGTCGGGGTCGATCACGATGACATCCGCGGGGCTGCCGGCGCGCAGGGTTCCGCCCGATAGGCCGAGCAGCTCGGCCGGGCGGGTCGACATCGCGCGGATCAGCGTCTTCAGCTCGATCTCGCCATTGTGCACCAGCCGCAGGCCGGCCGGCAGCATGGTCTCGAGCCCGACGGCGCCGGGCGCGGCTTCCGCGAACGGCAGGCGCTTGCCCTCGACGTCCTGCGGATTGTGGTCGGACATGATGACATCGAGCAGGCCGGAGCCGATCGCCGCCACCAGGGCGCGGCGGTCGTCCTCGGTGCGCAGCGGCGGCGACAGCTTCAGGAACGAACGGTAAGGACCGATGTCGTTCTCGTTCAGCGCCAGATGATTGATCGAGACCGAGGCGCTGACGGCGAGCCCGGCATCGCGGGCGCGCTGGAGGATGTCGAGGGAATCGATGCAGGTCAGCGACGCCGCGTGGTAGCGGCCGCCGGTGAGGGCGACGAGGCGCAGATCGCGCTCCAGCATCACGGCTTCGGCGGCATTCGGGATGCCCACCAGGCCGAGCCGCGAGGCGAACTCGCCCTCGTTCATCACGCCTTCGCCGACGAGATCGGGATCTTCGGTGTAATGCACGATCAGCGCGTCGAAATCGCGCGCATAGGTCAGCGCGCGGCGCATCACCTGCGCATTGGTCACGCTTTTGGCGCCATCGCTGAAGGCGACGGCGCCAGCGGCCTTGAGCAGGCCGAACTCGGTCATCTCCTGGCCGTGCATGCCCTTGGTGAGGGCGGCCATCGGCTGGATGTTGACGATCGCGGTGTCGCGGGCGCGGCGCATCACGAAATCGACCGTCGCCGAATTGTCGATCACCGGCGAGGTGTCGGGCTGGCAGATGATGGTGGTGATGCCGCCGGTCGCGGCCGCCTGGCTCGCGGTGGCAAAGGTCTCGCGATGGCTGAAGCCGGGCTCGCCGACGAAGGCGCGCATGTCGATCAGGCCGGGTGCGACGATCTTGCCGGCGCAATTGACGATGTCGGTGCCCTCGGGGACGCCGGCCGCGCCGATGCCGCGGCGGGTCTCGCGGATGCTGCCGTCGGCGATCAGGACGTCGCCGATCCCGTCGAAATCCCTGGAGGGATCGACGACGCGGGCGTTGGCCAGCAGGATGGGGCGGCGATCGGTCAGCATCGGCATCACGCGTTCGGCAGGTTACGGGCGAGCGCTTCCAGCACCGCCATGCGCACGGCGACGCCCATCTCCACCTGCTCGCGGATCAGGGATTGCGCACCGTCGGCGACCGCGGTGTCGATTTCGACGCCGCGGTTCATGGGGCCGGGATGCATCACGAGCGCGTCCGGCTTGGCGTAAGCCAGCTTCTTCTGGTCGAGCCCGAAATAATGGAAGTATTCGCTCGACGACGGCACGAAGGAGCCGTTCATGCGCTCGCGCTGCAGCCGCAGCATCATGACGATGTCGGCGCCGTTGAGACCCTCGCGCATGTCGCGCGCGACCTCGACGCCCATCCGCTCGATGCCCGGCGGCAGCAGCGTGGAGGGCCCGACGACGCGGACGCGGGCGCCCATGGTGTTGAGCAGGATGATGTTGGATCGGGCGACTCGCGAATGCAGCACGTCGCCGCAGATCGCGACCACGAGCCCCTCGATCCGACCCTTGTTCCGGCGGATGGTGAGTGCGTCGAGCAGTGCCTGGGTCGGATGCTCGTGCGCGCCGTCGCCGGCATTGATCACGGAACCGTCGACCTTGCGGGCCAGCAGTTCCACCGCGCCGGAGGCGTGATGGCGCATCACCAGGATGTCCGGGTGCATCGCATTGAGCGTCATCGCGGTGTCGATCAGTGTCTCGCCCTTCTTGATCGACGAGGACGCCACCGACATGTTCATGACGTCGGCGCCCAGCCGCTTGCCCGCGAGCTCGAACGAGGATTGGGTCCGGGTGGAGGCCTCGAAGAACAGGTTCACCTGCGTCCGTCCGCGCAGGACGGTGCGCTTCTTGTCAACCTGGCGGTTGAGCTCGACATATTCTTCGGACAGGTCGAGGAGGCCGCTGATGTCGGCCGCGGAAAGGCCCTCGATGCCCAGCAAATGCCGGTGGCCGAGGACGAAGGTCGATTTCGATGTCATTAAAAGCAGAGCTATAGGGGCGGACGGCGGGGGGAGCAAGCTTCAAATCCCGTCGCCGGACTTATCCACGGCGCTTTGCGGCGGAGGCGGGCGCCGCCGGCCTGTGTTCGAGGCAGCCGCTTTGCGCTAGACTCGCAACATTCGTTGCGTCACGGGCTGGATCATGACGGGCACGCGGTATTTTAATCGACTGGCGCGCAATGTTGCTGCGCTCGCGACCGCGTGCATGGCTGGCCTTGCAACACCGGCTTGGGCCGAAAAACGCGTCGCACTCGTGATCGGCAACGATCTCTATCCGAACCTGCCGGCCGACCGGCAATTGAAGAAGGCCGCCAATGACGCAACGACCGTGGCCGACGCGCTGAGGTCGCTCGGGTTCGACATCGTGCTCGGGACCAATCTCGGTCGCCAGGGCATGATCGACCGGCTCGCTGATTTCACCTCGCGGCTCGAGCCGGGCGATACCGCCGCCGTGTTCTATGCCGGACACGGCGTTGCGATCTCAGGCGTGAACTACCTCGTGCCGAGCGACGTTCCCACCGTGAACGAGGGCGCCGAGGCGCGGGTGCGCGGGGCCTCGATCGCCGAGCCCGACGTGATTGCGGAGCTTCAGGCCAAGGCAGTGCGGGTCGCCTTCGTTGTCATCGATGCCTGCCGTGACAATCCGTTTCCGCGCGCCGCGGGACGTTCGATCGGGAACACGCGGGGGCTTGCTGACGCGCGGCCCGCGCGCGGGATCTTCTCGCTCTATTCCGCAGGCATCGGCCAGACCGCGCTCGACCAGCTCGGCAGCAACGATACGGCGCACAATTCGGTGTTCACGCGGATATTCGTCGAGCAGCTTAAGCGGCCCGAGCTGCATCTCGGCGACCTAGCGGTCGAGGTGCGCGAGCGCGTGGCGGCGCTGGCGCTGACGGCGACGGATGCCGGAGGACAAGCAGCACCGCACGAGCAGACGCCCGCCTATTACGACCAGACGCTCGGCGGGCGTATCTTTCTCTGGAATGCGGAATCGTCGAACGGGGCGCCGAAAGTGGCGGGCATGCTGGTGAAGCCGCCGGCAAGGCCTGCTGTCGCGGAGCGCGCCACCATGCGTCCGCCGCGTCCCTCCGCGGCAGGCGAAAGCTGCGCCCGCAGCGGCTTCGAGACCTATTGCGTCAGCTCAATGCTGAAGCCGCAATTCGGCAATTCGTACGGCGCAGCGAATTTGTTCGACGCCTCGACGGGGACGGCCTGGGTCGAGGGCGCATCCGGCAACGGCATCGGCGAGTGGATCACCATCGAGTTCGAAACCGTGCGGCGGGTCAAGTCGATCCACGTGCAGAACGGCTACCAGAAAAGTCCCGACATCTTCGCCAAGAACAACAGGGTCCGCCAGATCCGCGTGCTGTTCTCGGGCGGCCAGTCGCAGACCTTCATTCTCGACGACAAGCTGTCGGCGCAATTGCTGACATTGCGGCCGCCGGTGTCGGCCCATTGGATGCAGTTCGTCATCGACGATGTCTGGGCCGGCAACAAATATACGGACACCGCGATCACGAAGCTTCTGGTCAACTCGGATCCGATGCAATGACCGCGAGGACCGGAACCGCGGCGCGCGCCGCGCTTGTCGTGCTGCTTGCGCTGTCGTTCCTCGCCCCCGTGCGGGCGCAGACCTTGCCCGGCGACTTCGTCTATCTGCGCGACATCGATCCCAGCATCATCCAGGACATCCGTTACGCCACGTCGAACAATTTCGTCGGCCGTCCGCTCGCCGGCTACGATGCCGGCGAGTGCGTGGTGAAGCGCGAGGTGGGGCTACGGCTGAAAGCGGTGCAGCAGGAGCTGGCAGCGCAAAATCTCTCGCTCAAGATGTTCGACTGCTACCGGCCGGCGCGGGCCTCGCTCGACATGGTCAGGTGGTCGCAGAACGGCCGCGAGACGGCGTCGGAGCGGCGCTACAATCCGAAGATCCCCAAGACCGAGCTGTTCCGCCTCGGCTACATTGCGAGCCGCTCGCAGCATTCGACCGGTGCGGCACTCGATCTCACGCTGGTCGATCTCAGGGCGGACAATTCTGCCAAATATGATCCAGCCAAGACCTATGCGGATTGCACGGCGCCGGTCGAGGCGCGGGCGCCCGAGGGCAGCGTCGACATGGGCACAGGCTACGACTGTACCGACCCGAAGGGGCACACTGCGGCACCATCGATCACTCCGGAGCAGCGCGCCTGGCGCAAGCGGCTGGTGGCTGTGATGGCCAGGCAAGGCTTTGTGAACTATTCGAAGGAGTGGTGGCATTTTTCGCTGCCGGGGGCAGGCGGGGCGGCCTATGATTTCCCGATCCAGCCGCGACGGAACTGATTCCGCGCCGAGGACGCAAAATGACCCAGCCCACATTTGCGACCCACGAGGTCTTCAACCAGTCGCCGCCGTTCGAGGACGTCGATCTTTTCGCCGTGGACCGGCCGCTGGTCGAGGCGGTCAGGGCCAATGGCGGCGCAGCGGCCGAGCGGGAACTGTCGGAGTTCGGCCGGCATTGGGGCTCGGCGGCAATGGCCGATCGCGGGCGCCTTGCGAACGAGAACACGCCGAAGCTGCGCAGCTTCGATGCCAAGGGCAATCGCCGCGACCAGGTCGAGTTTCATCCCGCCTATCACGAGCTGATGGCGCACAGTGCGCATGCCGGCGTGCACAATTCTACCTGGACCGCGGATGGCAAGCCGGCCGGCGATGGCGCTGAGGTCATTCGCGCTGCAAAGTTCTACATGGCTGCGCAAGTCGAGACCGGCCATCTCTGCCCGATCACGATGACGCGCGCCTCCGTCGGTGCCCTGGCGCTGCAGCCCGACTTGCTCGCGCGGGTGATGCCGGTGCTGTCGACCAAGAGCTACGATCCGAGCTTTGCGCCGTGGTGGCAGAAACGCGGCATGACGCTCGGCATGGGCATGACCGAGAAGCAGGGCGGCACCGACGTGCGCGCCAACATGACGCGTGCGGTGCGCGACGGGGACGGCTATCGCATCACCGGCCACAAATGGTTCATGTCGGCGCCGATGTGCGATGCGTTCCTGGTGCTGGCACAGGCCGACGGCGGGCTGACCTGTTTCTTCATGCCGCGCTTCGCGCCGGATGGATCGGTCAACGCCGTCCAGTTCCAGCGGCTGAAGGACAAGCTCGGCAACCGCTCCAATGCCTCGTCCGAGGTCGAATTCACAGGCGCCTATGCCGAAAGGGTCGGCGAGGAAGGCAAGGGCATCCGCACCATCATCCAGATGGTGCAGCTGACGCGGCAGGATTGCGCGATCGCCTCCGTCGGCCTGATGCGCTCGGGGCTTGCGCATGCACTGCACCACGCCCGGCATCGCAGCGTGTTCCAGAAGCATCTGGCCGATCAGCCCCTGATGCAGGCCGTGCTGTCGGATATGGCGCTGCATGTGGAGGCGAGCACGGCGCTGGTGATGCGGCTCTGCCGTGCCTTCGACCGCACGCCGCACGATGCGGCGGAGGCGACTTATATGCGACTGCTCACGCCCGCGATCAAATACTGGACCTGCAAGAGCGCGCCGCCGTTCCTGTTTGAGGCGATGGAGTGCCTCGGCGGCAACGGTTATGTCGAGGACGGCATTCTGGCGCGCCACTATCGGGAGTCGCCGGTCAACGCGATCTGGGAGGGCTCGGGCAACGTGATGTGCCTCGACGTGCTCCGCGCGCTCTCGCGCGAGGGCGAGGCGGCGACGGCGGTGCTGCAAACGCTGGCGGCCGAGACCAAGGGGCTGCCGGGGGCGGGCGAGGCGGCCAGCTTCATCGGCAAGACGTTTCGGCGCGCCGACGGCGAGCGCGTCGCGCGGCTTGCGGTCGAGAAGCTGGCATTGCTGGCCGCGACGGCCGCGCTCAATGGCGTGTCGCCGCGCCAGGCCGAATTGTTTGCCGCGACCCGCCTCGCGACGAACCATGCCAGCATGTACGGCGCGGTCGAGCTCGACAGCGCCGCCGTGCGCGCGCTGCTGGAGCGGGCGCTGCCGTGAGCCTCCAAAACGAAAGCCTCCCGATGCACTCCCTCAATCCCGATCATCCGCCGTTGACCGCGACGCCAGCGACACCGCGTGTCTGGAAGTTTTGGGGCACGGCGCTGTGGGGCCTCTTCATCTTCGTTGCGATGTTCGTCGGGCAGATCGGCGCCGTCCTTCTGCTGGCGGCGCAGCGTGGTCTACCCATGGACCTCGCTTCGCTGCAGGTCGTCGGCCGCGAGCCCCAGACGCTTGCGCTCTCGGTCATCATGGGCTTGCCGGCGACACTGGCCGCCGTCTGGCTCGCCATTCGCATCAAGAAAGCTTCGTTCATCGATTATCTCGCGCTGCATTGGCCGTCCTGGAAGCAGCTGCTGTTCGGCGCCGTCGGCCTCATCCTGATCGTGCTGCTCTGGGAGACGATGTCGCGCGCCCTCGGCCGCGAGGCGACGCCGGGCTTCATGACCGATCTGTTGAAAACGGGCCGCGACAAGGGCGCCGCGCTGCTGCTGCTGGCCGCATTCGCGGTGGCGGCGCCGATGTCGGAAGAGGTTCTGGCGCGAGGCTTCCTCTATCGTGGCTGGTCGGCGAGCTTCCTGCGCGCACCCGGCGCGATCCTGATGTCGTCGCTGGTGTGGACAATCGTCCATCTGCAGTACGACATGTACTTCCTCGCCGAAGTTTTTGCCATCGGCCTGTGGTTCGGCTACATGCGCTACCGCTCCGGCTCGCTGTGGCTCACGATCGTGCTGCATGCGCTGAACAATCTCACCGCGGTGGTGCTGACGATGTGGCTGGGGAGCTAGGCCGCAACTTCGTCATTGCGAGCGCAGCGAAGCAATCCATAATCTCTCCGCCGCGGCAGTCTGGATTGCTTCGTCGCAAGAGCTCCTCGCATGACGAGGTGAGAGAGGTGCGCTCGAATTGACGAGTGCTAGGCCGCCAACCCGATCGCGATCGGCATCGTAATGGCTGCAAAGATCGTCTGCAGCGTGATGATCTGCGCGAGCAGGGGGGCGTCGCCGCCCATCTGGCGGGCGAGGACATAGGCGCTGGACGATGTCGGCACAGCCGAGCAGATCGCCACGATCGCCAGGCTGTTGCCGGAAAGCCCGAACCAGAGACCGAGACCCATCGCGAGCGCGGGCATCAGCAAGAGCTTGAAAACAACACCGACGGCTGCGCCGAGGCTTGGACGGAAGAGCCCTTCGAGATGCAGTCCCGCGCCTGTGACGAGCAGGCCGATGGCGAGGGAGGAACTGCCGAGCGCGTCTGCAACCTCGTGCCAGAGCCTTGGCAGCGGCAGATGGGTGACATTGACAGTAAGGCCGATGACGCAGGCCCAGATCAAGGGATTGCGCACCAATGTCATGAAGATGGCGCGGCCGGATTGCTTTTCCGGCGATGCGTAACGAGCGAGCACCGACACGCTGAACACGTTGACGAGCGGGATGATGGCCACCATCGCAACGGAGGCGAGCGCCAGCCCGACATCGCCAAACAGATTGGCGGCGATCGACAGCGCAACGAAGGTCTGCCAGCGCGTCGCCCCCTGGAAGATCGAGGTGAAGGCGGGGCCGTCGATGCCGAGCCGCGACAGGGCGGGGCGCAGCGCGAGGCACAACAGCGACATCGCCAGTGCCGACAGCAGCAGCGCGCCGCCGACGCCGGCGACCGGCACCTTGGAGAGGTCGGCTTTTACCAGGGTCTGGATCAGCAGCATCGGAAACAACACGAAATAGGTCAGCTGCTCCAACCCGTGCCATTGCGTGTCGAGCCGCATCAGGCTGCGCTTCAGCACGATGCCGAGCACGATCAGGATGAAGACCGGCAGTAGCGCCGCGATGACGACGGCCATGGATCAGTCCGGTCCCGGGCTCGTGCGTAGATTGGCAAGGCGATCGAGTGCGCCTTGCAGGATGAAGATCGCGGCGTGCTCGTCGATCACCTCGGCCCGCTTGGCGCGGCTGACGTCCATGCCGATCAGCTCGCGCTCGACCGCCGCGGTCGAAAGACGTTCGTCCCAGAGACCGATGGGCAGCGCGGTCAATCCGGCCAGATTGCGCGCGAAGGCGCGGGTCGATTGCGCGCGCGGCCCTTCGCTGCCGTCCATGTTGATGGGCAGGCCCAGCACGAAGCCGACCACCTTGCGCTCGGTGGCGATGGCCAGCAGCCTGGCGGCATCCTGCTTGAACTGCTTGCGCTGGATCGTCTCGACTCCGGTCGCCAGCCGCCGGTCCGGGTCGGACACCGCAACGCCGATGGTCTTCGTGCCCAAATCGAGGCCGACCAGCGCGCCGCGCGCGGGCCAGTGGGTTGCAGCATCGATGAGAGGCAGGATAGGAGCCGGCATGGCTTTAGCGCATATCATGCGTCGCGCTGCGGGGTGAACTGATAACCATGGATGCACTGACACTATTCGGCCTGTTTGCCGTGACGGCGATGCTGGTCTGCTATGCCCTGGAGGATCGCAGCCACTGGTTCGTGCTGCTGTTCGCGGCGTCCTGCGCGCTGGGGTCGGCCTATGGCTTCCTGCAAGGCGCCTGGCCGTTCGGCCTGGTCGAGGCGATCTGGGCCATCGTCGCATTGCGGCGGTGGCAGGTGAGGCCGCGGTGACGGAGGGGTGGGCGAGGGGCCTGCCGCGCGGCAAGCGGCTCCTCGCCCGGTTTTCAGCTCAGCGGATCGCGATCGGGTTGATCATGGCCTGAACGGCGCCGGTCCAGCGCGGCTGGCCCAGCACGAACAGGAATTCATAGCCCTTGTCGCGCGCGAGCGCGGCGGTATCCATGTTCTCGAGGATGTAGGTCCCGTTCATCGCGAGCAGGATCTGATGCACCTCGAACACGGTCTTGCCTTCGAACGGCAACACCTCGAGCCCCCAGGTGTCGGCGCCGACCGCGACGACGCCCTTGCCGGCGAGGTACTTCGCGCCTTCGACGCCGAGGCCGGGCTCGCCGGCCGAGTAGCGTTTGTCGTCCTTGCCGATCAGGCTGAGCCAGCCGGTATGGAAGATGACGACATCGCCCTGGCGGATCTCGACGTTCTGCTGCTTGGCGGCTTCCTCGATCTCCTTGACGTTGAAGGCGGTGCCTTCCTTCACCACGTCGGTCTTGAAATAGGCGGCCATGTCGAGCAGCACGCCGCGGGCGACCATCGGCGGCACCTTCTCGATGCCGAGCTTCTTCAAGCCATTGGGATCGGCGAAATCGGCCAGCTTGTTGCCGTTGTAGTAGACGTGCTCGACGCCGAGATGGCCGAGCCCGTCGAGCTGACTGCCGATGCCGACCCAGCTGTCGAGGATGTCATCGTTGTAAGTGGCCTTGTTCGGACCGAGACCCGGGGTGCCGGCCTGTCCGGGCTGCACGATGGTGAGCTTGAAGGTGCGCGGCGGGTAGGCGGGCGTCTGCGGCGTGACGGGGATGCCGAGGGCGTAGGTCTTGCCGGTCTTCACCAGCGATGCCGCCTTCACAACGAGCTCGGGCGTCATGTAGTTGGCGGCGCCGATCTCGTCGTTCGGCCCCCATTTCGATTTGGTCCAGTCCTGTGCGCTTGCAGTTCCTGAAATCGCCGACAACGCAGCGACGCAGCACAACACGAGCGTATTGCGCATCAATAGTCCTCCCGATGTTTTCTGCCGGTGTTTGGCTTCGTTTATGGTTTCGCGCTGGCCAGTCACTCATCCTAACGTAGAAGAAGCGCGGGCTTCAAAGCTTTTCGAAGTGCTGCGCTGCGATGGCAGCACGCAGCGCGGATCGATTCAAACGCGATGGATTTGTGACGAATTTCGTGGCGTGGAACGTTGGCGCTCCGTCATGCCGCGATGACGTCCTCGTCCTTCTTCAGGCAATCGGCAAAACCGCTCAGCGCGCTGTATTGATGTCCGGCGCGGCGCTGGATGAAGAGTGTCTCGACACGTGCATGTGACGGGCTCAGCGTGTGGACGGCGACGGCGCCGTTCATCGCGCTGCGTTCCACGACGGCGCGCGGCAGCAGCGTCACGCCCATGTCGGCGGCGACGCAGCCGATCATGCCGTCGAGCGTGCCGAGCTCGAAGCGCGCCGCCGATGGCCAGCCGAATTCGACGAAGATCTGTTCGAGCCGCTGGCGATAGGTGCAGCCGGTGCGGAACACCAGCGCGGTCGGACCCGACTCCGGCGTGCCGGCGCGCAGCTCGGCGAGCGAGGCCCAGCGGCGCGCGCTGACCAGCACCAGCTCTTCGCGGAACGCGCTCGTCGCGGTGAGGTCGTCATGCGTGATGGGTCCAGCGACGAAGGCGCCGTCGAGCGTGCCGTCGAGCACGAGGGCGACGAGGTCGGCGGTCGGCGCGGTGCGCAACGAAAGGCGCACGGCCGGGAAGCGGCGGTGGAAATCGGCGAGCAGCGGCGGCAATCGCACGGCTGCCGTGGTCTCCATCGATCCGATCGCGAGCGGTCCTTTCGGCTCGCCATCGTCGCGCGCGGCGAGCAAGGCTTCGCGCGACAGCGCTGCCATCTTTTGCGCATAGGGGAGGAGGCGCTTGCCGGCGCCGGTCAGCGTCATGCCGCGCGAGTGCCGCTCGAACAGCGGCGTGCCGATCTCCGCCTCCAGCGCCTTCACGCGCTGGGTGACGTTCGACTGCACGGTGTTGAGCTCTTCGGCGGCGCGGGTGATGCCGCCGGTGCGGGCGACGGCGGCGAAGGTCTTGATATCGCTGAGTTCCATGGTGTCGTTTCGCTTTTGAGATGGCAGCGTTCGCAACAATTCAATTTTCGAGAATGCTAGTCGCGCCTAGTCTCGCTGTCCAGATCGGGGAGGAGCCGTATGCCGATGACGACGTCGCTGACCACGCTGCTGGGGATCGAGCATCCGATCCTGCTGGCGCCGATGGATGTCATTGCCGGCAGCCGCCTGGTCGCGGCGGTGAGCCGCGCCGGCGGGTTCGGCATTCTTGGCGGCGGCTATGGCGAACGGATCTGGCTGGAGCAGGAGACGGCGAAGCTCGCCGACCTCAGTGCACCGTTCGGGATCGGCTTCATCACCTGGAGCCTCGCGAAGCGGCCCGAGCTTCTCGATGTCGCGCTCGCTGCAAAACCAGTTGCGATCATGTTGTCGTTCGGCGATCCGGCGCCGTTCGCGCCCAAGATCAAGTCCGCCGGCGCGCGCCTGATTTGCCAGGTGCAGGACGAAGCGATGGCGCGGCAGGCGCTCGATGCCGGTGCTGACATCCTGATTGCGCAAGGCACGGAGGCGGGCGGTCATGGCGCTTCGCGCACCACTGTCGATCTCGTGCCCGCCATCGTCGATCTCGTCGCGGGGCACGTTCCAGTGGTGGCGGCTGGCGGCATCGCGGATGGGCGCGGCCTAGCGGCCATGATGATGATGGGCGCGAGCGGCGTGCTGCTCGGCACGCGCTTCTATGCCAGCCAGGAGGCCGACGGTGCGGAGGAGGCCAAGCGCCGCATCTGCGCGGCGAACTCCGGTTCGACCGTGCGCGGCATCCTCTTCGATCTCTCCCGCAACAATGTCTGGCCGGCGCCGTTTACCGGGCGGTGCCTGGTCAACGATCATGCCAAGCGCTGGATCGGCCGCGAGGTCGAGCTGATGCAGAATGTTGCCGCAGTCGCTTCCGAGTATGCGGCAGCAAGGGCGGCGGGCAATTTCGATGTCGCGGCCGTGATCGCCGGCGAGGCGGTTGGGTTGATTCATGATATCCCACCGGCGGCGGAGATCGTCGAGCGGATTGCGGCGGAGGCGGAGCAGTTGATCGCCGGGCGGAGAAACTCGGCGGTGGCAGCGGCGTAGACTTCCTACCCTCCAGGGGAGGGTAAGAAAGAGAAAGAACGAGAGAACAACCATGTGGCCTGACCGTCGACTGATCGATCTTTTCAAGACCGAATTCCCGATCGTGCTGGCGCCGATGGCTGGCGTGATGGATGCGGAGCTGGTGATTGCGGCTGCGCAGGGCGGGGCGCTGGGGTCGCTGCCGTGTGCGATGATCTCGCCGGAGAAGGCGCGCGAGCAGGTTGGTCTCATCCGCCAGCGCGTCAAGGCGCCGGTCAACATGAACTTCTTCTGCCACACGCCGGTCGAGTTGACGCGCGAAGCCGAGGCGCGGTGGAAGCAGCGGCTCGCGGGGTACTATTCCGAGCACAGTCTCGATCCCTCCGCGCCGATCGCGGCTGCGAACCGCGCGCCGTTCGATGCAGCGTTCTGCGAAGTGGTCGAGGAGCTGAAGCCGGAGGTCGTCAGCTTCCATTTCGGCCTGCCGGAGCAAGCGCTGCTGCGGCGCGTCAAGGCGGCGGGTTGCCTCGTCATCTCGTCCGCGACGACGGTGAAGGAGGCGGTCTGGCTGGAAGAACACGGCGTCGATGCCGTGATCGCGCAAGGTGCCGAGGCGGGCGGCCATCGCGGCATGTTCCTGACCGACAAGATCGCCGAGCAGCCCGGCACCTTCGCGCTGGTGCCGCAGGTCGTCGATGCCGTGAAGGTGCCGGTGATCGCGGCGGGCGGCATCGCCGACGGACGCGGCATTGCCGCAGCCTTCGCGCTCGGTGCCGCCGGCGTGCAGATCGGCAGCGCCTATCTGCGCTGCCCGGAATCCAAGCTCAGCGCGGGCGGCCGCAAGGCGCTTGCCGAGGCGCGGGACGATTCCACCGTCATCACCAATGTCATGACCGGCCGGCCTGCGCGCGGGGTGCAGAACCGGCTGATGCGCGAGGCCGGTCCGATCTCGCCGGATGCGCCGCCGTTTCCCCACGGCGCGACGGCGCTGGGGCCGCTGAAAGCGGCTGCCGAAAAGCAGGGCAGGGTGGATTTCACCAATCTCTGGGCAGGGCAGGCCGTTGCGCTGGGCCGCGAGCTTCCCGCCGCCGAATTGACCCGGGATCTCGCCAAATCGGCGCTGGGGCGCATGAAGGCCCTCGCCGGATAGGGGGAAGCGCCGGTTGCGGCGCAAAACCGGCCTCTGCTATACGGCACATAGGTTTTGCCGTAAGAGGCCTTATATAATGTCCGTCGACGCCGCTACCGTCCGCCGCATCGCGCATCTGGCGCGCATTGCGGTTTCCGAGGGCGAGGTTCCGCATCTGCAGGGCGAGCTCAACGCCATGCTCGCTTTCGTCGAGCAGCTCTCGGAGGTCAATGTCGAGGGCGTGGAGCCGATGACCTCGGTCACCCCGATGCAGATGAAGAAGCGGCAGGACGTGGTCGACGACGGCGGGATCGCCGACGATATCGTTGCCAACGCGCCCGCGACCGAAGGTCACTTCTTCCTGGTGCCGAAGGTCGTTGAATAAACAGGTTAGATCCGATGTGCCTGCTTTGCGACGATGAGAAGGCCTATCAGGCCTACATGAATTATCTCGACAAGATGGAACGGCAGGGCAAGGCTGCCGATCCCAACGTCGCCGTCAATGCCGTGCTCGACGAGATCGAGGCGGCCGCGAAAGCCGCCGCCAAAAAGGACGACCCGGCCGACGACAAGACCCTGTCTCCGTTCTTCTGCAGCCCGATCAATAAATGACCGATTTGATATCGCTGACGCTCGCCGAGGCCCGCAAGGGTCTCGCGGCAAAAACTTTCACGTCGCTCGAGCTGACCGATGCGCATCTTTCCGCGATCGAGAAAGCGCGCGTGCTCAACGCCTTCGTGATGGAGACGCCGGATCAGGCGCGCGCCATGGCGCGCGAGGCGGACAGCAAGATCGCCAAGGGCGATGCGGGCCCGCTCGCCGGCATCCCGCTCGGCATCAAGGACCTGTTCGCGACCAAGGGCGTGCGCACCACGGCGTGCTCGAAGATCCTCGGCAATTTCGTGCCGACCTACGAGTCCACCGTCACCTCGCAGCTCTGGCGCGACGGCGCGGTGATGCTCGGCAAGCTCAACAATGACGAGTTCGCGATGGGCTCGGCGAACGAGACCTCGTGCTTCGGCCCCGTCGGCAATCCCTGGCGGCGCGAGGGCAGCAACACCACGCTGGTGCCGGGCGGCTCGTCCGGCGGCTCGGCCTCGGCCGTGGCGGCGCTGCTCTGCATGGGCGCGACCGCGACTGATACCGGCGGCTCGATCCGCCAGCCGGCCGCGTTCACCGCGACCGTCGGCATCAAGCCGACCTATGGCCGCTGCTCGCGTTGGGGCATCGTCGCCTTTGCCTCCTCGCTCGACCAGGCGGGCCCTATCGCGCGCAGCGTACGCGATGCCGCGATGCTGCTGCGCTCGATGGCCGGCCACGATCCCAAGGACACGACGTCGGTCGATATCCCCGTGCCGGACTACGAGGCGGCGATCGGCAAGTCCGTGAAGGGCATGAAGATCGGCATCCCCCGGGAGTATCGCCTCGACGGCATGCCGGCGGAGATCGAGAAACTGTGGAGTGAGGGCGCGGCGTGGCTGAAGGCGGCCGGTGCCGAGCTGGTCGAGGTGTCGCTGCCGCACACCAAATACGCGCTGCCGGCCTATTACATCGTGGCGCCGGCAGAGGCCTCGTCCAACCTGGCGCGCTATGACGGCGTGCGCTACGGCCTGCGCGAGCAGGGTAAGAACATCATTGAGCTCTACGAGAACACCCGTGCGGAGGGATTTGGCGCCGAGGTGCGCCGCCGCGTCATGATCGGCACTTACGTGCTCTCGGCCGGCTATTACGATGCCTATTACCTGCGCGCGCAGAAGGTGCGCACGCTGATCAAGAAGGATTTTGAGGACTGCTTCGCCAAAGGCGTCGACGCCATCCTCACCCCGGCGACGCCGTCGGCGGCCTTCGGCATCGGCGAGAAGGGCGGCGCCGACCCGGTCGAGATGTATCTCAACGACATCTTCACGGTGACCGTGAACATGGCGGGCCTGCCCGGCATCGCGGTGCCCGCCGGCAAGGACTTGCAGGGCCTGCCGCTCGGGCTGCAATTGATCGGCCGTCCGTTCGATGAGGAGACGCTGTTCTCGCTCGGCGAGGTGATCGAGCAGGCCGCCGGCCGCTTCACGCCCGCGAGGTGGTGGTGAATGTCGCCGATTTCATCGCGAGCATCAGTGGCGCGGCGCCCGCGCCGGACCTGAACGCGCCGCTCGCCGGCCTGTGGTGGGCGGCGAAGGGCGACTGGGACCGCGCGCACAAGATCGTCCAGGACGAGAGCAGCCGCGAGGCCGCCTGGGTGCATGCCTATTTGCACCGCGTCGAAGGCGATCTCGGCAATGCCGGCTATTGGTACCGCCAGGCCGGCCAGCCGGCGGCAAAGGATTCATTGGAAGCGGAGTGGGAGCGGATCGCTGCCACGCTGCTCGGGAGCAGGACATGAGCACGGCCACTCACAAGCTTCTCAAGGGCTCAACTGGTGACTGGGAGATGGTCATCGGCATGGAGATCCATGCCCAGGTGACCTCGAACGCCAAACTGTTCTCGGGCGCGTCTACCGCTTTCGGCGGCGAGCCGAACAGCCACGTCTCGCTGGTCGACGTCGCGATGCCGGGCATGCTGCCGGTCATCAACGAGGAATGCGTCAGACAGGCTGTCCGGACCGGGCTCGGCCTCAACGCGCAGATCAACCTGCGCTCGGTGTTCGACCGCAAGAACTATTTCTATCCGGACCTGCCGCAGGGCTACCAGATCAGCCAGTACAAATCGCCCATCGTGGGCGAGGGTGAGGTGATCATCGATCTCGACGGCGGCAAGACGGCCACCATCGGTATCGAGCGGCTGCATCTGGAGCAGGATCCCGGCAAGATGCTGCACGACCGGTCGCCGTCACTGTCCTACATCGATTTCAACCGCTCTGGCGTGGCGCTGATGGAGATCGTCTCGAAGCCTGATATCCGCGACGCCGAGCAGGCCAAGGCCTATGTGACCAAGCTGCGCTCGATCATGCGCTACCTCGGCACCTGCGACGGTGACATGGAGAAGGGATCCCTGCGCGCCGACGTCAACGTCTCCGTGCGCAAGCCCGGCGCGCCGCTCGGCACCCGCTGCGAGATCAAGAACATGAACTCGATCGCCTTCATCGGCCAGGCGATCGAGTATGAAGCGCGGCGCCAGATTGAGATCCTGGAGGACGGGGGCGAGATCGAGCAGGAGACGCGCCGGTTCGATCCCAACAAGGGTGAGACGCGCTCGATGCGGTCGAAGGAGGAGGCGCACGACTATCGCTACTTCCCCGACCCCGACCTGTTGCCGCTGGAGTTCAGCCAGGGCTTCGTCGACGCGCTGAAGGCGAAGCTGCCGGAGCTGCCGGACCAGAAGAAGGCGCGCTTCGTCGCCGATTTCGGCCTCTCGGCCTATGATGCGAGCGTGCTGGTCGCCGAGCGCGAGAGCGCGCTGTTCTACGAGACGGTGCTCGACAAGCTCGCCAACCGCGCCCGCGACGGCAAGATGGCGGCGAACTGGGTGATCAACGAGCTGTTCGGCCGTCTCAACAAAGAAGGCCGGGATATTACGGCCTCGCCCGTCAATGCCGGGCAACTGGCTGCGATCATCGACCTGATCGGCGAGGGTACGATCTCGGGCAAGATCGCCAAGGATCTGTTCGAAATCGTCTGGCAGGAGGGTGGCGATCCCCGCGCGCTGGTCGAAAGCCGTGGCATGAAGCAGGTCACGGATCTCTCAGCGATCGAAAAGGTGGTCGACGACATCATCGCGGCCAATCCCGACAAGGCGGCGCAGGTGAAGGACAAGCCGCAATCGCTCGGCTGGTTCGTCGGCCAGGTCATGAAGGCATCCGGCGGCAAGGCCAACCCGCAGAGCGTCAACGACCTGCTCAAGTCCAAGCTCGGCGTCTAAGCCTCACGCATTCGAACGAGGTGACGGACGCGTTTCGTCACCTCGCTTTTGGTTCTCGCTGCGACGCTCGCGCGCATCCTCGACGGCAAACTTCATCCTGATCGACGGCGATGCGGCGGCCGAATCGCCGCCGCGCGATTCGCCCGAAACGGCGGCTTGAACGCGCTCCGGCGAGCGCCCGCGCCGTTAAGCATGAAAATATTTTCGTTGCCAAAAATCGCGACTCAGAGTCCGCGAAACGCCTTTGCGAGGCGACCGAACGATTGTCGATGCGCATCGCTGCGTTGGTCGCGCGCGATACGCGCGTGCGAAAAAATACTTGCTGCATAGTGTTTTCGTGCAATCGCATCGTTCGCGAACGTCGGCGATGCGAGCGCTCTGCATGATCGCAAGTGCACGTCGTACGAAGCGCCTGCGTCGCGCCCGCCAAGCGCAGGCGCCTTGCTGCGTCAACACTTCTTTAAGCGAGAAGCTGTTTTTTTCTTCGTGTTGGTGTATTCGGGATGAAGTGCATTCGATCCCCGAGTGCACGCAGCGATTAAAGCCATCTCACACATCGGAGGGCAACATGGCCAAGAAAGCGAAGAAGGCGAAGAAGGCGAAGAGCGCAGTGAAGAAGACTGCGAAGAAGACCCGCAAGGTCGCGAAGAAGAAGAAGTAACTTCGCTTCTGAAGTTGCCGGCTCCAGATAGCCGGCACGTCATCAGCGCCTCCTAGAGGTTCTGGTCGACGATAGAGGGTGTCGGCGAGACATCAGGTCAACGGTCGGACCGTTCTCTTTCGCGGTCCGGCAGAAGAAACGAGTTTTCTTCGTTCGGTGCGGTTCTCCTCAAACGGGCTCCGCAATTTCACGACAGGCCTTCGGGCCAAAGTGGAATCTGGTCCTGACGTGTTCGCCGACGCCCTCGTTCCCTTGAAGCCGGGGCATTGCCGGCATTCCTCTCTCTCACATCGTTGATTTGACCACGTCGCGTCCGAGCGCGCTTCTGTCGTGCCGGCTTGATCGCTTGGCTTGGAGAGGCAAGGCGTCCTGTGGCGTGATCGCGCACCGTTTCGCCTTGCGGTGTCGCCGCCCGGCTCCGACGGGCCGATCCAGCACGCGCGGCTTGTCGTGGAACGATTGCCGCTGGAATAGTGGGTCACCCGCCTGCCACCTTCGCCGAACTTGGACGGCCCGAGAGACCGCATACCCAGGCGAAGCCTTGGCGTAGCCGGGGGCGCGGATGACGACAAGAAAAGCAGTCACATGACCTGCGCCACTGCGCGCGATGGTTATCGATGTCCTGAAATCCCAGGGTAAACCGAATCTGACGAATGACAGAAGTGCCTGCGAATCAGGGACTTTTTTAATTCTCGGCGCAGGAGGCGCGCGCCCGCGTTTACGTCTGCTTCATCGCGATGCTTAAACTGCCATTCAAATTTGCCCGCCATCATCGCCTCCAACAAGCCGGCAAACGGCGACGGGGAAGAGTTGAACAGTGCACGATCCCGTGACGGGTCATGCACATCAGAGGTTGGACGGGAGCCGCGCTCGGGGGACGAGGCGGCATAAGAACAAAGGGGATGCGTGATGTTTCAGGGTACTTTCGATCTGGAGACGGCGACGCCGGTCGATGCGAGCGCGCTGTCGGACGTGCTGTTCGAGCGCGGGATCTATTGGGCGAGCGGCCGCTCCGGCATCGTCGATCTCGTCGCCGCGCACAAATGGTTCAATCTCGCCGCGCTGAAGGGCCGCAAGGACGCCGTGGCGCTGCGCCAGGAAATCGCCGGGCAGATGTCGGAGGCCGAGATCTCCGTCGCGCAGCGTGAGGCGAGAGCCTGGGTCTGCGCGCACTGAGCGTCACTTCGCTTGGGAACCGGACCTTGACCGGGCGGCGCCACCGCGCCGAGGCGGCTTCAGGTCGAGGTTTGCACGGCAAACGAGGCCGGCGCTTCGCCCGCGCAATGCCTGCGCCAGATTTCGTCGAATGCCTTTTCGATATCCCGCGTCATGCGGACAGTATCGAAAAGCGGCCAAGTGGTCCGGCGCGCCGCCAGCTTGCTCCGGAGCGCGACGCGAAGTTCGGAATCGTGCGCGATTCGAAGTGCCAAAGCCTCATATTCCTCCAGCGATCGCGTCACCAGCTCGGGAAGGCCTACGGCGTTCAGGAGACTGGCTGCAACGCGTCCGGCAAAAGTGGTCCCAAGGCACGTCAGGACCGGCAAGCCAGCCCAGAGGGCGTCGCTGGCCCCGGTGTGGGCGTTGTAGGGCAATGTGTCCAGGAACAGATCGGCGACCTGGTGGCGCGCCAAATGCTCGTCAGCAGGGACGCGCGGAGCGAACACGATTCTCTCAGCGACAATCCCCCGCGCAACGGCTTCGCGCTTCAGATTCTCGGTGGCGACCGGGTCACCATCTAGCAGCCAAAGGACGCTTCCGGGGGTCTTGTCGAGCAGCCGCATCCAGACGCCGAACAACGGGGGCGTGATCTTGGGGCTTCTGTTGAACGCGCAGTAGACGAGCGCATCGTCCGCCAGTCCGAGCTGGCTCCGGCTCGGTGGATTTGACGGGAGCGGTCGCTTCGCGTCGGTCGCCTGGTAGCTATTGGGAAGATAGATCACCTTCTCGGCGTAATAAGGCTGCTCTGCTTCGGGGATGACGATCCGGTCGGCCATGAGATAGTCGAAATAGGGGGCGCCCATCGTGCCGGGAAAGCCGAGATAGCTGACCTGGATAGGAGCCGGCCGGCGCGCAATGATTTTCGGCCGTGCACCGGCGGTGAAGCCGCCGAGATCGACGAGAACCTCGATCTCGAGCTGGCCGATCAGCTTGACGACGTCCTCGTCGGCAAGATCGCTGACATCTTCAAAACGTTCGAATGCGGCCCTCAGGCGGTTGCGCATCTGGCTGTCGTCGTCGGGCCCGTAGGAGATGGCGGTGACGTCGAAGCGCTCGCGGTCGTGCGCCTCGAAGATTCCGGCCATCAAATACGCGGTGGCATGACTGCGAAAATCGGCCGACATGTACGCGACCCGGAGCCGGGACGCCGGTCTCGGCGTTCCGGGCCTGGCGGCACCCCCGTCGGGGGTCACCTTGGCGACATAGGCCTTCGCGCAGGTCAATTGGCGTGCAGGCGATGAGGAGACATGAAAGAAGGTGAAGGGGTCGACCGGCACGCCTGCCTCGGCAGCGTCTTCTATGGTGGCCTGTTCACGTTCGAAGCTGCTCCAGTCGGCGCGCTTCCGCTTGCAAGCAACGAGGTTGCTCAGCGCAAACGGGAACGTCTTATCAAGTGCGACCGTTCGTTCCAGAGCCACGATCGCTTCGTCGTCTCGCCCCAGCTGGCCAAGAACCTCAGACAACGCGAAATGGTTCTGTGGGTCGGCCGGTGCAAGCTCGATGGCGCGGGCGTAGCTGTCACGCGCTTCCTCGAGTCGACCAAGCTGCTGCAACGCGCTGCCTCGGTTGGCGAACGCGGCGCTCGACGGTGCGATCGCAATGGCGCGATCAAACTCGGCTATGGCGTCGCGAAGCTGCTGCCGTGCAATGAGGATCGCTCCGCGATTGAGACGCGCGTCCGCGAAGTTTGGAGCCAGGGCGATTACTTTCGCAAGCCAGACGAGCGCATCGTCCGGCTTGTCCAGCGCGCGCAGCACGTTGGCATAGTTGAAAAGAACGTCGGGATTGCCGGGGTCGACGCGTGCAGCCTTCTTCAGCAAAGGCTCGGCGTCCGCAAAATGGCCGCGCTGGGCGTGCAACAGCCCCAGCATATGGAGCGCGACGGCATGCGTTCTGCTTCCCTTCAGAATGGTCGTGTAGGCCCGTTCCGCTTCCGACAGATTGCCCGAACGGTGCGCCGCAATGGCCTGGTCCAGAATAGCTGACGGATGGAGTGAGGAGGGGGCCGAGGCTCCCTTGTTGCGGCCTTGTTGCGACATGCGATGGGTTCTCGACCCGACGTAGGGGGGTCTGTGCTCGGGCGAAATGGTGCAAAAACTCTAGTCACCTTTGCCGGCGAGAACAACGGCCGCGCCGCCTGCGCTCATTCGCACGGGCGGACGCGCTTGCGCTGGAGCAAGTTTCCTCTTCATGGCGTCGCCTAGAATCCGACGTCATGAGCAACCAGGCTACGAATGGACGATGGCTGCCGATTCAGATCGCTCCCGACGAGTGCGACCTGGAACTCGGGCGTCTGCACAAAACAGGTATTGTGCCATGGTCCTTTCCATGCCGGCGTAAGGGCGGCATCTGGTTCAATGTTTGGGCCGATGAGGCCGTGCTGATAGCGCCCTCGCATTGGCGGGTCTGGCGATCCGGCATTTAGGTGGGGGCTCACATATATAAGGAGCGCGCGAATCGCGCGGGCTCGCCGCCCTCATCCTTGTGCGGAACTTTCGTACCGGCGTCGCCCATCGCCTTCCGCTGGACGCGCGCAGCGACCTTGATTCTGCTTCCGGGATTCTGGGGTGGCGGAGAGGGAGGGATTCGAACCCTCGATACAGCTTGAGACCGTATGACGCTTTAGCAAAGCGTTGCCTTCAGCCACTCGGCCACCTCTCCGGTGCGAGCCTTATGCATCTATTTGCTCGGGCTGGTCAATTTGGAAGCGCGTGTTTTCGCTCGAATATTCCCAGCGATTTGCGAAACGAGACGGGTTTGCGCTCGGATCAGGGCGTGGCGCTGAATTTTCGAGGAAATTCAAAGGTGCAAAGAAGGACTAGCATCTCTGCGTCCTCGCTCGCCGAGGTGTCCGGCCCGATTATCCCGCCGGCGTGACTTCCATATAGAGAGTGATGGCGAACCCCGGACGGCGGAGGTATTTGCAGGCTGCCTGCGTCAGATTGCGCGGCGGGGAGGCGGTCGATGCCTGCCCATTGAGTCTCCTTCTGATTCCACGATTCGAGCGCCCCAAAGCTGGCTCAAGCCGAGCTCTCGCGCGCGGCGCCTCATGTGCGGAACTTTGATGGCATTTGGAACCGCTTCGAAAACATCAATGTAAACAATGTGTTACGAGAGCGGTTTGATCACATCTGCGTGTTATTTGTGCAACACCCGTTGGAAAACACGCTGCACCGGCCCGTTTCGGAGCGTTCTCTTGTTGTGTGTGCAAGGACGTTCGGTAATTGTGACTGAGCGACGGAGGGGGGCATCCCGAGGTCGTCCCGTTTAGGTCATTCGCTTAAGTCCCTCGCGTTCATGCGGGTGTGTCCGAAGACGCGAAGGCGCCGAAAGCGGTGATTTAGAGGGGGTTGGGGAATTGGCCGTCCGGTCAGTGACCTTCCCTGAAGAGCAACTTGGAGGTTTAACATGAAGTTGGTTAAGAGCCTTTTGCTCGGCTCAGCGGCGGGTCTGATCGCCGTGGGCGGAGCTCAGGCAGCCGATCTCCCCGTGAAGGCCAAGGCGGTCGAGTACGTGAAGATCTGCTCCCTGTACGGTGCTGGATTCTACTACATCCCGGGCACCGACACCTGCATCAAGTTCGGCGGCTATCTGCGTGCCGACATGCTGTTTAACACGAACAGCGACTACGGCATTGGCCAGGGTGCTCCCGGCGGCGCCAACAACCGTCTGGACAACTACTACCAGACCCGCGCTCGTTTGGACTTCACCATCGATACCCGTACGGCAACCGAGTATGGCGTGGTTCGCACCTACGCCGATACGGTTTTCAGCTGGGATGCCACCTCGGTGACCGGCAGCGCCCCGTCTGCCTTCTCGGTCGGTTCGGCTTCGCTCGGCCTCTACCATGCGTTCATCCAGTTCGCTGGTTTCACCTTCGGCCGCACCGTTTCGATCTTCGACGCACCGTGGCAGAGCTATCCGGCTGGCGGTCCCGACTTCCTTCCGGGCGGCAGCAACAACGTCACCGGTGTGAACCAGGTCGCCTACACGGCTGATTTCGGCCAGGGCATCACGGGTTCGGTCGCGTTGCAGGATATGACGACCGCTGCTGGCGGCCAGTCGAACCTTTGGAACGCGAGCGTGACCGGCGTTGCGGGTGCAGTGGGTGGCTTCGCCACGACTGCAGCTGCGGGCGCTGCCTTCATCCAGGGCATCTACGGTGTCAACGATTGGGGTGGCACGCGCATGCCCGACATCGTCGGTCAGGTCCGTGTCGATCAGGCTTGGGGTCTGTTCCAGATCTCGGCGGCGGCGCACGAACTCCACTCGGCTTATTACGGTACGACGGAGCTCACGGGTCATCCGTCGGACAAGTGGGGCTGGGCGGTGCAAGGTGCCTTGTCGATCAAGAACATCCCGACTGGTGCGGGTGACTCGATCAACTTGCAGGCGGTCTACACCGACGGTGCTTCGCGGTACAACTTCCAGAGCCTGTTCCCGCAGACCATCTTCATCTACGGCGGCAGCGGCATCGCTTATCAGAGCATCGGCTTCGCCGGTATCGCTGATGGCGTGTTCGGTTCCGGTCTCGGTATCGAGACCGTCAAGACCTGGGGCTTCCGCGGTGGTTATACCCACAACTGGTCCCCGAACTGGGCGTCGGGCATCTACGGTGCTTATGCTTCGCTCCGCTACGGCGATCAAAGCAAGGCTCTGATCTGCGCCAACTTCGCTGCTGCTCTGGCCCCCGCCGCTGGCTCGACCTGTAACCCCGACTTCAACCTTGCGGTTATCGGCGGCAACTTGGTCTGGACTCCGGTCAAGGGTCTCGCCTTCACGGCTGACGTGAGCTACGTCTGGCTCGACCAGAAGCACTCTGGCGTTGTCACGGGCGCCAACACGGCCAACCTGGCTGTTGCCAAGCCCGCAGCGACCTACGAGCTGAAGGATCAGGGCAACCTGCAGATGCTCCTGCGCGCTCAGCGCAACTTCTAAGATCGACCCTAGGTTGATCCATGAACCCCGGCAGGAAACTGCCGGGGTTTTTCTTTGGAGCGTAGCGCTTCGCCTAACGTGCGGACCTTGTTGGCTCGCAAGCTGGAATGTCGGCAAAGTGCTATCAAACTACCATCTCAGGCCCTTCCACTCCTTGAAGGCATAGGTCGGGTTGAGACCGCAGGCATCGATTGTGCCCGACGCGGTCGCCATGCACTGGCTGTAATTGGACAACTGGCAGTTGCCAGGATTCTCCCAACGCCGTTCTTGCAGGCAATAGCGATTCTGGATGCCGGTTACCTGTGGCTGGGCAGGATGGCGGTTCTTGCCGAAGGGGGGAGCCGCCGGTCGCGAGGCCCGACGAGATCACGGCTGCGAACAGGAACGCACCGACCACGCGCAGCGTGACACGTTCCCAGCCTTGTGAGGCATAAGCTAACCGGTGCGTGGGAACGCTTGGCGCAATTCTATCGTCAGGTCGCTGGTGCCGTCGACGAATCCTGCCGAGCCCTGCCCAGCAACCAGGCTCTGATTCTAACGGGCCATCGACGCCCGTTACTGCACGCTGACGGCGCCGCGGCGCAGATCGGCTTCGATCTGCAAGCGGGTGCCGCCGCCGAAACGGGCGCGGTAGACTTGAAGGTTTTCCATGATCCGCTGCACATAGTTGCGCGTCTCGGAGAACGGAATCAGCTCGACCCAGTCGACCGCGTCGACCTTGGGGTCGCGCGGATCGCCGTAACGCTCGACCCACTTCTTCACGCTGCCGCGGCCGGCATTGTAGGCGGCGAACGTCATGATGTAGGAGCCGCGATAATCCTCGAGCAGTCCGCCGAGCTCGGCCGAGCCGAGCGTGGCGTTGTAGACGGAGTCGTTCTTCAGCCGCCCCAGGTCGTAGGTTGCGCCGTGGCGCTTGCAGACGTAGCGGGCGGCATCCGGCGTCACCTGCATCAGCCCGTAGGCCTGCGCCGGCGAGACCACCGACGGGTTGAACGCGCTCTCCTGCCGCGCAATCGCATAGATGATGCTGCGTTCGACCTCGGGGCCGATCGGCGTGAACTGAGGGATGCCGTTGACGGGGTAGGCGTAGAAGTCGAACGGGAGGCCGCGGTTGAGCGCGGCCTTGCCGAGCAGCAGCATGCCGCGCGCGTCGCTGTAGCGCTGGGTGAGCTCGCCGAGGCCCGCGAGCGCCTCGGGATCGCCGTTCTCGCCCATGTCGGCGAGCAGCGGTATCGCGAACTCGCGCTCGTCCAGCTCGTAGAGCAGTTGCGCGGCGCGCACGATCTCGAGCCGCTCGGCGCCGCGACCGCGCGGCTGGCTGTTGAGCTCGATCTGCGGCAGGCCGAGCTTTGCGCGCGCGAGCTGGCCGTAATAGCTGGTCGATTGCTCGGCCGCCCGCGCATAGGCATTGCGTGCCTCCTGCTGGCGACCCATCGCCTCGGCAGCGCGGCCCTGCCAATAGCCGGCACGCGCCAGCGCGGTGGGATTGACGCTGCCGACCCCGATGCGGGCGAAATGCTGGGCGGCGGTCGCGGGATCGTTGAGGAATCGCAGCGCGATCCAGCCGGCGGTAAACTCCTGCTCGGTCTTGTAGATGTCGCGCGAGGGCAGGGCGGCGTCGCGCGCGATCAGATAGGCGCTGCGGAATTCCTCGGTGTCGATCATCTTGCGGGCCAGGAGGCGCCGCTCGATCCACCATTCATCGAGATTGTGGAGGCGACCCGGATCCTTCGGCGCGGACAGCATCAGCTGGGCGGCTTCAGTGAACTTCTCCTCGCGGCGCAGCAGCTGGATCTTGCTGAAGATGAAGCCGGGATCGCCGTGCAACTCGCGCGGCACGGCATCGAGCAGCGCCCGCGCGTTCGGCGCTTTCTTGACCGCGGCGATGCGGGCCTTGGCGAGTGCGACATAGCCGGCGCCGAGACGCTTGGCGGCGCGTAGCGCCGCCTCGTTCTCGCTGCCGTAGAGCAGGTTGTCCATCCGCGCTTTCTGGTCGCCTGGCGTGAGCAGGGCGCCGAACTGGTCGAGCGCGTTGTTCTCGGTGTCCTCCGACATCGGATCGGCGCGCCAGGCGTCGCGCACCAGCCGCTCGGCATTGGCGCGGTCGCCGCGCGCCAGCATCGCCCTGGCCAGCGTGAAGCGTCCCTTGGCGGAGATCGGCGATTCGTTCTCGAACCACGACCACGCGACCGACTCGTCGCGCCTGTCGTCCCACATCGCGGCCTCGAGGCGCCGGCGCAGGAAGGTCTGCGATGGCCAGCTCGGATTGGCTGAGAGGAAGGCGCGATAGCGTTCCACGGTAGCGCCGTTGTCCTCGCTGCGCAGGATGATCCATTCGGCGAGCTTTCGCGCGACCGGATCGGAGATGCCGGCCGCGGCATTGGTGGCGTCGCCGGCCTTGCGCTTGCGCACGAGCTCGATGACGCTCTCCAGGGTGTCCTTGTCAGCCTGCGACGTCGACGACGTCGCAGCCACGGCGGCCGGGATGACCGGCTTGCGCGGCGCTGCATGCTGGCGCGTTGCAGGCGCCAGTATGGGAGCTGCGGCCGGTCTGGCCGGGGCCGGCGCAGTCGGTTTGACGGTGGCAGTCACGGCCGGGGCGGGGGCTGCCTTGGGCGGCGAGCCGCTCGCAGTCGGCGCTGCCTTAGGTGCAGCTGCAGGGGTCGTGGCAGCAGGAGCGGTGGCCGCAGGCTTGGATTTGTCTTTGGGCTTGTCCTTCGCCGGTTCCTTGCTGGCGTTCTTGCCGGCATCCGGCTTCTTCGCGGCGTCCTTGGCGGGGGTGCCGAGCGTACCCTTTGCGGCCTTTGCGGCGTCCTTGCCGGTTCCCTTGGCTGTATCCTTCGCCGTTTCCTTGGTCGATCCTTTGGCCGGGCCATTCGAGGCGTCCTTGGCTGCTGGCTTGGCGGGATCCTTGGTCTCCGCGGCCGTCTCGTTGGACTTGGCGAACGCGGCGCAGTCCATCGACAGCCCGGCCATCAGGCACAATGCCATACTCAGGGATCGCCACGCGGCAGATGCAAAGGAGGTCACGGCGTTTCGTCGCCCCGAATCAGTGAAGTGGCTCAAGACCTAGCTGAATTTGCTTGAATATGCGGAGAAAATACCAACAGCCGCTTACCTCGGGCCGATTTGCACCAGCACCGCGGCAAAATCGCGGCCTAAACCCAGCCTGGCACCGACCCCGGGTCTTTTACCGGCCGGATAGACCCGATATGAAGGGGGCTTGCTCAAGAGATCGCCGCGTACGGAGGAAGTCCATGGCAGCCAAGACGAAATTCCGAGGGTCGTTCACCGCCTTGGTCACCCCGTTCAAGAACGGCTCGCTCGACGAGGCGGCGTTTCGCTCCCTGGTCAATTGGCAGATTTCCGAGGGCACCAACGGCCTCGTTCCGGTCGGCACCACCGGCGAGAGCCCGACGCTCAGTCATGACGAGCACAAGAAGGTCGTGGAATGGTGCATCGCTGAAGCCAAGGGCCGCGTGCCCGTCATCGCCGGCGCCGGCTCCAACTCGACCAAGGAGGCGATCGAGCTCTCCCAGCACGCCGAAAAGGCGGGCGCGGACGCCGTGTTGATCGTCACGCCCTATTACAACAAGCCGACGCAAGAAGGCATGTACCAGCACTTCAAGGCGATCAACGATGCGATCGGCATTCCGATCATCATCTACAACATCCCACCGCGCTCGGTGATCGACATGTCGGTCGACACCATGAAGCGGCTGTGGGAGCTGAAGAACATCGCCGGGGTCAAGGACGCCACCGCCAGCATGGTCCGCGTGTCGCAGCAGCGCGCGGCGATGGGCGAGGACTTCAACCAGCTCTCGGGCGAGGACGCCACCATCATCGGCTACATGGCCCATGGCGGCCATGGCTGCATCTCGGTGACCTCGAACGTCGCGCCGCGCCTGTGCTCGGAGTTCCACGCCGCCTGGCAGAAGGGCGACACCAAGGCGGCGCTCGCGATCCACGACAAGCTGATGCCGCTGCACAACAACCTCTTCATCGAGAGCAATCCGGCGCCGATCAAGTACGCGATGTCGCTGCTCGGCAAGCTGGACGAGACGCTGCGGCTGCCGATGGTTCCGGTGTCCGAGCCGACGCGGGTTGCCGTGCGCAGCGCGATGGTTCACGCAGGTCTGGTCAACTGACGCATTAGCCGTTCGGGGGAGCCTTTCATGAGCGTGGAGGAAAAGGGCGCGCGGATGCTCAAGGAGTTCCGCGAGTTCGCCATGAAGGGCAACGTCGTCGATCTCGCGGTCGGCGTCATCATCGGCGCGGCCTTCGGCGGCATCGTCACCTCGCTGGTCGGTGACGTCATCATGCCGATCATCGGCGCGGTCACCGGTGGCCTCGACTTCTCGAACTACTTCATCCCCTTGTCGAAGGCGGTCACCGCAACCAACTTGGCGGATGCCAAAAAGCAAGGCGCCGTCCTTGCTTACGGCAGCTTCCTGACGCTGACGATCAACTTCATCATCGTCGCCTTCGTGCTGTTCCTGGTAATCCGCGCCATGAATACGCTGAAGCGCAAGGAGGAGGCGGCACCCGCTGCTCCGCCAAAGCCGTCGGCCGAGGTCGAGCTGCTGACGGAGATCCGCGATCTCCTCAAGAAGTGACGCGTCCACTTCATCCGAACTGTTAGAATCCGAGCGCATCTCGATCAGGTTTGCCCGTCATGGCCGATAAGAACGAACGTCCGATCAAGGTGATGGCGGAAAATCGCAAGGCGCGTTTCAACTACGCCATCGAGGACACGATCGAGGCGGGCATTGCGCTGACCGGCACCGAGGTCAAGTCGATCCGCAACGGCAAGAGCACGATCGCGGAATCATATGCCGATTCGAAGAACGGCGAGATCTGGCTGATCAACGCCACCATTCCCGAATACCTGCAAGGCAACCGCTTCAACCACGAGCCCAAGCGGCCGCGAAAGCTGCTGCTCCACCGCCGCCAGATCAACAAGCTGATCGGCGCGGTCGACCGCGAGGGCATGACGCTGATCCCGCTCAAGCTTTACTTCAACGAGCGCGGCCGGGCCAAGCTGCAGCTGGCGGTTGCGAAGGGCAAGAAGCTGCACGACAAGCGCGAGTCCGAGAAGAAGCGCGACTGGAGCCGGGAGAAGGGCCGGCTGCTGCGGGCGAGGGGATGACGAGATGAATCAACGGAACCTGCTCGAGGTCGACTGGAGCCAGATTCCCGCGCCTTCCGACGATGGCGCCGCCGCGCATCTCGAAGGCATGACGTTGCCGCCGATTGGCCTGCTCGCGACCGACGACACATCGGTCACCCTGTCGGCTTTGCGCGGCCGCACCGTGGTGTTCGCCTATCCCCGCACCGGCGAGCCCGGCAAGATCGCGCTGGTCGACGATTGGGACATGATCCCCGGAGCGCGCGGCTGCACGCCCCAGACCTGCGCCTTTCGCGATCTCTACGCCGAGCTGAAGGCCGCCGGCGCCGCGCACGTGTTCGGCCTCTCGACCCAGAGCAACGACTATCAGATCGAGATGGCGTCGCGCCTGCATCTGCCGTTCCCGGTGCTTTCGGACGAGAAGCTGGCGCTGACGCGCGCCTTGAACTTGCCGACCATGGAGGTCGCGGGCCTGACGCTGATCAAGCGCCTCGCGCTTGTTATCGACGACGCCAGGATCACGCACGTGTTCTATCCGGTGTTTCCGCCCGACCGGAACGCCGGCGACGTGCTGGCCTGGCTCAAGGCAAATCCCGTCAATAAGGCGCGATGCGATTAGGATGAATCGTCATCGCGCTTTAGCTTATTGTTTGAGCATGATCTTTTCGGAAAACCGCTACGCACTTTTCCGGATCATGCTCTAGCTAATCGAGATCCGCCTTCACCTTCGCGAACACGGATCTGAACATGTCTGGCGTCAGCACGCCGGTGTTCGTGTTGTAGCGGGAGCAGTGATAGCTGTCGTAGAGCCTGAACGCGCCGGCCTGATGCACCGCGCCGTGGCCGAAGGGGGCTTGCGAGGCCTTCAAATTCAGCGGCTTGAGCACGCTGTCGTGCGCAATTCGCCCGAGCGCGACGATCGCGCGCAGCTTCGGCATCGTCGCCAGATTGGCCACGAGAAACTGGCGGCAGGTGTTGATCTCGATCGGCAGCGGCTTGTTCTGCGGCGGCACGCAATGCACGGCATTGGCGATCCGGCAGTCGACGAGTTTCAGGCCGTCGTCGGGACGCGCCTGATAGGTGCCCCTCGCAAAGCCGTATTCGATCAGCGTGGCATAGAGCAGGTCGCCGGCATAATCGCCCGTGAACGGCCGCCCCGTGCGGTTGGCGCCCTGCATTCCCGGGGCGAGGCCCACGATCAGGAGGCGGGCCTTGATGTCGCCGAAGGGCGCAACCGGCGCATTGTGCCACGAGGGCTCGCGCGCGCGGTTCGCCTCGCGGAAGGCGACCAGGCGCGGGCAGAGCGGGCAGTCACGGTCGGGAACGATTGTGAGAGGCTGGCGGCTTGACCGGGCCGCCTCACTCCTCGAAGTCGTCATCGCCCCTCGGCGCCGTCGTGGTCGCGCGCTGGAGGAATTGCGGGGCGTGGTGGCGTTCACCACGCTCGCCGCGGTCACGCGGGGCGGGGCGCTCGGACGGATCGCGGCCGAGCTTGGATTGCAGCTCGACGAGGTCGGTGAAGACGTCGGCCTGGCGGCGCAGCTCGTCGGCGATCATCGGCGGCTGGCTGGCGATGGTGGAGACCACCGTGACCCGCACGCCGCGGCGCTGGACGGCCTCGACCAGGGAGCGGAAGTCGCCGTCACCCGAGAACAGCACCATCTGGTCGATGTGCTCGGCGAGCTCCATGGCGTCGACGGCGAGCTCGATGTCCATGTTGCCCTTCACCTTGCGGCGCCCGGAGGCGTCGATGAATTCCTTGGTCGCCTTGGTGACGACCGTGTAGCCGTTGTAGTCCAGCCAGTCGATCAGCGGGCGGATCGAGGAGTATTCCTGGTCTTCGATGATGGCGGTGTAATAGAACGCCCGCAATAACGTCCCGCGGCTCTGAAACTCCTTCAGCAGGCGCTTGTAGTCGATGTCGAAGCCGAGGGTTTTCGCCGTCGCGTAGAGATTGGCCCCGTCGATGAAGAGCGCGATCTTGTTGGTAGGAGAAGGTGACATTCAGTTTGCTCGCGTAGCGTTCGTGATTGATCGTTTTTTGTTGGCGCGGCGACAACAGGCCGCGCAGTTCTAGAGTGCCGCAGAAACCCGTCGAAACCGCAAATCCGGAGAAGTCGGGGCAATCAAGGTATAGTTATGGCGGACTTGCATACACCCCGGGGCCGCCCCCAACGGCAGCCCGGAAAACCACCCGTCCCAGCCCCAATGTGGGGTAGCAGAGCGGTTTGGCGAGGCCAAATCACAAAATGGTCTTGCGAAACCGTCCCGGCCCCTATAACTAGCCCCAATCATCCACATATTTCGTCCCACCCACAACGGAGCGACAGTCCATGGCTCGCGTCACCGTAGAAGATTGTATCGACAAGGTCGACAACCGGTTTGACTTGGTCCTGCTGGCCGCCCACCGTGCCCGCATGATTTCATCCGGTTCACAACTAACGGTTGACCGCGATAACGACAAGAACCCTGTTGTGTCTTTGCGTGAAATTGCCGAGACGACGATCTCGCCGGAGGACCTCCGCGAGGAGCTGGTCCACTCGTTGCAGAAGTTCGTCGAGGTGGACGAGCCCGAGCCGGATACAGTGCCGCTGATCGGTTCCGCGGGGGCAAGCGTCGATGCCGACGACACCGAGGTCGCCGTGGAGCGCATGACCGAGGAGGAGCTGCTGAAGGGCCTGGAAGGCCTCGCGCCTCCCGAGGAGCAGCCCGAGGAAGACGAGTAATTCCCCATCGCGATCATCTTCTTCTTGTGATCATATCAAAGGCCCGAACGATCGTTCGGGCCTTTGCTTTTGTTGACCTTTTCGTGGTTACCATAGCGCTGCGGTCGGTGCTTGGCCCTGTCACTGAATTGATCGGACACGAGCGCGATCGGAGTTAGGATGTATGCAGCGGGCCGGCTCAAGCCCGTTTGAAGGCAGGACGGCATGGTATATCGGCGCCGCAGATCCACGCAGATGCAGGCCGCAACCGAATCGGTTGCCGTGGCCCCGACTGCGCCGGTCGCGCGCCCCGCCCGGCCTCGCGCCCGGATGATGCGTCAATATGACCTCGTCGAGCGCGTCAGGTCCTACAATCCCAACACCAACGAAGACCTGCTGAACCGTGCCTACGTCTACGCCATGAAGGCCCACGGCTCGCAGACCCGCGCCTCGGGCGATCCGTATTTCTCGCATCCGCTCGAGGTGGCTGCGATTCTCACCGACCTCAAGCTCGACGACGCCACCATCGTGGCCGCGCTGCTGCACGACACGATCGAGGACACCGAGGCAACGCGGGCCGAGATCGATCAGATCTTCGGCTCGGAGATCGGCGCGCTAGTCGATGGCCTGACCAAGCTGAAGCGGCTGGAGCTGGTGTCGCGGGAGGCTAAGCAGGCCGAGAATCTGCGCAAATTGTTGCTGGCCATTGCCGACGATGTCCGCGTGCTTTTGGTCAAGCTCGCCGACCGTCTGCACAACATGCGCACGCTGGACTTCGTGCCGACGGAATCGCGCCGGCGCATCGCCGAGGAGACGCTCGACATCTATGCGCCGCTGGCGGGGCGCATGGGCATGCAGGAAATGCGCGAGGAGCTGGAGGATCTGTCCTTCCGCACCCTCGATCCCGAAGCCTATTCGGTGGTGATGCAGCGGCTCGACGCGCTGGCTGAGCGCAACCGCAACCTGATCGGCGAGATCGAGGACCAGCTCTCCAACAATCTGCGCCACCGGGGCTTGGGGGCGCGGGTCTATGGCCGGCGCAAGAAGCCGTTCTCGATCTGGACCAAGATGGAGCGCAAGTCGGTCGGCTTCGAGCAATTGTCCGACATCTTCGGCTTCCGCCTCGTCGTCAGCGACGTCGAGGCCTGCTATCGCGCGCTCGGGATCGTCCACACCACCTGGCCGGTCGTGCCCGGACGTTTCAAGGACTATATCTCGACGCCGAAGCAGAACGACTACCGCTCGATCCACACCACGGTGATCGGCCCCGGCAACCAGCGCGTCGAGCTGCAGATCCGCACCGAGGCGATGGACCAGATCGCCGAGCGCGGCATCGCCGCGCACGTTTTCTACAAGGAGGGCGTGGGTTCGCCGACCGAATTCCTCAAGCGCGAGTCCAACGCGTTCGCCTGGCTGCGCCACACCATCGGCATCCTCTCGGAAAGCGCGAACCCGGAGGAATTCCTCGAGCACACCAAGCTCGAGCTGTTCCACGACCAGGTGTTCTGCTTCACCCCGAAGGGCAAGCTGATCGCGCTGCCGCGCCATGCCAACGTGATCGACTTCGCCTATGCGGTGCATACCGACGTCGGCAACAGCGCGGTGGGCTGCAAGATCAACGGCAAATTCGCGCCGCTGTCCTCGGAGCTTCAGAACGGCGACGAGGTCGAGGTGCTGACCTCGGAGGCGCAGTCCGCGCCGCCCTCGGCCTGGGAAACGCTCGCCGTCACCGGCAAGGCGCGTGCCGCGATCCGCCGCGCCACGCGCACCGCGGTGCGCGACCAATATGTCGGGCTCGGCCGGCGCATCGTCGAGCGCCTGTTCGAGCGCGCCAAGATTGAATACGCCGACGACAAGCTCAAGGGCGCGCTGCCGCGGCTCGCGCGCACATCGATCGAGGACGTCATGGCGGCGGTCGGGCGCGGCGAGATCAAGGCCTCCCATGTCGCGCGTGCGATGTACCCGGATTACAAGGAGGAGCGCATCGCGCGCTACGGCGTCAAGAAGGGCCTTGCCGCCAAGCTCAAGGAGAAGGGGGTCTCCGAACAGTCGCGCAGCCCGGTCGCGATCCCGATCCGCGGCATCAATTCCGACCTTCCGGTGAAGTTCGCGCCGAACGGCGGCGCCGTCCCCGGCGATCGCATTGTCGGCATCGTCACGCCGGGCGAGGGCATCACGATCTATCCGATCCAGGCGCCGGCCCTGAAGGATTTCGAGGAGGAGCCGGAGCGCTGGCTCGACGTCCGCTGGGACATCGAGGATTCCGCGCCGCAGCGCTTCCCGGCCCGCATCAAGGTCGAGAACGTCAATGAGCCCGGCGCGCTGGCGCAGATCGCGACCGTGATCGCCGAGCACGACGGCAACATTGACAATATCAGCATGCAGCGCCGCTCGCCCGATTTCACGGAGACGACGATCGATCTCGAAGTCTACGACTTGAAGCACCTCAGCGCGATCCTGGCCCAGCTGCGCGCGAAGGCGGTCGTCGCCAAAGTCGAACGTGTTAATGGATAGGCGCATCTCGCATGCGCCGTTCCCTCTGATTTCGCGAGTTCTGAAATGCCCGCACCTCCGCTCCGCCTCGGCGTCAATATCGATCACGTCGCAACCGTGCGTAACGCGCGCGGCGGCCGCCATCCCGATCCGGTGCGCGCCGCGCTGCTCGCGATCGAGGCCGGCGCCGACGGCATCACCGCACATTTGCGCGAGGACCGCCGGCACATCCGCGACGAGGACATGGCGCGCCTGAAGGCGGAGATCTCCAAGCCGCTCAATTTCGAGATGGCCGCGACGGACGACATGATGCGGATCTCGCTCGCCACCAAGCCGCACGCGGTGTGCCTGGTGCCGGAGCGGCGCCAGGAGGTAACGACCGAAGGCGGGTTGGACGTGGTCGGCCAGCGCAGCGCGCTCGCGCCCTATATCGCGCGGCTGAGCGAGGCCGGCATCCGCGTCTCGCTGTTCATTGCGGCCGATCCCGCCCAGATCGAGATGGCGGCACGGCTGCGCGCCCCTGTGATCGAGATCCACACCGGTGCCTGGTGCGATGCCGTCGTCGATGGCCACACCGACAAGGCCGAGGCTGAATGGCAGCGGATCGTGGCCGGGGTGAAGCTGGCGAAGGACGCGGGACTCGAGGTTCACGCCGGCCACGGGCTGGACTATGCGACGGCGGAGAAGATCGCGAGCTTGCCCGAAATCATGGAGCTGAACATCGGCTATTACATGATCGGCGAGGCGCTGTTCGTGGGGATGGCCGAGACCGTGCGCAGCATGCGCGCGGCGATGGATCGTGGCCGGAGCCGGGCATGATCATCGGCATCGGCTCCGACCTGATCGACATCACCCGCGTCGCCAAGGTGATCGAGCGCCACGGCGAGCGTTTTCTCGACCGCATCTTCACCGCGGCCGAGCGTGCCAAGGCGGAACGGCGCGCCAAGAACGAGAAGATGGTGGTGGCGACCTACGCCAAGCGCTTCGCCGCCAAGGAGGCCTGCTCCAAGGCACTCGGCACCGGCATCAGGCGCGGCGTCTGGTGGCGCGACATGGGGGTGGTCAACCTGCCGGGCGGGCGGCCGACCATGCAGCTGACCGGCGGCGCGCTGGCCCGGCTCCAGGCCCTGACACCGGAGGGGTTCGAGGCGCGGATCGACCTTTCGATCACCGACGACTGGCCGCTGGCGCAGGCTTTTGTCGTCATTTCCGCCGTCCCGCTGCCGAAACCTTGATCGCGGCTCGGGCGTTTTGTGATTTTCTTTATAAATCAATATCTTAATCAGTTTTGATGCGATCCTTGATTGCGTGGCCTCCGACAACCGTCTAAAAGTCCGCGAACGCAAATCAGCCTGGGCGAATTCGGCTTTACGCCGGAATTGGCCCTCACTATCAGAATCAGGACAATCTCCTTGCGCCGCGAACCGGTGGGCCGTTCGCGGGAGGAGGGCGCTCTATGATCGCCGGCCGGAATTGAGAGAGCAATGAGCGTGACTTCGGGAACGAAAACTGAGAGCGGCGTCGGCGAAACGATCCGAGTCGTCATTCATGCTCTCCTGATCGCGCTCGTGATCCGCACCTTCCTGTTTCAGCCCTTCAACATCCCGTCCGGCTCGATGAAGGCGACGCTGCTGGTCGGCGACTATCTGTTCGTCTCGAAATATTCCTACGGCTACAGCCATTACTCGATTCCATTCTCGCCGCCGCTGTTCTCGGGACGGATCTGGGGCTCGGACCCCGCTCGTGGCGACATCGTCGTGTTTCGTCTGCCGAAGGACGATTCCACCGACTACATCAAGCGCGTGATCGGCCTTCCCGGCGACCGTGTCCAGATGCGGGACGGGCTGCTCTACATCAACGATACGCCCGTCGAGCGGCAGCGCATGAGCGAATATGTCGGCGAGGACCCTTGCGGCTCGGAAGGCGGCGGCATCTCCCGGGTGAAGCGCTGGAAGGAGACGCTGCCGAACGGCGTGTCCTATGAGACGCTGGACTGCGCCGACAACGGCTACATGGACAACACCAACGTCTACACCGTCCCGGCCGGCCACTTCTTCATGATGGGTGACAACCGCGACAACTCCACCGATAGCCGCTTTCTCGGCCAGGTCGGCTACGTCCCGCAGGAGCACTTGATCGGCCGCGCCCAGATGATCTTCTTCTCCATCGCTGAAGGCGAGCACGCCTGGATGCTCTGGCGCTGGCCGTGGGCGGTGCGCTGGAATCGGTTCTTCAAAATCGTCCGATGAAAGACGAAGCCAAGGACATCGCGATCCAACCGACCGAGGTGCAAGCCGCTCCCGAGGGCGATGCTGCGGCGAAGGCGCCTGCCAAGAAGAAACGGCCGCGGAGCAGCAAGGCCAAGGGCACGAATGCCAACGCGGCGCTCGAGGCGCGGATCGGCCACAGCTTCGCCGATCCAAATATGCTGATGCAGGCGATCACGCATGTCTCGGCCCTGAAGTCCGGGCGCAAGCGAGGCGACAGCTATCAGCGGCTGGAATTCCTCGGCGACCACGTGCTCGGGCTCGTCGTCTCCGACATGCTCTATCACGCCTTCCCGAACGCCGATGAGGGCGAGCTGTCCAAGCGGCTTGCCGAGCTCGTGCGCAAGGAGAGCTGCGCGGACGTCGCCAAGTCGCTCGGTCTCGTCGACGACATCAAGCTGGGCTCGGTCGGCTCCAGTGCCGATGCCCGCCTGCGCAAATCCATCCTCGGCGACATCTGCGAGGCCGTGATCGGCGCCATCTACCTCGACGGCGGCCATGCGGCGGCAGCCGAATTCGTCAAGCGCAACTGGACCGAGCGGATGCACAAGCCGCGCCGGCCCTTGCGCGATCCCAAGACCGTGCTGCAGGAATGGGCGCAAGGCAAGGGACTGCCGACGCCTGTCTATCGCGAGGTCGAGCGCACTGGCCCGCATCACGATCCGCAGTTCCGTGTCGCCGTCGATCTGCCGGGCCTGGCCCCGGCCGAGGGTATCGGCGGCAGCAAGCGCGCGGCAGAGAAAGTGGCAGCCTCAGTGATGATCGAACGCGAAGGCGTCGGCGGCAGCAATGACGGTTGAAGCAAGCGGCGGGGCACCCGGCGCGACGCGCTGCGGTTTCGTCGCGCTGATCGGCGCGCCGAATGTCGGCAAGTCGACGCTGGTCAACGCGCTGGTAGGCGCCAAGGTCACGATCGTCTCGCGCAAGGTGCAAACCACGCGCGCGCTGATCCGCGGTATCGTCATCGAGAACAACGCGCAAATTATCCTTGTCGACACGCCCGGCATCTTCTCGCCCAAGCGCCGGCTCGACCGCGCCATGGTCTCGACCGCCTGGAGCGGGGCGCATGATGCCGATCTGGTCTGCGTGCTGCTCGATGCCAAAACGGGCATCGACGAGGAGGCGGAGGCGATCCTCGCCAAGGCCGCCAGCGTCAATCACGACAAGATCCTCGTCATCAACAAGGTCGACCTGGTCCAACGCGAGAAGCTGTTGGCGCTGGCGCAGGCGGCCAACGAGCGCATGACTTTCGTGCGGACGTTCATGATTTCGGCGATCTCGGGCGATGGCGTCGACGACATCCGCAAGACGCTCGCGGACATGGTGCCGCCGGGTCCGTTCCTCTACCCCGAGGACCAGATGTCGGACGCGCCGATGCGGCAGCTGGCGGCCGAGATCACCCGCGAGAAGATCTATCAGAAGCTGCACCAGGAATTGCCCTACCAGTCCACGGTCGAGACCGACAAGTGGGAGGAGCGCAAGGACAAGTCTGTGCGGATCGAGCAGACGATCTACGTCGAGCGCGAAAGCCAGCGCAAGATCGTGCTCGGCAAGGGCGGCGCCACCATCAAGTCGATCGGCGCCGACTCGCGGAAAGAGCTGATGCAGATTCTGGACGTGCCGGTGCACCTGTTCCTGTTCGTCAAGGTGCGCGAGAACTGGGGCGACGATCCCGATCGCTATCGCGAGATGGGCCTGGACTTCCCAAAAGAATAACCAAGAAAAGATCGGCATTCGATGAGCCTACCCACCAACGTCCAGCGCTTCGAAGCGCTGCTCTATGCATCGTTGATGCTGGACGCCGTCTCGATCGCCGTGCAGGACCGCACGCCCAATGCCGCGGTGACCGAGCAGATGATCATGACCGGGACGCTGCTCGCCGGCGGCATGATCCTCCTGCTGCTCTATTTCGTCCGGCTGGCCGCGCATCATCGCAAGAACTGGCCACGCTGGGTGCTGGCGGCGGCCCTCGTGTTGTCGGTGATCTCGCTCGGCCAGATCATCGGCGAGAAGGGCCTGGAGCTCGACAGCGCCATCGAGATCGTCTCCTGCGCGCTGACGACGATGGGCCTGTATTTCTCCTTCAGCGGCGACGCGCGGGACTGGTTCAACGCGTGAGGCGCCGTAGGGTGGATTAGCGAAGCGTAATCCACCTTTGACGTGCACGGGCGATTGGCGGGTTACGCCTTCGGCTAATCCGCCCTACGATTGAACGCCGGAATCCGCTACACTTCCCCTATGGAATGGTCCGACGAAGGCATCGTGCTGGGGGTGCGGCGGCATGGCGAGTCCAGCGCCATTGTCGAGCTGTTGACGCGCGCGCATGGCCGGCATCTCGGCCTCGTCCGCGGTGGCGCCGGCTCGCGGATGCGGCCGCTGCTGCAGCCGGGGAACAGCGTCAGTGCGGTGTGGCGGGCGCGGCTCGACGAGCATCTGGGCACCTACGCAATCGAGGGATTGAAGCTGCGCGCGGCAACGCTGCTGGCATCGTCCCACGGCGTCTATGGCGTCACCCATCTCGCCTCCGTCGCGCGGCTGCTGCCGGAGCGCGATCCGCATGAGGACATCTTTGCGCTGCTCGAGCATTCGCTCGACGATTTCGACGACATCGGCAGCGCGGCCGTGCACCTGATCCATTTCGAGCTGGCGATGCTCGCCGAGCTGGGTTTCGGCCTGGCGCTGGACAATTGCGCGGTGACCGGCGAGACCACGGACCTGATCTATGTCTCGCCGAAATCAGGCGGCGCGGTATCGCGTAGCGCGGGCGAGCCGTGGCGCGACCGGCTGTTGCGGCTGCCGCCGTTCCTGCGCCAGGGCGAAACGGCGGGCGATCTCACCGAGCAGGATCTCCAGGACGGTTTTCGGCTCACCGGCCTGTTCCTGCTCCGCCACGTGCTGGAGCCGCGTGGCCAAGGCCATTCCGATGCGCGAGCCGGCTTCATCAACGCCCTGATGCGGCAGCAGGCGAGGGCGGCGATCCCGGCGCCATGACGTAATAGCTGCCCAGCCTTGCCCAGCAGCATGCAGTTCCCTGGAACGAAATCGGCCCGCGCGGACTTGCGGCTTGAGGTTCCACATCGGGGGACAGCCCAAATGTTGATCAGGGGATTCGCCTTGTCCGCGACGCTGCTTGCGTTCGCTCCCGACGCCATGGCTGGCGAGCCGCAGCCCGGGGCGTTTCGCCGGGCCTCGTGCACGGTGGTGCGGTACTATGTGGCGAAATATTCCGCTGCCGCTGCAGAGACATGGGCGCGGTCGCGGGGCGCGACCGACGCCGAGATCGAGGCCGCCCGCCGTTGCCTGACCAATGCGCCGGCGCCTGCGCAAACACCTGGTCCAGCCCCAACCCAGACCGTCACAGCCGGCTGGGCAGGTTAGTACGTCGCCCACAGGGAACCATTCGATCCTTGCCCGATTCGCTTCCACGGTTTAACCGGGCGGCATGGGAAAACGAATCGTTCCGCCGGAAGAACCGGCTGAAATCCACGAGGTGCCGCTGCGTGAGGCGCTGGAAGAGCGCTATCTCGCTTATGCCCTCTCCACCATCATGCACCGTGCGCTGCCGGACGCGCGCGACGGCCTGAAGCCGGTGCACCGGCGCATCCTCTACGGCATGCGCCTGCTCAGGCTCGACCCCGGCACGGCCTTCAAGAAGTCGGCCAAGATCGTCGGCGACGTGATGGGCTCGTTCCATCCGCACGGCGACCAGGCGATCTACGACGCCATGGTCCGCCTCGCGCAGGATTTCTCCTCGCGATATCCGCTGGTCGACGGTCAGGGCAATTTCGGCAATATCGACGGCGATAACCCCGCCGCCTACCGCTACACCGAAGCGCGCATGACCGACGTCGCGCGGCTTCTGCTCGAGGGCATCGACGAGGACGGGGTCGAATTCCGCGCCAACTACGACGGCCAGTCGAAAGAGCCCATCGTGCTGCCGGGCGGCTTCCCGAACCTGCTCGCCAACGGCGCGCAGGGCATCGCGGTCGGCATGGCGACCTCGATCCCGCCGCACAACGCCGCCGAGCTGTGCGATGCCGCGCTGCACCTGATCGAGAAGCCCGACGCAAAGTCGAAGGCACTGCTCAAGTGGGTCAAGGGCCCAGATTTCCCGACCGGCGGCATCATCGTCGATTCCAAGCAGGCGATTGCGGAAGCCTACACCACCGGCCGCGGCTCGTTCCGCGTCCGAGCGCGGTGGACGCAGGAGGAGGGCGCACGCGGCACCTGGGCCGTCGTCGTCACAGAGATTCCGTTCCTGGTGCAGAAGTCGCGTCTGATCGAGAAGGTCGCCGAGCTGCTGGACCAGAAGAAGCTGCCGCTGGTCGGCGACATCAGGGACGAATCGGCCGAAGACGTCCGCATCGTGATCGAGCCGAAGTCGAAGAACGTCGATCCGGCGCTGATGATGGAATCGCTGTTCCGCCTCACCGAGCTCGAAAACAAGATTCCGCTGAACCTCAACGTCCTGATCAAGGGGCGCATCCCCAAGGTCGTGGGGCTCGCGGAGTGCTTGCGCGAATGGCTCGACCATCTGCGCGACGTGCTGATCCGCCGCAGCAACTACCGCAAGGCGCAGATCGAGCACCGGCTGGAAGTGCTCGGCGGCTTCCTGATCGCATACCTGAACATCGACAAGGTGATCAGGATCATCCGCACCGAGGACGAGCCGAAGCCTGAGCTGATGAAGGCGTTCAAGCTCACCGAGGTGCAGGCGGAAGCCATCCTCAACATGCGCCTGCGCTCCTTGCGCAAGCTCGAGGAGATGGAGATCCGCACCGAGGACAAGAACCTCCGCGCCGAGCTCAAGGGCATCAACGCGGTGCTCGCCTCGGAAGCCGAGCAGTGGAAGAAGGTCGGCGAGCAGGTTGGCAAGGTCCGCGACATGTTCGGACCGAAGACACCGCTCGGCAAGCGTCGCACCACCTTCGCGGATGCGCCCGAGCACGATCTCGCCGCGATCGAGGAGGCCTTCGTCGAGCGCGAGCCGGTGACGGTGGTCGTCTCCGACAAGGGCTGGATCCGCACCATGAAGGGGCATGTCGAGGATCTCTCGGGCCTTGCCTTCAAGCAGGACGACAAGCTCGGCTTCGCCTTCTTCGCCGAGACGACCTCGAAGCTCCTGCTGTTCGCCACCAACGGCAAGTTCTACTCGCTCGACGTCGCCAAGCTGCCGGGCGGCCGCGGCCATGGCGAGCCGATCCGATTGTTCATCGACCTCGAGCAGGAGGCCGCGCCCGTCGCGCTGTTCGTCAACAAGGGCGGCCGCAAATTCCTGGTCGCCAGCCACGAGGGCCAGGGTTTTGTGGTCAACGAGGACGATTGCGTTGGCACCACCAAGAAGGGCAAGCAGGTCCTCAACGTGGACATGCCGAACGAGGCCCGCGCGATCACCGAGGTGACGGGCGACACCGTCGCCGTCATCGGCGAGAACCGCAAGATGCTGGTCTTCCCGCTCGACCAGGTGCCGGAGATGGCCCGCGGCCGCGGCGTGCGCCTGCAGAAATACAAGGACGGCGGCCTGTCCGACGTTGCGGTATTCGACGCCAAGGCGGGCCTGACCTGGAAGGATTCCGCAGGACGCGAATTCTCCGCGACCATGAAGGAGCTGGCGGAGTGGCAGGGCACGCGCGCCGACGCCGGCCGCCTGCCGCCGAAGGGTTTCCCGAAGTCGAACAAGTTCGGTCGAGTGATCGGGTAGGGCACTGGCCCCAACTGTCGCCGCAACGACGCTGTCATGCCCCGCCTAGTGCGCAATTGCGCACGGGGGCGGGGCATCCAGTACGCCGCGGCTTCTCCGTATCCATCAGCTGTCTCTGGAATACTGGGTCGCCCGGTCAAGCCGGGCGGCGACAGCGCGTGTTGTGCTCTCTGCTCCACCGTCATTGCGAGCGCAGCGAAGCAATCCAGAATCCCACCGCGGAAAGACTCTGGGTTGCTTCGCTGCGCTCGCAATGACGAGCTGCGCCAGCCTCGCTCTCCAACTCTAAGTATGTGCATCCTGCAAACGCGTGGCAGCTAGCTATGAGCGCATACGTGTGGGCACGAACATTGCTTTTTTCCTGCTGAACGCAAACGGCTGGTCAAAAGGCAAAAACACCCCAATGCTCAAACTGAAGACTTTCATTCCCGCGCTGTTCGGCCTTGCGCTGGTGGCGGCGCCCGCGCATGCGGCGGGCAATCTCGTCGCGGTGCTCGAGGCGGAGATCGTCACGCTCGATCCGCATTTCTCCACGGCCTATATTTCGCGCACGTTCGGCTACATGGTGTTCGACACGCTGTTTGCGAAGGATGCCAAGGGCGACATCAAGCCGCAAATGGTGCAGGACTGGAAAGTCTCGCCCGATGGCTTGACCTATACGTTCACGCTGCGCGACGGCCTGAAATGGCACGACGGCCAGCCCGTCACGGCAGCCGATTGCGTGGCCTCGCTGCGTCGCTGGGGCACCCGCAGCGCACTCGGCCGCCGCATTTTCGCGATCACGGCTTCGCTCGAGCCGGTCGATGCGAAAACCTTCGTGCTGACGCTGAAGGAGCCGTCCGGCCTCGTCATCGACGCGCTCGGCAATCCCGTCAGCCCGGTCGCTTTCATGATGCCCGAACGCATCGCGAGGACGCCCGGCGACCAGCGCACCACCGAGATCGTCGGCTCCGGCCCGTTCGTCTACAGCAAGGCCGACCACCGCACCGGCGACCGCATGATCCTGAAGAAGTTCGGCGACTATGTGCCGCGTCCCGAGCCCGCGGACTTCCTGGCCGGCGGCAAGCGCGTCAATGTCGACACGCTCGAGGTCCGCGTCATTCCCGATGGTGCGACTGCCGCCTCTGCGCTGCAGGCCGGCGAAATCGATTTCATGCAGTACGCGCCGTTCGATCTGCTGCCGCAGCTGGAGAAGAACACGCGCGTCAAGCTCGTCAACTTCACCGGCGGCAACATGTTCGCCGGCGCCTACCGTCTCAACGCGGCCTCGAAGCCGTTCGATGATCCGGAGATCCGCCGCGTGCTGTGGAAGCTGGTCGACCAGCGCGAAGTGCTGGATGCGCTCGGGCTCGACGCCAAATACGCCACCCCTTGCGCGACCTACTTCACCTGCGGCACCACATACGAGAGCAAGGCCGGCACGGAAGCCGCCGCAAAGCCCTCGATCGAAGCGGCGAAGGCTGCGCTGAAGGCGACCAAATATGCCGGCGAGCCCGTCGTCGTGATGCAGGCCAACGACCTCGAAGCCCCGCGCGTTTCGGCGCAGGTGCTCGCCGAGCGGCTGAAGGCTGCAGGTTTCAACGTCGATCTGCAGGTGATGGACTGGGCGAGCGTGCTGGCGCGCCGCGCCAAGAAGGAGGGCTGGAGCGTCTATGGCGTCCACGCCGGCGGCTTCGACCTCGGCTCGCCGCTGACCAATGTCATGGTTGCCTTCAACTGTGCCGACTTCACCGGCTGGCAATGCGATGCGCGTATCACCCCTCTGATGGAAGCCTTCGCCAAGGCGCCGGCCGAGGCGGACCGGAAGAAGATCGCGGGCGAGATCCAGGCCGTCATGTACGATCAGGCGCCCGGAATCCCGTGGGGCCAGTTCGCGCAGCCGGCCGCCTATCGCGCGACTTTGCGCGGTCTGATACCGTCCGCCATCCCGGTGTTCTGGAACGTTGAGAAGTAGCGCGATGTACGATGTCATTGTTGTCGGCGGCGGCTCCGCCGGCGCCGCCGTGGCCGCAAGGCTCTCCGAAGATCCCGCACGGCGCGTCCTGCTGCTCGAGGCGGGGCTCGACTGGCGCGCCGACGAGGCGCCCTGGGAGGTGCGGACGCCGAATCCGATCCCGATCATCCACAAGCGCGAGTACCAGGAGAAATGGCAATGGCCCGATCTTCTGACGCGCCGCGTCGCTGGGCAGGAGCCGCGCTTCTACTGGCGCGGCAAGGGGCTCGGCGGCTCGTCGATGATGAACGGCCAGATCGCGATCCGCGGCGTTGCCGATGCGTTCGACGAATGGGCGGCCAATGGCTGCACCGGCTGGTCGGCGAAAGAGGTGATGCCGCTGTTTTCGGTGATCGAGGACGATCTGGAATTCGGCGATGTCGAGGGCCACGGCCGCGGCGGGCCACTGCCGGTCTACCGCGCGCCTTTGCAAAAGTGGGGTCCGATCGACCGCGGCTTGCGCGATGCGGCACTTGCGAGCGGCTATCCCTGGTGCGCCGACGTCAATGGTCCGGACGGCGAGGGCGTTGCGTGCTACCCCATCAACAGCCGCGACTTGCGCCGCATCACCACCAATGAGGGCTATCTCGAGCCCGCACGCGGGCGCGCCAACCTGGAGATCCGCGGGCATGCGCTGGTCGATCGCGTGCTGATCAGCGACGGACGGGCGACCGGTGTCCGCGTTCATGTCGAGGGGCAGGGCACCCAGGAGATCAGCGCCCGCCAGATCGTGCTGTGCGCCGGCGCCATCCACAGTCCGGCGATCCTGCTGCGCTCGGGCATCGGGCCGGCCGAGGAGTTGAAGGCAATGGGGATTGCTGTCACGCGCGATCTGCCGGTCGGCCGCCATTTCTTCGACCATCCGCTGTTTCGCGCCACGATCCAGCTCCGGGACGAGCTTCGTCCCACCGATCCGGATACGCGCCACACCAATTGCTGCGTGACCTATTCCTCCGGCCTCGCCAATGGCGGCAAGCGCGACATGATCCTGATCGCCTTCAATCATCGCGGCATCGGGAACCCCGGAGCGATCGGCGCGGGGCTGTTCAACGCCTATTCGCGCGGGACGCTCAAGCTGGCCTCGACCGATCCTGCAATCGATCCGGTCGTCGAGGAGAACATGCTGGCCGATCCGCGCGACATGCTGCGCATGATCGATGCGGTGAAACGCCTCGCGGTCATCACGTCGCAGCCGGCGCTGTCAGGCATCGCCGACTGGATCAGGCTCGCTGACACGGATTTGACGCTGCCGCAGGCCGCCAGCCTGCCCGATCACGAGCTCGACTCGGTGCTGCGCCGCGAGACCGGCGACATCCAGCATGCCGCCGGCAGCTGCCGCATGAGCGGCGGGAACGACCCCGATGGCGTGGTCAACCCCGATGGTACCGTGAAAGGGATCAGCGGCCTTCGCGTCGCCGACGCCTCGATCATGCCGTCCGATTGCCGCGCCAACACGCACTTCACGACGGTGGTGATCGGGGAAGCGATCGCGCGGATGATGATGCGATAGCCAGCGGCCAGGATCTGCCATGTGATGAGTCGTGCGCGCTACGCGGAAGGGTACGTCGAGTGGCCGCGGGACTGGAATCAATTGAACGTTGCGCAACATCGTTCCTAGCGATGTTGAAAGCCTCCGACGAATATCATCGGGAACGTTTGCGCGCGGCTTCGATTGGCATGTCATCGTCAATCGGAGTTTGAACCATGCGAAAGACAATCTTCTCAGTAGCCATGTGTGCGTTGCTTGCCGGCGCCTCGATCGGGTTCGCCCATGCGCAGGCGGGCGGAGGTGCCGGAGGCGGGGCCGGCGCAGGTGGAGCGGGCGGCGCGGGTGCGGGCGCTAGCGCCGGGGCCGGAGGAACCAGCGGCGGAACGAGCGGCGCGGCGGGTGGAACGGGAGCGGGCGATGCAGGTACCGGCAGTTCGACGGGATCCAGCGTAGGCGCCGGCGGCGGCAGTGGCGCGGGTTCCGGCCAGGGCGGTCCTCAGACCATCCGTCCGGGCGGCACAAACGATCCAACCCGACGCTAACAAAGGTCGGCGCTTATTGACGTGAATAAGGGAAGGCTGCGGGATTCAACTCAGCAGCTTTCCCACGCCCTCGCCGCGACAGCGCAAGGCCTAGGGGTGGCACGGGCCCTACGGACTGAACAAACTGCGAAGAAACCGCTCCTTTTCGCCGGGCGCATAACCTTGAGAAGCGCCGAAATAAGGTTCAGTGGCGCCAGGATAAGCTGAGGTTTCCGGCGGCGGCGCGTAGGCGAAGCCCGAAGCTGGACCGGACGGGACCATACCCTGACCGGAATGGACAATCGCGTGCCGCCGGTGTGGATGACGCGCCTGTGCGGCGTCGGCAGCGCCGACCAAGGTGATCAGAAAACTGAAAACCAGAAGGAAACGCATCGCTGTTTCTCCAAACGCCCCCTGCCTAGGTGGCGTTCGGCCGCGGCGTTCCAACTCATCCTGGACTCACGATTAGTCACGTCCCTGGCATCAGATCACCCCGGCCATCCGCAACGCCACGCCCGCCGCGCAGCTGCCCGCCAGCACCGTCAGCATGCCGAGCTTGAACCGGAAGATCGCGGTGGCCGCCGCGATCGCCAGCACCAGCGCCGGCACGTCGACGCTCCTCAGCACCGGCATGTCGAAGTTCAGCGGAAACGCATGCACCGGCACGGTCTCGCGGAACAGGATGTGCAGCGCGAACCAAATCGACAGGTTGAGTATCACGCCGACCACGGCGGCGGTGATCGCGCTGAGCGCGCCGGCGAGGCCCGCGTTGCCGCGCAGCCGCTCGATGTAGGGCGCGCCGACGAAGATCCAGAGGAAGCAGGGCGTGAAGGTGACCCAGGTCGCGAGCAGGCCGCCGAGCGTGGCCGCGAGCATCGGCGACAGGCCGCTAGGGTCGCGATAGGCCGCCATGAAGCCCACGAATTGCAGCACCATGATCAGCGGGCCCGGCGTGGTCTCGGCCATGCCGAGACCGTCGAGCATCTCATGCGGCTTGAGCCAATGATAATGCTCGACCGCCTGCTGGGCGACATAGGCCAGCACCGCATAGGCGCCGCCGAACGTGACCAGCGCCATCTTCGAGAAGAACAGCGCGATCTGGCTGAATACGTTGGCCTGGCCGAAGGCGATCAGCAGCGCTATCACCGGCACCAGCCAAAGCGCCAGCCACAATGCACCGACGCGGATCGCGCGCGCCGTGTCGGGGCGGACGTGATCCGGTACGGCCTCGCCGAGCATGCTGTCGATCGCGGCGCCGCCGCCATGGCCGTGACCGGCCGGCGCGAATTCCGGACGGCCGCTTCGGGCGCCGGCATAACCGATGAGGCCGGCGGCGATGATGATGATCGGGAAGGGGACCGCGAAGAAGAAGATCGCGACGAAGGCCGCGGCCGCGAGCGCGATCATGATGCGGTTCTTCAGCGCGCGCTTGCCGACGCGCACTACCGCCTCGACGACGATGGCGAGCACGGCCGCCTTGAGCCCGAAGAACAGCGCCTCGACGAAGCTGACATTGCCGAAGGCGGCATAGATGTAGCTGAGGCCCATGATGGCGATGATGCCGGGCAGGATGAACAGCCCGCCCGCCATCAGCCCGCCGGCGGTGCGATGCATCAGCCAGCCGACATAGGTCGCGAGCTGCTGCGCCTCAGGTCCCGGCAGCAGCATGCAATAGTTCAGTGCGTGCAGGAAACGGCCTTCGGAGATCCACTTCTTCTCCTCGACCAGGATGCGGTGCATCACCGCGATCTGGCCCGCGGGGCCGCCAAAGCTCAGGCAGGCGACACGGAGCCAGACGCGAAAAGCTTCGTTGAAGCTGATGCCGTGACCGGCACCAGCTCCCGCTTGATCGGCGCGAACGTCCATTACGCCTTCACCTTGTTGGTCGGCCAGTTGTGAGTCTCGGTGGTGGCGTCGCGGCACCAGCGGTAGAAGGCATCATAGAGCAGCATGCCGGCCTCGAGCTGCTCGAGGTCGTCGTCATACATGCGCGACAGCCCGAGCGAGGCCGCGAGCAGGCCGGGCGCCTCCGGCGCGAGGTCGGGTCGCGCGGTGTCGGCGCCCCGCACCAGCGTCGCGAGACGCAGCAGGGGCGGAGTCGCGATGCCGAACTCCTCGATCATCACGTCGAAGGTGCAGAGCTCGCCGCGGTGGCTCCAGAACACGTTCTCGATGTCGAAGGGCGCTGCGCCGAACCGCTCGCCGACGGCGACCACCTCGGACGGCGCGACATAGAGGAACACTGCGCCCGGATCGACGAAGCGGCGGATCAGCCACGGGCAGGCGATGCGGTCGACCTTCGGCCGCGCCCGCGTCACCCAGACGGTGCGACCCTTGGCATCGCGCGGCGGCAGCTTGCGGGCGTCGACCAGCGGCAGCTTGGCCGCCTTCCAGCCCTCGAAGCCGCCCTCCAGCGTTTCGGCCTGCGCGCCGAGCTGGCGTAACCAGGCCGCGGTGCCTTGCGCGAGCTTCTCGCCGCGGAGGCAGGAGACTACGGCGCGGCGGCCGGCGAAGGCGCCGCCCCAGTCCGCCACGTTGTCGTGGCCGAGCTTGATGGAGCCGGGAATCAGCCGCCGGTCGGCGGCGAAATCCTGCTCGGTGCGCACATCGATCAGAACCGGCGCATTCGCCGTGCCGATCAGCCGTGCCATTTTGTCGGATGAGATGGTCGTGAATGTAGACATGATGCGTCCTCGAGAACCAAACGGGACGCGATGCTTGGGCCTGTCGCCTCGTGGGGAGATCGCTCAAATCCCCATGGCGCAGATTACAGCGAAACTAAGAAGCACTGTCAATCCGCGGGACGATTGGTCCTTAGAAAATTGGTGCCTGCCGTCTATATTGGAGGCCAACAGAGCTGAATCTTCTGGAGAATTCGATGCATTCCCATTCCATCGAACAATGGACCCATGACCACGCCTTCCTGGGCGAGAAGCACGACGACAACGAGCGCCGCACCTGGTTCGTGGTCGTGCTGACGCTGGTCATGATGGTCGGCGAGATCGTCGCCGGCTCGCTGTTCGGTTCGATGGCGCTGCTCGCCGACGGCTGGCACATGGGCACCCATGCGGCGGCGCTCGGCATTGCCGCCTTCGCCTATCGCTTCGCGCGGCGGCATCTGGGGAATGCGCATTTCACCTTCGGCACCGGCAAGTTCGGCGATCTTGCCGCCTTCGCCAGCGCGATCATCCTCGGCCTGATCGCGGTCGAGATCGCCTATGAGAGCGTGCTGCGCTTGGTCAATCCGGTGCCGATCGTCTACGGCGAGGCCATGGCCGTGGCTGCTCTCGGCTTGGGCGTCAATCTCGCCAGCGTGTGGCTGCTGCGCGACAGCCACGATCATCACCACGGCCATGGCCATGCGCATGATGACCACGCCGAGCATGACCACGAGCGCGATCATCACCACCATCAGCACGACAACAACCTCCGCGCGGCCTATGTCCATGTCATGACCGATGCCGCAACCTCGGTGCTGGCGATCGCAGCGCTCGGCCTTGCCATGTATTCCGGCTGGGTCTGGGCCGACCCGGCGGTGGGTCTGATCGGCAGCGCCGTGATCGCGAGCTGGGCATTCGGCCTGATCAAATCATCGGGTGCGGTGCTGCTCGACGTGCGCGCCGACGAGAAGCTGGAGCGGGTGATCCGCGCCCGCATGGAGGTCGGTGAGGATCGCGTCACCGACCTGCATCTCTGGCAGGTCGGCCCCGGCCATTGTGCCGTGCTGCTCTCGGTGGTGTCGGACAAGCCGAAGCAGCCGGCCGTCTACAAGCGGCGGCTCGCCGGGCTGAAGGGCCTCAGCCACGTCACGGTCGAGGTCGAGACCTGCCCGCATTAGCGGTGAGTGAACGTGACTTCGCGCATGACGAGAAGAAGTTTGCGTTTTCATTTTGAGTTGTCGCGATTGCGACCCACCCGGGCGTTTCGCAAATCGTGATCTGGTTCATAACCGAGCGGCCAGCTGCGCAGTATGGATTGACGTGCGCTCGATGAGGACGTGCGTGCGCTGAGTTCGCAACTGCCGGGCAAGGTCCGGTCAACATCAAGGTAGTGAAGCAGTACCGGCCTTAAGGGCCATTCACCTGAGAGCCCGGTCAGCGGAGGCCGGGCTTCGGAGAGACGAGCAATGGGCCTCGTGCAGCAGGACACCGTGGTCCTCTTGGTCGACCTCGTCGAGTCCGTGCGTCTGATGCGGGAGCATGAGGCGTCCGCGGTGCGTCGATGGACCGACTTCGTCCAACTTGCCACCGGCCAAATTCTGCCGCGTTATCGCGGCGGCCTCGTGAAGAGCCTCGGAGACGGGCTCATGGCCCGCTTCGAATCCGTGCGTGATGCCGTCAATGCCGCCGCCGAAATGCACCGGAGTATCGCCGTTCAGAACACCGGGCGGCCTGAAGATCAACACTTCCAGCTTCGTGCGGGGATCAACTCCTCCACCGCCTGGAGTGACGGCACTGACATCTATGGCACCGGCATCAACCTCGCAGCCCGGCTCGCAACTCTTGCCGGTCCCGGTGAAACCATCGCCAGCGAGGCCGCGCATGAGCAACTGGCGACAGCTCTTGCCAGCCTGGCCAGTCCGGGGGAGACGATTGGCAGCGCTGCGGCGCGCGACGAGCTGACGCACGGAGTGGATGCGCTGTGCGAAGATTTGGGCGACTGTATCCTCAAGCACTTTGACAAGCCGGTTCGCGCCTACCGCGTTGGTCCGGCCAGTCCACACCCAAGCCTCGCAGCTCGGCGAGACTATGGAACTCCCATGGAGCCGACGATCGCCGTCATCCCCTTCGACGCGCGCAAGGACGCGGAGGAGCATCTCGACGTTGGTAACCTGATCGCGGACAGCGTGATCTGGTGCCTCTCCAGATCGGCGAACCTCAAGGTGATCTCGCGTCTGTCGACCAACATATTTCGCGGCAGGGTCAGCGATGTGGCGGAAGTATCGGCGCATCTCGGTGCCACCTACATTCTCAGCGGCAGCTATGTGGTCGATGCGGACCGGATTCTGGTGACGGCGGAGCTGTCCGCGGCGCGAACCAATCAAGTCGTCTGGACCGACCGCCTGAGCGGCAATATCGGCGATCTGCTGCAGCCGGAGAGCGAACTGGCTCACCGCATCGCCGCTGCAGTGCATCTGTCGGTCTTCGATGCCGAGGTCGAGCATATCCTGACCCAGCCGTTACCGACGCTAGAAAGCTACTCGCTGCTGCTTGGCAGCATCCGCCTGATGCACCGGTCGAGCAGGGAGGAGTTTCTCCAGACCCGGACGGTGCTGGAGGAACTGATCAATCGCCACGGCCGAATAGCTGCCCCGCGCGCCTGGCTCGCCAACTGGTACATCCTGCGCATGACGCGCGGCTGGTCCGAGGACCGCAAACGCGAGGCCGCCGAGGCCTTGAGCGCCACTCGCGCGGCGCTCGACCGTGACCCGTCCGACGCGCTTGCGCTTGCGACCGAAGGCTTCGTCTATTGTCACATGTTGAAGGACCTGGACGCTGCCCGAAAGCGGTGCGAGCAGGCCGTCGATGCCAACCCCAGCCACGCGTTGGGCTGGCTCTACCGGGGCACCGTCGACGCCTTCAAAGGCGACGGCGAGGCAGCCGTGGACGCAACGCGGCGCGCTCTGAAACTCTCCCCGCTCGATCCGCAGCGGTATTATTTCGAGTCCCTGGGCGCCACGGCGCTTCTATCGGCGCATCGATACGACGAGGCGGAAGAGCTCGCGCGCTCATCTCTCATTCTCAATCGCATGCATCCGTCTACGTGGCGGGTCCTCGCTATCGCACTCGTTTCGCAAGGACGGGTCGCGGAGGCCCGCGAAGCCTTGGGCAAGATGCGCGAGCTCGAGCCGCATTTGACCCTAGATCGATACATCGGGCGCCTCCCCAATGCGAATCTCGAAACAGGCAGGCACTGGGCTCGCTGCCTCGAAGTGGCAGGACTACCGACGACAGGCTGACTAACCTCATACCGACTTGTTTTCATAAGGAGGCAGGCAATGGCTCAACTAGGCGGGGCGGGAGGAGCAGGCGGTGCAGGTGGTGCTGGCGGAGCCGGCGGCGCAGGGGGGGCAGGAGGTGCAGGCGGAGCGGGCGGCGCTGGAGGGGCCGGTGGGGCGATAATTGGCACGCTCGGCGACGTCTGGGCCAATCCCATCATGGTGGATGCACTCATCCACGCTCGCGAAGGGACAATCGTTGTTCCGGAGCGACCGACCTCTCCGTATTTTTACTACTACGCGCCGGCCTTGCCGGCGATCGAAGACCCAGCCCAATTGGATCGCTGGGAGCCGTGGGTGCGCGCCTACACAGCGGTCGGGGAGATGCTGCAGGGCATCACCCTTCAGGTGTCGGGCGCCGATCCGAACGCATTCCTGGTTCGCTCGCCCGCATACGTGATTGCGGAGTTAGGGCGTCCGGTCCAATCGACGTTTCAAGACCAGATTGAGATGGTCGTGAGCTGGGCCGAGCTGCGCAACGAACGCGCCACAGAAATCATGGCGCAGATCGATCCCCAGTATGCCTTCTGGTCCTCGATCGTCTACCTGCATCCCGAGAGGACCAGGCGGACATTCGAGCTCATCAACATGGTCCTGCAATTCTGCGTTTACGTGGAAATGCGCTTCAAGCATGCGCTGGGGTGCTCGCGTCCCGTGGAATACAACGCCCAGGTTCAGCCGATGATCACGACGCCGGGACACGGAAGTTTCCCGAGCGGACATGCGACGCAGGCTTACGCGGTAGCCTACGTGCTGAAACGGCTATTGAGCCTGCACAAGACGACATCCGGATTCCCGGAGATCGTCGAGCAGCTCGACCGGCAGGCCGCACGAATCGCAACCAATCGGGTCGTGGCCGGAGTCCATTTTCCAGTCGACAGCATGGCAGGGCGGATGCTGGGTATCGCCTTGGGCGAGTACTTCGTCGGCCGTTGTCTCGGGAGCACGGCAACCAAGAGCCGCAAATTCAACGCCAGCCACGCCGACAGTAACTCTCGCACGGATTTCAATCCCTTCCATGCTGACCAGGCGCTCAATGCCAACAAGTTCTATTCGGAAACCACAGGAGGGACTGTTACGCAGTCCCTCCTGATGAAGGAACTATGGGACAAGGCCTACTACGAAGTTTCGACAAGATTTCCGTAGGAAACACGTCCCTGCAACCGAAGTGGAGAGCATTCCATGGCCGAGGAATTGCCGAGATGCTTCGACCCGTACCTCCGGTACGCAATCGCGAGCGAATTTAAGAACTTCGATTTTTTCGACGAGCAGGAGTCCAAGCTATTCCTGTTCGTGGAGCTTAAGCACGCCGGGCTCGCCGATAATTTTGTGAGAGCCATGAGTCCTAGTGACTTCGGCGCCGAATTCGGGCTGACCAGCCCGAACTCGCGATATCTGACCATGCGGGCTTACATAAGGGCTGTCGAGAAGGACAGTTTCCGGGCGTGGGACGACAACGTATCCCGGGTCGAGCTGTCCCTCCCGTTGAAGCCGACGGCCATACAAAAGGGTGCGCAGCGCAACAGGTCCGCGAGCGAACAACCACCGACACCTCTCCTCATCGGCGTGATCGACGATGGCTGTCCGTTCGCGGCCGCTCAGTTTGTCAAAAGGATCGCGGGTGTCGCATCCGGGACACGCGTGCGCGGTGTCTGGGATCAGAACGAGCACGCAGGCCGAGTCCCGATCCCGGTAGGTGCCGACGTCTTTGGCGAGAAGCCGTTCGATTTCAATTACGGCCTCGAGTTCCTTCGAGACTCCATATCCGGCGTGGTTGGGCTCAACGACTGGATCCAGTTGCACAAGAGGGCAAACACGATCGACGAGGATGGCTGCTACGCGCGTGGAGGTTTCAAGACCCTCAAGCATCAGGCCTCGCATGGTGCACATGTAATGGATGTCCTCGCCGGACGCATTCCGCTCTCGGCACGCATCGCGCGCCGCGATCCGCCAAGTTGGCAGCCCGGAGATCCCCTGACCGATCCCGCTTGCGAAGCAGATATCGTGTTCGTGCAGTTTCCCGAGAGCTGCCTTCGTGACGCGACCGGCGTCTGGCTGAAGGGTTACGTCGCCGATGCAGTCGATTACATCATGTCATTTGTCGATTCTGGCACAACGAACGTGGTGATCAATGTCAGCTACGGGCCGACAACCGGACCTCACAACGGCACGTCGGAGCTCGAGGGCAAGCTGAGGGAGCTTGTCACCCACTATGACGGCGTTTCCGTAAGTCCAAAGCTCGACGTCTTCCTGCCTGCCGGCAACAACTATCTGAGCGATGGGCACATCCATTTCGTCAGGCAAACCATGGCAGAGCCCGTCCATGTCGAATGGACGTGGCGCCTTCCCCCCGACAATACCGTGCTCTGCTTTGCCGAAGTCTGGATGAAGAAGAACTGCACGGACAATGTCATTGTTACGCTCACCTCGCCCGGCGGTCGTAGCTCCTCGTCGACTGCCGGTCCAGCGCCTCCCGGCCCCCCACCCCCGCCGCCCGCTGCACCGGCGCTTCCGCCCTATACCGGTGCGTATGCCCCCGTTGACTGGGGTGACAATAGGGTGTGGCTGATTGCGGTCGAGCCCACCATCGCGGGAGCCGGCATGGTGCCCGAGCATGGGAATTGGAAGATCAAGGTGGAGGGCATCGAGTTGGGGAGCGAGGTTCATGCCTATGTGGCACGTACCGATCCGAACATGAACATGCGCACGGGTGCGAAGCGTTCGTACTTCATCGACGCCGGATGGGAGGCGGGCCGCGCGGCCGAGGCCGGCTGCACGTATGCCGGTGGGGAATTTGACAAGACCGGCTCGCTTGTTTCTCGCCTGGGCACCCTCAACGGGATCGGTACGGACAGCGTCGCTGGTGTGCAGGTGGCCGGCGGCTACATTCTGTCGGCGCCGAAACGCAAGTCGCCTTATTCGTCGGCGGGCCCCGCACGAACCGGGCCGCTCCCACGGCGAGTTGGTCCCGACTATGCGCTGTTCTGCGACGAGTCAGATGCTCTGCAGGGTGTACGTGCCGGGGGCAATCGAAGCGGCGTGGTGTTTCGGCTCATCGGTACCAGTGCCGCCGCGCCGCAGCTGGCGCGATTGGTTGCGGATCGGCGACCGTTGACGGTGCACGATGCTCCAGCCAGCCCTCCGGACGAGAAGCGAGGTGATGGCGATCTCTATCCGCCGTGATGTGGGCGAAGAGCGCGCCAGCTGGAAGGGCATCCGGTCGGGGCAAGCTTCCGGCCGCCGCCGGCCTCGATGCAGAAGATCGCAGACACGCTCGCAAAGGAGAAGGCGCAGCTCTGGATCAACCACGACAACCGCCCAGCGCGACAGCCAGAGGATGGCGCCGGAGTTTTACCGACTGACCTTTCCCTGAGGCCGCTGCCACAAGGGTGGCAACAGCATCATGCTAGGGCCCGCGAAAGCTCCGTGACAGGAGAAGGTCGTGGGCGAGTGGGGCGGAGTTACGATCGCGCTTGTCTCGAGCAGCTTCGGCGGGACTGCCGCGGCCGTCACCCGCTACCTCGTCGGCGGCGCCGATCCCGTCCTGCTCGCGGCCCTCCGTTGGGGGATCGGTTTTCTCTGCCTGTTGCCTTGCGCGTTTCTGCTCCGCGTGTCGGCGGCGCTGGCGGCTGGCCTCGCGCAAAGCCCACCGGGCGCATGGCGCGGCGAGTGATCATGACCGGTGCGGTGTTCTGCATGGCGTTCTACAACGTGCTGTCGCGACCGCTGATGCAGCGCTCGAGCGCGCTCGGTTTTCTCACCGTCGGCATGGGCGCGGGCGCCGTCGTACTGGTGCTGGCGGGGTTGGCGAAAGGCAGCTTTGCAGCGCTCGAGCACTTCACGGCGGCGCAATGGATTGCCGGCGTGCTGGTCAATCCGGCCGCCGGCCGGCGCGGATCAGGAACAGCGCGGCCAGCGCCGAGAGGCTGAGCGCGGATGAGACGATCAGCACCTTGGCGCCCATGAGGTCGATGAGCAGGCCAAAGGCGAGCGGCGCCACCGCCTGCGCCATCCGTGCCGGCGCGCCGATGATGCCGAGGCGATAGCCGAAATCCTTCGGGCCGAAGATCGACAGCGGCAGGGTGCCGCGGGCGATCGTCAGGATGCCGTTGCCGGAGCCGTGGAACAACGCGAACGCGCTCGCCGCAGCGCCGCCAAAGATTGCGACGGTCACGGCGCCGAGCGGGTGGGTGAGGCTGGCGAGCCGCGTCGACCACAGCGGATGGAAGCGGCTGAGGAAGCCGGCCTCCAGCATGCGGGCACCAACTTGCGCCGGCCCGATCAATGCGCCGGCCGCGATCGCCTCGACTGGCGTTGCCCCCATCGTTTCCAGGATGCGCGGGAAATGCGCGGCCATCGCGCCGGTGACAGTCCAGACCGCCGCGAAGATGAAGGCCAGCAACATCATGGTGCGGTCGAGCGGCACATGCGGCTTCGCGGCCGCGGCTGCCGCCTGCTTGGCGCCCTTGATGACCGGCAGCATGAAGAAATTGAGCGGCAGGCCGATCAGGATATTGGCGGCGGCCCAGGCAAAACAGGTTTCGCGCCAGCCGATATGCGACAGGCCCCAGGCGGTGAGCGGCCAGCCGACGGTGGAGGCGAAGCCCGCCATCAGCGTGATGCCGGTGATCGGCCTGCGCGCCTCGGTGCCGTAGATGCGCCCCAAAGCGGCGAAGGCGGCATCGTAGAGCCCCATTGCCATGCCGATGCCGAGCACCAGCCAGGCGATCGCCATCACCATCACCGACTGCGAGATGCCAAGCAGCACGAGGCCGGCGGCAATGGTCACGTTGGACGCCGACAGCACCTGACGGCCGCCGACGAGATCGATCTGCCGTCCAATGCGCGGGCCCAGCATTGCGGAGATCACCAGCGCGGCCGAAAACGCACCGAAGATCCAGTTGGAGGAGACACCGAGCTCGCGTCCCATTGGGTCGGCGAGCAGCGCCGGCAGATAATAACTGGAGGCCCAGGCGAGGGTCTGCGTGGTGCCGAGCGCCAGGATGATCGGAAGCTGGCGCTGGGTCATGTCCCCGTATTTCTGATCGGCCGTGTCATCGGCGCATTTGCAGCTCGCGGCGAGAGCGCGTCAACCGCGTCTGCGGCATATTCGACCTGCTGCCGGCGGGGAGCCTTTGGGTTGTATGCAGATACCCCGCTTCCGCTCGTCACGAATGCACGCCATAATGGCGCATGCAATTGACCTCGCGCCTTACGCTGATGAACTGGCTGACCGGCCAGGGGCTCACGGGCCTGCCTGAAATTGAACTGCTCCGCGGCTTCTGCGAGCGTTGCTGCGCCGAGGGGCTGGAACTGTCGCGTGGCCTCGTCGTCATCGACACGCTGCATCCGATCTATGAAGGCCGCGGCTTCCGCTGGAGCGATCGTCCCAGCAACGAGAGCGATGCCTTCGAATACGGCTCGACCGCCGACGGCGACGCCGCCAAGAGCTGGCGCCGCTCGGTGTTCTTCCACATGCTCGAGAATGGCCACGACGAGATGGTGATCGATCTCGCCGATGCGCCGTCGATGGATTTCTCGCAGATCGGCGAGCTCGCCGAGAAGGGCCACAAGCACTATCTCGCATTCGTCCACCGCTTCGGCGAGAACGGGGCGCTCGGCCTGATGGATTGCCTCTATTCCTGCTGGACCACCCGCCGCGCGAGCGGGTTCTCCGGACTGGAGCTGGAAGCGCTGCGCGATCTGGTTCCGGTGTTGGGGCTCGCGATCAAGTCGGCGCAGCAGGTCGACATCGCGCGCACGCTCGGCCGGGTCTATCTCGGCCGCGACGCCTCCGAGCAGGTGCTGCGCGGGCGCATCTCGCGCGGCGTCACCGAGCGCATCAATGCCGTGCTTTGGTATTCGGACCTGCGCGGCTCGACCGGCATCAGCGAGAGCATCGGTCCCGACGAGATCATCCCGTTCCTCAACGACTATGCGCAGGCCGTGATCGATCCGATCCACGAAGCCGGCGGCGACGTACTGAAGCTGATCGGCGACGGCGTGCTCGCGATGTTCTGGGGCGAGGACATGGCGGATGCGCGGCGGGCCGCGCTCCGCGCCGAGCACCTGTTCCGCAAGAATGTCGCTGCGCTGAACGAACGGCGGGCGGCGGAGGGCCGTCCGACCACGTCAGCCTATATCGGCCTGCATGTCGGCGAGGTCTTCTACGGCAATATCGGCAGCGAGGACCGGCTTGATTTCACCGTGGTCGGCCCGACCGTCAACGAGGTCAGCCGCATCGCCTCGATGAGCCGCTCGGTGGATCGCGAGCTCTTGGCCTCGTCCGAATTCTACAAGGGCCTAGATGCCGCCGGCCGCCGCTACCTCGTCTCCACCGGCCGCTACGCGCTGCGCGGCATCGGCCGCGCGCAGGATCTCTACACGCTCGATCCGGAAGTCGACGCGAGCGAGCCGGTCAGGGGCAGCTACGAGCGCTATCTGGCGGGTTAGTCTCCGCGGCCTCAACAGGCGCCGTCATTGCGAGCGCAGCGAAGCAATCCAGAGTCCCTCAACGGAGGGACCCTGGATTGCGTCGTCGCTACGCTCCTCGCAATGCACTTGTGGTCAGCACCGCGCCGCCACCTCATCTCCCACCATGTCCGGCTGCCGGTCCAGTCCCACTGCCGGTGACAGCAGGATCACCAGCGCCTGCACGCCGAATATCGCCGCGGCGAGATAGAGGCATGCCTCCGCGCTCCAGAGGCCGCCGACGAGCGCGCCCAGCACTGAACCGAGCGGGCGGGCGCCGTAGCTCATGATGTTGATGGCGGAGACGCGCCCGAGCAGTCTCGGCGGCGTCACGGACTGACGCAGCGTCGTGGTCGAGATCACCCACAGGATCGGGCCGACGCCGAGCAGGAAGAAGCTCAAGCCCGCGAGCCAGGGCGAGGGGACCAGCACCGTCAGCGCCATCACCAAGGCGGCGACGAAGCCCGTGACCGGGCCGAGCCCCACCACGGTGCCAAAGGCGATGCGCTTCATCACGCGCGTGGCGAGGAGCGCGCCGATCACCATGCCGACGCCGTACATCGTCAGCACCGTGCCGACACCGGCGGCGCTCAGACCGAGATGGCGCACGGCGTAGGGCACGAACACCGCGATCTGCAGGAACCAACCGGTGTTGAAGATGAACTGGGTGATGAAGACCGGCCGCAGCAGCGGATGGTGAAACACGAAGGCCGCGCCCTCGCGGATCTCTTGGAGCGGATGCCGCCGGGGCGCCGGCGCACGTGCGGGCTCGTAGATGCCGGAGAGCAGCACGACCGCGATGGCCGAGAGCGCCGCGGCAAAGCCGAACGCCGGGCTCGCGCCCCACCACCCAACCAGCGCACCGCCGAGTGCAGGCCCGCTGGCGAAGGCGATGGTGCGCGCCAGCTCGATGCGCGCATTCGCCGCCGGCAACAAGTTGGAGCTCACCAGCGAGGGCACCAGCGCCGGTGCTGCCACGCTGTAAACGACGGTGCCGCACACGGCGGCGAAGCCGAGCAGGGCCAGCAGCGGCAGGTTGAGGGCTCCCAGCGCGAGCAGCAGCACGACGGCCGCGAGCGCCACCGCCCGCAGCGCCTCGGCGCTCGCCATCAGCCTGCGGCGGGAAATTCGGTCTGCAAGCACGCCGGCGGGGATGGCGAACAGGACGAAGGGCAGGGTGAGCGCGGTCTGCAGCAGGCCGGTCTGGCCTTCGGCCACCCCCAGCGTCAGCACGGCGACGATGGGCGCTGCCGCGAGCGCGATCTGCTCGGCCGACTGCGCTGCGAGATTGGACCAGGCGAGGCGGTTGAAAGTGTCAGGAAGGCGAGGCGGCGTTGACATGGCGCATATCCCGTAGAGGCGAATTTGCGCCAATGTTGGCCCCCGATGACCACCAAACCCACCCGCTTCCCGACAAGAGGCGATTTCCGCGATCGGCGGCGGGAATGCCCGCCGCTAGATGCAGTTGCAAATGAGTTGCAATAAGAATGAACTTGGGTATTCTGCCGATATGGATGCCCGATCACCCCACATAACTCCCGACCTCGCCGGCTGGCGCGCTGATGCGCCCACCACCAAAAGCCTCGCTGAGGTTAATTCCACCGTTGCCATTCCCGCCGCGGGCCGCTGGTGGCGCCGGCTGCTGGCCTTCGTCGGGCCGGGCTACCTCGTCTCGGTCGGCTATATGGACCCCGGCAATTGGGCGACCGATCTCGCCGGCGGGTCGAAGTTCGGCTACACGCTGCTCTCCGTCATCCTGATCTCGAACTTGATGGCGATCCTGCTCCAGTCGCTGGCGGCTCGGCTCGGCATCGTCACCGACCGCGATCTCGCGCAGGCCTGCCGCGCCTCCTATCCCCGGGTGGTGAACTTCCTGCTCTGGCTCGCCTGCGAGGCGGCCATCATCGCCTGCGATCTCGCCGAGGTGATCGGCACGGCGATCGCGCTGAAGCTGCTGTTCGGCATTCCCCTGATTGGCGGCGCATTGATTGCAGCCCTCGACGCCTTCCTGCTGCTGCTGCTGATGAACCGGGGCTTCCGCTTCCTGGAGGCTTTCGTCATCGCGCTGCTGGTGGTGATCGCCGTTTGCTTCGCGGTGCAGATCGCGGCGGCGGCTCCGCCGGTGGCAGAGGTCTTGCGGGGCTTCGTGCCCAAGAGCGAGATCTTCACCAATTCCGACATGCTCTACATCGCGATCGGCATCATCGGCGCCACCGTGATGCCGCACAATCTCTACCTGCACTCCTCGATCGTGCAGACGCGCGCTTATGAACGCAACGACACCGGCCGGCGCGAAGCGATCAAATGGGCGACGACGGACTCGACCATCGCGCTGATGCTGGCGCTGTTCATCAACGCCGCGATCCTCGTCGTCGCTGCTGCGACCTTCCACAAGAGCGGCCATTCCGACGTGGCCGGGATTGAGCAGGCGTTCGAGCTGCTGTCGCCGCTGCTCGGCCTCGGCATCGCCTCGACGCTGTTCGCGGTGGCGCTGCTCGCCTCGGGCCTCAACTCGACGGTCACTGCGACGCTCGCCGGCCAGATCGTGATGGAGGGCTTTCTCGATCTGCGCCTGCCCAGCTGGGCGCGCCGCCTCTTGACCCGCGGCATCGCCATCATTCCCGTGATCATCGTCACCGCGATCTACGGCGAGCGCGGCACTGCGGATTTGCTGGTGTTCAGCCAGGTCGTGCTGTCGATGCAGCTGCCTTTCGCGGTGATTCCGCTGGTCCGCTTCGTCTCCGACCGCCGCAAGATGGGCAAGTTCGCGATCCCGATGTCGGTTGCCGCGGTCGCCTGGATCGTCGCGGGCATCATCGTGATTTTGAATCTGAAGCTGCTGGCAGATACGTTTTTTGGGTGAGTAGCGAATGGCGAGTAGCGAGTGGGGGGTGTCATCCTATTCGCTACTCGCCATTCACTAATCCTGCGGCTCGGACGCCGTGTCGCCCTGCGCGTCAATGCGCAGCCAGCCTGAGGGGGCGAGGCGCTGCTGCGGCAGGAAGCGGGCCTTGTAGTCCATCTTCTTGGAGCCTTCGATCCAGTAGCCGAGATAGACGTAAGGCAGCCCTTGCCGTCGCGCACGGGCGATATGGTCGAGGATCATGAAGGTGCCCATCGAGCGGCTGACCTGGCCAGGCTCGAAGAACGAATAGACCATCGACAGGCCGTCGCTGAGAACGTCGGTGAGCGCCACTGCGATCAGCTCCTCGCCGCGGCCGGTGATGCCGCTGTCGGGGCCGCGCTTGCGGTATTCGATGATGCGGGTCTCGACGTGGCTGTCCTCGACCATCATGGCGTAGTCGAGCACGGTCATGTCGGCCATCCCGCCGTGGCGGTGGCGGGCGTCGAGATAGGCGCGGAACACCGAATATTGCTCGGAGGTCGGCACCGCGCTGCGCTGCTCGCCGATGATGTCGGCGTTGCGGGCCATCACCTTGCGGAAGTTGCGCGAGGGGCGGAACTCGTTGGCGATGACCCGGACCGAGACGCAGGCCCGGCACTGGTCGCAGGCGGGACGGTAGGCGATCGACTGGCTGCGGCGGAAACCGCCATGGGTGAGCAGGTCGTTGAGGTCACCGGCGCGGTCCCCGACCAGATGCGTGAACACCTTGCGCTCATGTCGGCCCGGCAAATACGGGCAGGGTGAGGGCGCCGTGAGGTAAAACTGGGGGGTGTCGCGCGAGTGCTGGGTCAAGGGACGTCGTGGGCCTCCGAAACAGGCATTAGCATCGCGCTCCAAAAGCCCCCGGTCAATCGATTAGCTCACCACGTCCGCGCCGCCTGCGGAGTGGGTATGCGAACCGAATTGTTGATCACGACCGTTCCCAGCACGAAATCGTGCAGCAGGCGACGGCGGCCGTTGAACAGGCCGACCAGCACCACGAACGGCGACAGGAACGAGACCGTCACCCAGAACAGCACGGCATGGGTGGCGCCGAGCACGAAGTAGCCGGGCGCGCCGTACCAGGTGCGCAGCTCCAGGTCCATCAGGCGCATGCCGACCGTGGCGGAGGACGCACCGCCGATGCTGGCGCCGTAATAGACGATAGCCCAGATCACGGAGGCCGGCCAGGCGATCCAGAACAGCGCCCAGCCGATGCCGAGGGTGACCACGCCGAACAAGGCGATGAAGATGTAGCCGAGGATCACCGGCACCGAGATCACGACCATATCGATCAGGAAGGCGAACACCCGCCGCGTCGCGACGCCCCGGAACAGTTCCGGATGCAGGTCAGGGTCGTAGGCATGCGGTCGCATGGCGCCGTCATTGCGCCAGCCGCCTGAATTGCCCGAGTTGTACGACATGGTCCGTTCTCCCAGCGAAGCTCCCCTCGCAGGACATGGGAACAGGCCATGCCCGTGCCAAGGGCGCGCGGGCGGCAGCAAGCCGAAATATTCCGGCGATTCGGGCGCGGTGATCGGGCGGTCCTGTAGGGTGGGCAAAGGCGCGCTTGCGCCGTGCCCACCATTGCCCGCCGACTTACACGATGGATGAATCGGTGGGCCCGCTTCGCTTGGCCCACCCTACGACAGCTTACGTCTGGCCCCGCAGCTTCTCCGCCGCCTTCGGCGCAAAATAGCTCAGCACACCGTCGGCGCCGGCGCGTTTGAAGGCGAGCAGGCTTTCCATCATGGCACGGTCGCCGTCGAGCCAGCCGTTGTTCGCGGCTGCGGCGATCATCGCGTATTCGCCGGAGACCTGATAGGCGAAGGTCGGCATCGCAAACGTGTCCTTCACGCGGCGGACCACGTCGAGATAGGGCATGCCGGGCTTCACCATCACCATGTCGGCGCCCTCGGCGATGTCGAGCTCGACCTCCCGCAGCGCTTCATCGGTGTTGGCGCTATCCATCTGATAGGTGCGCTTGTCGCCGGTGAGCGTCTTGGCCGAGCCGATGGCGTCGCGGAACGGGCCATAGAAGGCGGAGGCGTATTTCGCGGCATAGGCCATGATCTGCACGTCGAGCAGGCCGGCGCGGTCCAGCCCCTCGCGGATCGCGGCGACGCGGCCGTCCATCATGTCGGAGGGCGCGATGATGTCGCAGCCGGCTTCGGCCTGCACCAAGGCCTGACGCACCAGCACGGCGACCGTCTCGTCATTCAGGATCTTGCCGTCGGAGATCAGGCCGTCATGGCCGTGGCTGGTGAAGGGATCGAGCGCGACGTCGCAGAGGATACCGATCTCCGGAAACTCCTTCTTGATCGCGCGCACGGCCTGGCAGACCAGGTTGTTCGGGTTGGTGGCTTCCGAGCCTTCCTCGTCGCGCAGGGACGGATCGGTGTAGGGAAACAGCGCGATGCAGGGGATGGTCAGCTTCATCGCGCGCTCGGCCTCGCGCACGGCCTGGTCGACGCTGAGGCGGTCGACGCCGGGCATCGAGGCGACCTGCTCGCGCTTGTTGGTGCCGTCGATCAGGAACAGCGGCCAGATCAGGTCGTCGGTGGTGAGGACGTTCTCGCGCACCATGCGCCGGGCCCACTCGGCCTTGCGGTTGCGGCGCGGACGGACGGTCAGATCGAGGGCATGCGGCACTGCCGTGCTGTCCCGGCGCGAAACGTCGCGCAATTCGATCGGACGTCCGTATTTGATCGCCATCACTCTTCCTCCGGCTGGAATTATTCTTATACCAGCTCGCATGGTTCCCGTCACCGCGGCTTGACCTGCCGCAAGGCAGATCTGAACCTGACTTGGGCAGCCGATTGATTTTGCGGGCCGAAGCAGCCAGAAGGGGCCATGTCCGAGATCTCCACCCGCGATGCGGCCCCAGGCGGCGCCAATGCCAGGGACGCTGCCCGTGACACTGCCCGAGAGAGCGCGCTCTCAGTGGCGGCGATCTCCTCGGAGCGCTCGGAGTCCGACGACAATGTCTGGACCCGACGGCTGGTGCTGTTCCTGCGGGTGATGGCGCTGCTCTCGATCCTGAAAGGCCTCTATCACTGGGCGCAGGTCACGGGCTTCGTCGGCGGCGAGGACGAGGCGTTCGAGAACCAGTCGATGGCCTGGCAGGCCGCGACGGTCTACTTCGCGGTGATCGAGCTCGTCGCCGCCGTCGGCCTCTGGCTGGCGACGCCCTGGGGCGCGGTGGTGTGGCTGACGACCGTGGTGTCGATGGCCGTGATCGAGCTGATGTTCCCGGGAATCTACGGCGGCAGCCTCGTCGTGGTCGGCGTCGAGGTCTTCATGCTTGCCGCTTATCTTGCGCTCGCCTGGATGGCCGCGCGCGAGCGGCCGCCGTAGCGCGCAGAGATTCACGCTCACGCTCTCGTGCCCCGGACGCAGCACGCCGAAGTTTGCGGCGTGATGCGTTGCAGAGCCGGGGCCCATCTTTCCGATATCTCGCTTTTGGCTTCTGGGATCCCGGGTCTGCGCGCCGCTTGCTGCGCTTGTCCGGGACAGGAGAATGTTGCGTTTGGTTGACCGCTGGTTGCCTAAAATTCGCGGTAAGTTTTCGTTGACCAGCCGGTTCCGCCACAGCTCTTACGCGTGCGTTTCGAAACGGGGCGGGGCTGTTCTGGAATGCGACAACAGCGGCGGACGGAGGGTGAACAGGACCTTGCGAAGGTCAACAGAGGCTTTCAAAAAGTACTTGTGGCACAGGCTTAATGCGCAATTCACTGTCTTAAATTCATGATCTCTTTATTCTCTTATTTAAGCCGATCTTCAAACGCCCCTCTTAAGTTGCACCTATCAGACGGGACACAAGTTTCGTCGAATAAGTGTCGATAAAAACGACAACAGGGGAAGTGTCATGATGAAAGCCGTCGCAACTGCGGCAGATACCGCAGAGCGCGTCTCCGGCCAGCAGGGTTCGGTGCAGTCGCTCTATCTGGAAGCTTTGACTCTGGTGGAGCGGCTGCATCGCCGGCTCCTCGACGTAATCAAGGACGAATTCGATCGCCGCGGCCGTGCGGACATCAACTCGGTCCAGGCGCTCTTGCTCTATAACATCGGCGACAAGGAGCTGACCGCGGGCGAATTGCGCACGCGCGGTTACTATCTCGGCTCCAACGTCTCCTACAATCTGAAGAAGCTCGTCGAGCTCGGCTTCCTCGATCATCAGCGCTCGCGCGTCGATCGCCGCTCGGTGCGCATCCGCCTGACCCCGCAGGGCCAGGAAGTCCGCCGCATCGTCGATGCGCTCTACCAGAAGCACGTCAAGACGGTGGAGCAGGTCGGCGGCATCTCCGGCGACGAGTTTGCGACCCTCAACAAGTCGCTGCACCGCCTGGAGCGGTTCTGGACCGACCAGATCCTCTATCGCCTCTGAGTTCTAAAGGGATCTGGGCGAAGCCGGCCCGCAACAAGACCGGCAGCCCTCCCGAACGTGCCTGACTTCCCCAAGCGCGCTGGTCCGGAGTTGCCCCGGACCGGTGCGTTGATATTTTTTTTGCACCTGCGAAAAAATCCCCCCGGCAGCCAGGAACCAGTTCCGGGCTCGGCGCTTATCTTCTTCGGATCGGAGAAACGGCGATGCTGGTCGAGCGCGGGCTTCGGGTGATGAACGTGGAGCTCGTCAGCGAGGCCTACGCCATCGCCGCGAACTACCTTCGCCGCTCCGGCGCAATCCCGGACACTCTCGTTACCGACGACCGCCTGCTTCACCTGATCGTCAAGCTGCTCCAGCAGGGCGAATTCAACAAGATCAGGCTGGCCAACAGGGCGATCGCCCGGTTCCAGGCGCAGACCGAGGCCAGAGCGGTTGCCTGATCAAAACCCCCAAGATCCCGACCAACCAGAGGATGCCATGGAAGCTGCCATCGACCGCATCATGCAGACCTACGACCTGCTCGCCAATCGCACCGCGGCGGCCAGCGCCGAGGCGCGTGAAAAGGTCACGAACTACCTCAACATCCTGATGGAAGCCGGCGAGACCGACACCCATAGGTTAACGGTCTGCGGCCTGACCTATCTGCGCCAGCTCGACGGCAGCGTCGACCCCGTGAAGGCGGGGTATACCGGGCTGTAAAACGACGCCGGCTGCCCCGGCGGCAGCTGGCAAGAAATAAGGCCCAAAGCGGCCCCACCGCGATATTGATGGGGAGCGGATCTCGCAAGACCGCTCCCGGGCTGAAAACTCCCAATCCCACCATATCTTGCATAAATATCTGGCCCGACCCGCAAATGCTTGGCCGCGGTCGGCCGATGTGGTAGATCGCGCGTGCTTCCGACCGCCACACCAGACCCGCCCGTAGCCCGCCAAAAGGCTGCGGCGGTGGAGATATTCGCAAGATGACCGCACCCAAGTCCGCCTCCGCGCCCGATTCGTTTTTCACCGCCTCGCTCGAGCAGGCCGATCCGGAAATCGCTGCCGCCATCAAGGGTGAGCTCGGTCGGCAGCGCCACGAGGTCGAGCTGATCGCCTCCGAGAACATCGTCAGCCGGGCCGTGCTGGAAGCGCAGGGTTCGGTCATGACCAACAAATACGCGGAAGGTTATCCGGGCGCGCGCTATTACGGCGGTTGTGAGTGGGTCGACGTCGCCGAGAACCTTGCGATCGATCGTGCCAAGAAGCTGTTCGGCGCCAGTTTTGCCAACGTGCAGCCGAACTCCGGCAGCCAGATGAACCAGGCGGTGTTCCTGGCGCTGCTGCAGCCGGGCGACACCTTCATGGGTCTCGATCTCGCCGCCGGCGGCCATCTCACCCATGGCTCGCCCGTGAACATGAGCGGCAAGTGGTTCAAGGCCGCGCACTACACCGTGCGCCGCGAGGACCAGATCATCGACATGGATGCGGTGGCCAAGCAGGCCGAAGAGGTCAAGCCGAAGCTGATCATCGCCGGCGGCTCGGCCTATTCGCGCGCCTGGGACTTCAAGCGTTTCCGCGAGATCGCCGACAGCGTCGGCGCTTACCTGCTGGTCGACATGGCGCATTTCGCTGGGCTCGTCGCCGGCGGCGTGCATGCTTCACCGGTGACGTATGCGCACGTCACCACCACCACGACGCACAAGTCGCTGCGTGGTCCGCGCGGCGGCCTGATGCTGTGGAATGACGAGACGCTGACCAAGAAGCTCAACTCGGCGATCTTCCCGGGTCTGCAGGGCGGTCCTTTGATGCACGTGATTGCGGCGAAGGCGGTCGCCTTCGGCGAGGCGCTGCGTCCGGATTTCAAGGTCTACGCCAAGAACATCGTCGAGAACGCCAAGGCCTTGGCCGAGACGTTGAAGGGCCATGGTCTCGATATCGTCTCCGGCGGCACCGACAATCATCTGATGCTGGTCGATCTCCGGCCGAAGGGCCTGAAGGGCAACGTCTCGGAGAAGGCGCTGGTTCGCGCCGCCATCACCTGCAACAAGAACGGCATTCCGTTCGACCCGGAATCGCCCTTTGTGACCTCGGGCATTCGGCTCGGCACGCCGGCTGCGACCAGCCGCGGCTTCGGCGTGGCCGAATTCCAGCAGGTCGGCGGCATGATCGCCGAGGTCCTCAATGCGATCGCGCAATCCTCCGACGGCAAGGCGCCGCTGGTGGAGGCTGCGATCAAGGAACGGGTCAAGGCGCTCACCGACCGGTTCCCGATCTACCAGTAAAGGCGCCGCATGATCCGGAAAAGTGGGTACCGATTTTCCGAAGAGATCATGCGAAAATAAAGGTCACACGGATGCGCTGCCCGAACTGCAACAGTCTCGATACGCAGGTAAAGGACTCGCGTCCGACCGAGGACTCGTCCGTGATCCGCAGGCGGCGCGTGTGCGTCGCCTGCAATTTCCGCTTCACCACCTTCGAGCGCGTACAGCTGCGCGAGCTCACGGTGATCAAACGCAACGGCCGCCGCGTGCCGTTCGATCGCGACAAGCTGATGCGCTCGGTGCAGATCTCACTTCGCAAGCGGCAGGTCGAGCCGGAGCGCGTCGAGAAGATGGTCTCCACCATCGTGCGCGAGCTCGAGACCGGAGGTGAGGCCGAGATCTCCTCGGAGGTGATCGGCGAGACCGTGATGGAGCATCTGCGCACGCTCGACGACGTCGCCTATGTGCGCTTTGCCTCGGTCTACCGCAATTTCCGCGAGGCCAAGGATTTCGCCGACGTGCTCGGCGAGCTCTCCGGCGAGGAGGAAGCGCGGCTCGCCGCGATCCGCAAATGATCTTCCGCATTCTGGAAGACCAGTTCGCGCAGAAGGCCCGCGAGGCCAAGGATGCTGATCGCCGTTTCATGGAGCTGGCGCTTGCGCTCGGTCGGCGCGGGCAGGGCCGGACCTGGCCCAATCCGGCCGTGGGCGCCGTCATCGTCAAGGACGGCGTCATCGTCGGCCGCGGCTGGACGCAAGCAGGCGGACGTCCGCACGGTGAGCCCGAGGCGTTGCGGCGGGCGGGCGAAGCAGCGCGGGGTGCCACGCTCTACGTCACGCTGGAGCCGTGCTCTCATTTCGGCAAGTCGCCGCCTTGCGCCGATGCTGTGATCGCCGCCGGCATCAAGCGCGTGGTGGCGGCGATCGAGGACCCCAATCCGGAAGTTGCGGGCCAGGGCCATGCGCGCCTGCGCGCCGCCGGCATCAATGTGGACGTCGGTCTGTGCGCGGCGGAGGCCGCGTTCGACCATGCCGGCCATTTCCGCCGCATCCGGGACCAGCGTCCTCATGTGATCCTGAAGCTCGCGGTCTCGCCTGACGGCAAGATCGGTGCGGCCGGCGGCAAGCCCCTTGCGATCACGGGGGAGGCGGCACGCAACCGCGTGCATCTGCTCCGCGCGCAAAGCGATGCCATCCTGGTCGGCATCGGCACGGTGCTGGCGGATGATCCGCAGCTCAACTGCCGCCTGCCGGGCATGGCGGCGCGCTCGCCGGTGCGCGTCGTGCTCGACCGGAGCCTGCGCATTCCCGCATCGAGCCAGCTGGTTCGGTCCGCGCGCGAGACGCCGCTTTGGGTGATCGCGTCCGAGCTTGCGGAAGCGGCCGCCGCGACGCGCCTTGGCGCGGCCGGTGCGCAAATCATGCGCATGCCTCCGGGGAGTGCATCCGGGCTCGATCTTTCGGCCGTGCTGCATGCGCTGGCGGACAAGGGCATCACACGGCTGATGGTCGAGGGCGGCAGCCGCGTTGCGGCATCGTTCGTCGCGGCCGATCTCGTCGACGAGGTCTGGCTGTTCCGCGGAGCGGAAGCGGTCGGCGAAGGCGGCGTCGATGCGCTCGATGCATTGCCCCTGTCGAAAATCACGCAGTCGCCGGCCTACAAGGTTCATGCTAGCGAGACCTGCGGCAAGGATAACCTCACCATCTACGAGCGCGCGTAATGTTCACCGGCATTGTCACCGATATCGGCGAGATCGTCAGCTTCACGCCAACGGCGCCGGGGCAGCTGCACCGGCTGCGGATCGCCTGCCGCTACGATCAGAGCACGATTGCGGACGGCGCCTCGATCGCCTGCAACGGTGTGTGCCTGACCGTGGTTGCCTCGGGCGTTGCGGATGGCAGGGACTCCAAGCAAAGGACCTGGTTCGACGTTGACACCGCGGCCGAGACGCTGGCGCTGACGACGGCCAAGCACTGGAAGGTCGGCACCAGGCTCAACCTCGAGCGCGCGCTGAAGATCGGCGATGAGCTCGGCGGCCATATCGTCGCCGGCCACGCCGATGGCATTGCAACCATCGTCAGCCGGGAGGACTTGCCGGATATGGCGCGGTTCGTGCTCTCGACGACGCGGGAGCTGGCACGGTTCATCGCCACCAAGGGCTCGATCACGCTCGACGGCGTCTCGCTGACGATCAATACGGTTGCAGACGTGACCTTTTCGGTGCTGATCATTCCGCACACGCTCGATGTCACGACGATCGGCAGCTGGAAGGCCGGGGATGAGGTTAATATCGAGGTCGACCTGATGGCCCGCTACGCGGCGCGGCTGACGGAAATGACGGTCTCTTAGAACTTGGCTTACCTGCTTCCGGCGACTACATAGCGCCGACCCCTTTCGAAACGGATTGAACGATGGCAGACGCGCGGCGCGCACCCCTGAAGGACCAGACCGACATTTCCGGCGCGCGCGCGCTGATTGTCGAGGCGCGGTTCTATGACGATCTCCAGGATGCGCTGCTGGACGGCGCGGTGGCCGAGCTGAAGGCGGCCGGCCTGACCCACGACGTCATTACGGTTCCCGGTGCGCTGGAGATCCCCGCGGCAGTCGCCATCGCGGTCGATGCCGCGGCGGCGAACGGCAGGCCCTATGATGCGGTGATCGCGCTCGGCTGCGTGATCCGCGGCGACACCATTCATTTCGAGATCGTCTCGCAGGAATCCTCGCGCGCGCTGATGGACCTCGCCGTGGCGCGGAAGCTGCCGCTCGGCAACGGCATCCTCACCGTCAACACCGAGGCGCAGGCCTGGGCGCGGGCGCGTGCCAGCGAGCTCAACAAGGGCGGCGATGCCGCGCGCGCCGCGCTTGCGATGCTGCGCATTAAACGCCGCCTGGCGCGGGCCTGAAGCCATGGCCGATAACACCAAAAAGCCGACCGGCGTTGTCGAGAAGAAGGCGAACCGGCGCGGTGCGGCACGGCTCGCAGCCGTGCAGGCACTGTACCAGATGGACATCGCCGGTGCGGGCATCAACGACATCTTTGCCGAATTCGAAAGCCATTGGCTCGGCAACGAGGTCGAGGGCGAGACGTATCTGCCGGCGGAAGCCGCCTTTTTCCGCGACGTCGTCTCCGGCGTCGTCCGCGACCAGAAGAAGCTCGATCCTCTGATCGACGAGGCGCTGTCGAAGGGCTGGCCGCTCAAGCGGATCGAGGCGATCCTGCGGGCAGTGCTGCGGGCAGGAGCCTATGAGCTCCAGCATCGCAAGGACGTGCCGGGCCGGGTGGTGGTCTCCGAATATGTCGACGTCGCCAATGCTTTCGTCGACCGCGAGGAGACCGGCATGGTCAACGCCGTGCTCGACCAGATCGGCCGGCAGTTTCGCGGCGACGAGTTCGGGCGGGGGTAGTTTCCCGCGAGGGCGGTGAAGTGATGCGAGACGACTGCCCCATTCTCCGTCGTCATCACCCGCGAAGGCGGGTGATCCAGTACGCCGCGGCCTATCGGGCTAACACGACTGTCTCTCGAATACTGGATCGCCCGGTCAAGCCGGGCGATGACAGCGGTGGATGGGGCTGACGCCGATGGAAACCACACAAAATCCCTCCGGCGAAGACTCCCTCATCGCGCGCTATTTCAAACCGCTGGCGACCGATCCCGGCGCGTTCGGGTTGGTCGACGACGCGGCGGTGCTGTCCTCGTCCGGCGAGGACATCGTCGTCACCACCGACGCGGTGGTGGAGGGCGTGCATTATCTTGCCGGCGATCCGCCTGACAACATCGCGCGCAAGGCGCTGCGGGTGAACCTGTCCGATCTCGCGGCGAAAGGAGCGACGCCGGCAGGCTTCGTGCTGACGCTGGCGCTGCGCAGCAAGGAGGATGCCTGGCTGCGTCCCTTTGCGGACGCGCTGGGCGAGGATGCGAAGACCTTCACTTGTCCTCTGCTCGGTGGCGACACGGTGTCGACGCCGGGCCCGCAGATGATCTCGATCACCGCCTTCGGCCGTGTGCCTCAGGGGCGGATGATCGGCCGCACCGGCGCAAGGCCGGGCGACCGCGTCCTGGTCACGGGCACGATCGGCGATGCCGCGCTCGGCCTCGACGTGCTCAAAGGCGGGGCTGCCGCCAGCGCGCTGACCTCCGATCCCGCGGCACGGGATTTTCTGGTCTCGCGCTATCGGGTGCCGCAGCCACGCAACGTGCTGGCGCCGGCCCTGCGCGATCATGCCACCGCGGCGATGGACGTCTCCGACGGCCTCGCCGGCGATCTGACCAAGCTCTGTGCCGCCTCCGGGGTCGCGGCTTCGGTCGACGTGACGAGCCTGCCACTCTCGGCCGCGGCAGCCGGCCTTCGCGCCCGCAACGTCGCGTCTGTCGAGACGCTGCTTGCCGGGGGCGACGACTACGAGGTGCTCTGCACCGTTCCGCCGGCACAATGCGAGACGCTGATTGCCGCGGGGCAGTCCCTCGGCGTTGCCGTGACTGCAATCGGTACCATCACGGAGGGGCAGAAGCCGCTGCGCTTCCTGGACGGGCAGGGCCAGGATCTGCTTTTGACGCGGCTGTCCTACAGCCACTTCTAGGAATTGCTCCAAACCGGCATCTGAGTTCTCAGCGCTTGGTCCTAAATACCTGCCAAGATCGGCCTTTTCGGGCTGATCCGGCGTTGCACCCTCAATGTGATTTTGGCAAGCTCGCGGCCGACTGGAGCCGTCCCTTAAGGGCAAGGGGGCGGCTTTGTTCAAAATCAAGGCGCTTCACCGCACGACGGACAACAAAAGGCGCCGGGGGTACATCAAGGATCTGAGGCAAACATCACATGACAGCATTATGGTTGATAGTGCTCTGCGGAGCGCTTTCCGTCGCCTACGCGATTTGGGCGACGTCTTCGGTCTTGGGCGCGGATGCGGGGTCGCCGCGCATGCAGGAGATCGCAGGGGCGGTGCGCGAAGGCGCACAAGCCTATCTCCGGCGGCAATACACCACGATCGGTATCGTCGGCATCGTCATCTTCGTGCTGCTTGCCTATTTCCTCGGGCTCTATGTCGCGATCGGTTTCGCCATCGGCGCGATCCTGTCCGGCGCTGCGGGCTTCATCGGCATGAACGTCTCGGTCCGCGCCAATGTGCGCACCGCCCAGGCCGCGACGACGTCGCTGGCCGGCGGCCTGGAGCTCGCCTTCAAGGCGGGCGCCATCACCGGCCTTCTGGTGGCGGGTCTGGCGCTGCTCGGCGTGACGCTCTATTTCGGCTTCCTGGTCCATTCGCTGAAGCTCGCGCCGGATAGCCGCGTCGTCGTCGACGCCCTGGTGGCGCTCGGCTTCGGCGCCTCGCTGATCTCGATCTTCGCCCGTCTCGGCGGCGGCATCTTCACCAAGGGTGCGGACGTCGGCGGCGACCTCGTCGGCAAGGTCGAGGCCGGCATTCCCGAGGATGACCCGCGCAACCCTGCGACCATCGCCGACAACGTCGGCGACAACGTCGGCGACTGCGCCGGCATGGCCGCCGACCTGTTCGAGACCTATGCGGTGACCGCGGTCGCCACCATGGTCCTGGCGGCGATCTTCTTCGCCAAGACGCCGATCCTCGCCAACATGATGACGCTGCCGCTCGCGATCGGCGGCATCTGCATCATCACCTCGATCATCGGCACCTTCTTCGTCAAGCTCGGGCCGAGCCAGTCGATCATGGGCGCGCTCTACAAGGGCCTGATCGCAACGGGCATCCTGTCGCTGATCGGCATCGCCCTGGTGATCTACTACCTGATCGGCTTCGGCAAGCTCGAGGGCGTCAACTACACCGGCCTGGCGCTGTTCGAGTGCGGCGTGGTCGGTCTCGTCGTCACCGCCCTGATCATCTGGATCACCGAATACTACACCGGGACCGACTATCGTCCGGTGAAGTCGATCGCCCAGTCCTCGGTCACCGGCCACGGCACCAACGTGATCCAGGGCCTCGCCATCTCGATGGAAGCGACCGCGTTGCCTGCGATCGTCATCATCGCCGGCATCCTGGTCACCTACAGCCTCGCCGGGCTGTTCGGCATCGCGATCGCGACCGCCACCATGCTGGCGCTGGCCGGCATGATCGTCGCCCTCGACGCCTTCGGCCCCGTCACCGACAATGCCGGCGGTATTGCCGAAATGGCGGGACTGCCGAAGGAGGTGCGCAAGTCGACCGACGCGCTCGACGCGGTCGGCAACACCACCAAGGCGGTCACCAAAGGCTACGCGATCGGCTCCGCTGGTCTCGGCGCCCTGGTACTGTTCGCGGCCTACAACGAGGACCTCAAGTTCTTCGTGGCCCGCTCCGCGCAGCATCCCTACTTCGCCGGCGTCAATCCGGACTTCTCACTGAACAATCCCTACGTCGTGGTGGGCCTGCTGTTCGGCGGTCTGTTGCCGTACCTGTTCGGCGCGATGGGCATGACCGCGGTCGGCCGTGCGGCCGGTGCGATCGTCGAGGAGGTCCGTCGCCAATTCCGCGAGAAGCCGGGCATCATGCAGGGCACCGACAAGCCTGATTACGGCAAGGCGGTCGACTTGCTCACGCGCGCGGCAATCAAGGAGATGATCATCCCCTCGCTGCTGCCGGTGCTGTCGCCGATCGTCGTCTACTTCCTGATCTATGCGATCGCGGGCGGCGGCGCGGCCGGCAAGTCGGCGGCATTCTCGGCCGTCGGCGCCATGCTGCTCGGCGTCATCGTGACGGGCCTGTTCGTCGCGATCTCCATGACCTCGGGCGGCGGCGCCTGGGACAACGCCAAAAAGTACATCGAGGACGGTCATTTCGGCGGCAAGGGCTCTGATGCCCACAAGTCCGCGGTGACCGGCGATACCGTCGGCGATCCCTACAAGGACACGGCGGGACCTGCGGTGAACCCGATGATCAAGATCACCAATATCGTGGCCCTGCTGCTGCTGGCGATCCTGGCGCACTGAGCGGCGCTGACGCGACAAGAGAAAACCCCGCGGCGTGAGCCGCGGGGTTTTTGATTGCGATGCGACGCTCTCCCGACGTCATTGCGAGGAGCTCTTGCGACGAAGCAATCCAGCATCGTTCCGCAGAGACAGCCTGGATTGCTTCGCTTCTCTCGCAATGACGTGAGAGAGACCTACTGCACGTCCATCTGCAGGCCTTCCTTCTGGATGATGCCGGCGAACTTCTTCGTCTCGGCGTCCACGAAGGCGGCGAACTGCTCGGGCGTGCCGTAGTCGGCGCGGGCGCCCATGGCGGCGATCTGCTTCTTGACGTCCTCGCGCTCCAGCATCGCCTTGACCTGGAGATTGAGCGCGCCCAGCACCTCGGGCGAAGCGCCCTTCGGCAGGAAGACCGCGAACCAGGAGGACACGTCGAAATTCGCCAGCTCCGGCGCGCTCTCGCGCATGGTCGGCAGGTCTTTGGCGAGGTCGCTGCGCTCGGGCGTGGTGACGCAGAGACCGTTGAGTGTGCCGCTCTGCACCTGAGGCAGGGTCGGATAGAGATTGTCGAACAGGATCTGGATGTCGCCGGCAAGGGCGGCCTGGAGCGCGGGGCCGGCGCCGCGGAACGGGATGTGCGTCATCTTCAGGCCGGTGAGCTGGAGAAACCAGGCGCCGGTGAGGTGGGGGCTCTGGCCGACGCCGGAGGAGGCGTAGCTGAGCTTGTCCGGATTGGCCTTCAGATACGCGATCAGCTCGGGAATCGTTTTGATGCCGGTCTTCGGATGCGCCGAGACGATGTTCGGAATCCGGATCATGTTCGAGACCGGCTGAAGCTGGTCCGGCTTGTAGCTGAGGTTCTTGAAGATGCTGTAGGCGATCGCGTTCGGGCCGGGGTTGCCGACCAGGATGGTGTGACCATCCGGCTTGGCGCGCACGGCCTCGGCGGTGCCGATCGTGCCGCCGCCGCCGGAGCGGTTTTCCACCACAGTCGACTGACCCCAGGCGGTTTGCAGATGCGCGGCCAGGAGGCGGCCCATCACGTCCGTCGAGCCGCCGGCCGCGGCCGGCACGATGAGACGAACGTTTTCAGTGGGCTTCCAGTCGGCAAGGCTCGATCGCGGTAGAATCGCTGCGGCCGAAAGGCCGGCAGCACCGGCGAGCACACGACGGCGGGACAACAAAGGCTTATGCACGAATCCACTCCTGCTTTTTGCTTTGCGGGAACCGTAGGGAACGGCACGTGCGACCGCAAGTCGCGCGCGACGACAAGTGCCGCGCAGAGAGCGGCACGACGACGCAGGCGTAAGCCCATATACCTTGCGATGGAATTAAGCGGCTTCAGGAGCCTCGTTCGACGCGCATTTTCGACGCGAAGCGACAAGCCGCTTCGATCGAATCCTTCGACGGCCTCAGTTGAAGCTGAGCAGCTTGAACAGCGGGGTAAGGTAGCTCATCTCCTGACCCGACGTCGGCGTGGTGCGGCTGATGAAGTCGAAGATCTTGCCGTCCTGGAGACCGTAATTCGCAAGCCGGCGCACGCGCCGGGTCTTGTCGAAATAGACTGCGATGACACGCTGATCGACCACCTTCTGGTTCATGAAGGCGACCGGGCGCTCCGAGCGCTGCGAGATGTAGTAGAACACTTCACCGTCGAGGGTCGCGACCGTCGAAGGCGTGCCCATCACGATCAGCACCTGATCCTGGCTCGCGCCGATCGGAATCTGCTCGAGCGCGCCGGGCGGCAGGATGTAGCCTTTCTGGAACTGCTCGCCGGTGCAAGCTGCAAGGGCCACGCCGATCACGGCGGTGGCCGCGAGCATGCGCAGGCCGCGCCAACAGGCATGAAGGCCGCGCCGCATGTCCGCGCGCAGGCTGATCTGGTTCGTTGTCGTCATAGCGGAACTGATTCCGTCCCCTTGCGTCGCGCGAGGCGCTGAAGTACCGGGCTGGGCGTCTGAATGCAACTCGCGCGCGCCCGCTTGCGGAAACCACAATGCTTTGGCCGTTCAATCACTTCAGGAAACCCCGGCGAACCCCGCCCGGCACCATTGAGGCCATCTATGGCATGATCGTGACGCAGGCGCGAGAACCCCTGTTTTACCGGGTCTTGGGTGTGCCCGATACGGTTAACGGGCGTTTCGACCTGTTGCTGCTGCATCTCTGGCTGCTGCTGCGCCGTCTGCGCGCGGTTCAGGGCGCCGCGGAGCTGTCGCAGGCGCTGTTCGACCGCTTCTGCGAGGACATGGACGACAATCTGCGCGAGATGGGGGTGGGCGACCAGACCGTGCCGAAGCGGATGCGGGCCTTCGGCGAGGCATTCTACGGCCGCGTCCAGGCCTACGACCAGGCGATGGAAGCCGGCGGCGAGGCGCTGGCAGCGGCGATCTGCAAGAATATCTTGAATGGGACCGGCTTCGACCAGGCGGAGCGGCTCGCGGCCTATGCGAGGGCCAGCGAGGCCGATCTTGGCCGAACCGACGAGGCCGCGCTGCTGCGCGCGTCCTTCAAGTTTCCCCGGGCGCTGTCACAGGATGTCACGCCATGAGCCGACCAGATACCGAGCGCGATCCCTGGCGGGCGCCCGTCATCGTTGCGCAAATCCCGGACGGCGGGTTGCATCGCGAGCTCGAGGCCTCAGTGGCCGAGCGGCAGGCGATGGCGGAGGTCGCGGGCTTGCGCGAGATCCTGTCCGCCCATGCCAGCTTCGATGTCGTGCCGAAAAGCGGCGGGCGGGTCCAGGTCACGGGCCTGGTTCGAGGCCGGATCGGCCAGACCTGCGTCGTCACGCTGGATCCGATCGAGAGCGAGATCGAGGAGGAGGTGGACCTGATGTTCGCCCCCGAGGCCGAGGCGCGCCGCCTGGCCGATCTGATCGAGGAGGGGCAGGACGACGAGGCGCCGCCCGAGGTTGCCGACCCGCCCGAGCCGATCACGGGCGGCATCATCGACCTCGGCCGGCTCGCCACCGACGTCCTGTTCCTGGCGATCGATCCCTATCCACGCAAGGAGGGGGCCGTGTTCGAGGCGGAGGTCACCGCTCCCGACCCCGAAGACCATCCCTTCGCCTTGCTGAAGGCATTGCAGGACAAGAAGAAGGGCCAATGAGGGGCACTTTGGCTCGCGGCTGCCTTGCCAGGGGACGCGAGCCATTTGCCCTGATGGTTTGAGACAGCTGTTTATCTGTCTGATTTCAATGGATTTCTCGCGAAATCCGCGCCCGGCGGCCGGATTGCCCCGAATGCAAAAGGCTGGGGGCAAGAGGTTGTTTCGGGGGTACAAAACGCTATTGTCGCGCCCCGGTCCGGGTGCGGCGTGGCGCTTGGCCGGCCGCCGTACCGGTGGCGAACCCATTTTGCGGCCCCGCTGATCCCAAGACCGCACCAGACCAGGTTTCCAGGACTTACATGCCAAGCAAGGTTCGCATCGCGCTGGACGCCATGGGGGGCGATGTCGGCCCCGCCGTGGTCATTCCGGGCGCCGCCATCTCGCTTGGCCGGCATCGCGACACCGAGTTCCTGCTGGTCGGCGACCGCGCCAGGATCGAGCCCGAGCTCGACCAGCACCCGAAGCTGAAGGCCGCCTCCAAGATCATCCATACCGACGTCGCCGTCAGCATGAAGGACAAGCCGAGCCAGGCGCTGCGGCGCGGCCGCAAGACCTCCTCGATGTGGCTCGCGATCGACGCGGTCAAGAAGGGCGAGGCGGACGTCGCGATCTCCGCCGGCAATACCGGCGCGCTGATGGCGATGGCGCGCTTCCATCTGCGCACCCTGCCGGGCATCGACCGGCCGGCGATCTCGGCGATCTGGCCGACCCTGCGCGGGGAGTCCGTCGTGCTCGACCTCGGCGCCACCCTCGGCGGCGATGCCCACCATCTGGTGTCGATGGCGGTGATGGGCGCGGCCAAGGCGAGCGTGCTGTTCAACAAAACCCGGCCCACGGTCGGGCTGCTCAACATCGGCGCCGAGGAGATCAAGGGCCACGAGGAGATCCGCGAGGCCAGCGAGATCCTGCGGGCGCGGAACCTGCCGGAGCTCGACTATATCGGTTTCGTCGAGGGCGACGGCATTGGCAAGGGGCTCGCCGACGTGATCGTCACCGAAGGCTTCAGCGGCAACATCGCGCTGAAGGCGGCCGAGGGAACCGCACGGCAGATGGCGGAATTGCTTCGTCACGAGATGCAACGGAGCTGGATGTCAAAGCTCGGCTACCTCTTCGCGCGCAGCGCCTTCCAGGCCCTGCGCGACAAAATGGACCCCAACAAGTCCAATGGTGGCGTGCTGCTGGGACTGAACGGGGTGGTGGTCAAGAGCCACGGCGGAACCAACGCCGAAGGCTTTGCCTATGCGATCGATGTTGGCTATGAGATGGCTCACTACGATCTCCTGAACAAGATCAATCAGATGCTCAACCGCGAGGGTGGTGCACTCAAATTCGTGCAGCCCGCGCCGGAGGATGTTTCGTGACTCAGATTCGTTCGGTCGTGCTCGGCTGCGGCTCTTACTTGCCGGAGCAGGTGGTGACCAACGCCCAATTGGCGGCGCGCATCGATACCTCCGACGAGTGGATCGTGCAGCGCACCGGCATTCGCGAGCGGCACATCGCGGCCGAGGGCGAGTTCACCTCGCACCTCGCCATCAAGGCGGCACAGGCGGCGCTCCGCGATGCCGGCGTTGACGCGCAATCGATCGAGCTGATCGTGCTGGCGACCTCGACGCCCGACAACACCTTCCCCGCGACCGCCGTCGCCGTGCAGCACGGCCTCGGCATCAATCATGGCGCGGCCTTCGATCTGCAGGCAGTGTGCTCGGGCTTCGTCTTCGCGCTCGCCACCGCCGACAATTTCCTGCGCACCGGGGCCTACAAGCGCGCGCTGGTGATCGGCGCGGAGACCTTCTCGCGCATCCTCGACTGGAACGATCGCGGCACCTGTGTGCTGTTCGGCGACGGCGCCGGCGCCGTGGTGCTGGAGGCGCAGGAGCAGCCCGGCAATGCCGCGACCGATCGCGGCATCGTCACCACTCACTTACGATCCGACGGCCGCCACAAGGCAAAGCTGTTCGTGGACGGCGGGCCGTCCTCGACCCAGACCGTCGGCCATCTGCGCATGGAGGGCCGCGAGGTCTTCAAGCACGCGGTCGGCATGATCACCGACGTCATCGTCGATGCCTTTGCGGCGACAGGGCTCAATGCCGACGGCATCGACTGGTTCGTGCCGCACCAGGCCAACAAGCGAATCATCGACGCTTCCGCGCACAAGCTGCACATCGCGCCGGAAAAGGTGGTGCTGACGGTGGACCGTCACGGCAACACCTCGGCAGCCTCGATTCCGCTGGCGCTCTCGGTGGCGCGCAGGGACGGCCGCATCAAGAAGGGCGACATGGTCCTTCTGGAGGCCATGGGCGGCGGCTTCACCTGGGGCTCCGCGCTGGTGCGCTGGTAAGCCACACCGATAAAATTTTGCCGGAATCACGGCCGATTATCCCGACGTCTGCATTGATGTGCGGTGTTGACCGCACTATCGTAACCTCATAATTTCAGACAAGAATTGTTCGCCGTGAGGTGGGGCAGGGCGATGAGCGAGACCAGCAAAACCGTAACGCGTGTCGATTTGTGCGAAGCCGTCTACCAGAAGGTGGGCCTGTCGCGCACGGAATCGTCTGCCTTCGTGGAACTCGTGCTGAAGGAGATCACCGACTGCCTGGAGAAGGGCGAGACGGTGAAATTGTCCTCGTTCGGCTCCTTCATGGTGCGCAAGAAGGGTCAGCGCATCGGCCGCAACCCGAAGACCGGCACCGAGGTGCCGATCTCGCCGCGCCGCGTCATGGTGTTCAAGCCGTCGGCGATCCTGAAGCAGCGGATCAACGCCCAGCACCGCACCAACGGCGACGCCACCCCGGCTCAAGAAGAGGCTTAACCGCCTTTCGGAAAGGACTGGCCTTTGGACAAGGCGCCGGATGCGTTCCGAACCATCAGCGAAGTAGCGCAGGAACTCGACATTCCGCAGCACGTGCTGCGGTTCTGGGAGACCCGCTTCTCCCAGATCAAGCCCATGAAGCGCAGCGGCGGCCGCCGCTACTACCGCCCCGACGACGTCGATCTGCTCAAGGGCATCCGCCGGCTGCTCTATGGCGAGGGCTACACCATCCGCGGGGTGCAGCGGATCCTGAAGGAGCACGGCGTCAAATCGGTGCAGGGTCTCGCCGACAGCGCGGCCGCGGTCTCCTTCGGCGCGATCGAGGACGCCATCGGCGCGAGCCTGATGGAGCCCGAGGACGAGGCCCCCATCAAGGGCGTCACCGACACCGACGATGACGACTTCCAGGGCGATGAGGAGGAAGGCATCGACTTCCGCTTCAGCGAGATCGACGACGAGGAGATCCTCACCACCTTCCGCAAAGGCGCCGCCACCGCGCCCGCCGGCCCCAGCGCGCTGGACCGCGAGCGGCTGGGTCGGGCGCTGGCCGACCTCGTCGCCTGCCGCGAGATGCTGGATCAGGCCCTCAAGGACGGCTAGGGGAGGCCCACCTTTGCGGGCAGTTCCGGCCCCTCTGGGCCGATACACCAAAATGCTGCGGCCTCGCCTTGCGCAAAGCGGCGATCCTAGCTAATGGAACGGCATTCGGAGCGTGGCGCAGCCCGGTTAGCGCACTAGTCTGGGAGACTAGGGGTCGGAGGTTCAAATCCTCTCGCTCCGACCATTTTTTCAACCTCTGTCGGGTGACCGTCGGCGTGGAGCGTGCTCCGGCCGCGACGATGCCTGTGGCCAGAAGCGGGGCCTGCGGTGGGCGGTACATCGAAACGACGAAAACAACCCCATGCACAGTAGCGATGTCATTGAGTCATATTGTTTTTCCGAATCGCCGCGTCGGACAGTGGTAGGAGCTGATCGTCCAGAGGACAATCACGGTCGAGCGGTCGGCTAGAGCCTCAACTCTTCACCATCCTCCTCGCAACTCCGAAACTGTTCGGGTCCGATAAGAGTTTCGATTCGCGGCATCAGGACGCTTCCATTCAGGCGAGGGCAACATGTTTCAGTTATCGTGGAGCGAGATCTTCGTCCCGACGCATTCCATCATGGAAATGATCGTGCGGGGCACCATCATGTATCTCGGCATCTTCACCCTGATGCGGTTCATTTTGAAGCGACAAACCGGCGGACTCAGCATTCCCGATTTGCTTCTCGTCGTCCTGTTGGCGGACGCGGCGCAGAATGGCATGGCGGGCGAATACCACTCGATCACAGAAGGTATCGTGCTCGTTGCCACCATCATTTTCTGGAATCTAGCCATCGACTGGGTCGGGTATCACGTGCCTTTCGTGGAGCGGCTTGCTCGGCCGGCGCCGCTCCTGCTCATCAAAAACGGGCAGGTCCTTCGCCGCCACATGCGGCAGGAGCTGGTGACGATGGATGAGTTGATGAGCAAGCTTCGCGAGGAGGGGATAGCGAGTCCCTCGGACGTCGTAGAGGCATATATCGAGGGCGACGGAAATATCAGCGTGAAGAAGAAGGAAGCCTGACGACCTTCGTCTGCCCGCCGACATGATCGGCGTTGCGGGACTACTTGTTATTCTGCGAGGCTTCCGCCGGCTTCCCCAAAAGGCACAAGCGCTGATACCTCAAATACCCCATCGCCATCCCGTTGAAGGCGGTGAGTACTCGAGGTCATATCCACAAACGCGTCGGGTTTTCAATGTCACGGCCGTTCAAAAGCCGCCCGCTACAACACCTCGGCACGAACCTGAGCTACGCCGCGATTCGTAATCCCCAAGCTGCGCGCGGCAGCGAGCGAGAGATCGAGGACGCGGCCACGAATGAACGGGCCTCTGTCGTTGATGGTGACGATGACGCTGCTTCCTCCATGGGTCACGCGGACCTTGGTGCCGAACGGCAGGCTGCGATGCGCCGCCGTGAGGTGATTCCGATTGAATGTCGAACCGCTCGCTGTCTTGCCTTTGGAATATGAATAATAGGAGGCCTTTCCCGAAAAGACTCGATTGAAAGATCGCATGCCCGAGCGATCAGCCGATGGCTCTTGTGCGGTTGGAGGTGGCGCCTCAATCTGATCCTTCTTCGGCTGTTCGGGTCCAGCAGGCGCCGGCTCTGCCTGAGCCTTCGGAATGATGGACCACCGGTCATGGAAATCCTGTGCTGCAGCGCCGTTCGCGTTCAATCCGATCCAAGCAGGGACTGTCGCAATCGCCGCCATTCTGACGAGAAGATGCATTGTCGACCTCGTGAACGATTGAAGATCAAGCCGACAATGCAAGCTCAGAGGTCGCGTTCCTCAAGACGCGCAAAACGGTGATGACATACCGACATCGCGGAGCAAGAGCGTGCCTGACTGAGATTGACCACGCTCCGGTTCTGCCCGGCCTCAAATAATAATGATTTAATTTGTCAAAATTAAATATGCATAAATATTTAAATTGGCGAGGCGAGTTACCGCGCGACGACTGACGCGGTCGCGTCCCGGCGGAGGATGAGTCGCGCAAATACGATCAGCTTTGGACGCGGGCAGTGCGATCGTCATCAGGCCAGATGCGAAGCTCAAGAAGCATCGTGCGGAGCTAGATCGCAATGCCCTGGCTTGTCGCCCACCCAGCTCAAATACCCCACCACCATCCTTGTCGTCTCGTCCACCAGCACCTTCACCATTTTCTCCGACAGCATCTCGGCTGCGTTCAGCGCCGTGTTGTGCGCGATGGCTTCGATCGTGCTCACGCACATGAACGCTGCGAGCGCGGGGTCGAGCTTGCGCATCTCCTTCCGGTGACGTTCGAGATAGGCGCGCACGAGGGCGTGGATTTCGTGGCTGTAGGCCTCGACCTCGGCGAGGTGGCCGGAGCGGGGGATCTGCTCGGCGAGGACGCGGTGCAGATTCGGGTCGATGGAATGGGCCTCGATCGCGATCTTGACGGCCGGCGCGGTTGTCAAACTTCCCTTAACGGCTGCTGCTGCGTACCCGTCCCGCAAGCGACCTGCGGCACCGTTCCGGCGGCGCGCACTACAAGATGCTCGAGGGGGCCGGTGCTTTCCGGCGCCCTCTTTCCATCCACCGGACTCTCATGTGAAGGTTTCTCTACTCGCTTTGACCAGGATCTGTAGTAGGCAACCGCCGTCATGATCGCGATTCCCGCAGCTCCGACGAGCAGTTGAGCGAGGATGCCGTTCCCTGCCAACTGCAGGATGAAGTACCCGATGAAGGCCAGGAGAATGCCCACACAGAACACTTCGAGGGACTGCTGGCCGCACTTTACCAGGGGTCGCAAGATGGTGGCTTGTAGCCCGCGCGCATCGATCGGTATGAACCGGGCACCAAGGATAATCAGTACCATCAAATGAAGATAGCGGTAGGGCGCCAGATTGGTCTTGTCGTTGGGATTGAAAAGCTCGAACAAGGCAGGCGCAAACAAGGCCCGGAGCTGAGGCTGGTGAGCAGCTAACGTCATGATCGCCGCAAAAATCAAATAGGCAACCGCAACAACCAGCACGAACCTGGACCGCAGCAAGAAATGCAGACGCCCCGCACCGGTCAACGCGAGCCATGCGCCCGTAACAAACAGAAGCTGCCACGCCAGCGGATTGAAGTACCAGCTTCCCGACGGATAGGAAGGCAGGTTCCAATGGAATTGCCGCGCAGCCAGATATAACAGCACCGACCCGATCATGGCGGCGTCGGGAAATCTCAACATCAACCAGAGGATCGGAGGAAACAGGCCCATCAAGACGACGTACAGCGGCAGCACGTCCAAATTCAGAGGCTTGTATCGCAGCAAAAGCCCCTGCGTCATCATCTCGATCGGCGCGCTGGTGACCGGTCCGGCGTTGAACAGATCGATCAGATCAGGCGCGTTGAACCTCTCCGACAGGAAATGGATGAAAGCCAGGTAGATCATGAATAGCACGATATGGGCGGTGTAGATTTGCCATACGCGCCTGAAGAGCCTGCTCGTTCCGAACACAAAGCCTCGCTCCATTTTTCGGGTATAAACGAGCGCCGAGGTGTAGCCGGAGATGAACACGAACAGGTCGGCCCCGTCGCTGAATCCATAATTTCGGAACGAACACCACACCAGCACTGTGCCGGGCACATGGCCGAGAAACATCGCCCAGTTGGCGAGGCCGCGAAACAGGTCGAGACGCAAATCACGTTGCGGTGGTGGCAGCGCAAGCGCGAGCTTCATTCTGCTTTCCGTCGTGTCACGATTCACGATCGATGTCCGCGCCCCGGCACTCCGCCGGGATCGCTCACGCTAGATGGCAGGCAATACAACACCCATACGACAATGTTGGCGCGCTGAGGCCGGCGGGATATTGACCTGAGTCAAGCGGCCCGCCGAGAGCCCCGGTACTATGCATGGTAACTTGGTCCCGAACAAACGCGGTGCGCTTTGTGTCATCGGGCCTGGCGAAGTGGGCGCTTCCTCGATCCGTCGTGTTCGGACATTACGGTGACAGTGCTGGACTGCATTCTGGCGCGCCTCTCAGGGCGCAGGACGCTGCCTCATCCAAATGGGCGCGCTGTCGCCGATTTCCGTAATCTCAGGCTCCGCTACCTCAAATACCCCACCACCATCCGCGTCGTCTCGTCCACCAGCACCTTCACCATCTTCTCCGACAGCATCTCTCCGTTCAGCACGGTGTTGTGCGCGATGGCTTCGATCGCGCTCACGCACATGAATGCTGCGAGCGCGGGATCGATCTTGCGCATCTCCTTGCGGTGGCGTTCGAGATAGGTGCGCACGAGGGCGTGGATTTCGTGGCTGTAGGCTTCGACTTCCGCGAGGTGACCGGAGCGGGGGATCTGCTCGGCGAGGACGCGATGCAGGTTCGGGTCGATGTGATGGGCCTCGATCGCGACGGTGACGAGGCGGTGCACGGCCATCTCGATCGGCAGGTCGGCGACCTCCGCGAAGGCGGCGCGGACGACATTCATGATCGCATCATTGTGGCGATCGATCACGGCGGCGACGAGGGCCTCCTTGCTGGGAAAATATTGGTAGAGCGAGCCGACGCTGACGCCGGCGATCTCGGCGATGCGGTTGGTACTGGCCTTCTCGAAGCCTTCCTTGACCAGAATGCGAGCAGTTGCCTCGACCAGCGCGTCGACGGTGGCACGGGATCGCTCCTGCGAGGCATTTTTCCGGGGTGTTGTGGACGGTTTGCGGGCCACGGACTTGTGATCTGAATGCGAGTAGGAAAAGCGAGTGAATGCTCGCATTATATCGACCAATGGCGGCGGGTCGGCAACCCTCTTCGTCGCCGGGTCGAAACAGCCGGATGGGGATGTGGCGATGAGCGTTGCGAGACTTGTATCGGCCTTCCAATTCTGTCCGGGCGGCTGCGTATTCGGCGCGCGGGCGCCGCGCGATCCAGCACCAAGCCTGCAAAGCCGGGCCCTCAACCTGCTGCTGCGGCAGCTTCCCTACAAGCAGCAGCTTGCATCCGCCGAGGCGGTGCTGGCGCGTGTGCAGAAGCTGGCGCTGGCGCCGGCCTCTCACGAGCCGGTCGGGGTCGGCAACGTCGAGGTGACGCTGACCAAGATGGGCGGCTGGCCGGTCTACTACACCGAGCCGGCGTCAGGCCACGAGGGCTGCAACTACGTCATGTTCCTGCATGGCGGCGGCTACATCAACGAGATCGCGCCGGCGCATTGGCGCTTCATCGGTGAGATGACGCGCAAGGCGCGAATCTGCTGCGTCGTGCCGATCTACCCGCTGGCGCCGCGGGCGACCGCCAAGGACGTCGTGCCGGCGACGGCCGAGCTGCTGCGCATGCTGCTGGAAGACGCTGGCGATGCAAAAGTGACGGTCGTCGGCAATTCGGCCGGCGCTGGGCTTGCGCTCGCCGCCTGCCAATGGCTGCGCGATCGCGGTCATCGGCAGCCGAGCCGGTTGCTGCTGATCTCGCCCGCGGCCGATGCCTCGGTCGGCCGTCCGGAGCAGGTTGCGATCGCGGCGCGCGATCCGATCCAGGATATTCCGGGCATCGTCGAGGCCGCGCGGCTCTATGCCGGCGAGCTCGAAGTCGGCCATCCCTTCGTCAGCCCGCTCAACGGCAGTTTCCGCGGGCTCGCGCCGATGACGATTTTTTCGGGCACGCGCGATCTTCTGTATCCAGACAGCGTCGACCTTGCCGCAAGAGCGAGGGCGGTGGGCGTGCCGATCGAGCTGCATCTATTGCGCGAGCAACCGCACAACTTCGCGCTGATGCCGACGCCGGAAGGACGGCGGGCACGCGCGATCATCTTGCGTGAAGTGGCTTAGAGGGAGGGCGTGATCATTGTCACAGAGCGCCTGCCGTGATCGGTCTGGCGCTGGCAGTGTCCGCACGCAGGGATAAGCGGCCCCCGGGCGTTTCCTCTTGGATCGATCGTTCTGGTATCCGTGGTCTCGGTACCAGTGGTTTTGCGGGGCCTTAGGCGTGGCCCTTGATCTCGTAATGACCCGGCACGCATTTGTAGCGCTCGAGGCGCCAGTTCGCGTGATAGATCGGATGCTCACCCATCCACTTCGCGAGAGGCGCTTGTGCGCCGATCGCGCACTGCATTAGCGAAATCTCGGGTGTCATGTTGCTGTCTGTCACGATTTCCTCGACACAACTGCCTGAGCTGGCTGCGCCAAGCCGGCAAAGCACGGCAACGACGGTCACGAACATTCCTATCACCTCGTTGGTTGTTTCTGACCACGAAGAGGATGCAAGCGGAGTGCCAGAGCCTGTGACACGCAAACAACACGCTGGCCTGGCCGACTCAATCCAGCGTCCACCCCCATTTGGCGATTCGGATTGTAGAAAAATTGCCATTAACCCGAAGCCGGACAAATACGGGGAACCCGCTGGAAAATACTCAGGAATGATCGATTATCCGGGCCGTGTCGCCTATGAGCCACTTCACAAGGCCCGCGCGCAACATCGCGCGTAGTCCGCCCGCCGAAATTACCGAAGGCGAAGAGGGCAGCGCACGGCTTTTACCCGCGGATGTCGCGCTGCTACAGTTTTGCGCGCGCCGCGGTCAGCGGCGCCGTGACCAAGAAACACACCGACAAGGGGAGGGACCGAAGTCCCATGAAGGATTTTGCTGGAAAGATCGCAGTCATCACCGGCGGCGGCACGGGCATGGGGCGCGAGCTCGCGCGGCAGCTCGTGGCCGAGGGCTGCAACGTCGCCATGTGCGACGTCTCGGAGGCCGCGATGGCCGAGACCAAGCGGCTGTGCGAGGCCGAGAAGCTGCCGCAGGGGCTGCGCGTCACGACGCACGTCGCCGACGTCGCGATCGAGGACCATCTGAAGCGTTTTCGCGACGAGCTCGCCGAGCAGCAGCAGACCGACAGGATCCATCTGTTGTTCAACAATGCCGGCATTGGCGGCGGCGGCAGCCTGTTCACCAACACCCGCGAGCAATGGGAGCGCACCTTCAACATCTGCTGGGGCGGCGTCTATCTCGGCGTGCGCACCTTCCTGCCGATGCTGGTGGCCGCGGACGAAGCCCACATCGTCAACACCGCCAGCGTCAACGGCTTCTGGGCCTCGATCGGCATGAACCAGGCGCACACCGCCTACAGTGCGGCCAAATTCGCAGTGAAGGGATTCACCGAAGCGCTGATCAACGATTTGCGCCTGCATGCGCCGCACGTCAAATGCTCGGTGGTGATGCCCGGCCATATCGGCACCTCGATCGTCTCCAACTCGCGCAAGGTGCAGAGCGCCGACGGCTCGGAGCGGCTCAATGCCGATGAGGTCGCGCTGACCCGCAAGCGCATGGTCGCGGCCGGCGTGCCGGATGCCGACGGGATGTCGGACGAGGACATCCAGGCGGCGTTCGCCGAGCGCGCCCGCAGCTTCCTGGAGGATGCGCCGACGACGGCGGCAGAAGCCGCCAAGATCATCCTCGACGGGGTCAAGGCGGAGCGGTGGCGCATTCTGGTCGGCGAGGACGCCAGGCTTCTCGACGAGCGCGTGCGCGCCGCGCCGGAGCAGGCCTATGACCGCGCCTTCTTCGAAAGTTTTACGCAGGAGGTCGGCTGGCGGCTTGGTTGAGGCCGCTGCCGGGGCGCCCACCCATCGCACCCGAGGAGGCACGTCAGCGCCGTCTCGAAGGAGAGGCGTGCGCGCACGCCGCCGCTAGGGGTCATATTCTTTAGCGCGCCCAGCAAGGCGCGCCGATATGGCTATGATGGTCGTCATGGCAAGAGATACTTGGACAATTCTAAGTGCCAGCTCCCGCCAATGTTCGTCGCGCACCATGATCTGTTGCAATGTCACGCATCCGTCATGACGTTGTTCAAGCGATGTTGATCTCACATGCCTGTAATGACGCGCGCGCCGGCTTGGTCGGCGACTTGAAATGGTTTAGTCAATCGGGGTAACGCGACGATTAGAGCGTAGCTCCCAATGATGCCCGCATGCCTCTCCGACGACTGGACCTTTTGCCCGGAGCGAGAGGACATTTCAGCTGAGTTCACGCGGCTGCTCGCGGCGGCCCAGGAGGGCGGCGCCACGATCGCGGAATGCCTGATGATCGCGCGGCAGCTGAAGCGCGGCGACGACCGCTCCTGGCACCGCGAGTGGAAGAAGCTGGCGCAGACCAATCGGCAGCGCGCGGAGACCGCGTTCGCGGAGGGCCACCGCGCCAGTGCGCAGCGCAATTGGCTGCGCGCCATGAACTATTATGGTGCCGCAGCGATGCCGCTCGATCCCGCCGACGAGCGCCGCTGGGTCGCCGTGCTGGCCATGCAGGAATGCGCGCGCCGCTATCTCGCCGCGCGCAGCCCGGCCGGCGAGGTGGTGACGATACCCTGGCTCGACGGGCACTCGCTGCAGGGATACTTCCTGCCCGCGCCATCGGGGAAGGAGCCGGCGCCGACCGTGATCTGCATCGGCGAGCCCGGCCACCGCAAGGAAGAATTTCTGTTCAAGCTCGTGCCGCACGCGCGCGAGCGTGGCTTCTCGATGCTGGCGCTCGACCTGTTCGGCGACCAGCGCGACGATTTTCTCGAGGCGCTATTGCGGCGCCAGGATCTCGAGAGCGCGATCCCCGGCGTCATGGATTATCTGGAGATGCGGCAGGACGTCGATTTCGCGCGGGTCGGGATCATCGCCGATGGCTGGGGCTCGTCCTTCGTGGCGCGCGCGGTGCTGCAGGAGCCGCGGCTTGCCGCCGCCGTCTGCGACGGCGGCCTGTGGGATCTGCACGAGCGGGCCTTTTTCGCCAGCCGATTCGCGATGAGCGACGTCAGCATCGTCCCTGTGCCGCATGCGCCGCTGATGGCCTCCAGCGCCGACTGCCCGGTGCTGATCACGCTCGGGGAGGACGGCTGGCTCAAGGCCGACCGGGCGCGTCAGCTCGTCCGGAATTCCCGGCTCGGCAGCTCGGATGTCACGCTGAAAGTGTTCACCGCGGCGGAGACCGGCGCCGCGCAGGCCCATGCCGACAATCCGAGCCTTGCCAACGAATATATATTCGACTGGCTGGAATCGCGGCTCCGTGGCGCGGGGCGGATCTAGCGGCGAGCCGTCAGAGGTCCAGGCTGAGGCGGACGCAGGCCTTTTCCAGCCGGGTCTTCAGCGTCGCGAGCTTGGTGGTGAATTCGGCGAGCTCGGCCTCGTCGAACTCCTGGAAGACGAATTCCTTGATGGTCTTGTACTGCTCGTTGAGGCTCGCCAGGTGCTTCTGCGTTTTCTCGGTCAGGGATAGCCGGACCACGCGCGCGTCGGTCGGCGAGGGGCGGCGGCGCAAAAGGCCCTTCTTCTCCAGCAGCTTGGACTGGGTGGTGACGAAGGACGGATCGACGTGGAGGAGCTTGGACACGACGTTGACCGGAATGCCGTCGTCCTTGTCGAGGTCCGAGATGGCCATCAGGATCAGCCATTGCGGTCCGCTGATGCCGAGCGTCCTCGCCCAGAACTGACGCAGCTCCTCGAGATACATGTTGATTGACGATATCTCCCAGGTGAATCGCCTGATGATATCCAGGTTGCCGATGGTGCGCAGGCGCGCGCCTTCCTTCCTCGTCGCGGACACAGCGTCACTCCCGCAAGCTGATTCTCTTTCCGGCTCATTTTCGGCGGGCATAGTCCACGCAACTCTGCTCTGACGCAAGTGCAGAGCAGGGTAATGGTGTCACGAAAACTACAAATATGACCCGATCAGGCTTTTTGGCTCAACACCGCTGTTGCGTTGCGGCCACAGGGTTAGTGAAACCACAAAGCTGATCTAATAAACTATTTTGATTAACGGAACGGCGCGGGCATATTGATCCCGACGGTGGGGGGTTCTCGATCGTCCCGTTGCAGGTGGTTCGCTCACGTCCCTCGCGAATGCAGGTACGTCCGAAAACGCGAAGCGGCCGAGCGGATTTGATGAAGAGACGGGGATCTGGGGGGCCTCACGGTCCGGTCTCCGTGAAATGAGCAACTTGGAGGTTTTAAATGAAAGTGGTGAAGAGCCTTTTGCTCGGCACTGCGGCGGGACTGATCGCCGTTGGTGGAGCTCAGGCGGCTGATCTTCCGGTCAAGGCCAAGGCAGTCGAATACGTGAAGATCTGCTCGCTCTACGGCGCGGGTTTCTACTACATGCCGGGCACCGATACCTGCATCAAGTTTGGTGGTTACATCCGCGCTGACATGCTTCTCGGCGGCGGCGGCGACTATGGCTTCAGGAACAGCTCGAGCAGTGTGAACGGCGGGTCCAACAACCGTCTGACCAACTACTACTACAGCCGCGCTCGTCTGGACTTCAACGTCGATACCCGCACGGCGACCGAATACGGCGTTGTTCGCACCTACGCCGACCTGGTCGTCAGCTACGACTCCACGAACGTCACCGGCAGCAACCCGTCGGCGTTCTCGACCAGTTCGGCCTCGCTCGGTCTCTACCATGCGTTCATCCAGTTCGCGGGCTTCACCTTCGGCCGCACGGTCTCGATCTTCGACGCTCCCTGGCAGAGCTATCCGGCCGGCGGCCCCGATACCCTTCCGGGCGGCTCCAACCACGTCAACGGCGTGAACCAGGTTGCCTACACGGCTGACTTCGGCCAGGGCATCACTGCTTCGTTCGCGCTGCAGGACGAGACCTCGGCGAACAATGGTCAGTCGAACCTCTGGAACGTGTCGTCGGGTACGGCGGCGCAGTTCGTGACCGGCGTCTATGGCGCCAGCGCCTGGGGCGGCACGCGCATGCCCGAGGTGATCGGTCAGGTTCGTGTCGACCAGGCCTGGGGTCTGGCGCAGATCTCGGTCGCGGCCCATGAGCTGCATTCAGCCTATTACGGCGCGACTGAAGTCACCGGTCATCCCTCCGACAAGTGGGGCTGGGCCGTGCAGGGCGCCTTGTCGATCAAGAACATCCCGACCGGCGCGGGTGACGTCATCAACCTGCAGGCCGTCTACACCGATGGTGCGACCCGCTACAACTTCCAGAGCCTGTTCCCGCAGAGCTTCTTCATGTTCAGCGGCAGCGGCAACGGCGCGTATCAGAGCACCGGGTTCGCCGGTCTCGCCGACGGCGTGTTCGGAACCGGTACCGGCATCGATACCGTCAAGACCTGGGGCTTCCGTGGCGGCTATACCCACAACTGGAGCCCGAACTGGGCCAGCGCCATCTACGGTGGCTACGCCCAGCTGAAGTACGGCAACACGGGCAAGGCCCTGATCTGCACCAACTTCGCCGCAATCGGGTTGGCCGGTTCGACCTGTAATCCGGACTTCAACTTCGCGGTGGTCGGTGTGAACACCGTGTGGACCCCGGTCAAGGGCCTGGCGTTCACTGCCGACTTGAGCTGGTCGCGTCTGGACCAGAAGTACTCCGGCTTCATCGCGAGCCCGGGCATAGCCAGCGCTGCGAAGCCGGCGGCCGTGTACGAGCTGAAGGACCAAGACTCGGTGAGCATGCTGCTGCGCGCTCAGCGCAACTTCTGATCATCGATCGCGCAAATCGATCGGAGACCCCCGGCGGGAAACTGCCGGGGTTTTTCATGGGCAAGGATTTCGGAAAATCGAATGCCGTTGCGGAACACGAAGGCGAGCCATGCGATTCCGTCGCGTCAAACTTATTTACTTACTTGAGCTACTAAGCTATATCACTGCCAGCCAGATACGAAAGTTGCGGCTCTTAGCTTCATGCTAAGCCTCCAGAAACCTCCGGCGATGCCCCGCCGGAGGTTTTTTGTTGTCCAGATGCCCGCAACGTCAGCCGCGTATCAAGCGGGTGCGCGCCGGCGGCCGGTAGGCGAGGCGGCTGTGGCCGGCGCAATAGGGCTGGCCGTCCGGCGCCGTGTTGCCGCAGAAGCAGAAATCGGCTGCGCCCGGCGTCGAGATCGGCCAGCGGCAGCGATTCTCCGACAGCTCCAGCAACGAGCAGCGGTTGGCCTCGTCGATTGGGCCGGCAAACACCGGCGCATCGGTCTCGCCATAGATCGTGGCGAGCATCTCGTATTGCAGCCGCGGCACGGCCTTGCGCATCCGCGCCGGCGCCAGGCCTTTGTCCTGGACCTTTCGGTCGTCGACCGTCCGGCCGCGCGTTAGATTGAGCCGCGACAATTTGCCGATCACCGCGTTGCGGCTGACGCCGATGTCGGCGGCGATCTCGCGACAGGAGAGGCCGGCCTCGAAGTGCTGCTTCAGGAGTTCGATTCGTTCGTCGGTCCAGGTCGGTGAGAGAACAGGCATTTGTCGGCGATCCCAGGTTGCAGATGTCGGCCATCCGCGGTCTCGAGATCCGCCCGCCTCACGTACCGGGTGCGCTCACGTCCTGCCATTGTCGCGGATCGACAGAAGACCGTCCTTGATGGCGAGACGGATGCCTTCCTCGATCAATGTCCGTGCGACGCCGGGAACGCTGGTGCCGTGGGTGCCCTGTCTCACCAGCTTCTCCAGATACGCGATGGTCGAGAGCGCCAAGGTTACGGGAATGCGGTCAGTCTCGGCTTTTTCGGTGGCCATGGCCCGAACGCTAGCCTCTTACTCGGGTACATAAAAGTAACGATTAAGACTCTATTTAGGTTCGGGGGTGGAAGTCAAATCAGCGCTGGGGCGGAAGCTCACGTGATTGGAATCGCTTGAGAATCGGACACATCACGACGGGCCGCCGGGAAGACCGGGCGGCGGCGTGATGTCGGCAGGTCAGGAAAGGGCGCGCCGGCTCAGCCGTGCACGATCGCCTTTTCGATCATGCAATGGATGCCTTTGGCGCCGTTGACGGTCTGGGTCACCCGGAGATCGGCGGCGAGGCTGCACAGCGTGTAGGCATCCTCGCGCGACAGATTTCGCGTTTCGCCGAGCAGCGCGATCATGTCGCGGAGCGCGCGCACCACGCATTGGTCGAGATCGGGGTCCATCGCCATGGTCATGTAGTGCGTCGGCGTCTCGGCGCGGGGGTAATCGAGCTTCAGGTCCTTGCGCAGCGTCAGGCGGAAGCGGCCCTGCAGCGCGGTCTCGATCGCGGTGACGCAGACCTCGCCGTCGCCCTGCACGCCATGGCCGTCGCCGCAGGAGAACATTGCCCCCGGCACGAACACCGGCAGATACAGCGTCGCACCGGCTCCTAGCTCCTTGTTGTCGAGATTGCCGCCCATCGCGCGCGGGATCAGCGAGGAGATGCGGCCCCAGGCTGGCGGCGGCGATACGCCCATCACGCCGAAGAACGGCTTCAGCGGCAGGTCGAGGCCCCACGGCATGCGACCGACCATCCTGGTACGGTCGAGCGGAATGTTCAGGATCCGCGTCTCGTGGAAATCGTCGGGCAGGGTGCCGGACAGCGGCTTGATCATGTTCCAGCCCCAATCCTGCCGGAGCTGCACGTCGAGGATCTCGACCGCGAGCACGTCGCCGGGCTCGGCCCCTTCGACCGCGATCGGACCGGTGAGGATGTGGCCCGGCAGCATGCGCTCGTTTTTGGCATGAACCTGGTGCATCTCGGGCGGAATGTGAAACCTGTCGCGATCAGGCAGCATGTCGGGACCGCCGCTGATGGTGTCGACCGTCACCTCGTCGCCGCTGGCCACGGTGAGGACGGGCTCGAGTGCGGCTTCGAAGAAGCCCCAATGGCAGGTTTCGGGGCTGGAATGCAGGTGATGATGGGTCATTTGCCGCGTCCGGTTGGTTTGATCGGTCCGGGCTTGACCCGGCGATCGATCCTCTTTCAAGAAGGATTTCCGAACAAGGCCGTGCCGGCCAAGCCCGCGCATGGCAGGCACGATCATTCCAGCGAGGCTCCTCTGTTTTTCGCTCTCTCCAAGACCATTGGCGTCGCGCTGCTGCCGATCAATCTTCTGGTCGAGCTCGGAATTGTATCTGTCGTGCTGATGGCGACGCGCTTTGCCGCGTTTGGCCGCCGGCTTGCCGTGACCACGCTGGTGCTGCTGGCGCTCGCAGCGTTCTCGCCGCTCGGCAATCTCCTGATCTACCCGCTGGAGTCGCGCTTCCCGGCGTGGGACGCCTCGCGCGGCGCGCCCGACGGCATCATCGTGCTCGGCGGCTCGGTCGACACCGATCTGTCGGCGGCGCATCGCACGCCGGTCGTCGCGCACGCGGCCGATCGTCTGTTTGCGCCGGCCGAGCTTGCGCGCCGCTACCCCAATGCGCGCATCGTCTTCACCGGAGGCTCCGCGAACCTGGTGTCGAGCGAGGCCAGGGAGGCCGACTATTCCGCGCCGATCCTGGAGAATCTCGGCATCGCGAAGGACCGCCTGATCCTCGAGCGTAACTCCCGCAACACCTGGGAGAATGCGATCTTCACCAAGCAATTGGTATCGCCAAAGCCCGGCGAGCGCTGGCTCCTGGTGACGTCGGCCTTCCATATGCCGCGCTCGATGGGAATCTTCCGCAAGGCCGGATTTGACGTCGAGGCCTATCCGGTGGACTGGCGGATGGGGGGACGTGAGGATCTATTCTCCTTCACCAACATGGGCGCGGACGGCTTGAGACGAACCGAAGTTGCGGTGCGCGAGTGGATCGGTCTTACCGCTTACCGTCTGATGGGCAGGATCTCCGAGTTGCTTCCGGGACCGGGCAGGGACTAGAACAAAGCCGCAAAACAAGAATACGCGGCGCACCATCGCCGGCGCGGAGGAAGCCATGCAACAGCAGAGTACGGGCAGGATCGACCTTGCCGGCCTCGTCGCCGATCTCAACAGCCTGCTGCGGCTGAAGACGAACGTGATCGGCATGAAGCTGTTCGCGAGCGTCGCAGAAATGGAGGCGATCCCGAAGATCCGCCGCCCGAACGCAATTCACACCACCGATCAGATTGTCAGCATGGCCGCGCGCCTGGGCTGGACCGTCGGCATCACCGCCGACGATCTCGTAGGCGCCCAATGCCGCGCGGTGATCGGTCTTGCGCCGCAGGACGAGAAATGGCTCGCCGGCGAAAACTATGTCGGGGTCTGGCACGGCACGGCGGAGGACGCGCGCAACCGCCAGGCGGCGCTGGACGTGGTTCCGTTCGGGCACTATCAGGCGCTCGCCGTCAGCCCGCTCGCGAGCGGCCGGCTCGATCCTCCCGATATCTGCCTCGTCTATGCGACGCCGGGGCAGATGATCATCCTGATCAACGGGCTGCAATATACCGGCTACAAGAAGTTCGAATGGGGCGTGGTCGGCGAGACCGCCTGCGCGGATTCCTGGGGGCGGGCGCTCAAGACCGGGGAGCCCAGCCTGTCCTTGCCATGCTATGCCGAACGGCGCTATGGCGGCGTGCCGGACGAGGAGATGCTGATGGCATTGAAGCCCTCGCATCTCGCCAAGGCAATCGAGGGCATGAAGGCGCTGGCGAAGAACGGCCTGCGCTACCCGATCCCGCCCTATGGCATTCAAAGCGACGTCCGTGCCGGCATGGGCGTGAGCTACGCGAAGAAGTAAAGGCCGATCATGAGCTCTGGGAAATTCGACATCGTCGTCTACGGCGCGACCGGCTTCACCGGCCAGCTCGTCGCCGAATATCTGGCGGCGCATTACAAGGACGACAAGGCGCTGAAATGGACGATGGCGGGCCGCAGCCTCGACAAGCTGAAATCGGTGCGCGATGCGATCGGCGCGCCGGCCGACACGCCGCTGATCGTGGCGGATGCGTCGGATGCGGCGTCGCTGAAGGCGATGGTGGCGCAAACCAAATCGGTGATCACGACGGTCGGCCCCTACCAATTCTACGGCGAGGACCTGTTAGCTGCCTGCGTCGCTGCGGGTGTCGATTATTTCGATCTCTGCGGCGAGCCGGTCTGGATGCGGCAGATGATCGACAAGTACGATGCGGCGGCCAAGGCGAGCGGCGCGCGCATCGTGTTCTCCTGCGGCTATGATTCCGTGCCGTTCGAGCTCGGCACCTTCTTCGTGCAGGAGGAAGCCAGGCGCGTGTTCGGCGCGCCGGCACCGCGCGTGAAGGGCCGCGTGCGCGACATGCGCGGCACGTTGTCAGGCGGCACGGCGGCGAGCGCGAAGGCGACCTTCGACGCCGTCGCCAAGGATCTCAGCCTCGTCGCCATCCTCAACGACCACTTCGCGCTGACGCCTGATTTCACCGGCCCGAAGCAGCCCAAGGGCAACAGGGCGGTCTTCGAGGAGGACCTGCAATCCTGGGCCGCGCCGTTCATGATGGCGCTGATCAACACCCGCAACGTCCATCGCTCCAACATGCTGATGGGCTTTCCCTACGGGAAGGACTTCGTCTACGACGAGATGGTGCTGACTGGCCCCGGCGAGAAGGGTGAGGCCAACGCCAAGCGCGTGATGGCGGCCAATGCCGAGAAGACCGGCCCGAACGCGCCGAAGCCGGGCGAGGGGCCGTCGAAGGAGGAGCGGGAGAACGGCCTGTTCAACCTGCTCTATGTCGCGATCGCCCCCGACGGCCGCATGGTCCGCGCCGGCGTCACCGGCGACCGCGATCCCGGCTACGGCTCGACCTCGAAGATGATCTCCGAATGCGCCATCTGCCTGCTGCGCGATGCGAGCGACGTTCCCGCCGGCTTCTGGACGCCGGGCGCAGCGATGCAGCACAAGCTGATCAAGCGGCTGCAGGACAATGCCGGGCTGACGTTCAAAGTGGAGAGCTAGGTTGGCTCTCGTAGGGTGGGCAAAGGCGCAACGCGCCGTGCCCACCATCTCTCGGTGGTGGGCACGCTGCGCTTTGCCCACCCTACGGCACCGTCTCTGTCACGCCGCCCGCGCATCGTACGCGTACATGAAGTCCATGCCCTTGGCGCCCAGCGGCAGCAGCCATTTCAGCATCTGATTGCGCATCCAGGCGCCGGTGGCGCTGAACTCGCGCTTGTTGTTGCCGTTGCGGCGGGCGATCGCGACGATCTTCTCGGTGCGCGGGCGGCGCTCGGTCTCGAAGGCCTGGAAAGTGGCGCCGAGCTCCTGGCCCTCCTGCATCAGCCGAGCAAATCGCATCGCGTCCTCCAGCGCCAGCGAGGCGCCCTGGCCGGCGTGAGGGCTGGTCGCGTGCGCGGCATCGCCGATCAGAAGCGAACGCTTGCGCGACCAGGTCGGCAGGGTCGCGACGTCGAGCGTGTCGGTGACCACGATGTTCTCGGCCGTTTCGATGATGGCGGGGATCGGATCATGCCAGCCGTGATGGAAGCTGTGCAGATGCTGCTTCAGCGTCGCATGGTCGAGCGCGCGGAACGTCGCCGCGTCCATGCCGTGCGCCGGCTGCGTGCTCCACCACATCACGCCGTCTTTCGGATCGGAGCTGCAATAGCCGTAGCCGAAGAAGCCGCTCTGGCCGAAGGTCGTTTCGACGTGCTGGCCGCTGGATCTGCCGTCGAGCACGGCATGCGGCACGAAGCCGCCGAAGCCGATCAGGCCGGTGTCGAACGGCTGCGGGCCGTCAGGCACCACCTGGCGGCGCACGACCGAGTGCACGCCGTCGGCGCCGATCAGGAAGTCGCCTTCGGCGGTGGTGCCGTCGGCGAAGTAGGCGATAATCGGCTGGTCGCCGCGATCCTCGATCTTGATCAGGCGCTTCTCGAAATAGAGCGAGACAGAGGCGCACCAGGCCTTGTCGATCAGGATCTCGTTCAGCGTGGCGCGCGCGATGTTGACGGCCGGCTGGCCGAAGCGCCGCGCCAGGTCGCGGTTGATTGAGCCGAGCTTCTCGCCGCCCTGCGAATAGAAGTTGAAGGCTTCCGCGACCGAGCCGCGGTCGATCAGCTGCTTCGCCAGCCCGATCTCGTCCAGGACATGCATGCCGTTCGGTGCGATCTGCAGGCCGCCGCCGGTCCCTTTCGAATAGGGCCAGGCCTCGTAGATCGCGGATTCGATGCCGGCGCGGCGCAGCAGGATCGCGGCGACGGGGCCGGCGATGCCGGCGCCGATGATCAGCGCCTTGCGGGGACGGTGGGCCATGGCTTGCTCCCGACGTTTCCGTGGTGCTAGGAGAAATTACGATCACTAAATATCTTAGTGACTAAGATATATATTGCCTAAGAGATGAGGTGGGCCTTGTCAAGGACGAAGGCGCGCGCTGCGCTGCTGCAGGAACTCGAGGACGCCATGCGCAGGTCCTCCGCGCAGGGCGTGCTCTACGGACAGACCGTTGCCAACGTTGCCGGAATTGCCAATTCCGATCTCGAATGCATGGACATCCTGTATCTCGAAGGCCGCGTCACGGCAGGGCGGCTCGCCGAGGTCACCGGCCTGACCACCGGTGCCATCACCGGTGTTGTCGACCGGCTCGAAAAGGCGGGCCTGGTGCGGCGCGAAAGAGACGAGAAGGATCGTCGCAAGGTCTTCATCACGGTCGTGCCGGAGGCGATCGCCGGCCTCGGCCAGTATTACGTGCCGATGCAGCAGGCGATGGAGAACGTCTGCAACGGCTATTCCGACGAGGAATTGCGGCTGCTGCTTCGCTTCTCCAATGAAGCATACAAGGGCACGCTCGCGGCGACCGAGGCCCTGAAAGGTCTGCTCGACACGCCGCCGGAAAAGCGGCCGGATCTCAAGCTGAAGAAGCGTCCTCGCCGGACCTGAGCTTGTAGGCTTGCGCGGCTGCGATCATCCCCCACACTGCGCCCAGCATCATCCAGAAGTGCCGCCAGTGGTCGGTATCGATCACGAAGCTTTCGCCGACGGTGCCGAGGAAGGCGGAAAAGACCGCGAGGTAGGCGCGCTGCCACGGCACACGGATGAAGACGTGGCGGAAACCCATGATGACGGTGGTGAAGACCAGCGCGGGATAGCACACGCCGGAGAGCCAGCCGCCGGACATGAAGGCGTTGAGGTAGGAGTTGTGGGTGTCCTCGGGGAAGTAGCGGTTGAATTGCAGTGGACCGATGCCGAACGGCAGATCGAGCGCCATCTCCGCACCCAGGATGTGCCGGCCGAACCGGCCAAAGCGGCCTTCGTCATAGCTCTGGCCGAAGCTCGCGCGCTGCTTGAACATCTCCGCCGTGGAATCGAGCGACAGCAGCACGGCGATCAGCGCGAGGCCGAGCACCGCGGCGACGATCGCCATGATGACGATGCGCGAGCGTTGCGCATTGGTGCGGCTGGTCAGCACCATCAGCGCCAGCATGAAGGCGGAGGTCAGCACCAGGCCGCCCCAGGCCGCACGCGAGAAGGCGAGCAGGATCGCCAGAGACATGATGCCGAAGGCGATGACGTTGCGGAATGCCTTGGCCAATTTATCGGAGACCACGCTCTGAAGCGCGAACAGCGCCGGCAGGATCAAGTAGGCGCCGAGCACGTTCGGGTCCTTGAAGGTGCCGCGCGCGCGGCCGTAGAGCGTCAAGAGGTCGTTGCCGCCGGGAATCAGGTGGAAGTAGCCGGCAATTGCCAGCAGCGAGGCAATCATCGCGCCGACCACGAGGCCGCGTCGCAGCATGTCGAGCCGGGCCTCGGTGTCCTCGGAGATGACCATGGCGAAGAACACCACGGTCACCGCCATGTACCAGGAGGTCGCGATCCAGCTCACCACCTCCGCCCGCTCGTACAGCGGAATCGCGCTGATGGTGTAGCCGACATTGAGCAGGATCAGTATCAACAGCAGCGGCATCAGCACGAGACGCAGGCGCAGGCCGGTGGCGAAAAAGGTGACGGTCGCGAGCAGCGTCGCGATCTCGTAAGGGCTCGGCTCGATGAAGACGATGGCGCCAGAGGCGCCGACCAGCCACACCAGCGCGCGCTGCAACGCCAGCACGCCGGGCGCGGCCGTTGCGGCTGCGTTCACTCCACCGGCTGTCGCCGCATACGCCATCACACGCTCATACGCTTACGCAACTCATGCGCCACAACACAGCCGTCATCGCCCGGCTTGACCGGGCGATCCAGTACTCCGCGGCGCCTATCGTGGAAACCACTAGCGCTACGGAGTACTGGATGCCCCGCCTACGCGGGGCATGACAGAGAAACTCAATACGCGTTCTCGTTCTTGGTCAGCAGCGAGATCGGCGTCTTCAGGAGAATGACGAGGTCGAACAGCACCGACCAGTTCTCGATGTAATAGAGGTCGAACTCAACGCGCTTCTGGATCTTCTCTTCGTTGTCGATCTCGCCGCGCCAGCCGTTGATCTGGGCCCAACCGGTGATGCCCGGCTTGACGCGGTGGCGGGCGAAATAGCCGTCCACGGCTTCGTCGAACAGCCGGCTCTGCAGCTTGCCCTGCACCGCATGCGGGCGCGGGCCGACCAGCGACAGATTGCCTGAAAACACCACGTTGAAGAGCTGCGGCAGCTCGTCCAGGCTGGTCTTGCGGATGAAGCGGCCGACGCGGGTGACGCGCGGATCGTTCTTGGTCACCACCTTCGAGGCGGTCGGGTCGGCCTGATGGTGGTACATCGAGCGGAACTTGTAGACGTCGATGCGCTCGTTGTTGAAGCCGAACCGCTTCTGTCGGAACAGCACCGGGCCGGGGCTGTCGAGCTTCACGGCGAGCGCAACCAACGCCATCACCGGCAGGGCTGCGAGCAGCGCAAGGCTGCCGACAATACGGTCGAACAGCCATTTCATCACCAGGTCCCAATCGGTGATCGGCGCCTCGAACACGTCGAGCGTCGGCACCTCGCCGAGATAGGAATAGGAGCGGGGCCGGAAGCGCAGCTTGTTGGTGTGCGCGGAGAGGCGGATATCGACCGGAAGCACCCAGAGCTTCTTCAGCATCTCCAGGATGCGGGTCTCCGCCGAGATCGGCAGCGCGAACAGCACGAGGTCGACGCGGGTGCGGCGGGCGAACTCGACGATGTCGTCGACCTTGCCGAGCTTGCGCGCGCCGGCGCAGGTGTCGAGCGCGCGGCTGTCGTTGCGGTCGTCGAACACGCCGAGCACGTGGATGTCGGAATCCTCCTGCGCCTTCAGCGCCTCGACCAGCTGCTCGCCGTTGCTGTCGGAGCCGACGATGATGGTGCGGCGGTCGAGCCGGCCCTGGCGCGCCCAGGCGCGGACCAGCGCGCGCAGCACCAGGCGCTCGGCAATCAACGCGGCGAGTCCGAGGAAGTAGAAGGCGGCGAGCCACAGCCGCGAGATTTCGCTGCCGAACTTGGCGAAGAAGGAGATGCCGATGAAGAGCAGGAAGACGAACGACCAGGACGAGATCATCCGCGTCATCTGCCGGAGCTGACCACGGAACAGCTGCACCTGGTAGATGTCGGCGGCCTGGAAGCAGACCACGGCGGCGATGGCGACGGCGATGACCTCGGCTGGATAGATCCAGCTGAACGCCCCCGCGAGCGGCATGACGTAGCCGAGATAGATTGCGATGCCGACGAGGCTCAGCAGCGCGAAATCGGCAAGGCGCACGAAGCCGGCGATCACGATCGGCGAATAGGCGCGGGCGACCTTCTGGTTGACGACATCGAGCGCGGCAGGCGAGAGCCGGCGACGGCGCTCCACGAAGGGCTGGTCAGCAGGCTTTGCCGCAGTGCTGGCCGCGGCATCGAGCATCGAGCGTGCGTTGAGCGGTTCCACGGGCGTTCACGTCCATTCCAGAACCCGCGGCACGGCATTGCGCGCCCGGGCAAGCATACCCTGGCGCTTCGATTATCGAACAAATCGGAAGATTCTCTAAAGCTGGACTTAAGGATGGTTAATGATTGGCAAATGCGTCGCGATAGCCGGCGAGCACGCCCTCGACCATCGCGGCTTGCGAGAAGTGCGCCGAGATGCGCTCGCGCAAGGAAAGTGCGCGTTGCGCGGTGGTTTGCGGATCGTCCAGCGCTGCGGCGATCGCCTCCGCCATGGCCTCGGGATCGCTCGGGCCGAACAGTGCGGGGCTGTCGACGCCCAGGATCTCGGGAATGCCGCCGATCTTGGATGCGATCATCGGAATGCCCGCGGCCCCGGCCTCGATCACGACATAAGGCATGGAATCGCCGCGCGAGGGGACGACGAGCAGCCGCCCCTTGGAGAAGCCGTAGCGCGCCTTGACGTGACCGATGAAGCGGATGGCGTTCGCGAGGCCAAGCCGCTCGACCTGCGCCTTCAGCGCGGCCGTCTCCTCGCCGTCGCCGCCGAGCGTGAGCGTGACCTTCTTGCCGCCCTCGTGCAGGCGCGCCACGGCATCGACCAGCAGGTCGGCGCCCTTGATGTGCCTGAACTCGCCGACATAGCACAGGTCGGTCGCATCCTCGGCGGTGATGACCGGCTCGAATTCCTCCGGCGTCACGCCGTTGAAGACGCAATGCACCACGCCCTTGGGCGTGCCGACGATACGCTGATAGGTGTCGCGCGCAAAGGCACTCTCGAACAGGAACAGGTCCGTGGAGTCCATCAGCGCGCGTTCGAGCCGCGCGTAGAACTCGCCCTTGAAGGTGTTGAGCGGATAATGCAGCGAGCCGCCATGCGGGGTGTAGATCCGGATCGTGTCGTCCGAGCGCCGCCGCATGCGGATGAAGGCACCGGCCTTGGCGCCGTGGCCGTGCAGCACGTCGGGCTTGAGCGTGGCGATGAGCCGCCGCATGCGGAGCCATACCAGGACGTCATCGGGCGACGGCTCGCGGCGGATTGCCATGCGGTGGACGCCGAGCTTCAGGCGCGGCGCAAGCTCGGTCAGCGCCTTGTCGGCGCGCTCGCCGCCGGTGAGGCTGTCGGCGAGGATGCCGACATGATGGCCGCGGTCGACCTGGCCGTTGGCGACGTCGAGGATGTGGCGGAAGATGCCGCCGACCGGAGCGCGCACGGCGTGAAGGATGCGAAGCGGCCGGTCGGGAGAGGGGGGCATGATCAAAACCAGCTCGACGGCGACTTGCCGAACAATTCTCGTGAAAAATCGAGATGGATTAAGGGGCCTCGTGGTTAACAAACGGTGACGGGTCGACGTGCACAAGGCGCGGGTCGTCACGATTAACCCAGCGGCAACCTTAATGGAGTGTAATCGCCCCGGTTGAGGTAGAGTCGCAGTGTTGCCCTGCGGGAGTGTTCGATGCGTTTAGCGTTCTGGCGTGCCGGCAAGGACAAGGCTGTGATCGCGCGGGCCGTCGCGAAGTCCAAAGGCGAAGCTGCGCCCAAGAGCGAAACGAGGGCCGAAAAGCACGAAGCGGAAGCCGAAAAGATCGAAGCCAAGGTTGAGGCCAAGATCGAAGCGAAGCCCGAAGCGAAGCCCGCGCCCGTCATCGCCAAGCCTGGGCAGGTCGAATCCGGCGACATCGACCTGCACGCGCTCGGTGCGGCCCTGGCGCGCAAGCGCGGCTGGGTCATCGTGCCGACGGTGCTGGCGCTCGTTGCCTCGCTCGCCATCGTCAATCTCGTCACGCCGCGCTACAAATCTGAAACCCGGATTCTGATCGACGGCCGCGAGAACGTGTTCCTGCGTCCGAACAGCGACCGCACCGAGGAGCGGCAGGCGCTCGATGCCGAGGCCGTCACCAGCCAGGTGCAACTGGTGCTGTCGCGCGATCTGGCGCGCGAGATCATCAAGAAGAACAAGCTCGCCGAGCGCCCCGAATTCGACCCGGTGCTGCAGGGCATCTCGCCGCTGAAATCGCTTGCCGCGCTCGTCGGCATCGTCCGCGATCCGTTCGCGATGACGCCGGAAGAGCGCGTGCTCGATTCCTATTACGAGCGACTTTCGGCCTACGCCGTCGACAAGTCGCGCGTGATCGTGGTCGAATTCCAGTCCGCCGATCCCGAGCTCGCCGCGCGCGTCGCCAACTCGATCGCCGACGGCTATCTCGTGCTGCAGCAGGCCGCGCGCCAGGAGCAGGCCAAGAACGCCAGCCAATGGCTGGCCGGCGAGATCGAGAGTTTGCGCAAGAAGGTCTCGGACGCCGAAGCCAGGGTCGAGGACTTCCGTTCCAAGTCCAGCCTGTTCGTCGGAACCAACAACACCACGCTGTCGAACCAGCAGATGGGCGAGGTCAATACCCAGCTCAACAATGCGCGCTCGATGAAAGCGGATGCGGAATCCAAGGCACGGCTGATCAAGGAGATGCTCCAGAGCGGCAAGCCGATCGAGGCGTCCGAGGTCGTGAACTCCGAATTGATGCGCCGGCTGTCGGAGCAGAGGGTGACGCTGCGGGCGCAGCTCGCTGAGCAATCGTCGACGCTGCTCGGCAATCATCCCCGCATCAAGGAGCTGAAGGCTCAGCTCGGCGACCTCGACAATCAGATCCGCGATGAAGCCGCCAAGATCTCGCGCTCGCTCGAGAACGACGCCCGCATCGCCAGCGGTCGGGTCGATGGCCTCACCGTGAGCCTCGAGCAGCTCAAGAAGCAGGCGGCCTCCACCAACGGCCAGGACGTCCAGCTCCGCGCGCTGGAGCGCGAGGCCAAGGCGCAGCGTGATCTGCTCGAGACCTATCTTGCCAAGTACCGCGAGGCCAACACCCGCGAGACCATCGACACCGCGCCGACTGACGGCCGCATCATCTCGCGCGCCATCGTCTCGAACACGCCGGCCTATCCGAAGAAGCTGCCGATCGTGCTGATCGCAACGATCGCAACGCTGCTGCTCTCGTCCGGCGTCGTCGTCACCGGCGAGCTGCTGCGCCAGACCGCGCCGGGCGCGGCAATGGGCTCCGCGCAGACGCCGGTGCGCCAGGAGCCGCTGGTCGTTCAGCGGGCCATCGAGCCCGTGGTCGACAGGGGCGGCGAACCAATGCTCGATCCGGTGTTGGCGGAGCCCGCGCCGCTGCAGCCGGAGATGGCGGCCGATTTGGATACGAGTGAATTCGCCGAGATCGAGCGTCTGGCCGACGATCTGCGTGCCGCGGGCGCTGCGGCCAAGAAGGTTACGGTGCTCGGCACGGCGCCGGGCGACGCCATCACGCTGTCGACGCTGACGCTGGCGCGGAACCTGGCGCGCGATGCACGCGTCGTCGTGGTCGATCTCGCCGTGTCCTCGCCGACCATTGCCGCAGTCTCCGCCGATGCGCAGGCTCCCGGCCTTGCCGAGCTGATGCAGGGCGAGGCCTCGTTCGCGCAAGTCATCACCCGGGACAAGCTGTCGCGGCTGCATCTGGTGATGGCCGGCCGTCCCGGTTTCGACCGCAGCCTGCTGCAGTCGCCGCGCGTCGCACTCGCGATCGACGCGCTGCTGCGCGCCTACGATCACGTGCTGATCGATGCCGGCAGCGCCTCGGACCTGCCGGCCGACCTGTTGACGGCCCATGCCCGCGCCGTCGTGGTGCCCGATGCGTCGATGGCGGCGGATGCGCGCGCGCAGATGTGCGAGCAGCTTAGAGCCGTCGGCTTCAGCGCGGTGGCGATGCTGAGCAAGCCGGTGCAGCCGTCCGATGCCGTCGAGACGCCGCGCGTGGTGGCGGCGTAGGCTTTCTTACCCTCTCCCCTTGTGGGAGAGGGTGGCTCGCCGCGTTAGCGGCGAGACGGGTGAGGGGTATCTCTCCGCGAGTTCACCTTTCCATTCGAGCTCGCGGAGGCATACCCCTCATCCGGCGCTTCGCGCCACCTTCTCCCACAAGGGGAGAAGGGAAGACAGCCGTGCAAGTGGAAAGAGCTACCCGAACGCCTGCCGTAGCCGGCGGGCCATGTCGAACAGCATTTGGTTCTGCTTCACCAGCCGCTTGCCGTGGCTGAGCGAGGACATCGCCATGGCCGCGAGCTTGCCGCGCGAGGTCAGGGGGACGAAGCTGTCGAAGATCGCCTCGTCGTCCTTGCAGAACATCCGCTTGTAATCGTCCGAGCCGATGCCGAGGTCGAGCGAGCGGTAGCCGCGTTCGCCGTAGCGGTCGATGATGTAGCGCATCAGGATCAGGCCGGGGCTGTAGCGGGCGTGCTCGGACATCGTGTAGGTGTTGAACATCATCGAGAAGCGCTCGCCGTCGGCGACGCCGGCGAAGATCGCGATCACCTCCTCGTCGCATTCCAGCGCATGGATGTCGATGACATGACCTTCGCCGCGCGGTGCGAGGCAGGCGCTGCGGACGAACTGCTCGACGCCGGGTTCGGCGAAGACGTTCGGCAGCTTCTGCTCCGCCATCCGCGCCGGCTTGACACGGAAGAACCAGTCGAGCAGGCGGATGATGTCTGCGTCCGACGTCGCCACGTGATAGCGGTAGCCGGCCAGGGACTGAAGCTTCTTCTCCTTGCTCTTGAGGCGGCGGCGGAGGGAATTGCTGATCCGCGAGGCCGGCGGGCCGCCCGGCTCCATCACCAGTCGCGGGCAACCGTTGATCGGGCGCTGCTGCGGCAGGGCTGCAAACGGGTTTTGCTGGTCGTGCCAGCGCTCGGGCTGCTGTGTCAGTGCGAGCACGTCGGCGTGCTCGCCGAGCGGCGCAAGCAGTGCATCGAGATCGGCGCTGGCGGCCTCGGCTGCGAACTCGGCGTTCCACAGGCCCATGTTGAAGGTTGTGTGCTTGCCGCCCATGAAGCCGGCGGTGCGCACGCCGTGGCCCTGCCGCAGCGAGAGCGGCAGCAGCAGGAGCGGGCGCCGATCGGCGTCGCGGGCGATCACAATGAACGGCCGGGCACCTTCACGGGCGCCGACCAGCCGCTGCCACGGATCGAGCAGGTCGAAGCGTTGGTAGGGCGTGAAGAGATGGCCGCTCGCCTCGAAGCCGCGCCAGACCGCCTCGGCCTCGGCGAGATCCGTGACGATCTCCACTCGCGCGATACGGCTCGCTCTCGACCGCGCTGGCGCTTCTGCCGTCCGGCTTTGCATCGCCGCAGCCATGGTCATTCGCGAAACCTGTCGAGAAATCGAAAATACGTATTTCGGCCCGTGGCCGACCTTTGCAAACAAAGGTCAACAAAGGGTAATGACTGGGGCGAGGGAACTGACCGCCGGCGCGGGCGAAGGGTGGGATTTTGGCTTCCGACGACAGATGGTTGGAACGGCTGCGCCTCGAGCTGGCCTGGTTCACCGGCCAGGCCATGCTGCGCAGTCGCGGTGCCGGCGCCATCCTGCGTTTCCGCTACGTGCGGCCTCGGCGGCGCGGATTTCAGCCGTTGCGCGAGCACGAGATTACGCCGCAATTCCTCGATCGCGCCATCCGCGCGCTGAAGCGGTGGAACTACGATTTTCTCGGCATGGACGAGGTCTGCCGGCGCGCGGTGATGCTGCCGGAGAAGCGTCGCTTCGTGGCGCTGACCTTCGATGGCGCCGGCAAGGATCTCATCACCTTCGCCTATCCGGTGCTGGCGCGTCACGCCGTGCCTTTTACGATCTATGTGCCGACCGCTTTTCCCGACGGCGTCGGCGAGGCCTGGTGGCTCGCCCTGGAGCAGGTGATCGCGCGCGAGAGCCGCATCGACCTGATGATGGGCGACAAGGAGCAGCGCTTCACGGTCGCCGACAAGGCCGGGAAGCAGGCGCTGTTCTCGCATCTGGAGAGCTGGCTGCGCTCGCTGCCGCCGGCGGATCTGTCGGCCGCGATCGCCGATCTCTGTACGCGCTACCGGATCGACCTCGCCGCGCTCTCGCGCGAGGCGTCGATGGATTGGGAGGACCTCGCCAGGCTCGCCGGCGATCCGCTCGTGACGATCGGCAGCGCAACGGTGAACTATCCGATGCTGGCCAACATGAAGGACGCGGCCGCACTGCGCGAGATGACGATGGGCAAGGCCGTGGCGGAATCGGCTTTCAACCGCGAGATCAGGCATTTCGCCTATCCGTTCGGCGACCGCGCTTCGTTCCGGCGCAGCCACGTCGTGATGGCGGAGCAGGCGGGCTTCGCCAGCGCGGCCTCGACGATCCCGGGCATCGTGGAGGCGGAGGGACGGACGAACTTGCGCGCGCTGCCGCGGATCTCCTGGGACGGGCGGGTGCGCTCGCTGCGGATGCTGCGCGTGCTGGTGTCGGGCGCCGCTTTTGCGCCGGTGCGGCCGACCGGGAGCGCTACGAGCCAGACCTGAGGCGATCGGGCCGCTGCATCCAGCTCACGATCGGCATCGCCGGCAGCACCCAGCCCATGCCGACCACGACGTAGTAGATCGCCTGCCGCCAGCCGGATTCGGCGATCCACGGCATCTGCGCCGCCGCCATGCCGAGCAGGGCCCAAACGGTGGCCAGCACCAGGAGCAGGATGGCGCCGAGGAACTTGCGGGTGCGGATCGTCATGGCGGGAACTTTAAGGCTTTCGCGTTACTTGCGCTGCGGGAGCGGGGGACTATAAGGGGCACTCAACCGGGTTCAAGTCTCTTCGCCACAGGCTTGGTTTTGTCCTTGAAATGACGACGAATTCCGCCCCATCCGAGCCGCATCGCGCCGTGCGCTGGTGGCTGATCTGTGTGGCCGCGCTGATCGCACTGATGGTGCTGGTTGGCGGTGCGACACGACTGACGGAATCGGGCCTATCGATCGTCGAATGGAAGCCGGTCACGGGCAGTGTTCCGCCGCTGTCGGAAGCGGCATGGGCCGAGGCGTTCGAGGCCTACAAGAAGATCCCGCAATATCGCGAGCTGAATTCAGGCATGAGCCTGTCCGAGTTCAAGACGATCTTCTGGTGGGAGTGGAGCCACCGGCTGCTCGGCCGCTTCATCGGCGTCGCCTATCTGCTGCCGTTCCTGTTCTTCCTCTGGCGCGGCGGACTGTCGGGTGAGCTGAAGCGCAGGCTGTGGCTGCTGTTTGCGCTCGGTGGCCTCCAGGGGGCGGTCGGCTGGTGGATGGTGGCCTCGGGCCTGACGGAACGCACCGAGGTGTCGCAATATCGGCTGGCGACGCATCTTTCGCTCGCGCTCCTGATTTTCGCGGGGATCGTCTGGACGGTGCGGCGGCTCGAGCAGCGGCCGCAGATCGCGGCGCCGGCTCGGCTGCGGTTCACGAGCGCGGTGCTGCTCGCGGTGACCTTCGTGCAGATCTATTTCGGTGCGCTGGTCGCGGGCTTGCGTGCCGGGCGGGCCTACAACACCTGGCCTGAGATCGATGGGGCGCTCATCCCCTCGGCGGAACGGCTGTGGTTCGAGACGCCGTGGTGGCGCAACATGTTCGACAATGTGCTGACGGTGCAGTTCGAGCACCGCATGACCGCCTACGTGTTGATCGTGCTGGCGCTGCTGCATGCGATCGACGCGGTGCGCTCGCGTGCAGGTGCGGCCGCGAGCGGCGCGTTGTGGCTGTTCGCGGCGGTGAGCGTGCAGGCGGTGCTCGGCATCCTCACGCTGCTCAACCAGGTGCCGATCGATCTCGCGCTGACCCACCAGGCGGTTGCGATCGTGGTGTTGACGCTGGCAGTGATGCAGGTGGAGCGGCTGGCGTCACGGCAGTCTGTGCAGGCGCAGCCGCGCGCGGTCCCCGTGGGTCAGCCCGGCTGATCACCATCAGCCCGGCTGATCAGCAATAGCCGTAGACGCCGCACGCATAGGGCAGGCGCCAGAAATAATCGACCTGTTTCCCGCCGTAATAGGCGCCCTGATAATCGTAGCTCCAGGGGCGGCCGTAATAGCCAGGCAAGGTGTGGGAGCCCGGCAGCAGCGGCGTGCCCGGCAGGTTGCGGATGTAGCTGCCGATGCCGTAGGCCGGCGAGATCAGCGCATCCGGATCGGTCTCGACATAGACCTGAGGTGGGTCCTGCGGCGGCCCGGCCGCGCGCCGCTTCGGCGTCGCCGGCAGATCGGCGGCAATGGCCGCCGAGGCCGTCAGCATCACAGCCAGAGCGGGCACCATCCAGCGCAGCATCGTCGGCTCCGAATCAAAGGGGCGATCCAAGCACGATGTATGAGGCAGATATGGTTAATGAGGGTTAACCGACGGCGGCCAAAACGGCCGCCGTCGTTCCCAGGCGCTACGTCCCCAGCGCCTGTTCCAGATCCGCGATCAGGTCTTCCTTGTCCTCGATACCGACCGAGATCCGGACCACGTCCGGGCCGGCGCCGGACTTGATCTTGGCGGCGTCGTCGAGCTGGCTGTGCGTGGTCGAGGCCGGATGGATCACCAGCGAGCGGGTGTCGCCGACATTGGCGAGGTGCGAGAACAACTGCAGCTTCGACACCAGGCTGACGCCGGCGTCATAGCCGCCCTTCAGGCTGAAGGTGAACACCGCGCCGGCGCCCTTTGGTGCGTATTTGCGCGCGAGCTGATTGTACTTGTCGCTCGGCAGCCCGGCATAGCTCACCGAGGCCACCGCCGGATGTCCCGCGAGGTATTCGGCAACGGCTTTGGCATTGTCGCAGTGCTTCTGCATGCGCAGCGGCAGAGTCTCGATGCCGGTCAGGATCATGAAGGCGTTGAAGGGCGACAACGCCGGTCCGAGGTCGCGCAGGCCCAGCACGCGGCAGGCGATCGCGAAGGCGAAATTGCCGAAGGTCTCCTGCAGCCGGATGCCGTGATATTCCGGGCGCGGCTCCGAGAGCATGGGGTACTTGCCGCCCGTGGACCAGTCGAAGGTGCCGGCATCGACGATGATGCCGCCGAGCGAGTTGCCGTGGCCGCCCAGGAATTTCGTCAGCGAGTGCACGACGATGTCAGCGCCATGATCGATCGGACGGATCAGATAGGGCGAAGCCAGCGTGTTGTCGACGATCAGCGGCACGCCCGCCTTGCGCGCCACGGTCGAGATCGCCTCGATGTCGGTGATGCTGCCGGCGGGGTTGGCGATGGACTCGATGAAGATCGCTTTCGTGCGCGGCGTCACCGCACGCTCGAAGCTCGCGATATCGTCGGGATCGGCCCACACCACGTTCCAGCCAAAGCTCTTGAAGGCGTGCGTGAACTGGTTGATCGAGCCGCCATAGAGCTTTCGCGCGGCGATGAATTCGTCGCCGGGTTGAAGCAGCTGCTGCAGCACCACGACCTGCGCGGCATGGCCGGAAGCGACCGCGAGCGCGGCCGTGCCGCCTTCGAGCGCGGCGACGCGCTCTTCCAGCACCGCATTGGTAGGATTACCGATGCGGGTATAGATGTTGCCGAACGCCTGCAGGCCGAACAGCGAGGCGGCGTGATCGGCATCGTTGAAGACGAAAGAGGTCGTTTGATAAATCGGAGTCGCGCGCGCGCCGGTGGTGGGGTCGGGCTGTGCACCGGCATGCACGGCGAGCGTTGAAAATCCCGGAAGGCGATCGCTCATTTGGGCGTCCTGTTCTTGTGGCCTGAAATTCGCGCGGCATGCTGATCGGCGCCGTGCCCGCCGTCAAGGCGCGGCGTCACATCGGAATCATTTTGGGAACGATCGTGCTGCGCATTGTCGCGTTTGCGAACGAAGCCTTCGCAATCGCGTCAGCTTTGCTCGCTCTTGTTCTTCGCAGCGCGATCCGATGCGGCGGTGTCGCCACCGCCGACACTCATCCGATTGAGGGACAGCCTCATGCCCTGCGTCGGCGCCGGCGCGCGCTTGGAGCTGAGCGTGCGCGAATTCACGCCCATCCAGGAGATTTCTGACGACAGGCGGCCATATTCGATCTTGGGGCAGCGGTTCATGACCACCTTGATCCCGACTGATTCCGCTTTCGCGGCCGCCGCATCGTCGCGCGCGCCGAGCTGCATCCAGATCACCTTCGGCAGCGGGTCGAGCGTGAGCGCCTCCTCGACGACGGGCATGATGTGGCTGGAGTTGCGGAAGATGTCGACCATGTCGACGGGGCGGCCGATATCCGACAGTGATGCGACGAACGGCTTTCCGAGCAGCTCCTTGCCGACATGGCCGGGATTGACCGGGATCATGTCGTAGCCGCGCTGCATCAGGTATTTGAACGCGAAATAGCTCGGCCGCACATTGACCGGTGATGCCCCGACCATCGCGATCGATTTCACGCTGTTGAGGATGCCGCGGATATAATTGTCGGGATAGGCGTCGTGGTTCATCACTTATCTTTTCTTGTTGGCGGGGGTCATTCATCCCGCCATGTCGGCGCGCGCTTCTCGATGAAGGCGCCGATGCCTTCCTCGGCGTCGCGCGCCATCATGTTCTCGGTCATCACCTCTGCGGCATAGCGATAGGCGTCTGCAAGGCTCATCTCGGCCTGGCGGTAGAAGGCCTCCTTGCCGAGCTTGATCGTGTAGGCGGATTTCAACGCGACCTGTTGCGCGAGCTCGATCGCGGCGCCGAGTTCGGTGCCGGCGGGAACGACGCGGTTGACGAGCCCGATGTCGCGGGCGCGCTCGGCCGTGACAGGCTCGCCCGTCAGCAGCATCTCCATGGCCTGTTTGCGCGGCACGTTGCGCGACAGCGCCACCATCGGGGTCGAGCAGAACAGGCCGATATCGACGCCGGGTGTGGCGAACTTCGCCTCGTGCGATGCGATCGCAAGATCGCAGCTGGCGACGAGCTGGCAGCCGGCGGCGGTTGCGATGCCCTGGACGGCCGCGACCACGGGCTTCGGCAGATGCACGACCGCCTGCATCATCGCGCTGCAGGCCGTCATGATCTGCGCAAAATAAGCCCGACCCCGATCCGGATCGGTGCGGCGCGCGGTCAGTTCCTTTATGTCGTGGCCGGCGGAAAAAGCGGGGCCGTTGGCCGCGATGACGGCCGCGCGGATGTGCTTGTCTTCCGCGATTGCGTTTAGGCTCGCATGCAGCTGTCCGATCATCGCCTCGGAAAGGCTGTTGCGCGCGGCTGGTCGGTTCAGCGTGAGCACGGCGACGCTGCCGACGATCTCGCGCAGCAGGATCGGCGGTTGCGGGGAGGGGGCGCGGGCGGCCTGAACGGACATTGACGCGACTTCCGCTAGATGATTGCAATTGGATGACACCGATAACTTAATGTAACAGGGCAGGCGAAGCGAGGGTGGGGACGGCATGGCGTTAGCGAAAATGAGCGTGGCGGAGCTCGAGCGGTTCCTCCGTGACGAGTTTCCCCAGGCCTTCAGCGGTGACGACATCACGATCGAGAGCGCGGACGGCCAGACCAGCCTCTTGCGCCAGCGCTACAGCGAACGGATGTTGCGGCCCGGGGGAACCGTGTCCGGGCCGACGCTGATGGCGCTCGCGGATTTCGCGATGTACGTGGTGCTGCTGTCCGCGATCGGGCCGATCGGGCTCGCCGTCACCACCAATCTCAACATCAACTTCCTGCGCAAGGGCCAGCCCGGGCAGGACGTGCTGGCCGAGGCCCGGCTGCTCAAGCTCGGCAAGCGCCTTGCGGTCGGGGAGGTGAACCTCTTGTCCGGGACCTCACCCGATCCGATCGCCCATGTCACCTCGACCTATTCCATTCCAAACGTTTGAGCTTTTTACAGGTAATATCGCACCATATTTTTAAGTTATTGAGTTTGCTTAGTTATTTTCGGCTCTGGGGCATTGACCGTTGCGCCGCTCTTCTCTAGAACCGCGCGCAGTCTGGTGCGGTGTTCGCGCCGATATCTCCCGTCCACGGAAACTCCGACATGAAAACCTTTTCGGCAAAGCCGGCTGAGGTGACGAAGAAGTGGGTGCTGATCGACGCCAAGGGTCTGGTCGTCGGCCGCCTCGCCACCATCGTCGCCATGCGCCTGCGCGGCAAGCACCTCCCGACCTACACCCCGCACGTCGATTGCGGCGACAACGTCATCATCATCAACGCGCAGCATGCGGTCCTCACCGGTCGCAAGCGCGAGCAGAAGACCTACTACAAGCACACCGGCTATGTCGGCCACGTCAAGGAGCGCACCGCGCGCCAGATCCTCGAAGGGCGTCATCCCGAGCGCGTGCTCGAGAAGGCCGTCGAGCGCATGATCCCGCGTGGTCCGCTCGGCCGCGTGCAGATGGGTAACCTCCGTGTCTACGGCGGCGCCGATCATCCGCACGAGGCGCAGCAGCCCGAGAAGATCGATATCGCCAAGTTGAACCGCAAGAACACGAGGGCCGCATAACATGGCCGAATCCATTCAGTCGCTCGACCAGCTCTCGCAGCTCAAGACGGCGGCCGCGCCCGAGGCGCCCAAGCACGAGAAGAAGGTCGACAAGTTCAACCGCGCTTACGCCACCGGCAAGCGCAAGGACGCGGTCGCCCGCGTCTGGATCAAGCCGGGCGCCGGCAAGGTCACCGTCAACTCGCGCGAGGTCGAGGTCTATTTCGCCCGTCCCGTGCTGCGCATGATGATCGAGCAGCCGTTCTCCGTGGCCCAGCGTTCGGGCCAGTACGACGTGATCTGCACCGTCGCCGGCGGCGGCCTGTCCGGCCAGGCCGGCGCGGTCCGTCACGGCATCTCCAAGGCGCTCACCTATTTCGAGCCGGAGCTGCGCTCCGTGCTCAAGAAGGGCGGCTTCCTCACCCGCGACTCGCGCGTGGTCGAGCGCAAGAAGTACGGCAAGGCCAAGGCCCGCCGGTCCTTCCAGTTCTCGAAGCGTTAATCGCTTTTGTCGCATTCGCCGCGAAAGCGGCTTCAATGAGATGCAAAAGGGCGCTGATTTCAGCGCCCTTTTTGTTGTTCGTTTGTATGCAAATTGATGGCGTGTTTCCCGAAAACTTGGGGACCGGCGAAAACCTGAATGGAACCCGCGAGACCTAGCGTCGCCTTCGGAAGGGCGCGCAAATCGGCTGGGCCGATCGCGTAACTGCTATGTTCTAGAGGGGGCCGACATGATGTCGCTCGATAGCATCACGCTCTATTTGGTCGCCACCATGGTCGCCGCACTGCTCGGCGCCATGATGGTGTTTTTCGGCAAGCAGGAGAACAGCCCGGCGCTGAAATGGTGGGGCACCGCCTATCTGCTCGGTGCCGCCTCCGTCGCGCTATGGACCGCGGCGGGCGACAGGCTGGGGCCGCACATTTACCTCGCACTGAACGCGGTCGGTTTCGTCGCCTGCGGCATGGTCTGGAACGCAGCGCGCGTCTTCCACGGCCGCAACCCGAACTGGCCGGGGCTCGTGCTCGGCGCGCTCGCCTGGGTCGCGGCTGCGACGCTGCTCGATCCCGCTTCATCGATGCTGCGCATGCTCGTCGGTGCCGGCATCGTCTCGGTGTACGCGGCCCTGACGGCGAGCGAGCTCTGGACCGAACGGCGCAAGAGCGTGCAACGGCGCTGGCCCGCCTTCGTGATGCCGGTGATGCACGGCTGCGTGTTGATGCTGCCGATCCTGATCGGCAGCTTCCTGCGCCCGCATGATGCCGGCTTCTCCTCGAGCATCTGGGTCACCGTGTTCGCGGTCGAGCTCATACTCTATGCCGTCGGTACCGTGTTCGTGATCTTCATGCTGGTGTCGGAACGCACCGTCACCGCGCACCGGACGGCGGCATCGACCGATCCCTTGACCGGCATGCTCAACCGGCGCGGCTTCTCGGAGGCTTGTGCGCGCGTGATCGAGCGCGAGGCCAAGGCCGGGCGGCCGGTGACCGTGATGATCTTCGACATCGACCATTTCAAATCGATCAACGACCGCTTCGGCCATCCCGCCGGCGACGAGATGCTGAAGCTGTTCTCCACCGTCGTGGTCAGCAATTTGCGCATCTCCGACCTGTCGGGCCGCATCGGCGGCGAGGAGTTCGCCGCGCTGTTGCCATGCTCACTGGAGGAGGGCGTGCTGGTCGCCGAGCGCGTGCGCGAGGCGTTCGAGACCTCCGGCGTCGTGGTCGACGAAGGTCCGGTCGATACCACCGTCAGCATCGGCGTTGCCGGAGGTCCGGCCGGCACCGAGCTGGAGGTGCTGCTGGCCTCGGCGGACACCGCGCTCTACCAGGCCAAGCGCGGCGGCCGCAACCGCGTCGAGGCGGCCGAGGAGCTGCCGCTGTCGCTGGAGAACTGGCGCCGCCAGAGCGCGGCGCGGACCGGCGCATCGCAGGCGCGTCCGGTCACCGCGTGAGCATGCAGGGCGGGCTTGCGGTAAATCTCTGTTTACCATTCGATCCCTACCATCGTGGTCATGGAATCGATCCGTCGACGGAATCCGCAAGCCGCCCTGATGTCGCTCGAAGCCGAAGCTGCCTCGGCCCGCGGCGGTTTCGCCTGTCTGTTCTCCACTGCGGACGAATACGAGAGCGCGCTGATCACCGAGCGTCGCGCGCAAGGACGCTACACGCAGCAACGCAGCTACTGGCCGTTCGTGCTGTTCGCGGGTTGTGCGCTGATCGTCGCGGGCACGGTCCTGCTGTTCGCCTGACGCACCCGCAATTTGGCCGGGCAGGGCGCCGTTTCGGCGCCTTTTTCTTTGGCGCCGGCTACGCTAGACACGGGCATCGAACAAACAGGGTGGAAAAGCCGATGATCACCGAGATCGCGCAAATCGACGTCAAGCCGGGCAGCGAGAAGGATTTTGAGGCCGCCGTTGCCAAGGCCAAGGCCGCTTTCGGCCGCTCCAAGGGCTTTCACGGCTTCGAGCTGCACAAGTCGATCGAGAAGCCGCAGCGCTACCGGCTGATGGTGAAATGGGCGACGCTGGAGAACCACACCGTGGACTTCCGCGGCTCGGAGAATTTCACCGAATGGCGCGGCCTGGTCGGCCAGTATTTTGCCGCGCCTCCCGAGGTCGAGCACACCGAGACCGTGCTGACGACCTGAGGCTTTATCTCGGGAGCACGATCTTATCGGAAAACCGCTCCACACTTTGCGTTAACGCGGCCCTCCGGGTCCGGATCATGCTCTAGGCCGCCTCCGCGAGAGGCGACGCCTCGTAGGTCTTGACATGGTCGATCATGACCTTGGCGATCGCCACCAGCGGGAGCGCCAGCGCCAGGCCCCAGATGCCGAACACGACGCCCAGCAGGATCTGGAACGCGAACAGCGTGGCCGGCGGGATGTCGAGTGCCTGGCGCTGCAGGATCGGCGTCAGCACGTAGCTTTCCATGGCGTGCACGCCCATGAACAGCAGAAATGCCGACAAAGCGGGGATCCAGCCCGAGGCCAGGCTCGCCAGCACCACGATGACGCCGGCGATGATGGCTCCCACCGTGGGGATGAAGGCGAGCAGGCCCGCCTGGATTCCTAGGATGAACGCGCCGGGGATGCCGATGACGGCAAGTCCGATCCAGGTTACGACACCGACCGCGATCATGACGATGATCTGGGCGATCAGCCAGCGCTCGAGCGTTTCAGCGATACGGTCGATGACGATGGCGAAACGGGTACGGTGCCGCGCCGGTGCCAGGAACAGCAGGCCGTCATGATAGACGCTGGGCTGGGCGGCGAAGGCCAGGCCCAGGAACAGCACGATGAAGATGTTGCCGACGCCGTGGATGGTGCCGAGCAGCAGTTTGAATGTCTGGCTCACGATCGCACCGCCGCTGGAGGCGAGCGTGCCGGCACTGGGCAGCGGAGCGCGCGAAGGCGTTGCCGGCGCGGGCGTTGCCTCCGAGGACGCGTTGGCGGCGGGGTCCGAGGCAGCGTTGCCGAGGTCGAAGAAGCTGGTGTCGATGCCGTGGCTCTCGAGCAGGGACCTGACATTGGTGATCTGCGACTTGATGGTCTTGCTCAGCAGCGAGGCCTGTTCGGCAATGGTGGCGCCGCCGAGATAGGCGACGCCCGCGAGCAGCAAAGCGAGCGCAACGCAGACGATTGCAAGCCGGATCGTGTGAGGCAGCTGGACCCGGCGGCCGAGCGCATTGACCAGAGCGTTGAGACCGAGGCCGAGCAGCATGCCGGTGAAGATCAGCAGCAGGGTGGCGGCAAAATACCAGGTGAAGGCGAGCAGCGCGGTGAACAGAACGACGCCGATGCCTCCGGCCGCGATCGCCCAGGCCTGATCCCGCGCGAGGTCGGCACGGGAGCGGGATCGTTCATCTGCGGGAAAGGTCACATCGTATCCTGTCTTTGGTGGCTGCAATGGGAGCACTCTTTCGACAAACACGCTTCCGATCAAGAGCAGGGCTATCGCAGATCACTTTTGGCGGCGGCCTGCGCGCACGCCTCGTCCTTCGAGACGGCGCTTCGCCTCCTCAGGATGAGGTTAATCTGGATCAGTGCCTGTTGAAACTGTAGCCACGCACTCCGCCCTCATCCTGAGGAGCCCGCCTAAAGCGGGCGTCTCGAAGGATGACTGCAGGGAAAAGCCCCTCAAATGCGATAGCCCCGCGATCACAAGCGGCAACGCGCCGGTTTGACGCTGCCGCGCGAACGGTGCAGAGCGGTGGCGAAAAGGAAGTGAGGAGCGCTTGGGCGTTATCAGCAAGTGGGCCGGTCTGCTCGGGCTGTTGGCTTTGCTCGTCGGCGGCGACCAGATCCGGATCAACCGGCCGGACCACAAATACCGCCTAACGGTCGAGGTGACGACGCCCGCCGGGATCAAGACCGGGTCGGCCATTCTCGCTGTCGTGCCCGATCGCAACTATAACCGCAGCGGCCGCACCACGACGCGCGGGGAGGCCGTGTTCGTCGATCTCGGCCAAGGCAAGAACATCGTGGTCTTGCTGGCGCACCAGCAGGGCGCCAAGCTCGACCTCGACGACATCAACTATGTGGCGCTCCGCGCCTATGGCGCCGCGCGCGGCAGCCGGGTGTCGTTCAAGGACATGAGCCGGCAGACCGGCATTGTCCCGGTGCAAGGAGAGCTCATCCCCGTGCTCGTGAGCTTTGGCGATCTCGGGGATCCCAACACCGCGCGCCTTGTCGCCAGCGACAAGGCAGAGGCAATCCTGGGCGAGGGCTATGCGATCCGCGGCTTCTCCGCCGAGGTGGTGCCCAACGGGTTCTGGCCGATCGACTTCGGAGGCGTGCTCGGGGAGCCCGTGACGCGCGGAATCGAGGCCAAGCTTCCCTGGCTGGCCGCGCCGGGCGAGACAGCGGCAATTGCGCTGAGGGCCGCGGGTCTGCCCGTGGAGGGCGGGTTGGGCGCCCGGGAGGCATTTGCGCGAAAATAGCATTGCCGTCCCGCGATCCCCTCTGTTGAATTTGTTCCATCGGAGGGGCATCTTTGGGGAATCTTCTTATCGGGAGGCGCGGAACGACAGATGAGAAAGCCGGTCGTCGGCGTGATCGGGAATTCCTATCGCGTCGAGAATCGATTTCAGGTCCAGATGGTTGGCGAGCGAAACCTGCGCGCCGTGGCCGAAGTCTCCGGCGGCTTGCCGTTGATGTTCGCTGGAGCCCCCGACATCACGGATATCCCGGCGCTGCTCGATACCGTCGACGGCATCATCCTCACAGGGGCCCGGGCCAACGTTCACCCGACCCGCTTCAACGTCGATCCCTGCGAGAAGCACGAGCCCTACGACATCCACCGCGACGAGGTCGCGCTGGCCCTGTCGGTCGCCTGCGTCGCCCGCGGCATTCCGCTGTTCGGCATTTGCCGCGGCCTGCAGGAGATGAACGTCGCCTTCGGCGGCTCGCTGCATCCCGAGATCCGCGAGATCCCCGGCCGCATGAACCACCGCATGCCCCGGCTCGAGAACGGCGAGATCCATCCCGATCCGACCGTGGTGTTCGCCGACCGTCACGACGTCGAGCTGACGCCCGGCGGCGCCTTCGCCACGATCCTCGGCTGCGAGAAGATCCGGGTCAATTCGCTGCATGGACAGGGCATCCTCGATCCCGGCAAGCGCGTGCTGATCGAAGGCATCGCCGAGGACGGCACCATCGAGGCGATCCGCATCGCGGAAGCCCCGAGCTTTGCCCTCGGCGTGCAATGGCACGCGGAGTACGACCCGCAGCACAATCCGATCAACCGCAAGCTGTTCGAGGCCTTTGGCGAGGCGCTGGTGACAAGGCAGAAGGCGGAGGCGTAGCCGCGGTCGTGTCCCGGACCAGCTGCAACGCGGAGCGTTGCGGCGCAGAGCCGGGAATCCAGCTTCTGCCACGTTGCGCACTCGGCTTGGACTGAGTAGGCCGATTAGCCGAAGGCGTAATCCGCCATCTTTAGTTCATGGGGCAGCTGCAATGCCGCCGTGCATTTGTTCCAGGTGGCTGCTGGTTCTTCACGGTCAATCTTCATGATCGTAGGCAGCGGCTGCTCGTCGAGCACATCGCAGCGCTGCGCGCGGCCGTTGCAGCGACCCGTCGGGTATTCGTTCACTATCGATGCGTTTGTCGTGCTTCCGGACCACCTTCATGCGGTCTGGACGCTTTCCCGCGGCGATGCCGACTTTTCGATGCGGTGGAGATTGATCAAAATGCGCTTCGCGAAGTCCCTGCCGAAGACAGAGCCTTTAACCGCTGTACAGATCGCAAGACGGGAGCGTGGCGTATGGCAGAACCGGTTCTGGGAGCACCTCATCCGCGACGAAACCGACTATGCACGCCATATCGAGTATTGCTACATCAACCCAGTCAAGCACGGATATGTGACCCGCGTGTTGGATTGGCCGCATTCGTCATTTCACCGAGATGTCGAGGCCGGACTGTTTCCGGCGGATTGGGCAGGAGATAGCAACGCGGATGGTAACTTTGGCGAACGTGCGTGAGCGTCGCACGCAGTAGGCGGATTACGCCTTCGGCTAATCCGCCCTACGAGGACTGTTTATCCAAGGTGCATCCCGAATTTCCGACGGAGTAAACCAATCAGTAGGAAATGCTCCGTCCTGGTTTTTGCGGCTCTGATTTGTTCTTTGAGAACGAATTGGAGTCAGATGCAGAACGAAAGCTGATGGCCGCTCCTTGGCGCAGGATTTCTCTACCGTGTTAAATCGTAGATGCGCTCAGGCTGTGCCCAGCGAGAGCGCCGCGACCGGACTGCGTCCATCGGTCATGCCACCGGCACCAACCTCACACCGCCCGCTCCATCCGTCGCGCACGATAGGATTGCGTGACATCAGTGTCAGCTTGCGGAAGCTGCTCTCATCCTCATAGCCGGCAGCGCGCGCGATCGTCTTGATCGGCTGCGTCGTCGATTCCAGCAGGGTGCGCGCGTGCTCGACACGGCTGCGCATGATGAAGGATTGCGGCGGCTCGTGCGTGAGTCCTGGAATTTTCGGTTCAACGTACGCTCGCCGAGGCCGAGCGCCTCCGCAATCCTGCATGGGCATTCCCATTGCGTTGCACAATCGCAATGTTGATCTCCGCGCGCAGCATTGAGGTTCATGAGAAGAATTACCATATGCTCTGCAAGGGAGCCCGTGCCGTGCAGACCATGAAGGCGGCCCTCGTTGCGGCGATCACCGTCGTGGCTTTGAGCTGCTGCCTCCTTCCCAGCTCAGCGGAGGAGAGCAAGCGCGTAGCCCTTGTTGTTTCGATCGACGGGGCGATTGGCCCGGCGTCAGCCAGCTACGTCCGGGAGGCTTTGGCCATGGCGAGCGAACGGCGCGCCGAGGTCGTGCTTCTGAGGATGAACACGCCCGGCGGGCTCAATTCCAGCATGCGCGAGATCATCGCTGATGTGCTCGCCTCGCACGTCCCTGTCATTGGCTACGTCGCTCCCTCCGGGGCCCACGCGGCGAGTGCGGGGACCTATATCCTTTACGCGACCCACATCGCGGCGATGGCACCAGGTACCAACATCGGTGCGGCGACGCCGGTCCAGATTGGCGGACCGCTGCCGGGCCTGCCGAGCGGCACACCCGACAAGGATGGCAAAGACAAGAAGGATGAGCCGAAGGACGCGATGACGGCGAAGGCCACGAACGATGCCGTCGCCTTCATCCGAAGCCTCGCCGAGCTGCGCAACCGCAATGCGGAGTGGGCGGAGAGGGCGGTCCGCGAGGCCGCAACACTCTCCGCCAACGGCGCGCTGGAGGCACATGCCATCGATCTCGTCGCGCGCGATCAGGCTGAATTGCTGCGGCAGGTTGATGGCCGTGTGGTGGAGCTCGCAGGCGGCAAGACGCAACGCCTCGCAACAAAGGATGCTGTCGTCGAAGCCATCGAGCCCGGACAGATATCCCGGTTCCTGGCGGTCATCACCAACCCGAACGTGGCGTTCATTCTCCTGATGGTCGGCATCTACGGCCTGATCTTCGAGTTCATGTCTCCCGGAGCCGTCGCCCCCGGAGTTATCGGCGCGATCTGCCTGCTGATCGGCCTCTACGCGCTCAATTTGCTGCCGATCAACTATGCCGGCCTCGCCCTGATGCTGGTGGGACTTGTGCTTCTCACCGTCGAAGTCTTCAACCCGACCTTGGTGGTCGGGTTCGGCGGGATCATCGCTTTCGTGCTGGGAGCAATGATGCTCTTCAGGAGCGAGGCGCCTGGGTACCAACTGTCGTGGTGGGTGATCGGCACCACTGCGGTCGTGTTCAGCGGCTTTGCTCTGATCGTGCTTGGCTCACTTCGGCGCGCCCGCAAAGCTCCTGCGCTGGTCGGCGCACAGGCCATGCGCGGCTTACCCGCCGAGGTTCTCGACTGGAACGGGAACGAAGGTCATGTCTTCGCCCATGGTGAGCGTTGGCAGGCGCGCGGCGCCGAAACCTTCAAGCCCGGAGAGACGGTGGAGGTCGCCAATGTCGTCGACCTGACGCTGCTGATACGCCGCACACCCGCCAGGACAGGCGAGGGAGGTACATCATGACGCTGGAATATCTGACGTATGCGGCGCTTGCGCTGCTTGTCATCGTGTTTCTATCCCAGGCCATTCGAATCCTGCGCGAATACGAGCGCGGCGTCGTCTTCACGCTCGGCCGCTTTACCGGTGTGAAGGGCCCGGGCCTGATACTCCTCATCCCGATCGTGCAGCAACTCGTCAAGGTCGATCTGCGGGTGATGGTGCAGGTGGTGCCGCCGCAGGACGTGATTTCGCGGGACAACGTCTCCGTCAAGGTCAACGCCGTCCTGTACTTCCGCATCGTCGACCCCGAGCGCGCCATCATCAAGGTCGGCGACTACATGGCGGCGACCAGCCAGCTCGCCCAGACCACGTTGCGTTCGGTGCTCGGCAAGCATGAGCTCGACGAGATGCTTGCCGAGCGCGACAGGTTGAACGCCGATATCCAGGAGATCCTCGACAAGCAGACTGACGTCTGGGGCATCAAGGTCACCGGCATAGAGATCAAGGACGTCGATATCAACGAAACCATGGTTCGCGCGATCGCCAAACAGGCCGAGGCGGAGCGCTTGCGGCGAGCCAAGGTGATCAATGCGATGGGCGAGCAGCAGGCCGCCGAAAAGCTCGTCGAAGCCGGCCGGATCCTGGCGCAAGAGCCTCAGGCAATGCAGTTGCGTTACTTCGCAGCTCTGCACGACATCGCCGGTGAACGCTCGTCGACCGTGGTGTTTCCGCTCCCCACCGGCCTGCTCGACCATTTGATGCCGCGACCTGACAACCCGTAACAGAAAGCGGCGAGGTGCTGATCGCGAGCGGGCGCCACGGCTCCGACCGAGCTGCAGCGGGCGTTCACGGCGACGTGGTAGCTGTCGAGCCTCCTCAAACGAAAAGGCGCCTCCTTCCGGAAGCGCCTTTTGCTTGTCGCGGATAGTTCGGACCGCTTAGCCCGAATAGTACATGTCGAACTCGACCGGGTGTGGGGTCATCTCGAAGCGCTCGACCTCGGTCATCTTCAGCTCGATATAGGCGTCGATGAAGTCGTCGTCGAACACGCCGCCGGCCTTGAGGAAGGCGCGGTCCTTGTCGAGGTTTTCGAGCGCCTCGCGAAGCGAGCCGCACACGGTCGGGATCTGCTTCAGCTCTTCCTTCGGCAAATCGTAGAGGTCCTTGTCCATCGCCGGACCCGGATCCATCTTGTTCTTGATGCCGTCGAGGCCGGCCATCAGCATCGCGGCGAAGCCGAGATAGGGATTGGCGAGCGGATCGGGGAAGCGCACCTCGACGCGCTTGGCCTTCGGCGACGCGGTGTAGGGGATGCGGCACGACGCCGAGCGGTTGCGCGCGGAATAGGCGAGCAGCACGGGGGCCTCATAGCCCGGGACCAGACGCTTGTAGGAGTTGGTCGACGGGTTGGTGAAGGCGTTGATCGCCTTGGCGTGCTTGATGATGCCGCCGATATAGTGGAGGCAGGTCTCCGACAGGTCGGCGTACTTGTTGCCGGCAAACACCGGCTTGCCGTCCTTCCAGATCGACTGGTGCACGTGCATGCCCGAGCCGTTGTCGCCGTAGACCGGCTTCGGCATGAAGGTGGCGGTCTTGCCGTAGATGTGCGCGACCTGGTGGATGCAGTACTTGTAGATCTGGATGTGGTCGGCCATCAGCGTCAGCGTGTCGAACTTCATGCCGAGCTCGTGCTGGGCGGAAGCGACCTCGTGGTGATGCTTCTCGACCTTGACGCCCATCTTGGCCATGGCGCCCAGCATCTCCGAGCGCATGTCCTGCACCGAGTCCTGCGGCGGCACCGGGAAATAGCCGCCCTTGGTGCGGACGCGGTGGCCGAGATTGCCGCCTTCATATTCGGTGTCGGAGTTGGTCGGCAGCTCCGAGGAGTCGAGGCGGAAACCGGTGTTGTAGGGGGTGGAGGAGAAGCGCACGTCGTCGAACACGAAGAACTCGGCTTCGGGGCCGACGAACACGGCGTCGCCCACGCCCATCGACTTCACCATCGCCTCGGCCTTCTTGGCGATGCCGCGGGGGTCGCGGTTATAGGGCTCGCCGGTGGTCGGCTCGAGCACGTCGCAGGTAATGACCATGGTGGTCTCGGCGAAGAACGGGTCGATCGTCGCGGTCACCGGATCGGGCATCAGGCACATGTCGGACTCGTTGATCGCCTTCCAGCCGGCAATCGAGGAGCCGTCGAACATCGTCCCTTCGGCGAAGATGTCTTCATCGATCATGCTGACGTCGAACGTGACGTGCTGCCACTTGCCGCGCGGATCGGTGAAGCGCAGGTCGACGTACTTCACGTCGTTGTCCTTGATCGATTTCAGGACGTCTTTGGCGGTCTTCATGCATACCCCTTATGGCTCTGCGGGTCGGTTTCCAGGTGAGCAAGATTGTTCTCGCTTTTGGCGAGCTCGCGCGCGACCGCACAAATGAAATCAGGCCGCCGAAGCAGCCTTATTTCTTGTCAGAGTGTCGCAAAATGCGGGATAGCACCCGGTTCAGATAGCGTCCAGCCCGGATTCGCCGGTTCGGATGCGGATCGCCTCTTCGATGTTGGAGACGAAAATCTTGCCGTCGCCGATGCGGCCGGTCTGCGCGGCGCGGCGGATTGCGTCGATGGCGCGCTCGACCAGATCGTCGCCGATCACGATCTCGATTTTGACCTTCGGCAGGAAGTCGACGATGTATTCTGCGCCGCGGTAAAGTTCGGCGTGACCCTTCTGCCGGCCAAAGCCCTTGGCCTCGGTGACGGTGATGCCCTGCAGACCGACTTCTTGAAGCGCTTCCTTCACCTCGTCGAGCTTAAATGGCTTGATGATGGCTTCGATTTTCTTCACTGCGCGACTCCCGGCCTTTCGATCCAATAGCAACGTCTTCGTCAGGACGCGCATTTCTCAACGCACGATCTTGTCTTCTCTGTGCCGGGATCCCTGACCCGTCCGGCAACAACGGCCGGCCACGCCCTTCAAGATGTCAGTGAGCACGACGAACCGAAGCGGCTTCCTCGAAAGCAGGGTCTATGCCAAGTTGCAAATGCCCTGATTATCGGAGCGTTATCAGCCTTTTAACGAGCATCTCTGAGTGATGGTGCCGACCTGCACAAAATACCGAAGACCGCAAAATAGGCAAACGGTTCAATATATGTGCATTTCGACGTTCCCACCGCCGGATCGGCGCAAAAGATGCCTGTTCAAGAGGCGTTTGTACTAGGAAGTGGCATGGAAGTTCTGACCAACGCCGAAATGCAGCGCGCCGACCAGCTTGCCATCGCGGCCGGCACGCCCGGTTTCAAGCTGATGCTCAGCGCCGGCCAGGCGGTCGCCGAGGCCGCCCATGCGCTGGTGGAGGAGGGGCCGATCCTGATCGTCGCCGGCCCCGGCAACAATGGCGGGGACGGTTTCGTGGCCGCGGCCGAGCTCGCCGCGCAGGGGCGCGAGGTTTCGGTGATCCTGATGTGCGAGCGGGACCAGCTCCAGGGCGATGCCGCCTCGGCCGCGCGCGGCTGGAAGCACCCGGTGCTGCCGTTCAACCCGCAGGCGATCGGCAGGCCTGCGCTGATCATCGATGCGCTGTTCGGCGCCGGCCTCAGCCGCACCGTGGATGGCGAAGCGCGCGCCATGATCGAGGCGATCAACGCCAACGGTGCCCCGGTGCTGGCGGTCGACCTGCCGAGCGGCATCAACGGCACCAGCGCGGCCGTGATGGGCGTGGCGGTGAACGCCACCGAGACCGTCACCTTCTTCCGAAAGAAGCCGGCGCATCTGCTGTTGCCCGGGCGCATGCATTGCGGCCGCGTGCGCGTTGCCGACATCGGCATCGATGCGCAGGTGCTGGAGGAGATCGCGCCGCAGACCTTCGAGAACGATCCGGATCTCTGGGGCGCGGCCTTTCCGGTGCCGCGCATCGATGGCCACAAATATGCGCGCGGTCACGTGCTCGCGGTCTCGGGCGATGCAGCCGCGACCGGCGCGGCACGGCTCGCCGCGCGCGGCGCGCTGCGCGCCGGCGCGGGCCTCGTGACGCTGGCGAGCCCGCGCGATGCGCTCGCAATCAATGCTGCCGCGCTCACCGCGGTGATGGTTCGCCCCGTCGACAGCGCGATCGAGTTCGGCGAGCTGCTCGGCGACAAACGCTACAACACCTGCATCATCGGCCCCGGTGCGGGCATCGGTGAGCGCACCTGCGATCTCGTCCACACCGCGCTTACCGCGCAGCGGCATCTGGTGCTCGATGCGGATGCGCTGACCAGCTTTGCCGCAACCCCCGAGCGCCTGTTCGAATCGATCAAGTCCTCGCAGGACAATGCGGTGGTGCTGACCCCGCACGAAGGCGAGTTTCCGCGCCTGTTCTCCGACCTCAGCAACAAGCATCCCGGCCGCTCCAAGCTCGAGCGCGTCCGCGCCGCCGCCGAGCGCTGCGGCGCCGTCGTGCTGCTGAAGGGCCCGGACACCACAATCGCCGCCCCCGACGGCCGCGCCACCATCGCCGCCAATGCGCCGCCCTGGCTCGCCACGGCCGGCGCCGGCGACGTGCTGTCCGGGATCATCGCCGGGCTCCTGGCGCAAGGCGTGCCGGCGTTCGAGGCCGCCAGCATCGGCGTCTGGATGCATGGCGAGGCGGGAAGCGAAGCTGGGCCGGGCCTGATCGCGGAGGATCTGACCGAGACGCTGTCGGCCGTGCACCGGCGGATCTATGACGCGCTGGGCATCGAATACTGAACGTTCACTCCACCCCGTACCAGCGCACCAGCCGCGGCGTGGCCCAGTCGGTCACGACGGATTCGATCAGCCAGCGTCCGGGCGAGGTCGCGGCGAACGCGATGCGCTGGGTCTGGCCAGGCTCGATCGCGAGCGTGTCGAGCCAATAGGGCTTCCAGCCGTCGTCGAGCTTGTCGAGCAGCCGGAAATGGTGGCCGTGCAGGTGAAACACGGTGGTGACCGGGGCGGGGTTCTGCAGCGCCAGGACCACGGTGCGGCCGGTCTTGGCGCGGAAGGCAGGGGCGGAGGCGGTGGAGAAGGTCGCGGGCCGTGCCCAGCCGGCATCGGCCGTACCGAGCGCGACATCGAACCGCAGGGCGCCTCTCAGCTCGAGCTTCTCGGGCAGATCATTCGGCGGGAGCGGTTGGGGCGGCGGCAGCGGAGCGCGCTCCAGCTTCCCGGAGACAGTCAGGTGTCCGACCTGGCGCACCGCCTTGCCGTCATGCAGCATAAACGGGGCCGAACTGGCCGCATCCACGAAGGCGTCGGCCCGCGCACCCGGGGCCAGCACCAACGCGCCGTTGCGCGCGGGGAACGGCTCGGCCGGCTGGCCGTCGAGGGCCATCACGCGGACTTCGTGGTTTTCCAATTTGATTGCGAGAACAGAGCGTTGCGAGCCGTTGATGAAGCGTAGCCGCAGCCGCTCGCCCGCCGAAGCTGAGAGTTCGAATGAAGTCTTGCCGTTGATTGTGTAAAGCGGCGTCGTGTCCTTCGGGTCCTGGCCCGGCGGGACCGCGGTGCCATCCGGCCGCAGGCGCCATTCCTGCATCAGCAGGAGCTCATCACGATCGACGGCGACCGGGCCGGTTTCGGCCACGATGATCGGAAGCGCGCGTGCGGGCTGCTGCAGGCGGTGCTCGAAGAGGCGGAAGTCGGCCAGCAGGGTGCCTGCATTAGGCACTGAAATAATTGATGTTTCTGTCGCATCCGGCGCTGCCGGGGCGCGGCCGCGAAGCGGGTCGGCGGCCATCGGCGCGTGGAGGCTGTACCAGACTGGCGCAATCGGCACAGGGAGGTTGTTGCTGAAGACCACCTGGCAGCGGTCGAAACGCTTGAGACGCACGTCTCTGAGGTGGCTTACGGCGGCCAGCTCCCAGATTGGTGTAGCCGGCTGACCCGGTCTCAAAGCCAGCGTTGCCGGTCTCGCCTGCAGCGCGAGCTGGGCCGTGACGGATGGGCCTGCACCGCCCACGATCAGCCCGGCTGCCGAGGCCCCTAAGCCGGCCAAAACCTCGCGCCGATGGGGAGCATGGATCCGCGTTGTCATGGCACGATCCGGACCACGCCGTGCTGGATAAGTCCAGCCGCAGTGCCTACTTGAAGCTTGCCTCCATCAGGCCATTTTTTTGCTGCGAACAGTCAGGCACATGCTATAAGCCCGGCCGCCCGCGGCATCGCGGCCGGTCTTGATGCGAATTCACGCGGGCGTGGCGGAACTGGTAGACGCGCTGGATTTAGGTTCCAGTGACGAAAGTTGTGGGGGTTCGAGTCCCTCCGCCCGCACCAAGCGCTTATCGCGTTTGCACGGATTACGAGGCCTGCTTCCGCGCGGATGATCATCCGCCTGGAGCGGGTCCGATGAACCACCGGCGTGAAGGCGTTTGCCTCGCGCCGGATCGATTAACGACAGCGTCCCGGCGCGCGACGTGCCGGGGCCGAACGAAAAGAAGATTGGACGCCATGCAGGTCACAGAAACCCTCTCGGAAGGTTTGAAGCACGAGTTCAAGATCAGCGTTCCCGCGTCTGATCTCGACGCCAAGGCCGGCGCCAAGCTCGTCGACCTCAAGGACAAGGTCCGTATCAACGGCTTCCGTCCGGGCAAGGTGCCGGTCTCGCATCTGAAGAAGGTCTATGGTCGCTCGGTCATGGCCGAGACCATCGACCAGACCATCCGCGACACCAACACGCAGCTGTTCTCCGAGCGCGGCTTTCGCCTTGCGACCGAGCCGAAAATCACCATGCCGAGCGAACAGGCCGAGGTCGAGGAGCTGCTGAGCGGCAAGACGGATTTGACCTACACGGTCGCCATCGAAGTAGTGCCGGCGATCGCGCTCGCCGACTTCAAGAGCTTCCAGGTCGAGAAGCCAGTTGCTGATGTCACCGACGCCGATGTCGACGAGGCGATCAAGCGCATCGCCGATTCCAACCGCACCTATGCCGCCAAGGGCGAGGGCACCAAGGCTGAGTCGGGCGACCGCGTTACCATCAACTTCACGGGCCGCATCAACGGCGAAATCTTCGAAGGCGGCACCGGCGAGGGCATCCAGGTCCTGATCGGCTCCAACACCTTCATTCCGGGCTTCGAGGAGCAGCTCATCGGCATCGGCGCGGGTGAGACGCGCACGCTGAAGGTGTCGTTCCCGAAGAACTACATGAACGACAAGCTCGCCGGCCAGCCGGCGGAGTTCGAGACCACCGCGACCCTGATCGAGGCGCCGCAGGACCTTGCGATCGACGACGAGTTCGCCAAGTCGCTCGGCCTGGAATCGCTGGACAAGCTCAAAGAGGCCGCGCGCGAGCGCCTGACCGCCGAGTTCGCCACCGCCACGCGCCAGCGCGTCAAGCGCGCGCTGCTCGACCGCCTCGACGAGGCGCATCGCTTCGAGGCGCCGCCCTCGCTGGTGGACGAGGAGTTCAGCCTGATGTGGAACTCGGTCAAGGCCGAGATGGACTCCGCCGGCAAGACCTTTGCCGACGAGGACACCACCGAGGACAAGGCAAAGGAGGAGTATCGCAAGATCGCCGATCGCCGCGTGCGGCTTGGCCTCGTGCTCTCCGAGATCGGCGAGAAGAACAAGATCACGGTGACCGACGACGAGGTCGGCCGCGCCGTGATCGAGCGCGCGCGCTCGATGCCCGGCCGCGAAAAGGAGGTCTGGGACTTCTACCGCAACAACGCCCAGGCGTTGGCCCAGCTTCGTGCACCGATCTACGAGGACAAGGTGGTCGACTTCATCCTCGAGCTCGCCAACGTGACCGAGAAGAAGGTTTCGCGCGAGGACCTCTACAAGGACGACGACGCGGAAAAGACCGCGGCCTGAAGGGTTTGAGATAGCCCGCTATTAAGGATGATGAGCGAAGAGGCCCAGCTAGCCAGGTGGCCGGCTGGGCCTCTTTGTGCGAATCAGCTTCAACTGCCGCCACGGATTAAGCCTTAATGCGCTGCGCACTTGTCAGAAGCGAAATGGGCTATATCTGTCGCTACGCCTTTCTGCTTCTTACCCAAGTTCCTGCATCACAGGACGTCCATTCGCCTTCCGGCAAATCCAGCCAAGCTGGCAAGCCTGCCCGGCGATGTCCGTCTCCGAAACCCTAGGTGACTCATGCGCGATCCGGTTGAAACCTACATGAACCTCGTGCCCATGGTGGTCGAGCAGACCAACCGTGGCGAGCGCGCCTACGACATTTTCTCGCGCCTCTTGAAGGAGCGCATCATCTTCGTGACCGGCCCGGTCGAGGATGGCATGTCGACGCTGATCGTCGCGCAGCTCTTGTTCCTCGAGGCGGAAAATCCGAAGAAGGAAATCTCGATGTACATCAACTCGCCGGGCGGCGTGGTGACGTCGGGCCTTGCGATCTACGACACCATGCAGTTCATCCGCCCGCCGGTCTCGACCCTGTGCACCGGTCAGGCGGCTTCGATGGGCTCGCTGCTGCTTTGCGCCGGCGAGAAGGACATGCGCTTCTCGCTGCCGAACGCGCGCATCATGGTGCACCAGCCCTCCGGCGGCTTCCAGGGCCAGGCAACCGACATCATGCTGCACGCCCAGGAGATCCTGAACCTGAAGAAGCGGCTCAACGAGATCTACGTCAAGCACACCGGCCAGACCTACAAGTCGATCGAGGATGCGCTGGAACGCGATAAGTTCCTCACTGCGAACGACGCCAAGGAGTTCGGCCTGGTCGACAAGGTGATCGACAAGCGCGCCGAGGAGCCGGCGCCGGCGAAGGCCCCGTAGCACTACTGAGGCGTCACGGCGAGCCCTCGGTTTGCCGTGGACCCGTCAGGGCAGCGTTCACGTTAGGTGCGCGTGCGCGCGGCGCAAAACGCGGTTTTGCGCCCTGCGACAAGCAGAAAGTTCCGCTTTCGTGCTTGTTTTTCGTGGCAATCCAGCAACGCCGGGGTGTTTTCCATCACTTCGCCCGTGCCAAGACCGGAAATCACGGTATTGTCACGGGTAGCCGGCGACCCCCGATTAGCGAATTCTTGATAGTCGGGTGACAGCATGGTTGGCTACGATTGATCGGCTATGATCGCGGGAGAATCGAACCACCGTGATTCGCACGGAATGTAGTAAAGCGTAGGGTCTTTTTTGGTACGGAATTTGCTCTACTTAAGCTTCATGCCGACCATCGTGTCGGAATGGAGCGATCGAGCGGAACGGGATCGAACCGCGGACGGAGACATGAATGAGTAAGGTCGGCACGAGCGACTCCAAGAACACGCTATATTGCTCGTTCTGCGGCAAGAGCCAGCACGAAGTCCGCAAACTGATCGCGGGTCCCACGGTCTTCATCTGCGACGAGTGCGTCGAGCTCTGCATGGACATCATCCGCGAGGAGAACAAATCCTCGCTGGTCAAGTCGCGCGACGGTATTCCGACGCCGAAGGAAATCTGCAAGGTGCTGGACGATTACGTCATCGGCCAGAGCCATGCGAAGAAGGTCCTGTCGGTCGCGGTGCACAACCACTACAAGCGCCTCAACCATCAGACCAAGCACAACGACGTCGAGCTCGCGAAGTCGAACATCCTGCTGATCGGTCCGACCGGCTCGGGCAAGACGCTGCTCGCGCAGACGCTCGCCCGCATCCTGGACGTGCCGTTCACGATGGCCGATGCGACGACGCTGACCGAAGCCGGCTATGTCGGCGAGGACGTCGAGAACATCATCCTGAAGCTGCTCCAGGCCGCCGACTACAACGTCGAGCGCGCCCAGCGCGGCATCGTCTACATCGACGAAATCGACAAGATCAGCCGCAAGTCCGACAACCCCTCGATCACGCGCGACGTGTCGGGTGAGGGCGTGCAGCAGGCGCTGCTCAAGATCATGGAAGGCACGGTGGCTTCGGTCCCGCCGCAGGGCGGCCGCAAGCATCCGCAGCAGGAGTTCCTGCAGGTGGATACCACCAACATCCTGTTCATCTGCGGCGGCGCCTTTGCCGGCCTCGAGAAGATCATCTCGGCGCGCGGTCGGTCGACCTCGATCGGCTTCGGCGCCCAGGTGCTCGCGCCGGAGGATCGCCGGACCGGCGAGATCTTCCGTCACGTCGAGCCTGAGGACCTCCTGAAGTACGGCCTCATCCCCGAGTTCGTCGGTCGTCTGCCGGTCGTGGCGACGCTCGAGGATCTCGACGAGACCTCGCTGAAGAAGATCCTGACGGAGCCGAAGAACGCGCTGGTGAAACAGTACCAGCGGCTGTTCGAGATGGAGAACATCGAGCTGACCTTCGCCGACGAGGCGCTTGGCGCGGTCGCCCGCAAGGCGATCGAGCGCAAGACCGGCGCGCGAGGCCTGCGTTCGATCCTCGAGGCGATCCTGCTCGAGACCATGTTCGACCTGCCGGGCCTGGAAGGTGTGGAAGAAGTCGTGATTTCCCGCGAAGTCGTGGAAGGCACGGCGCGTCCGCTCTACATCTATGCCGATCGGTCCGATCGTGCCGTCGAGAACGCCAGCGCCTGATCTGACGGCGCTGGAAAGCTCCAATCGTCTCCTCGAGTTGGCTGCGGAGCCGTGGTTCCGCAGCTGGTGTTGCGTCGCTTGCCGCGTTGCGTAAGCGCCTGATGGCGCGCGTTTTTCAATGACTTGACACCCCCCGGGTCGATAGCCACCTAATGTCGGCGGCGAGCGAAAATTCTCTTCAAGATTCGCCTCAGTTCCGTTCCGGCGAGCCGGTCCGACTTGTAGAGGACCGACCGGTTCTGCGGATCACCTCGGCACCTTGTGGCGGTTGCGCATGATCGCGGGCTGCGTGCAAGGGGGCAAAGCAAAAGGAAAAGGCCATGACCAATCCAAAACCCCGGCCAACAATCGTTCATGGCGAAGCACACGCCTATCCCGTGCTGCCGCTGCGCGACATCGTCGTCTTCCCGCACATGATCGTTCCGCTCTTCGTCGGTCGCGAGAAGTCGATCCGCGCACTCGAAGAGGTGATGAAGAACGACGCGCTGATCATGCTCGCGACGCAGAAGAACGCGTCCGACGATGATCCGGCGCCCGATGCGATTTACGAGACCGGTACGCTTGCCAGCGTGCTGCAGCTCCTGAAGCTTCCCGATGGCACCGTGAAGGTGCTGGTCGAAGGGCTCGAGCGTGCGCGCGTGGCGAAGTACACCGACCGCGCCGACTATTATGAGGCGACCGCCGTCGCGCTTGCGGACACCGACGCGAAATCGGTCGAGGCGGAAGCGTTGGCGCGCTCGGTCGTGTCCGACTTCGAGAGCTATGTGAAGCTCAACAAGAAGATCTCGGCCGAGGTCGTCGGCGTCGTGCAGGCGATCACCGATTTCGCCAAGCTCGCCGATACGGTCGCCTCGCATCTCGCGGTCAAGATCGCAGATCGCCAGGGCATACTGGAGACGCTGTCGGTCACCACGCGCCTGGAGAAGGTGCTGGGTCTGATGGAGAGCGAGATCTCGGTGCTGCAGGTCGAAAAGCGCATCCGGTCCCGCGTCAAGCGCCAGATGGAGAAGACCCAGCGCGAGTACTATCTCAACGAGCAGATGAAGGCGATCCAGAAGGAACTCGGCGACGACGACGGTCGCGACGAGCTCGCCGATCTCGAAGAGAAGATCTCGAAGACCAAGCTCTCCAAGGAAGCGCGCGAGAAGGCGCAGCATGAATTGAAGAAGCTGCGCCAGATGTCGCCGATGTCCGCGGAAGCGACCGTCGTGCGCAACTATCTGGATTGGCTGCTGTCGATCCCGTGGAACAAGAAGTCCAAGGTGAAGAAGGACCTGGAGCAGGCGCAAGCCATCCTGGACTCCGATCACTATGGGCTGGAGAAGGTCAAGGAGCGTATCGTCGAGTACCTCGCGGTGCAGTCGCGCGCCAACAAGCTGACGGGGCCGATCCTGTGCCTGGTCGGGCCTCCCGGCGTCGGCAAGACCTCGCTCGGCAAGTCGATCGCGAAGGCGACGGGGCGCGAGTTCGTGCGCGTCTCGCTCGGCGGCGTGCGCGACGAGGCCGAGATCCGCGGTCACCGCCGCACCTATATCGGCTCGATGCCCGGCAAGATCATCCAGTCGATGCGCAAGGCGAAGTCGTCCAATCCGCTGTTCCTCTTGGACGAGATCGACAAGATGGGCGCCGATTTCCGCGGCGATCCGTCCTCGGCGCTGCTCGAGGTTCTCGACCCCGAGCAGAACGGGACCTTCAACGACCACTATCTCGAGGTCGACTACGATCTGTCCAACGTGATGTTCATCACCACCGCGAATACGCTCAATATTCCGGGGCCCCTGATGGACCGCATGGAGATCATCCGGATCGCGGGCTACACCGAGAACGAGAAGGTCGAGATCTCGCGCAAGCACCTGATCCCGAACGCGGTGTCCAAGCACGGCCTGGACTCCAAGGAGTTCTCGATCGACGACGAGGCGCTGCTGCTTCTGATCCGCCGCTACACCCGCGAAGCGGGCGTGCGTAACCTGGAGCGTGAGCTCTCTACACTGGCCCGCAAGGCGGTGAAGGAGCTGATGATCTCCAAGAAGAAGTCGGTCAAGGTCACCGAGAAGACTCTGGAAGAGTTGCTCGGCGTGCCGAAGTACCGCTTCGGCGAGATCGAGAGCGAGCCGCAGGTCGGTATCGTCACCGGCCTTGCCTGGACCGATGTCGGCGGCGAGCTGCTGACGATCGAAGGCGTCATGATGCCCGGCAAGGGCAAGATGACGGTCACGGGCAATCTGCGCGACGTCATGAAGGAGTCGATCTCCGCGGCGGCGTCCTACGTCCGCTCGCGCGCGATCAACTACGGCGTCGAGCCGCCGCTGTTCGACAAGCGCGACATCCACGTGCACGTGCCGGAAGGGGCGACGCCGAAGGATGGCCCGTCCGCAGGTGTTGCGATGGCCACCGCGATCATCTCGGTCATGACCGGCATCCCGGTCCGCCATGATGTCGCGATGACCGGCGAGATCACGCTGCGCGGCCGCGTGCTGCCGATCGGCGGCCTCAAGGAGAAGCTGCTGGCTGCGGCCCGCGGCGGCATCAAGACGGTGCTGATCCCCGAGGACAACGCCAAGGATCTCACGGAGATTTCCGATGCGATCAAGGGCGGCATGGAGATCATCCCGGTCTCGCGCCTCGATGACGTCGTCGCCAAGGCGCTGGTGAAGAAGCCTACGCCGATCGTCTGGGAAGAGGACACTAAGGTGACGGTGAAGCCGGACGGCGATGAAGCCGCCGGCGGCCTGACCGCTCACTGAGATCGCAGCTCGAAAACGATGATAAAACGGCGCCTTCGGGCGCCGTTTTTGTTTGGGGAAGGGGAGGAGGCAATGCACGTCGATGGGCAATGCCATTGCGGGAAGGTCGCGTTCGAGGCCGAGGTCGATCCGGAGGCAGTCTCGGTCTGTCACTGCACCGATTGCCAGACGCTGACCGGCTCGCCGTTCCGCGTGACGGCCATCTGCACCAAGGCCGATGTCCGCCTGACCCGTGGCTCGCCCAAAATCTACGGCAAGCGCGGCGACAACGGCCGGATGCGCTTTCAGCATTTCTGTGCCGATTGCGGTTCCCCGCTGTTCACCAGCGGCGAGGGCGACCAGGCCGACGATTGGGGCATCCGTTGGGGCTCGATCCGCCAGCGGGATGCGCTGCGGCCGGTGAGGCAGATCTGGTGCCAATCGGCAGCGGTGTGGATCGATGCCGTGCCGCTGCTGCCGGGGCGGCCGCAGGATTGAAGTTGGCTGGCCGAGCCCGCCTTCGCCCGTTGGGCTTCGGCGCGGCAGCCTTCGATCGCTTCGCGCTTATGACCTTGCTGTGCTGGCCTGCCGAGCCGTAGCTCGCGATGCGAGCGAAGGCTGGTGGGCGGTCACGGATTCGAACCGCGGACCCTCTCGGTGTAAACGAGATGCTCTAACCAGCTGAGCTAACCGCCCAATGGCGCCTCTTTAGCGCCCCGGCGGGGGCCGAAGCAAGGGCCGAGCGCGCCCGACCCGGCTGCAATTGCCGGCCCGGTGAGAGCTTTCATGCCGGACACGGCCAACCCTGCAGCAGGTCCGCTGCAGGGCAATCTTTCTCGCAGCGCGATCTCGACGTAAGGCCGAGGAGCCAGCGATCATGCTGCGGGTGTCAGGCTGTCTTGGTGAACATCGTCAGGACACCGTCGACGATGTTGATCGCGACGACTTGTGCCGAGCTCAAGCCCTTGGCCTTGAGCACGGAGGCGGCCTGCGGTGTGGCGTCGATGGACTGCCGAAGCGACTGGATGTCCGTCTCGCTCGTATGCGCCACGAGTTCATCGACCTTCGCGCGCACGGCCGGCTGCAGTTCCTTGACGTCCACAACCTGTATGCTCCGGATCACAGTGCTGGATTGCGTGGACGATTGCTCCGTGTCGGATTGCGACGATGCGCCCTGTGCCTGCACCAGGGCAGGTGTTCCCAGCGAGAGAGCTGCAACGAGGACGGATGCCGTGAAGCTGCGCATGGTCATGCCTTTTCCAGTTTGAGGAAGCGCGAACCTAGCGCGGAAATCTGGTTGGCATCTGATTCCGATGTGGCCGTTCGGTGAAACAATGCGGCCGCAATGCGCGCGGATGAGACGCTTGCGTCGGGTCCGGAGCCCAAAGCGTAACTCTGTTCCAGACTTTCATATTGACCGAATGCAGAAAGCAAAAGCCCCGGACGAACCGGAGCTTTGCCTTAGCGACGACCAGCAGTGGGGTGATCAGTACTTCGCCACGACGGGGCCGCCGCCCCAGTTGAAGCGATAGACCAGCTGGCTGCGAACGGCATGAACCCATTTCTCGGAATCGATCGACGCTCCAACCGACAGACCGGTTGCCGTGTCGCGGACGGCGTTCGTTGCGGTGTCGAATTCAGAGAACCGATATTCGGTCTTCCAGAACAAGCCCGGCACGATCTTCAGCGCGTGTTCTTCGCCGGCGCCGATGAACCAGCCCCTGTAGGTACGCTTGTCCATGAACACGCCGCTTGGTCTTCCGAACGGCGCAGCGTTGAGGGTGAAATCGGTACGGTCAAAGCTGGCTTCGGTATAGCCGACTGAGAAATAGGTTAGGAGGCTCGGGGTCGCCAGCCAGCCGAGCCGGCCGCCGCCCGCCCAGGCCGAGCTCATCTTCTCTTCGCCCACGATCCCGAAGCGAGGCGGGCTGAGCTGGCCCTTGAGGCTGCCGATATCGTAGTCGCCGAATGCGCCGACGACGAAGGCCGCGCCCGCTGCCGCAAACTGGTAGTCGCAGCCGCCCTGCACAGTCCCGAAGAAGCCGCGGCCTCCCGTCGTCGCTGTATCGCTGAAGCGGGTTCTGGTGGGACCATCGATGTAGGTCGTGTTGTCCTGATTCCAGAGCCCATAGCCTCCGCCGCCGCCGACGTGGCAGCCGGTCCAATTCGTGAGCGGCGTGGGGGCCGGAGGCGCCTTCAGATAGACAGGAGACGTCACATCGACGGCGGGGCCGCTCGAATTGAAGCGGTAGACCAACTCGCTGCGGACAGTGTGGACGTACTTCTTCGAATCCTCGGAAAAGCCGATCGGCAATCCGCTCGCCGTATCCCGGATCGGATTTGTGCCGACATTGAAGTCGGAGAAGCGGTATTCCGTTTTCCAGAAGAGACCCGGCAGGAAGCCCAACGCATATTCGGCGCCGGAGCCGATGAACCAGCCATCGTAGGTTCGCTTGTCCTGATAGAGGCCGGCCGCAACTCCGAAGGGCGGAAAGTTCAGATTGAAGTTCGTGCGGTCGAAAGTCGCTTCGGTGTAACCCGCCGAGACATAGGTCAGCAGGCTAGGCGTCGCCAGCCAGCCGAGCCGGCCGCCGACCGCCCAGGCCGAGCTCATTTTCTCGTCGCCAACCATCGAGAAGCCGGAGGGAGTGAGCCGCCCGGTTAGACTGGCGAAATCATAATCACCGAAGGCGCCGATCACGAAGCGCTCGCTGGCCGCCGCAAACTGATAGTCGCATCCCGCCTGTACCGTCCCGAAGTACCCGCGGCCACCGGTGGTGATCGTATCGGCATTCTGAAAGCGGGGCGGACCGTCGACAAAAGTCGAATTTTCCTGATTCCACATGCCGTAGCCGCCGCCGCCCGCGACATAGCAGCCGGTCCAGTTGACGAAAGCTGCGGCGACAGCCGGTGGCTTGGCGTATTTGCGCGGAAGGTCGGCTGCCAATGCTGATCCGGAAAACGTCACCAATGCCACGAGGGCGGGCGCAACCTGCTTCATTCCAAACATTCCCATTCCACCAGACCGCGGCCAAGCGACGCCTCGCCAAGCCACAATCGACTCCTCGGGACAAACATACGAAGTTTGATTCAGAATGCTGTTGCAGGAAGGCTACAATCGCGGAAAGTGTGCGGCTCGCCTGTGCATATCCAGCCGCGAGCCGGGCTTTTCGCGACACAGCGTTTCTGGTGTCGGTCTCGTGGGAGCAGAGGGTGCGAGCCTTGGCCCTTCGAAGGGACCGGATGGCGTCCAGAAGAACCTCTTTGCTAGCAGACGGTTCTGACGGTTCGACGCGTGCAGTCCAGTGCTGCGGACATCGACAGTTTTCCGAAAGTCAGTCTCTGATCGGACGCGGCCCGGACGGGCCGGTACGCGCCGACGCGGCAATCCGTCGCGCGACCTCCAAAGCGCTCTCACACGTGCCTGACGTTAGGGCGCCCGCTTTTCGACCGAACAAGCTTCTATGATAGAGCAAGAATAGATGATGGAGCCTTGAATGGAACGACCCGCCGGGCACGCAGAGAACGCCGACCAGATCGCCTATTGGAACGGGCCGAGCGGGCAGCGCTGGGCCGATCGCCACGCGGCGCAGGAGAAGCTGCTCGGCCCTATTGCCGACGTGTTGATCGACCGCGCCAAGCCGAAGCCGGGCGAGCGCGTTCTGGATGTCGGCTGCGGCTCCGGCGCGACGACGTTTGCCTTCGCAAAGGCGGTGGCGCCCGATGGCTTCGCGCTTGGCCTCGACGTCTCCGAGCCGATGCTGGCGCAGGCGCGGGCGCTCGCGCCGAAGGGCCTGCCGCTCGACTTCGTGCTGGCGGATGCGACCGTTTATCCGTTCGAACCGGCGAGCTTCGATCTGCTCGCTTCACGCTTCGGCGTGATGTTCTTCGCCGATCCCATCGCGTCCTTCGCCAATCTGCGTCGCGCGCTGAAGCCGGCCGGCCGGCTCGCCTTCGCCTGCTGGCGGGAGCCGAAGGAAAATCCGTGGGCGATGACGCCGCTGATGGCGGTCTACAAGCACGTGCCCAAGATGCCGCCGGTTGGGCCGGAGGAGCCGGGCCCGTTCGCCTTTGCTTCGGAAGAGCGCGTCATGCGCATCCTGAAAGGCGCAGGATTCTCGGACGTCGCGATGGAGCCGCACAATCTGGCGATGGACATTGCTATCGGCGGCGGGCTCGAGGCCGCCGTCGACGGCTCTCTCCAGATCGGTCCCGCCAGCCGCGCACTCCAGGGCCATCCGCCCGAGACTTATGAAGCTGCCAAGGTTTCGATCCGCGAGGCGCTCGCGCCGTTCCTGAAGGAGCAGAGCGTGGCGCTCCAGGGCGCGATCTGGATCGTGACGGCGAAGGCGGGGTAGGGCGCAGCGCTCTCCACCGTCATTGCGAGCGAAGCGAAGCAATCCAGAATCCCTCCGCGGAGACAATCTAGATTGCTTCGTCGCAACGGCTCCTCGCAATGACGATGCGGAGGCAGAGTCGCCTCACACCACATCATCCGGCGCGAGCGCGCAGCCGTTGTCGGGATGCGTCTCGACCTGGAGCGTGGTGTGGCCGATGCGGAAGGATGTCTTGAGGAGCTCCGTCGTCTGCATCAGGAATGCGTCGTCGCTGCCTGCGGGCATCACGAGATGGCAGGTCAGCGCCGTCTCGGTGGTCGAGATCGGCCAGACGTGGAGATCGTGAATCCCCGACACACCCGGTCGCGCCAGCAGGAACACCCTGATTGCGGCGAGGTCGGTACCCTTGGGCGCGGCCGCCATCGACATGTCGATGGAGCCGCGCAAGAGGCTGGTCGTGCTCCAGAGGATGGTGGCGCAGATCATGAGGCTGGTGATGGGATCGAGCCAGAGCCAGCCGGTCCAGATGATCAGCGCGGCCGAGACCACGACGCCGAGCGAGACCGCGGCGTCGGCGGCCATGTGCAGATACGCGCCTTCGATGTTGATGTCGTCCTTGCGTCCGCCAGCGAACAGCAGGGCGGTGAAACCGTTGATGAGGATGCCGATGCCGGCGACCACCATCACGGTGACGCCTGCGACCGGCTCCGGCTCGCGCAGGCGCAGGATCGCCTCCCAGCCGATCGCGCCGGTCGCGACCAGCAGGAACACCGCATTGGCCAGCGCCGCCAGGATGGTGGAGGCGCGAAAGCCGTAGGTAAAGCGGCCTTTGGGCGCGCGGCGGGCTGCGATCGAGGCGCCCCAGGCAATGACGAGGCCGAGCACGTCCGACAAATTATGGCCGGCATCGGCGAGCAGGGCGGTGGAGTTGCCGACATAGCCGTAAACCGCCTCGGCGACGACGAGCGCGATGTTGAGCGTAATGCCGAGCGCGAACGCCTTGCCGAAATTGGCGGGTGCATGGACATGGCCGTGTCCATGACCATGATCGTGTGTATGGCCATGCGCATGCGAGTGGCCCGCATGATCATGGTCGTGATGACCGTGGTGGTCGTGGCTGCCCAATTCTAGCGCTCCGCAGACGCCGCCAAATCAGGGGCCATTGTAGGCGTTTCATCTGCCACGTCACGGCGGAAGAGCACGTACAGCGCCGGCAGCACCAGCAGCGTCAGGACGGTCGAGGAGAGAATGCCGCCGATCACCACGGTTGCGAGCGGCCGCTGCACCTCGGCCCCGGCGCCGGTGGCGAGCGCCATCGGCACGAAGCCGAGCGAGGCGACGAGCGCCGTCATCAACACCGGGCGCAGCCGTGTCAGCGCGCCTTCGCGCACGGCCTCCGCGACCGAGCGTCCCTCGCTGCGCAGACGCTCGATGAAGGCGATGATGACGAGGCCATTGAGAACGGCAACGCCGGATAGCGCGATGAAGCCGACGCCGGCGCTGATGGATAGCGGAATGTCGCGCAGCAGCAGCGCCGCGACGCCGCCGGTCAGCGCCAGCGGCACGCCGGAGAACACCAGCGCCGCATCCGCCGCCGATCCCATGCCCATGAACAGGAGCAGGAACACCAGCAGCAGCGCCACCGGCACCACGATCGTCAGGCGCTTGGTGGCCGAGACCAGCTGCTCGAACTGGCCGCCCCAGCCGATCCAGTAACCCGGCGGTAGCTTGACCTTCTCGGCCACCGCGGCCTCGGCCTCCGCGACGAAAGAGCCGAGGTCGCGCGCGCGGACATTGGCCGTGACGACGATGCGCCGCTTGCCGTTCTCGCGGCTGATCTGGTTCGGCCCCGGCGTCGCATCGACGGTGGCGACCGATGACAGCGGCACATAGCGCATCTGGGTGAGGGGCGAGCTGGCCAGCGCCGTTCGAACGGCGCTGCCGGTTACCGCCTCCTCGGCGGGCGGCAGCGGGATCGGGATCGCCCGGATCGCCTCGAGATTGCCGCGCAGGTGCTCCGGCAGGCGCACCACGATGTCGAAGCGGCGATCGCCTTCGAACAGCTTGCCGGCCGACTTGCCGCCGACCGCGATCTCGACGATGCCCTGCACCTCGGCGACGCTGAGGCCGTAGCGGGCAAGCGCCTGGCGATCGAGGCGCACGGTGAGGATCGGCAAGCCCGAGACCTGCTCGATCTTGACGTCGCTGGCGCCGCGGATGCCGCGGATCGCGGCCTCCACCTGCTTGGCGGCGCCTTGCAGGATGTCGAGATCGTCGCCGAAGATCTTGACGCCGACATCGGTGCGGACGCCGGAGATCAGCTCGTTGACGCGGAACTGGATCGGCTGGGAGATTTCGTAGGCGCTGCCGGGAATCTCGTCTGCAGCATGCTCGATGGCCTCGACCACCTCCGATTTCGACTTGCCCGGATCGGGCCATTCGGCGCGCGGCTTCAGCATGACGTAGCCATCGGTCTGCGCCGGCGACATCGGGTCGGTGGCGATCTCCGCGGTGCCGATGCGGGTGAAGAACTCCTTCACCTCCGGAATCTGCATGATGCGCTTTTCCAGCGCCTTCTGCAGGTCCAGCGACTGCGTGAGGCTGGTACCTGGAATCCGGATCGAGGCCAGCGCGACGTCGCCTTCGTCGAGACTCGGAATGAACTCGCCGCCCATGCGCGAGGCGGCGATGCCGCTCGCGGTCACGATGAGCACGGCGGAAAGGGCGACGGCGAGCCGGTTATCGATGGCAAAGCGGAGCAGGGGGACGTAGGCGCGCTTCGCCGCGCGCATGAACAGGTTTTCGTGCTCGGACACCTTGCCGGTGACGAAGATGGCGACGGCCGCCGGCACGAAGGTGATGGAGAACAGCACGGCCGCGCCCAGCGCCATCAGCACCGTCAGCGCCATCGGCGTGAACATCTTGCCCTCGACGCCGGTCAGCGTCAGCACGGGCAAATAGACCACGGCGATGATCAGCGTTCCGAACAGGCTCGGCTTGATCACCTCGCTCGACCCGCGCAGGATCGCGCGCAGCCGTTCGGGCGTCGTCAGCAGCCCGCCTTTCTCGCGCTGAGCCACCGCCAGCATGCGCAGGCAGTTCTCGACGATGATCACGGCGCCGTCGACGATGATGCCGAAGTCGATCGCCCCCAAGCTCATCAGGTTGGCGCTGACCTTGGTCTCGACCATGCCGGTGATCGTCAACGCCATGGACAGCGGAATGACGCAGGCCGTGACCAGCGCGGCGCGGAAGTTGCCGAGGATCAGGAACAGCACGGCGACCACCAGCGCCGCGCCTTCCAGCAGGTTGTTCCTGACGGTGCGGATGGTGGCTTCGACGAGATCGGTGCGGTCGTAGACGGTCCGCGTCACGACGCCCTCGGGCAGCGATTTGGCGATGTCCTCCAGACGGGCTGCGACGCGGCGGGCCACGGTCCGGCTGTTCTCGCCGATCAGCAGCATGGCGGTGCCGAGCACGGTCTCCTCGCCGTTCCAGGTCGCAGCGCCCGTGCGCAAATCGCGCCCCTCGGTGACAGCAGCGACGTCCCTGATCCTGACCGGATTGCCGCCGCGCGAGCCGATGACGATGTCCTGGATTTCGCTGACAGTGCCGACCTGGCCCGGCGAGCGAACCAAATATTGCTCGCCGTTGCGCTCGATATAGCCGGCCCCGACATTGGCGTTGTTGGCGGCGAGCGCGGTCATCACGTCGCGGAAGCCGAGCCGGTAGGCCATCAGCTTGCCGGGATCCGGCAGCACGTGGAATTGCCGCTCGAAGCCGCCGATCGTGTTGACTTCGATCACGCCCGGCACGTTGCGAAGCTGCGGTCGGATGATCCAGTCCTGCACGGTGCGCAAGTCGGTCAGCGAATAGTCGCGGTCGCCCTGCGTCTTCGCGCCCGCCTTGGCCTCGACGGTGTACATGAAGATTTCGCCGAGGCCGGTCGAGATGGGACTCATCGCGACCTCGACACCCGCCGGCAGCTGGTCTTTCACCTGCTGGATGCGCTCGCCGACGAGCTGCCGGGCGAAGTAGATGTCGGTGCCGTCCTTGAAGACGACCGTGACCTGGCTGAGGCCGTAGCGCGACAGCGAGCGGGTGTAGTCGAGCTTTGGCAAGCCGCCCATCGCAGTCTCGACCGGGAAGGTGATGCGTTGCTCGGTCTCGAGCGGCGAATAGCCGGGAGCGCGGGTGTTGATCTGGACCTGGACGTTGGTGATATCAGGCACGGCGTCGATCGGCAGGCGCTGGAAATTCCAGGCGCCAAAGGCGACGGCGCCGAGCGCGAGGACGAGGACCAGCCAGCGCTGCTGCAGCGAGACGGCGATGAGACGCTCAATCATGCTCGGCCTCACCCTTGCCCATCTCCGCCTTCACGACGAAGCTGTTCTCCGCGACGTAATGCTCGCCGGCCGAAAGCCCGGCCTTGATCTCGACATGGCGCGGATCGGAATCGCCTGTTTCGACCGGGCGCGCCTCGATCTTGTCGCCGTCCTCGCGCACGAACACGATGGTCTTGTTCTCCAGCGTCTGGATCGCGCTGCGGCGCACGGCAACCGCGACATTGCGCGCTGCGAGGATCAGCCGCGCCGTGACGAACAGGCCGGGCCGCAGCCGTCCGTCCGGATTTGGCAGCACCACGCGCGCCAGCGCGGTCTGGGTCTCGCTCGAGCCGATCGGTGCCATGTAGGAGATCGTGCCCTTGATCTCGCCGCGGCCGTCGTCGGGATCGATCAGGACCTCGTCGTTGAGGCGGACGCGGCGGAGGTCCTGGCGGTAGATCGACAGGTCGACCCAGATCGTGGAGAGGTCGGCGACCACGAAGGCCGGCTTCTGCTCGGAGGCGTATTCGCCGAGCGAGATCTGCCGCTCGATGATGGTGCCGGCAATCGGCGCCTTCAGCTCGTAGACGGTGAGGCTCTGGTTGCTCTCGATCGCGGCGAGCAGGTCGTCCTTGCCGACCTTGTCGCCGATCCGCTTCTGGATGGATTTGGCGAGGCCCGGAAAGCGCGGCGTCACCTGGACCACGGCTTCCTGGTTGGCGCGCAGGATGCCGTTGAAGGCGAGCGTGTCGGTCAACGTGGCGCTCGCGGCTTCCGCCAGCGTGACGCCCGCGGCCGCCAGCTTGACGTCGGAGATGCGGATGCGGTCGGCGCCGTGCTCGTCCTGCTCGACGCGATCGTTCGGCTTCTTATGTTCGGAATGCTCGGCGTGTTCGCCGTGCTCGGTGTGCGCGAGCTTGTCTGCTGCGAGCAGGGAATAGCCGTAAGCGCCTAGCGCGGCGGCGACGATGGCTACAAGGATGGTGGAGGACGTCTTCATCGCGCGCTCTCCCGGGCCAGCGTAAAGGGATTGCCGACAAGGCCTTCGATGATGGCCACGCCGGCGTGGAAATTCTGCAGCGCCTCCTGCTCGCGCAGCCGCGCCTGGGTGACGCTGGCCTGGGCGTCGAGCACTTCGAGCAGGGTGAAGCGGCCCTGGCCATAGCCTTGCGAAATCGCCTCGGACGCTTCGACGGCCTTGGGAATTGCGGTCTCGCGCAGCACCGCGAGCTCGCGCAGCGATCCCTGCAGCGAGTCATAGGCGCGGCCGGCGATCACGATCAGCGCGTTGCGGTTGGCCTCGCGCTCGGCTTTGGTCTTGGCGAGGCTTTCCTGGGCCGAGAGGATGTTACCCTGGTTCTGGTCGAAGACGGGGATCGGCACGGAGACGGTCAGCCGCGCCGCATCGTCGCCCGTTTCGTTGAAGTGGCGCCAGCCAGCCGCGATCCGCACGTCCGGATAGGGCCTGAGCCGCGCCAGTAGCAGCTCGGCATTACGCTGGGCGTAGACTGCGGTCCAGCGCACCAGCTGCGGATTGGCGTCGATGGCGGCAACCACGGCCTGGAACGCCGGCGGCCGCCCGGTGGTGTCGAGCCGGCCGGACACCTCGCCGAATTTGGCGGCGGGATCGCCCATCAGCACCGCAAGCTCGCGCCGGGCGCTCGCCAGCGTCGCCTTGAAGCGCTCGCGGTCCGCCTTCACCAGGGCGGAGGCGACCTCGGCGCGGCCGGTCTCCGCCGGCGAGGAGGCACCGGCCTCGACACGGCGGCGCAGAAGCGGCGTCAGGCGGTCGATCGCGGCGATCTGCTCGTCGAGGATCTGGATGCGCCGCTGCGCGCCGAGCACGCTGAGAAAGGCGATCGCGGTCTCCGACAGCACCTCCAGCCTGATCGCCTTGCGCTGGATCGCGGCGACCTCGACGCCGGCTGCGCCTGCGGCAATCCGCGCCTCGCGCTTGCCGAACAGCTCGAAGGCCTGGCTGATCTGGAGCGTGGTCTCCGCCGAGCGCGTTCCGCGATATCTGCCGGAGCCGAATGAATCGTCCTGTTCGTAGGACAGTTCCGGATTGAGCAGGGCGCCCGCCTGGATACGCTGGCCGGTGGCGATGCCGACGTCGCGCTCGGCTGCCGTCAGGCGCGGGCTCGCCGCCAGCGCGCGCGACAGCGCGCTTCGCATCGTTAAAGTCTGGGCGTGAGCCGGTGCAAGCGCCGATGCTGCAATCAGACACGCTGCCGCGCACGCGAGGCGCGCGGCCATTCCCCTGCAAAACATGAAATCGACCTGTGAAGGATGAACCTAATGGGCGCGCCGCGCCCGACCAATCCGTTCAGGCAATAGGTCTGGGAGGGGGAGAGTCGGTATCGGGCACAATTCCGGCGAGGCGGGGGGCCTGTTGCGGGCTCGGTGCCGACACGAGCGCGATCGCAGCGGTCGATGGTGCCGGCTGTGCCACGGTCAGCGAAAAGCAGCCGTGGCAATGATGTCCGCCGATGGTCTTGTGGTCGTCATGGCCGGTAGCGCCATCGAGGACCGCGGCGATCTCCGAACCGCCGCGGGGCGTGGTGACGTCGATGTCGTGCGCGCCGTGCAGAGCGCCCGCGAGCAGATAGACCGCCGCGATCAGCACGGACAGCAGCCCGCGCGGAAAACGCGAGCGGCGGGATCCTGAGGGCTGACGGTTTGCGAGCACGAGTTCACTCTGGTTGCGGTCTGTGCCCGGCCTAGCATGGGTGCGGGAACAGTGTCGACCCGCAACATTGTTACGTCCCTGGAACAATTGCCGCAGCAGTGCATGCGGTGCCAGCGCCTCTCACTGGCGGACAATGACGTGCCGATGCGGCGCCATGGTTTCGAACGCGGGGGCCGGAGCGTCGCTGCCATTGTCACCTTCCATGGTGATGACCGCCCGACAGCTCGCTTCCATCGCCCGTTCCAGCCATTTGATGGCTTCGTCGATCCATTGGTCGTGGTGCTCGGGATCGGCGAGGGCCTTCTCCCGGAATGCATTCGCCTGATGCAGGCACGCCGTTCTGCGGTCCACGCGCCTCTCCTGATCCGGAGGTTCCGCCCCATCCCACCATTGATGATCCCGGATCCGGCGTCGTTAACATACGACAGGAGGAAACCTGCCGGCCGCAACGCGGAAAGGCCCCAGCCGGACGAGCCGGCTGAGGCCTCATGTGCTCACAATCTCTATCCCTAGGACTTGGACAGACAACCCGCATCCTCCAAGTTCGTTCCATACGATCTGTCCAATTTGGAACGTTCCTCATACCTCGCGATTAGCGAGAGAAGAAACTGAGGAGGACGGACAATGGACGGACTGATTTATCTGATCGGCTTGATCGTCGTCATCATGGCGATCCTGTCGTTCTTCGGCCTGCGCTGAGAGCGCCGCGATGACGGTCGAGACTCTGATGCGGGAAGAGGTCATGGAAGGCGGCTTGGCAGTTGAGGCGCCTCGAACCATCCAGTGGAGCTCGGTGTTCGCGGGTGCGCTTGCTGCGAGTGCAATGTCGTTCATCCTGATCGGTTTTGGTGTCGCGGTCGGCCTCGGTGTCAGTTCGGCCTCGCCGAGCTGGCGCGATGCGTCGGCGGCGCTGGCGCTACTCTCCGGGCTCTATCTGATCATCCAGGCGATCGTCAGTTTTGGATTTGGCGGTTACGTCGCCGGCCGGACCACCCGGTCCGAGCCCGCGCTCGCAACGATCGAGGATGACGGCGAGCGGCGGGACGGGCTTCACGGGTTGACCGCCTGGGCGCTGGCGGTCCTGGCCGGCGCCGCGCTGCTGGCCCTTCTCGGCGCTGCCGCGATCGACCGTTCCCCGATGCGCAGCTCGGCGAGCAACACCTCGGCGGCCGAGCCCTTGTTGAGCTATGAGCTCGACAAGCTGTTCCGCGCGCCGCGCCGCGCTCCGAACACCGACCTAAGGGAAGCGCGCGCCGAAGCCGGACGTATCCTGATGACGTCGTCCAGCCACAGCGGCGTCGCCGCCGATGACCGGACGTACCTCGTGCAGCAGGTCGCCGCGGTCACGGGACTGGCGGCCCCCGACGCCGAAAAGCGCGTTGACGCCCTGATCGCAGACGCGAAGACGGCGATCAACCGCGCGCGGCGCAACTCGATCATCGTGGCGTTCTCGGTCGCAGCCGCGACCCTGATCGGCGCCGCAGTGGCCTGGGCCGCGGCGGTTGCCGGCGGACGCCATCGCGATGGAGAGCCGTTGCCGAACTGGATGGCGAGCGCCAACCGCTTCCACCGCAACCCGCGCGCAATGCCGGTGCCGTAGGCCCCTCAACCAAATGGAAATGGCCGGGCGCAAGCCCGGCCCTATTCGACGTCTTCAGGAAGCGTCAGGCCTTCTCTTCCCAGATCATCGCCAGATGCACGATGGTCTGCACCGCCTTCTCCATGTCCTGCCGGCTGACCCATTCGAGCCGCGAATGGAACGCGTGCTCGCCGGCAAAGATGTTGGGGCAGGGCAGGCCCATGAAGGACAGGCGCGAGCCGTCGGTGCCGCCGCGGATCGCGGTGCGCATCGGGCGCAGGCCGGCGCGGCGGATCGCCTCGATGGCGTATTCGAGCACGTGCGGGTGACGATCGATCACCTGCTTCATGTTGCGGTACTGCTCCTTGACCTCGAACGTGTAGGTCGAGCGCGGGTAGTCCTTCATCACGTCCTTGACGATGCCCTCGAGCAGCGCCTCCTTCTCCTTCAGCCCTTCCTCGGTGAAGTCGCGGACGATGAAGGAGAGCGTCGCCTGTTCGAGCGCGCCGTCGATGCCGATCGGATGCAGAAAACCCTGCTTGCCCGAGGTGGTCTCGGGCGAGCAGCCCTCCTTCGGCAGACGCTCGACGATGGCCGCGGCGATCTTGATCGCGTGCTCCATCTTGCCCTTGGCGTAGCCGGGATGGGCGCTGACGCCGTTGATGGTGATGGTGGCGCCGTCGGCCGAGAAGGTCTCGTCCTCGACGCAGCCGGCGCTCTCGCCGTCCATGGTGTAGCCGAAATCGGCACCCAGCTTGTTCAGGTCGACATTGTCGACGCCGCGGCCGATCTCCTCGTCCGGCGTGAACAGGATCTTGATGGTGCCGTGCTTCACGTCGGGATTGTTGATGAAGAAATGCGCGGCATCCATGATCTCGGCGACGCCGGCCTTGTTGTCGGCGCCCAATAGCGTCGTGCCGTCGGTGGTGATGATGTCGTTGCCGATCTGGTTCTTCAGCGAAGGGTGCTCATTGAAGCGGATCACCTGGCTGGTGTCGCCGGGCAGCGTGATGTCGCCGCCGCGATAGTTCTTCACGATTTGCGGCTTGACGTCCTTGCCGGTGACGTCGGGCGAGGTGTCCATATGCGAGCAGAAGCAGATCACCGGCACCTTCTTGTCGGTGTTGGCCGGGATCGTTCCGTAGACGTAGCCGTAATCGTCGAGATGCGCGTCCACAACGCCCATGGCCTTCAGCTCGGCAGCGAGCACGCGGCCGAGATCCTTCTGCTTCTCGGTCGACGGCGAGCTGGGGGATGCCGGATCGGACTGGGTGTCGATGGTGACGTAGCGCAGGAAGCGCTCGGTCACGGTATGCGAAAAGGAGAGGGAGGACATTTCGGGTCAAACCGCCGGGTGTTCTTGAAGCTGGCGGTATATCAGAAAAGCGGGCCGTGATGCGGCCGCAACGGGCTCGGGGTCTGGCTTTAGCGGCCTCAGATCGCTTCCTTCAGTTCCTTCACCGGGCGGAACGCGACCTTCCTGGTGGCCTTGATGTGGATCGCTTCGCCGGTGGAAGGATTACGGCCGGTGCGGGCGGCGCGCTTGCGGACCTGGAGGATGCCGAGGCCGACGATGCGGACCCGGTCGCCCTTCTTGAGGTGCTTGGTGATCAGATCGACCATGTCGGTCAGCACGGCCTCGGCATGCTTTTTGGAGACATCCTGGCGCTCGGCAATGTCGGCGGCGAGGTGCTTGAGCGTGATCGTGGCGGGCGCGGCTGCCTTCTTCGCAGAATCCTTCTTAGCCGGATCCTTCTTAGCCATGTCTGGCCTCCTCGATCTTGCAGGTCGTCCAGAGGGAGATGGCCCCTGACCCGCAAGTTCCCGGAGGCGTAGACGATTCGGGACCGGACTGACTACGCCGCCGGCATTACCGAGGGCCGCGTTCGTGTGTGCCAGCAGTGGAATCGGCTGGTTTGAGCTGTGGATGCAACATCCTTGACTTCACCAGATCGGGCCTTTAAGTCCCCCCTCGTTCCGCAGACATTGCGTGTCACGCGGGAGTAGCTCAGTTGGTTAGAGCGCCGGCCTGTCACGCCGGAGGTCGCGGGTTCGAGCCCCGTCTCTCGCGCCATTTTTGGCAAATAGATCAAATAGTTGCTGTCTCGGCCAAAAGCGCCGCTTGGACTGCCGTTTCATCCCGATCGCTTCCTCCCCGCCAGAATTCGTCTATTTCGGCTTGGACTCCTCGATATGCGCGAGGATGCGCCGTGCGTCGGTGCTGCCGGCCTGCGCTGCCTTGGCCAGGAGCCGCCTGGCCGCGGCAAGGTCCCGTCGGCCGCCGATTCCGTTGGCGTTGCACCGGGCGAGATTGACCAGAGCTTCGAGTCCGCCCATCGCGGCGCCCCTCTGGTACAGCGCCCGAGCCAACTTCAGGTCTCGCCTGGCTCCCAGTCCCTTCTCGGCAAGCTCCCCCATCCTGTTGATGGCCGTCGCATCGCCGAGCTCGGCGGCCCGCTGGTACAACGCATAGGCCTTTGCGGGATCGCTGGCCGCGCCGATTCCACGCTCCTGCTGTAGGCCGAGGCTGACGAGTGCTGGCGCAATCTTCTTCTCGGCGGCCATCTCATAGTAGAAGCGCGAGCGGGCGGGATCTTTCTCGACGCCGTTGCCATTCTCATACATCAATCCGAGCTCGTAGAGCGCGCGTGCGTTGCCGAGCTCGGATGCCGCCTTGTAGCTCGCCACCGCTCCTTCGTAATCGCGCATGGCGAACAATGAACGCCCGAGCTGGTAGTGCAGGCGGTCCACCCCTGGAGACCGCTTGACCGCCTCCGCGCACGCCGCAACCGCGCCCGCCGCCTTTGTATCGTCGCGCGTCTCGCCTTGGTCGGCGCGTCCCCTCAAATCCGCGAGCCCGGCAACGGCGTTGTCGCAGTGCTGCATGACGGCGGTATCGTCCTGGACGACTTGCTTGACGGGATGGAGATAGATCTTGTCCTTGGAAAGCTGACCATACATGTAGGGCGTCTGCTTCCGGTGCGTTGCCTGCCGAACCTCGTCGCGAACGTTGCGAAACACAAAGTTGATCTCGAGGTCGGCCTGCCGGAGGTATTTCAGCAGCGCCGCAGTGAAAGGGCTGTTGCGGCCTTCGCCTTCTTCCGCGGTCCGCCCCGGCTCCGCCGGAAAGAACACGAGCGTGTTGCGGATCGGTGCGCTTCCGGGTGAGGTCAGGGAAGAGCTGCTGCGGCGGCCATTCGGTATGGCAGGGAACGGGTTCTCCCGCATGGCATCCAGGATCACCAGACCCAGCCTGCGAGCCCGCCCTGCGGCAGCGGTCACCGCAGCCAGGGGAACGGTCTCTGCGTTGGCCGACTCAGGTGTCGCAAGATGCGCATCCACGGGGATCAGGTAACTGCCGACACCGGCAGCTGCACTGTATCCGGCAAAATAGAAGACCGCGATGTCCGCAGCGGCGGACTTCTCGGTGAAGGCGACGAGCCCCACGCGCAGATCGTCGATGGTCGTGTTCTTGCGCAGATCGACATCGAAGCCGAGGCCGGCGAGACCCGCGGCAATGTCCTCGGCATCATTGACGGGAGAGCCGAGCGGCGGCGCGTTCGCGTAGCTCGCGTTTCCAATGACCAAGGCGACACGGCGGTTGGAAGCTTCTGCTTCGGCGTCGAAGAGAAGCCCGATGGCAATGAACAGTGCCAGCCAGCGCAAGATGGAGTTGCGTCCCTTAGTCGATGCCCGAACGGAGCTGCCGCATCATCCAGTCGCGGTCGGTGAGAAAATCGAGGCCGAGCAGACCATAGTCGACGCGCAGAAACCCGTCCACTCCAGACGACACCGCCGCGGGAGTCTGCCGCGCGACCTCCTGCGCCATCACGCCGACATAGAACCTCGCATCGCCCTTGTATCGATAGCGGTAGAGGCGGAGGCCAGTATCGGTCCAGCCGAGTGCCGTAATGTCCTCCTTGAGGCGGATGTCCGATGGAATGGTGACGCGGCTCGCGGCATTCGAAGCGGCAGTCGAGGCCGCTCTGCTGGCCGCGCTTGATGCAGCGCTCGAGGCTGATCGGCTGGCAGCGTTCGACGCTGCGGCTGATGCCGCCTGCGATGCCGCCCGGCTTGCTGCGCTCGACGCGGCATTGCTGACCGCAGTCGAAACGGCATTGCTGACCACGTTGCCGACGACGTTACTGACGACGCCGCTGACCACATTGCCGACATTCTGGTTCACGCGTGCAACTACTCGCCGATATTCGCGATTGCGAACCTTTTCCTCTTCCGAGCGGGTGTAGGCGGAAACCAGGAGCCCGCGCCTGCGCGCCTCGGTCACCGCGTTGATCATGCATCCCTTGGGATTGCCCTTGGACCGGCAAAGCTGGAATTGAAGCTGGACGTAGTCCGGGTATTTTTTGATGGATCTGGCGCACGCCCCGGAATCGCCGTCGAAGCAGGCGTTCACGTCGCTATCGTGCGCTGATTGCAGCATCAGTTCGGTGGAATTGACCGGTCGCAGGGCAAGGTCGCTGCCCGGCGGCAGGCGGTTATGGCGCGAGCTCGGATAGCGCTCGGCAAACCGGCCAACCACGCTCTTGTCGCGTGATTCCTTCAGGACGTCCCATGCCTTCTCGACTGCCTCCGAATTGCCGGTGGTCGTCTCGGCCGAGGCGAGCTGATAGCTCGCCGGTGGCGGACCGGGCATGTCGATCTGCCCGGTGGCTTGGCCCGGCTTAGCCGATTTCTCGAGCGAAGCCTGCGCGACCCGGGCGCTCTCGACATGCTGGCCAAACGGATAGAGATCCAAATAGGCGCGGTAGGCCGCGAGCGACTTCTGTCGCTCGACGATCTTCCAGGCGTTCGTTTCAGCCGTCTGCAACTGCGCAATGCGCTGGTCGATTTCGGCCGTATGCGCGCTCGCCGGGAATTGCTGGGCGAAACGGCGCAAGGTCGCGATCTCGTTGGTCGAGCGGACGAACTCCCAGGCGAGCTGCTCGGCATCTGCTCCACCATCGCCGCTTGCGATGTCGGCTTCGCCGTTGAGATAGATGTCGCCCTTCGGCAGCGTCCCGTAGATTGCCGGCTCTTGTGTCCCGGTCTCCTTCCAGACTTCGTCGTGCACGATCCGGAAGAGATAGTTGATCTCGAGTTGCGGCGTTTCGACATGGCGCAGGAGCGAGCCGGAGTAGGGGCTATTCCGCCCGGCCCCGTCGCTCGCCGTCGTGCCGGCAGCGGCCGCAAAGGCAACGAGCACGTTGTCGCTCACCTCGACAGGGGCAAGACCGCGCGTGTCGGCCGCGAAAGGCGTCGGGGAACGGGGTGTGCCGGACACTGGCGCGGCCGCCTTGGATGGCCGCGACGACAGCGCGCGTCCCGCGGCGGCGACCTTCGTCGTTTCGAACGGGTCGTTGCGGCAGGCGTCGAGAACCACGAGGCCGATGATCTTCGGCATCACGGAGATATCGATCAGGGTCTCGAGATTGATCGCCTCGGCATAGACATCGATCTCGGACTTGATTTCGGCATCGACCGGAATCAGCCAGTTCTTTCCGTCCATTTCGACGCCATGGCCTGCGAAGAAGATCACCGCCTTGTCGGCCGTCTTCGCCGCATTGCCGAATTCGATGAGGGCCTGCCGGAAATGATTGTAGTCGAGGTCGGCGAGGTGTCTGACGGAATATCCCAGACGACCCAGCGACGTCGCCATGTCGGCGGCGTCGTTGGCCGGGTTGATGAGTTTTGGGACCTTGCGATAGTTGCTGTTGCCCACAACGAGCGCGATCCTGTCTCCAGCGGTCGCCTGCAGTATTGTCGAAACGAGCATCGACAATGCTACGCAGCCGAGAACGGCGATCCGGCGTGCCAGTTCCTGCAACGTGAAGAGGGGACGCGAGCTTGCGAGAACGAAAATCCCGAAATGGGCAGGCATCGGCAGAAACTCAGAAAATGAAAAATCGCAGAAACGGGCTAAGGCGGCTTGTTCGTGGATTTTACATCAAGGGATGCTGGATGACGACATCAAAGGCCTCCGTGTTCAGGATTTCGTGAACCGGGAGTGGCGATGCTTCGACCAAGAGGCTGCACATCGCGAGCGGTGAAACCAGTCGCGCTGCGCTGGTGTTGATGGCGCAGGCGGCGGAGGCCGGCGACATCTTCGGAGACTGCGGATGACCAGGATAGTCAAGTTCGCCTGTGCGCCGATTCTGGCCCTGCCGCTGCTCGTCGCTTTGTGCAGCGTGGCCCGCTGCAATGATCCGGCCGAATCGTCACGCGACTCGATCATTCAGAACGTTCGAGAGGACGTGCGGCGGCACATCCGGGCACGGGAAGCAGGCAAGCCTAAGAAAAGTCCGGAGCTGAGCCAAACGGCAACGCAGCGTGGTGCCACGAAGAAGCGAAACCGCTCGACGGTGGAGTAGTGGGATATCGGCGCGCGCCCTGCGTTGGGTTGCTTCTCGTATCCGGGCGTGTTGCTCGGCGTGCAGCGCGGCCTGGGAAAGTGTTGCAAATGAGCATCAGCTGGGCGCGCTTGATGGAGCCGAACCCCCAATTCAGCCAATCAGGTGAAGACGCCGCGGGTGCTTTGCAAATAAATTCGGCGCCTGAAGCTTGCGGGAATTTACCTCCCGCCAAGGCTCGGGGCTGAACCAGCAGGGGGCTGATCGAATACCATGAGGGCAGGAATTTTCCGCCGCAGCTTTGTCGTGGCCGTACCTTTTTTGCTTAGTCTGTTTGCGACGCGACCGGTCTCCGCACAGGAGGTCAATGTTCCGCAGCAAGTCATCAACAACACCGTTCAGAACATCATCCAGAACGTCCGCGACCAGATTCAGCATCGCAGGGTCGTTACTCCTCCTGGAATGCTGCGCTTCAGCGGCGAGGAGTCGGATTTCGACCGCCGTGATCCGTTCGCCGCAAGGGGTGTCAGCAATCCGTTCGGTGCCCTGGCCTACGCCAAGGCTCCGGCACTTGCAGCGCCGCCCCCGGCGGTCTGGCTTTACGGCGCGAACCTCGTCGGCAGTGGCGACAGTGCGCAATCGAGCGGGGTCCAGGTCAGCGTTGCGACGGTGACCGGCGCAGTCGATGTGACCAAGATCGGTATCTTCACTGCAACCGACGCGCTGACCTTCATCGGGACTGGCTCCCATTCGTGGGCGCACACCTTCACGAATGGTGGACTGACGACCGATGGTTCAATTCCATCGACTTCCGGCACCCTGTCGTATCTCAACGGCGGTTTCTCGACTGACTTCACCGCGCTTGCGAGCTGGACTCGCACCACATCCAATCTTCCCCTTGCCGCGACCGCGGACGGCACCGGCATCGCCTATACCTGGAACGGCCAATACCGGTTCGACTTCCCCTACACCGTGTGGTTCGAGCCCACGGTCGGCGTAACCTATTCGGAGGGCTATACCGCCAATTTCGGCAGCAAGACGGGCGATTCAACCGAATTTCACGGTGGCATGCGCGCCGGCTTCGAGACGGACTGGCTGGGCTTTAAGATCCAGCCGTCGATCTCCGGTCAGTACTACAGGATCGTTGACGCGAGCGGCGCCGGCGCTGTTGGAGGTGCGGTCCCCGTTGCGGCCGGCGTGATCGGTACTAATGGTCTTCGCGGTTCCGCAAAGGTCAACGTGCTCTGGACGCCGCAGCTGTCGTCCTACCTCGAAGTTCATGGCAGCAGCATCACCTTGCCGGACCCCCTGCTGCCTGGGGTTGGCGGATTCGGAACCTCGATCGCGGGTACTCAGGCCGGCCTTCGCTATACCTGGTAGAGTGATCTCGAAGACGGATGCCCGCCGTGCCCGGCGGGCATCTTCTTGCGCTCCTCTCGCGCCTGGCGGAGGCAACATCCCCCGCGGCGCCGTCGCATGGGTGAAACCGAACGAAAAGGCCGCCTGAAGGCGGCCGTTTGGTATCAAACCGGACCTTTTCGGTTGTTCAGCGAATCTCGGACGTGCCCGCGCTGGTCACCACCACCGGCTTGCCGCCCTTGATGACCTGGGTGGACTGGGCGGTCTGGCTGTAATCGGCATGGGTGCGGGCCGCAATCCCGAAGCCGGCCACGGCAATGCCGGCCACCAGCGCCACCACCACGATCTTCAGGTGGGTCGCACGATCAGCAGAATGAATTGAGTGGTTCATCTGAGCCTCCCGACGGGCTTTGCCGTCGTCTACGGGCTCATCTTCTAAGCGCCGTCTGTTTCCGGATGGTTTCGCGGGTTCCGCAAAATGGTTTCATCTCGCCCGGCCGGCAAGTTTCATTCGGACGGCCGCGCTGGGCTGGTCTGGGGCGCCGTTTGGCCGCCTGATCGTCTTTCGGTGATCGCCGCCGAAGCCCGCTGATGTTGCAGCAACATACGGAAATATTGGAGCATTTCTAAGAGTCCTTCTAAGAAGCATTCAATTAGGGAATTCCCGCGCCCTCACATAAGCGTCATCGCGAGCGCATGCCGTTCCGGGGACAGGCGGCATGACGCATCGAAACATGCAGCTTTGGGGTGGCGCGTTGAACAGTCTTGGAATGCTGCGGTCGGCCGTGTTGGCGACCGCATCCGCTTGGGTTTTGATGCCTGAGGCATCGCTTGCACAATCTTCCGCGCAGAGTGGCGCGCAGAACATTCCGCCGGTGACGGTCACGGCGCCGGAAGCGCGCCGCCGCACCGCGGCGACGCCTCAGCGCCGCGCGACGCGGATCTCGGCGCAGACCCCTGCCTCGAACAGGCCGCAGCCACGGCGCGACGTCGGCTTCGTCGAGACGCCGCGCGGGCCGGTGAATGGCTATGTCGCCGGCCGCAGCTCGTCGGGCACCAAGACCAACACGCCGATCATGGAGACGCCGCAGGCGGTGTCCGTCATCGGTGCCGAGCAGATCCGCGACCAGAAGCCGAACAAGCTCGACGAGGTTCTGCGCTACACCGCCGGCGTGCGGGCAGGGACTTTCGGTACGGACACGCGCAACGATTGGTGGCTGATCCGCGGCTTCAAGTCCGAGGACATTGGGCTGTTCCTCGACGGCATGCAGCTGTTCTACACGTCCTATGCGAGCTGGAAGCTGCAGACGCCCAACATGGAGCGTGTCGAGGTGCTGCGCGGTCCGTCGGCGGTGCTGTATGGCGGATCGAGCCCGAGCGGCATCGTCAACGTCATCAGCAAGATGCCGCCGGCCGAACCGATCCGTTACATCGAGACCGGCGTCAACAACTTCGGCAACGCCTATGTCAGCTTCGACATGGGCGGTCCGGTTGCGACCAGTCCTGATAACGGCAAGCTGTTCGCGCGCGTGGTCGGCCAGGTCCAGAACGGCGGTACGCAGGTCAACTTCACACCTGACAACAACTACTTCATCGCGCCGTCGGTCACGTGGAAGCCCGATGCCGACACGACCTTCACGGTGCTGGCGTCGGCCTCGAAGCAGGATACCCGCGGCATCAACTTCCTGCCCTATCAGGGCACGGTGACCAGCGCGCCGTTCGGCAAGATCCCGACCAGCTTCTTCGTCGGCGATCCCAGTGTCGATAAGTTCACGCGCGAGCAGGAGATGCTCGGCTACCAGTTCGAGCGTCATCTCACCGACGATGTGACGTTCCGTCAGAACGCGCGCTTTGCGCATGTCGACATCACCTATCGCGGCTATGTCGGCAACGGCTGGGACAACATCAACACGGCGACGATGGGCCGCTATAACTGGTATGCGAAAAACACCGCGAATCAGGCCAATCTCGACAACCAGCTGGAGTATCGTTTCAACACCGGCGCCGTCAGGCACACGATGCTGTTCGGTGTCGATCTGCGGGGCTATCAAATCGACGATTACCAGGCCTTCGGGTTCGGTGTGCCCTCGATCAACGTCTTCAATCCGGCCTACGGAGGAGCTGAGGTTCCGCTACCCGGCTCGCCGTTCCGCAACTTCCTCATCACGCAGAAACAGGCTGGTACTTACGTTCAGGACCAGATGAAGCTCGGCAATTTCACGCTGGTGCTGAGCGGCCGCAATGACTGGGTCGAGACGACGCAGGAAGCCCGGGACACCGGCGCCACCGTCGCCAGCCGCGACGACAGCAGGTTCAGCGGCCGCGCCGGGTTGATCTACAATTTCGACAACGGCATCTCGCCTTACGTCTCCTATTCAACGAGCTACAATCCAATCATCGGCCTTAATGCGTCGAACCAGCTTTTCCTGCCGGAGACCGGTAAGCAGGCCGAAATCGGCGTGAAGGTTGCGCCGGTCGGATTCGACGGCTATTTCACTGTTTCGGCGTTCGACCTTGTCCGTCAGAATGTCCCGACAACGGTGCCGGGCAGCGTTCCGCTCCTGCAGAACCAGACTGGCGAGGTGACCTCGCGCGGCATCGAGCTCGAGGCGGTGGCCAATGCCACGAAGGAGCTGAAGTTCATCGGTGCTTTCACGGCCTATAATCTCTTTGTGAGCAAGGATCTCGATCCGACGCTCGTCGGCAAGACGCCGACCAACACGCCCGAACTCCTGGTGTCCGGCTGGGCCGACTACACCTTCAAGGACGGACCGCTCGCGGGCTTCGGCTTCGGCGGCGGCGTACGTTACATCGGCTCGTCCTGGGCCGATACCGCCAACACGCTCGAGGTTCCCGCGGTCGTGCTCGGCGATCTCGCGCTCCACTATGAATGGCAGAACTGGCGGACGGCGCTGAACGTGATCAACCTGACCGACAAGATCTATGTCGCAAGCTGCGCGTCGTCCACGTCCTGCTTCTACGGCGACCGTCGGCGCGTCACCGCCAGCGTCTCCTACAAATGGTGAGGACAGGCGAGGGCAGGGCCGGAAGGCTCTGGGACGAAGCGCAACCGATCGTGACGTTCGCTCGGCTCCACCTGGGCGTCCGCTGATCTGCGGTTACGATGAGCTCGCGGGCCATGCCCCCCGGCCCAAAGCTCATCCGGGCGCGGCGCGAGCGACCGGCAGGTCGCCGCCGCGCCCGCGACCGGCTTGGAGCCAATCGCGGGCACATTCGCCGGACGAGCCCTGGTCCTGTGATGACGCATGGCTCCTCCGATTACTCTGAGCTGTGGACAGGTCTTTCCTGCACCTGAGGCGGCGGCACCAGCATTGTTGGTCCTGACCGCGCCGATCGGCAAATCTGTCGCCGCGACAACGGGGGAATTGCCCCTGCGGCGCTGCATCAAAGCCCGAGCATTTGGTCGGTCAGCGCGCAGCGAATAGCTGGCTCGGCCCGAGCGCCGCAATCTCAGAACGGCTGACCTGCGAGACCGTGGCAGCCCTTGCTGGGTGGGGCGATCTGCTCCATACCAGCCGCGGGGTGATTCCGGGATTTTCACCGTTCTGGGGGCGGCAAAGGGCCTGAAAAGAGCGTGTCTTGCGCCCATTGGTGCACTGCGCTAAGGCTCAGAATAATTCCAAATCGGACGAATCCGTGGCTGTCCCGAGGCTGCGGGAAAAGGGCTCGCCAATGAGCGGCATTCTGCAGAACTATCTTCCACTCGTCGTCTTTATAGGGGTAGCGGGCCTGATCGGCCTCGTGCTGCTGATCGCGCCGTTCATCGTGGCGTTCCAGCAGCCGGATCCCGAAAAGCTGTCGGCCTATGAGTGCGGCTTCAACGCCTTCGACGACGCCCGCATGAAGTTCGACGTCCGCTTCTATCTCGTCGCCATCCTCTTCATCATCTTCGATCTCGAGGTGGCGTTTCTGTTTCCCTGGGCGGTGGCGTTCGGCAAGCTTGGCGCGACCGGCTTCTGGTCCATGGTGGTGTTCCTCGCCGTGCTGACGGTCGGGTTCGCCTATGAATGGAAGAAAGGGGCCCTCGAATGGGATTGAACCCGGCTACACAGTCCGCAGGTCCGGTGATCGCACCGGCCCCGAAGGGCATTCTAGATCCTTCGACCGGCAAGCCGGTCGGGGCCAATGATCCGTTCTTCCTCGAGGTCAATTCCGAGCTGTCCGACAAGGGCTTCTTCGTGGCCGCGACCGACGACCTCATCACCTGGGCGCGTACCGGCTCTTTGATGTGGATGACCTTCGGTCTCGCCTGCTGCGCGGTCGAGATGATGCAGGTCTCGATGCCGCGCTACGACGTCGAGCGCTTCGGCTTCGCCCCGCGTGCCTCGCCGCGTCAGTCCGACGTGATGATCGTGGCGGGAACGCTGACCAACAAGATGGCGCCGGCGCTGCGCAAGGTCTACGACCAGATGCCCGAGCCGCGCTACGTCATCTCGATGGGCTCCTGCGCCAATGGCGGCGGCTATTATCACTATTCCTACTCGGTCGTGCGCGGCTGCGACCGCATCGTGCCGATCGACATCTACGTGCCGGGCTGCCCGCCCACGGCGGAGGCGCTGCTCTACGGCGTGCTGCTGCTGCAAAAGAAGATCCGGCGCACCGGCACCATCGAACGCTAAGGTTTTACGTCATGGACGACGCCAAGCTCGACGCCCTGGGGCAGACGATCGTTAGCGCGCTTCCGGGCGCCGCGACCGGTCACTCGGTGGCCTTCAACCAGCTCACCGTGGACGTCGAGGCCGCCAGGATCGTCGAGGTGGTCAAGTACCTCCGCGATGACCCGAACTGCCGGTTCGTCAACATCACCGACATCACGGCGGTGGACTATCCGGATCGCGAGAAGCGCTTCGACGTCATCTATCACTTCCTGTCGCCGACCTTGAACGCGCGCATCCGGCTCAAGGCGCAAGCCGACGAGACCACGCAGGTGCCCTCGCTGATCGACGTCTTCCCGGGCGCGGACTGGTTCGAGCGCGAAGCCTACGACCTCTACGGCGTGTTCTTCGTCGGCCATCCCGACATGCGCCGCATCCTCACGGACTACGGCTTCGAGGGCCATCCGCTGCGCAAGGATTTCCCGCTCACCGGATTCGTCGAGGTCCGCTACGACGATCAGGAGAAGCGGGTGGTGTACGAGCCGGTCCGCCTCAACCAGGAATTCCGCAAGTTCGACTTTTTATCCCCTTGGGAAGGTGCCGACTATCCGGTGCTTCCGGGCGATGAAAAAGCGGGGCCGAAGGTCTGATCATGAACGAGCAACCGCAGAATCTCCGTAACTTCACGATCAATTTCGGACCGCAGCACCCGGCGGCGCACGGCGTTTTGCGCCTCGTGCTCGAACTCGACGGCGAAGTGGTCGAGCGCGTCGATCCGCATATCGGCCTGCTTCACCGCGGCACTGAGAAGCTGATCGAGCAGAAGACTTATCTGCAGGCGATCCCTTATTTCGACCGGCTCGACTACGTCGCGCCGATGAACCAGGAGCATGCCTTCTGCCTCGCCGCCGAGAAGCTGCTCGGCATCGAGGTGCCGCGCCGCGGCCAGCTGATCCGCGTGCTCTATTGCGAGATCGGCCGCATCCTCTCGCATCTGCTCAACGTCACCACGCAGGCGATGGACGTCGGCGCGCTGACCCCGCCGCTGTGGGGCTTCGAAGAGCGCGAGAAGCTGATGGTGTTCTACGAGCGCGCCTCGGGCAGCCGCATGCATGCGGCCTATTTCCGTATCGGCGGCGTGCATCAGGACCTGCCGCAGAAGCTGGTCGACGACATCGAGGCCTGGTGCGATCCGTTCCTCAAGGTTGTGGACGATCTCGACCGTCTGCTCACCGCCAATCGCATCTTCAAGCAGCGCAACGTCGACATCGGCGTGGTGCCGCTCAAGGAAGCCTGGGAATGGGGTTTCTCGGGTGTGATGGTGCGCGGCTCGGGCGCGGCCTGGGACTTGCGCAAGTCGCAGCCCTATGAGTGCTACGCCGAGATGGATTTCGACATTCCGATCGGCAAGAACGGCGACTGCTACGATCGCTATTTGATCCGCATGGAAGAGATGCGCCAGTCCGTGCACATCATGAAACAGTGCATCCAGAAGCTGAACGCGCCTGACGGCAAGGGCCCGGTCGTCGTCGAAGACAACAAGGTCGCGCCGCCGCGCCGTGGCGAGATGAAGCGCTCGATGGAAGCGCTGATCCACCACTTCAAGCTCTACACCGAAGGTGTCCACGTGCCGGCCGGCGAGGTCTACGCCGCGGTCGAGGCGCCCAAGGGCGAGTTCGGCGTCTATCTCGTCGCCGACGGCACCAACAAGCCCTACAAGTGCAAGATCCGCGCGCCGGGCTTCGCGCATCTCCAGGCGATGGATCACATCTGCCGCGGCCATCTGCTGGCCGACGTCTCGGCGATCCTGGGCTCGCTCGACATCGTGTTCGGAGAGGTCGATCGGTGATGGCGCAGGCGCCAATCCAGTTTGACCGTGCCTCGGGGGCCCTTGAAGGGGCGAACCTGTGGGAGCGGACGGCTGCCTTGGCGCTGGTGACGGGATCGAAGATCTCCTCGCACTTCTCGCATATGGGCTACATCGCCTGCGCGAATTTGCTGCGCAAGACGCTGCCCGAGCGCAACATCGCGATCAGGCTCAATCCCGACGCGGTGTTCGAATTCCCTTACGGCGACGGCTATTGGAGCAAGCTGCTCAACCGCTCCTACATTTACGAGGACGAGCTCGAGCTCTTGTTCGCCGATTCCATCGACGTCGACTACACGCTGCTCGATTGCGGCGCCAATTACGGTTATTGGTCGGTGCTGGTCTCGAGCAAGCCGTTCGGCGCGCACAAGGCGATCGCGATCGAGCCGTCGGGCCAGAACTATTCGAAGCTCGCCAACAATGCCCGCATCAACGCTGGCCGCTTCGAGACCATGAAATGCGCCATCGGCGCGGCGCGCGGCACCGCGCGTCTGTCGGGCACAAAGCACGAAGCCTTCAGCATCGCCGGCGATCAGTCGGCGGGCGGCGAAGAGGTGCCGGTGATCGCGCTCGACAATTTGATCGAGGACGGCAAGGTCGCGGCCACCGGCAAGTACCTGATCAAGCTCGACGTCGAAGGCGTCGAGATCGAGGCGATCAAGGGCGGCGTCCGCCTGCTGCAGACCGACAGCGTCATCATGTGCGAGGAGCACGGCAGCGACCGCTCGCACGCAGTGTCGCGCTTCATCCTCGAACAGACCCCGCTGAAGCTGATCGTGTTCGATCCGCGCAGCAACCGCATGGAAACCGTGACCGAGCTGTCGATCCTCGACCGCATCAAGGTCTCGACCCACGTCGGCTACAACGTTTTCGGCACCGCAAGCGCATTCTGGCAGGACAGGATCGAGGCCATGAACGCCAAGAACCTGGGTACCAAAAATCTGAATGCCAAGAATCTGAATGCCGTGTCCGCGCGCCGCATGCAGTGAGAGATTGAAGAGATGTCCGTTCGCCGATTAGCACCGAAGGAAGTCCAGCCCGCGAGCTTTGCGTTCACGGAGGAGAACCTCGCATTCGCCCGGCAGCAGATCGCGAAATATCCCGAAGGCCGCCAGGCCTCCGCCGTCATCGCCATCCTCTGGCGTGCGCAGGAGCAGAACGAGGGCTGGGTGTCGGAAGCCGCGATCCGCGTCATCGCCGACATGCTCGACATGCCCTATATCCGCGTGCTGGAGGTCGCGACCTTCTACACCATGTTCCAGCTCGCCTCCGTCGGCAAGAAGGCTCACGTCCAGGTCTGCGGCACCACCCCGTGCCGGCTGCGCGGCGCCGAGGATCTGATCCACGTCTGCGAGCACCGCATCCATCACGAGCCCTTCCATCTCTCCAAGGACGGCAATTTCAGCTGGGAGGAGGTGGAGTGCCTGGGCGCCTGCGTGAACGCGCCGATGGTGCTGATCGGCAAGGACACCTATGAGGACCTGACCAAGGAAAGCTTCGGCAAGGTGCTCGATGGCTTCGCTTCGGGCAATCCGCCCAAGCCCGGTCCGCAGAACGGCCGCCAATTCTCGGCGCCGATGACCGGACCGACCACGCTCAAGGAGATCACCTGATGCGTGATCTCGTCGTAACCGGAGGGACCGCGGCCGTGAAGAAATGGGGCTTCGTCGCCATGCACGCCGCGATCGCGGCTGCCTTCATGTTCCTGCTGCAGCGTTACTTCATGAACGCCTCGCAGGAGACCAGTCTGCTCTGGGCGCTGTTCTTCGCCGTCTGCGCCGCCGGACTTGCCTACAAGCAGTCCATTCGTTGATCGGAAAGCACTGATATGCTCGAGGACAAGGACCGCATCTTCAAGAACCTCTACGGCCTCCATGATTGGGGGCTGGAGGGTGCGCGGCGTCGCGGCGCCTGGGATGGCACCAAGAACATCATCGACAAGGGCCGCGACTGGATCATCAACGAGATGAAGGCCTCGGGCCTGCGCGGCCGCGGCGGCGCCGGCTTCCCCACCGGTCTCAAGTGGTCCTTCATGCCGAAGGAATCGACCGACGGCCGTCCCAGCTATCTCGTCGTCAACGCCGACGAATCCGAGCCCGGCACCTGCAAGGACCGCGAGATCATGCGGCATGATCCGCATCTGTTGGTCGAGGGCTGCCTGATCGCGAGCTTCGCGATGAACGCGCATGCCTGCTACATCTATGTCCGCGGCGAGTTCATCCGCGAGCGCGAGCGCCTTCAGGCCGCGATCGACCAGGCCTACGAGGCCAAGCTGATCGGCAAGGACAATCTCAACGGCTGGCCGTTCGACCTCTACGTCGCCCACGGCGCCGGCGCCTATATCTGCGGCGAGGAGACCGCGCTGCTCGAAAGCCTCGAAGGCAAGAAGGGCCAGCCGCGGCTGAAGCCGCCATTCCCGGCCAATGTCGGTCTGTTCGGCTGCCCGACCACCGTCAACAACGTCGAATCCATCGCCGTTGCGCCCGATATCCTGCGCCGCGGCGCGGCGTGGTTCGCCGGCATCGGCCGCCCGAACAATGTCGGCACCAAGCTGTTCTGCATCTCCGGCCATGTCGAGCGGCCCTGCAACGTCGAAGAGGCTATGGGCATCCCGTTCCGTGAGTTGATCGAGAAGCATTGCGGCGGCATTCGCGGCGGCTGGGACAACCTCAAGGCCGTGATCCCCGGCGGCTCGTCGGTGCGCATGGTGCCGGCCGAGCAGATCATCGACACGCCGATGGATTTCGATAGCCTGAGCAAGCTGCGCTCGGGCCTCGGCACCGCCGCGGTGATCGTGATGGACAAGTCGACCGACCTGATCCGTGCGATCGCCCGCATCTCCTATTTCTACAAGCACGAGAGCTGCGGCCAGTGCACGCCGTGCCGCGAAGGCACGGGCTGGATGTGGCGCGTCCTGACCCGCATGGCCGAAGGCCGTGCCCACAAGCGCGAGATCGACATGCTGCTCGAGGTCACCAAGCAGGTCGAAGGCCACACCATCTGCGCGCTCGGCGACGCCGCGGCCTGGCCGATCCAGGGCCTGATCACGCACTTCCGCCACGAGATCGAAGCGCGCATCGACCAATATTCGCACAAGGCCGATGTCGACGACATCGGCGTCCGCGATCCCGTGAACATGGTCGCGGCGGAGTAAGAGACATGACCAAGCTCATCATCGACGGCAAAGAGATCGATGTCCCCGCCGAGTACACGCTGCTTCAGGCGTGCGAGGCGGCCGGCGCCGAGATTCCGCGCTTCTGCTATCACGAGCGGCTGTCGATCGCCGGCAATTGCCGGATGTGCCTCGTCGAGGTGAAGGGCGGCCCGAAGCCGGTCGCGAGCTGCGCCTGGGGCGTGCGCGATTGCCGTCCGGGCCCCAAGGGCGAGCCGCCGGAGATTTCGACGCGTTCGCCGATGGTGAAGAAGGCACGCGAAGGCGTGATGGAATTCCTCCTGATCAACCATCCCTTGGACTGCCCGATCTGCGACCAGGGCGGCGAGTGCGACCTGCAGGACCAGGCGATGGGCTACGGTGTCGACACCAGCCGTTTCGCCGAGAACAAGCGCGCGGTCGAGGACAAATATCTCGGCGCGCTGGTCAAGACCTCGATGAACCGCTGCATCCAGTGCACGCGCTGCGTCCGCTTTTCGGCGGAAGTCGCCGGCGCGCCCGAGATGGGCGCCACCGGCCGCGGCGAGGACATGGAGATCACGACCTATCTCGAGCACGCGCTGACGTCCGAATTGCAGGGCAACCTCGTCGACATCTGCCCGGTCGGCGCGTTGACCTCGAAGCCCTATGCCTTCGCGGCGCGCCCGTGGGAGCTCGGCAAGACCCAGTCGATCGACGTCATGGACGGCGTCGGCTCTGCGATCCGCGTCGACACCCGCGGCCGCGAGGTGATGCGGATCCTGCCGCGCATCAACGAGGCCGTGAACGAGGAGTGGATCTCCGACAAGACCCGGCACGTGGTCGATGGCCTCCGCACCCAGCGTCTCGACCGGCCCTATATCCGCGAAGCCGGCAAGCTGCGCGCAGCGAGCTGGACCGAAGCCTTCGCTGCGATCGCCGCCAAGGCGGCGCGCACCGACGGCAAGCGCATCGGCGCGATCGCAGGCGATCTCGCCGGCGTCGAGGAGATGTTCGCGCTGAAGGACCTGCTCGGCAAATACGGTTCGAGCAATCTGGCGGTGCAGGGCGGCGACGCCTTCGATCCCGCGCTCGGCCGCGGCTCCTACATCTTCAATCCGACGCTCGCCGGCGTCGAGCAGGCGGACGCGCTGCTCATCATCGGCGCGAACCCGCGGAAAGAGGCGGCCGTGTTCAACGCCCGCATCCGCAAGCGTTGGCGCGCCGGCGGCTTCAAGGTCGGCGTGATCGGTGCCAAGGCCGACCTGACCTATGATTTCGACCACCTCGGTGCCGGTACCGAGACGCTGGCCGAGCTCGCGGCCGGCAAGCATTCCTTCATGGACGTGCTGAAGAACGCTGAGAAACCGATCATCCTGGTCGGTGCGGGCGCGGCCGCCCGTCACGACGGCGCCGCCATTCTCGCCGCCAGCGCCAAGCTCGCGCTCGATGTCGGCGCAGTCAAGGACGGCTGGAACGGTTTTGGCGTGCTGCACGAGACCGCCTCGCGCGTCGGCGCGCTCGACATCGGCTTTGCCGCAACCAGCGGCGGCCTCAATGCTGCGCAGATGACGACCTTCGGCACGCTCGACTTGCTGTTCCTGCTCGGCGCCGACGAGATCAAGGCGCCTGACGGCACCTTCGTTGTCTATATCGGCACCCATGGTGATCGCGGCGCGCACCGCGCCGACGTCATCCTGCCGGCGGCTGCCTACACCGAGAAGTCCGCGATCTACGTCAACACCGAAGGCCGCGTGCAGATGACGGGCCGCGCCGCGTTTCCGCCGGGCGAGGCCCGCGAGGACTGGGCGATCATCCGCGCGCTGTCGGAAGCGCTCGGCAAGAAGCTCGGCTATGACTCGCTTCAAGCCCTGCGCCAGGCGGTGTTCAAGGCCGTGCCGCATCTGATCCGTCTCGACCAGATCGAGGCCGGCTCGGCCGACCAGATCAAGAAGCTGGCGGGGAAGGGCGGCTCGCCCGAGAAGGCGCCGTTCAAGCCTCTGGTCGAGGACTTCTATTTGACCAACCCAATCGCGCGTGCGTCCGCCGTGATGGCGGAGTGCTCGCGCCTCGCCTCCGGGCAGATGCTGACCGCAGCGGAGTGAGCGTGATCTGATGGAATTCTTCGAAAGCGCATTCTGGACCGGGTTCCTCTGGCCGCTGATCATCATGGTCGCGCAGAGTGTCCTCGTGCTCGTCGTCCTGCTGGTCGCGATCGCCTACATCCTGCTCGCCGATCGCAAGATCTGGGCGGCGGTGCAGATCCGCCGCGGCCCGAACGTCGTCGGCCCGTGGGGCCTGCTGCAATCCTTCGCCGACCTGTTGAAGTTCGTGCTGAAGGAGCCGATCATCCCGGCCGGCGCCAACAAGGGCGTGTTTCTTCTTGCTCCCTTGGTCTCATGCGTGCTCGCGCTCGCCGCCTGGGCCGTGATCCCGACCAATCTCGGCTGGGTGATCGCCGACATCAATGTCGGCGTCCTCTTCATCTTCGCGATCTCGTCGCTGTCGATCTACGGCATCATCATGGCCGGCTGGTCGTCGAACTCGAAATACCCCTTCCTCGCCGCGCTGCGCTCGGCCGCGCAGATGGTGTCCTACGAAGTCTCGATCGGCTTCGTCATCATCACCGTGCTGCTCTGCGCCGGCACGCTGAACCTGACGGCGGTGGTCGAGGCCCAGCACGCGCGGGGCCTTGCCAGCCTGATCGGGCTGCCGCAGCTGACGATCCTGAATTGGTACGTCTGGCCGTTGTTCCCGATGTTCGTGGTGTTCTACGTCTCGGCGCTGGCGGAAACCAACCGCCCGCCCTTCGACCTCGTCGAAGCCGAATCCGAGCTCGTCGCCGGCTTCATGGTCGAGTACGGCTCGACGCCGTACCTCTTGTTCATGCTCGGCGAGTATGTCGCAATCGTCACGATGTGCGCGCTGGCGACGATCCTGTTCCTCGGAGGCTGGCTGCCGCCGGTGGACCTGCCGCCCTTCAACTGGGTGCCGGGGATCATCTGGTTCTCGCTGAAGCTGTTCTTCATGTTCTTCCTGTTCGCGATGGCGAAGGCGATCGTGCCGCGCTACCGCTACGATCAACTGATGCGCCTCGGCTGGAAGGTGTTCCTGCCGCTGTCGCTGGCGATGGTGATCGTGGTGGCCGGCGTGCTGCATTTCGCCGGCATCGCGCCGAAGTGAGGGCCGTCATGGGTATCAACGTCAACGCCACTGCACGCTCGCTTCTGCTGTCGGAATTCGTCTCGGCGTTCTTCCTCGCCATGCGTTATTTCTTCCAGCCGAAGCCGACGCTGAACTATCCGTTCGAGAAGGGCCCGATCTCGCCCCGCTTCCGCGGCGAGCACGCGCTGCGCCGCTATCCGAACGGCGAAGAGCGCTGCATCGCCTGCAAGCTGTGCGAGGCGGTCTGCCCGGCGCAGGCCATCACCATCGAGGCCGGCCCGCGCCGCAACGACGGCACCCGCCGCACCGTGCGCTACGACATCGACATGGTGAAGTGCATCTATTGCGGCCTCTGCCAGGAGGCCTGTCCGGTCGATGCCATCGTTGAAGGCCCGAACTTCGAGTTCGCGACCGAGACCCGCGAGGAGCTCTATTATGACAAGGCCAAGCTGCTCGCCAACGGCGACCGCTGGGAACGCGAGATCGCCAAGGCGATCGAGCTCGACGCGCCGTACCGGTGAGGTGAGGGCATGATCCTTCCCGCGCTGTTCTTCTATCTCTTCGCCGGCGTCTGCGTCGCCTCGGCTGTGATGGTGATTGTCTCGCGCAATCCCGTGCACTCCGTGCTGTACCTGATCCTGGCCTTCGTCAACGCCTCCGGCCTGTTCGTGCTGATGGGCGCCGAATTCCTCGGCATGATGCTGATCGTCGTCTATGTCGGCGCGGTCGCGGTGCTGTTCCTGTTCGTGATCATGATGCTCGACGTCGACTTCCTCGAGCTGCGCGAGGGCTTCATCGAGTACCTGCCGGTCGGCCTCGTGATCGGCGGCATCTTCATGTTCGAGTTGCTGCTCACCGTCGGCTTCTGGGTCATCAATCCCGGCGTCTCCAAGACGATCACGGCGGCGATCCCGGCCAACGTCAGCAACACCGAGGCGCTCGGTCTCGTGCTCTATACGAAGTACATCCACTACTTCCAGCTCTCGGGCATGGTGCTTCTGGTCGCCATGATCGGCGCCATCGTGCTGACGCTGCGCCACAAGGAGAAGGTCAAGCGGCAGGACATCAACGTTCAGAACGCGCGCACGCCCGACATCGCGATGGCGGTGCGCAAGGTGGCGCCGGGGCAGGGGCTCTCGGACGCGGACGCGGCGGAGTGGGTGAAATGACGATCGGGCTCGGACACTATCTGGCGGTCGGCGCGATCCTGTTCACGCTCGGCATCCTCGGCATCTTCCTGAACCGCAAGAACATCATCGTCATCCTGATGTCGATCGAGCTGATCCTGCTCTCGGTCAACATCAACCTCGTGGCGTTCTCGAGCTTCCTCGGCGACATCGTCGGCCAGGTCTTCGCGCTGCTGGTGCTGACGGTCGCGGCTGCCGAAGCTGCGATCGGTCTCGCCATCCTGGTGGTCTATTTCCGCAACCGCGGCTCGATCGCGGTTGAGGACGTCAATCTGATGAAGGGCTGATCGCATGATCCGGAAAAGTGGGTACCGGTTTTCCGACCAGATCATGCGGAAAGAGTAAGTCATGGTTCAGGCAATTGTCTTTCTGCCTCTGCTGGGCGCCATTCTGGCTGGCCTGATCGCGCTGTTCGGCGCGCATGCCCGCAACCCCTCGGGCGACGAGCTCGATCATCACGGCGGCCACGGCCATGGCGCGCATGCCCATGCGTCCGACAAGATCAACGAGGATGCCTCCGTCATCCACGAGAGCCATCACGACGACGCTCACGACGATCACGGCCATGGCCCGACCGAGCCGCCGGCGGCGGGCTCGCGCGCAGCCGAGCTGATCACCACCGGGCTGCTGTTCGTCTCGGCGGCCTTGTCCTGGATGACGCTGGTCGACGTCGGCTTCATGCATCACGACTACAGGATCCAGCTGCTGCCCTGGATCTTCTCCGGCGATCTCCAAGTCTGGTGGACGCTGCGCGTCGATACGCTCACCGCCGTAATGCTGGTGGTGGTGACGACCGTGTCCTCGCTCGTGCACCTCTATTCCATCGGCTACATGGACGAGGACCCGAACCGGCCGCGCTTCTTCGGGTACCTCTCGCTGTTCACCTTCGCCATGCTGATGCTGGTGACGGCCGACAATTTGGTGCAGCTGTTCTTCGGCTGGGAAGGCGTGGGTCTCGCCAGCTATCTGCTGATCGGCTTCTGGTACCAGAAGCCCTCGGCCAACGCTGCCGCCATCAAGGCCTTCGTGGTCAACCGCGTCGGCGACTTCGGCTTCGCGCTCGGTATCTTCGCGGTCTTCATGCTGGTCGGCTCGACCGATTTCGAGACCATCTTCCACGCCGCGCCCGGCCTCACCGGCAAGACCATCAACTTCCTCGGCTGGCACGCCGACGCGCTGACGCTGACCTGCCTGCTGCTGTTCATGGGCGCGATGGGCAAGTCCGCCCAGTTCCTGCTGCACACCTGGTTGCCGGACGCGATGGAAGGCCCGACCCCGGTGTCGGCGCTGATCCATGCCGCGACCATGGTCACCGCCGGCGTGTTCATGGTGGCGCGCCTGTCGCCGCTGTTCGAGCTCGCTCCGAATGCCCAGGCCGTCGTGATGTTCTTCGGCGCGACCACGGCGTTCTTCGCCGCGACCATCGGCCTCGTCCAGAACGACATCAAGCGCATCGTCGCCTACTCGACCTGTTCGCAGCTCGGCTACATGTTCGTGGCGATGGGAGCAGGGGCCTATTCGGTCGGCATGTTCCACCTGTTCACGCACGCCTTCTTCAAGGCGCTGCTGTTCCTAGGCTCCGGCTCGGTGATCTACGCGATGCACCACGAGCAGGACATCCGCAACATGGGCGGCCTCTGGAAGAAGATTCCCTACACCTATGCGGTGATGGTGGTCGGCACGCTGGCGCTGACCGGCTTCCCGCTCACCGCCGGCTACTTCTCCAAGGACGCGATCATCGAGTCCGCCTACGCCTCGCACAATCCGTTCGCGGTGTACGGCTTCCTGATGACGATCATCGCCGCCGGCCTGACCTCGTTCTACTCCTGGCGCCTGATCTTCAAGACCTTCCACGGCGAGCCGCATGACGAGCATCATTACGAGGCCGCGCATGAGGCTCCGCTCTGGATCCTGATCCCGATCGGCGTGCTCGCGGTCGGCTCGTTCGTCGCCGGCCTGCCGTTCAAGGAGCTGTTCGCCGGCCACGGGGTCGAGGAGTTCTTCCGCGAGTCCGTCAAGATGAACCCGCACATCATCGAGGAGATGCATCACATCCCGCAGACCATCGCCTTCCTGCCGACGGTGATGATGGTGCTGGGTTTCCTCGTCTCCTACCTGTTCTACATCCGCCGGCCCTACCTGCCGGTCGAGCTCGCGAACACGCAGCCGATGCTGTACCAGTTCCTGCTCAACAAATGGTACTTCGACGAGCTCTACGACATCATCTTCGTCCGACCGGCGAAGTGGATCGGCTACCAGCTCTGGAAGAAGGGCGACCGCTTCATCATCGACGGCTTCGGCCCCGACGGCGTCTCGGCCCGCGTGCTGGACGTCACCCGCAACGTCGTCAAGATCCAGACCGGCTATCTCTATCACTATGCATTCGCCATGCTGATCGGCGCCGCCGGCCTGATCACCTGGTTCATGTTCGGCTTTGGAGGCCAGTAAATGACAACCTGGCCCATTCTTTCGGTCACGACGTTCCTGCCGCTGGTCGGCGCGCTGATCGTCTATCTGAGCCGCGGTGACGACGAGGCGGCGCGGCGCAATTCGCGCTGGATCGCGCTCTGGACCACGCTGATCACCTTCGCGGTGTCGGTGATCCTGGTCATGCGCTTCGACCCCAGCAACCCCGACTTCCAATTCGTCGAGAAGGCGAACTGGCTCGCCACCGGCATCACCTACCACATGGGCGTCGACGGCATCTCACTGCCGCTCGTGATCCTGACCACCGCCGTGATGCCGTTTTGCATCATCGCGAGCTGGAAGGCGATCACCAACCGCGTCCGCGAATATATGATGGCGTTCCTGATCCTGGAAACGCTGATGATCGGCACCTTCTCGGCGCTCGATCTCGTGCTGTTCTACCTGTTCTTCGAGGGCGGCCTGATCCCGATGTTCCTGATCATCGGCGTCTGGGGCGGTCCGCGCCGGGTCTATGCCTCGTTCAAGTTCTTTCTCTACACGCTGCTCGGCTCGGTCCTGATGCTGCTCGCCATCATGGCGCTGTACTGGAACGGCGGCACCACCGACATCCCGACGCTGATGCACACCGCCGTGCCGCGGTCGTTGCAGACCTGGGCGTGGCTCGCCTTCTTTGCCTCCTTTGCGGTGAAGATGCCGATGTGGCCGGTGCACACCTGGCTCCCCGACGCGCACGTGGAGGCACCGACCGCGGGCTCCGTGGTCCTCGCCGCGATCCTGCTGAAGATGGGCGGCTACGGCTTCCTGCGCTTCTCGCTGCCGATGTTCCCGCTGGCCTCGCACGACTTCGCGCCGCTGGTGTTCACGCTCTCGGCCATCGCCATCATCTACACCTCGCTGGTGGCGCTGATGCAGGAGGACATGAAGAAGCTGATCGCGTACTCCTCGGTCGCGCATATGGGCTTCGTCACCATGGGCATCTTCGCCGGCACCATGCAGGGCGTCGCCGGCGGCGTGTTCCAGATGATCTCGCACGGCATCGTCTCCGGCGCGCTGTTCCTCTGCGTCGGCGTCGTCTACGACCGCCTGCACACCCGCGAGATCGCGGCCTATGGCGGCCTCGTCAACCGGATGCCGCTCTATGCGATGACCTTCATGGTGTTCACCATGGCCAATGTCGGTCTGCCCGGCACGAGCGGCTTCGTCGGCGAGTTCATGACGCTGCTCGGCACCTTCAAGGTCTCGATCCCGACCGCGTTCTTCGCCAGCTTCGGCGTGATCCTCTCGGCGGCCTACGCACTATGGCTCTATCGCAAGGTCGTGTTCGGAGCGCTGGTCAAGCCGCAGCTGGCGAGCATGAAGGATCTCACCTTGCGGGAGTGCGTCATTCTATTCCCGATGATCGCGCTGACGATCCTGTTCGGCGTCTATCCGAAGCCGGTGCTCGACATGTCGGCCGCTTCGGTCCAGCAACTCGTCAACAATTACAATACCGCCGTGACGGCCGTGAAGGCCGCCGCACTGCTCCAGTGATCGGGCAGGTCAGGATATCGCCATGAGCTTTTCGACTGCAGGTTATCAACTGGCGCCGGTGCTGCCCGAGCTCGTGCTCGCGGTCGGCGCGATGGCGCTTCTGATGCTCGGCGCCTATCGCGGGCAGGAGACGACCAAAACCGTCACCTCTCTGGCGGTGGTGCTTCTGATCGTGGTCGGTGCGCTCGTCTACATGCAGCCCGCGGGCAAACAGGTGACGTTCGGTGGCAGCTTTATCGTCGACGACTTCGCCCGCTTCATGAAGATCCTGGCCCTGATCGGCTCGGCCGTGACGCTCGTCCTGTCGACCGAGTTCCTGTCAGACCCGTCGCGCCGGATTTTCGAATACGCCATCCTCGTGCTGCTCTCGACGCTCGGCATGATGGTGCTGATCTCGGCCGGCGACCTGATCTCGCTCTATCTCGGCCTCGAATTGATGTCGCTGGCGCTCTACGTCGTGGCGGCCTCGAACCGCGACAACGCCAAGTCGACCGAAGCCGGCCTGAAGTACTTCGTGCTCGGCGCGCTGTCCTCGGGCATGCTGCTGTACGGCGCCTCGCTGGTCTATGGCTTCACCGGCACGGTGAGCTTCACCGGCATCGCCGCGGCCGCGACGGTCTCGAATGTCGGCCTGGTGTTCGGCCTCGTCTTCCTGCTCGTCGGCCTCTGCTTCAAGGTCTCGGCCGTGCCGTTCCACATGTGGACGCCTGACGTCTACGAGGGCGCGCCGACCCCGGTCACCGCCTTCTTCGCGTCGGCGCCGAAGGTCGCCGCGCTCGCAGTCTTCACCCGCGTGACGCTCACCGCATTCCCCGGCATCGTCTCGCAATGGCAGCAGATCCTGGTGTTCGTGTCGATCGCCTCGATGGCGCTCGGCTCCTTCGCCGCGATCGGCCAGAGCAACATCAAGCGCCTGATGGCCTATTCGTCGATCGGTCACATGGGCTTTGCGCTGGTCGGCCTTGCCTCCGGCACGGTGGAAGGCGCGCAGGGCGTGTTGATGTACATCGTGATCTATGTCGCGATGACGCTCGGCTCGTTCTCCATCATCCTCGCGATGAAGCGCAACGGCCAGGCCGTGGAGCAGATCAGCGATTTCGCCGGCCTGTCGCGCACCAATCCGCTGCTCGCCTTCATGTTCGCGATGCTGCTGTTCTCGCTCGCCGGCATTCCGCCGCTCGCCGGCTTCTTCGCCAAATGGTACGTCTTCGTCGCCGCCATCAAGGCGAACCTGTTCACGCTCGCCGTCATTGGCGTGCTGACCAGCGTGGTCGGCGCATACTATTATCTCGCCATCGTCAAGACGATGTATTTCGACGAGCCGGCCGGCCGGGTCGATCCGGTGCGCATCGAGGTGCGGACGGTGCTGGCGGTGGCGGGCCTGTTCAATATCCTGTTTGCGCTGTTCGCGGGGCCCGTGGTGAGCGTCGCCTCCGCCGCGGCAAAGTCGTTGTTCTAGGATGGCCTTCGCGCTCGGTCCTCGCGCATCGGCTGCGGGCTACAGGCTCGCGGCGTTCGAACGGACCGGCTCGACCAATACCGAGGCGATCGAACACGCCAGGGCCGGCGAGCGCGGCCCGATGTGGTTCGTCACGTCCGAGCAGACCGCCGGCCGCGGCCGGCGCCAGCGCGCCTGGATCGCGCCGCGCGGCAATCTCGCCGCCAGCATCCTCGAAGTCATGGACGTCGCCCCCGCCGTCGCCGCCACGCTCGGCTTTGCCGCAGGGCTGGCCGAAGAGACGGCACTGGAGAAGGTGAGCCTCGAGGCCGCGCTCCGTCTCGGCGAAGGCCGGCCCCGCTACGCGCTGAAATGGCCGAATGACGTGCTCGCCGGCGGCAAGAAGCTGGTTGGTATTGGCCTCGAGGCCGAGGCCGTCGGTGGCGGCCTTGCCGTCGTGGTCGGCATCGGGACCAATGTGGTCGCCGCGCCCGAGGGCACCCCGACGCCCGCGGTGTCGCTGGCCGCCCTCGGCGTCCAGATCAGCGCCGAGGAGCTATTCATGGCGCTGTCGGATGCCTGGGTCGAGTTCCGCGGCATCTGGGACAATGGCCGCGGCTTTGCCGAGATCCGCAGGCTCTGGCTAGAGCGCGCCGCCGGCCTCGGCGAAAAGGTTGCCATCCACACGGGAACCATGACGCTGGAAGGTGTTTTTGACACGATCGACGACACCGGCTGCCTGATCGTCCGCACCGCGGAGGGCCGCCTCATTCCGGTGGCGGCCGGCGAGGTGTTCTTCGGGCCCGTCGCCTCGGTGGGAGCAGCGTGATGGCAAGGCCGGACGAATTGGTGTTTGCGCCGCTCGGCGGCGTCGGCGAGATCGGCATGAACCTGTCGATCTACGGCCTCGGCAACCGTCACCAGCGCGCCTGGCTTGCGGTCGATCTCGGCGTCTCCTTCGGCGATGAGGAGCATCTGCCCGGCATCGACCTGATCATGCCCGACATCTCCTTCCTGGAGAAGGAGCGCAAGAACCTGATGGGCCTCGTGCTGACCCACGCCCATGAGGATCATTTCGGCGCCATCATCGACCTCTGGCCGAAGCTGAAATGCCCGATCTACGCCACCAGGTTCAGCGCCGCGCTGTTCGAGGCCAAATGCGCCGCCGAGCGCAACGCGCCCGAGATTCCGGTCACCGTGGTGCCTTCAGGCGGCCGTGTCGATATCGGTCCGTTCAACGTCGAGTTCATTCCGGTCGCGCATTCGATTCCGGAAGCGCATGCGCTGGCGATCCACACCGACGCCGGCATCGTGCTGCACACCGGCGACTGGAAGATCGACCCGACCCCGACGCTTGGAGCCGCGACCGACGAGAAGCGGCTGCGCGAATTGGGCGAAGAGGGCGTGCTCGCCTTGATCGGCGATTCCACCAATGCCGTGCGCGACGGCCGTTCGCCCTCCGAGGCCGAGGTCGCCCGAACCATCATCGACCTCGTCAAATCCGCCAAGGGCCGTGTCGCGGTGACGACGTTCGCCTCCAACGTCGCCCGCGTCAAAGCAGTGGCTGACGCCGCGAGGGCCGCCGACCGCGAGGTCGTCGTGGTCGGCCGCGCCATGGAGCGCGTGGTGCAGGTCGCGCGCGAGACCGGCTATCTCGAGGGCGTGCAGAACTTCCGCTCGCCCGAGGTCTACGGCCACCTGCCGCAGGACAAGGTGCTGGCGCTGTGCACGGGCAGCCAGGGCGAGCCGCGCGCCGCGCTGGCCCGCATTGCCAACGACGACCATCCTGAAATCACGCTGAACCGCGGCGATAGCGTCATCTTCTCCTCGCGCACCATTCCCGGCAACGAGAAGGCGGTCGGCTCGATCATCAACAATCTGGTGCTGCAGGGCGTCGAGGTCATCACCGATCGCGATGCGCTGGTCCACGTCTCCGGCCATCCCCGCCGCGACGAGCTGCGCGATATGATCTCCTGGGTGAAGCCGCAGATCCTGATCCCGGTCCACGGCGAGGCCCTGCACCTGCATGAGCACGCCAAGCTCGCCCGCGCTGCCGGCGTGCCGCGCGTGCTGGTCTGCCGCAACGGCGACCTCGTCAAGCTCGGCCCCGGCGATCCCGGCATCGTCGGCGAGGTGCCGTCGGGACGTCTGTACAAGGACGGCACGATCCTGGAAGACTCCAAGTCCCGTGCCGTCGTGGAGCGGCGCCGCATGGGCTTTTCCGGCTGCGCCTTCGTCGCCATCGCGATGACCGCGCAGGGTGAGCTCGCCGGTGATCCCGAGCTCGATTTGGTCGGCATCCCCGAGAAGAACAGGGCCGGCGAGACCTTCGACGACATCGTCTTCGATGCCGTGATGTCGACCATCGAAGGCCTGCCGAGGGCGCGCCGGCGCGATCCGGACGCCTTGGCCGAGTCGGTGCGACGCGCTGTCCGGGCCGTGATCAACGAACATTGGGGCAAAAAGCCCCCCTGTCTGGTACATGTACTGACGGTATAGGGAGGGGAACATGTTGGGCCGGCTCAACCATGTCGCGATCGCGACCAAGGATGCGGTCAAGGCCGCGAAGATCTACGGTGCGGCCTTCGGCGCCCAGATTTCCGAGGCCGTGCCGCTGCCCGAGCACGGCGTCACCACCGTGTTCGCGACCCTGCCCAACACCAAGATCGAGTTCATCGAGCCGCTCGGCGAGGCCTCGCCGATCGCGAAGTTCATCGAGCGCAATCCCGACGGCGGCATCCATCACGTCTGCTACGAGGTCGTCGACATCATCGCCTCGCGCGACACGCTGGTGAAGGAGGGCGCGAGGGTGCTCGGCGACGGCGTGCCGAAGATCGGCGCCCACGGCAAGCCGGTGCTGTTCCTGCACCCCAAGGATTTTTCCGGCGCCCTCGTCGAGATCGAGCAGGCATAGGGCCGCGTCATGGCCATCCAGATTTCAACCTGGCTCGCGATCTATTTCGTGCTCTGGTGGGTGATGCTGTTCGTGACGCTGCCGTTCGACGTGCGCAGCCAGCACGAGGACGGTGTTGGCGCGCCCGGCACCGATCCCGGTGCTCCCATCCTCACCCGCATGGGGCACAAGCTGATCTGGACCACGATCATCTCGGCAATCGTGTTCGGCATTGGCCTTGCGGCCTATCATGCCGGCTATCTCTCGATCGAGCGCCTGTCGAAGATGATGGGAATGCCGTTTTAAGTTTTGATTGGCGTTGTTATGGGGTCAAAAATGACATTTCAGCGTATCGTCATTGCGCTTCTGGTGCTGATCGTCGCAGGGCTCGGTGCCATCGGCTATTTCGAATGGCGAATGGCGGTGCAGGTGCGCACCCTGAAGGCGTTCGTCGAGGGCTATGTCTTCAACGAGGCCGTGCTGGCCTGCGAACAGGCCAAGAGCTCGACGCCGTTCAAGTGGAACGGCGGCAAGAGCACCTCGGTGATCGGCCTGAACTCGGTCAAGACGGACAAATACACGGTCAGCGCCAGCTACACGCTGGTCGCGGACAGCGTCTATTGCGACTACGATCCGATCAAGAGAAAGGCCGACATCGGCTCCAGCTTCCTGGAGCGGGAGACTTTCTAGCTAGATCGCGCGGCGCTGCCGGCCGGCGAAGAGACCGTAAACGAACAGCACGATGATCGCGCCGACCACGGCACCGATCAGGCCCGCACCCTCGCCAGGGCGATACCAGCCCAGCGCTTGCCCAAGATACGAAGCGACGAAGGCGCCGACGATGCCGAGGATGGTCGTCAGGATGAACCCTGAAGGTTCGTTGTCGCCCGGCATGATGAACTTGGCGATCACGCCGGCGAGAAAGCCAATGATGATGGTCCAGAGAATGCTCATGAGTACACCTTTTCGAGTTGAGCCGCTGCTTCTATGCGTCGGGCAGGCGTCCATCCGGCGTGTATTTGTCGATTGCGGAAGGAAGCTCGCGGGTTAGCCGTGAGACGATCTCCTCCTGGGAAAGCCCGGTCTGCTGTGCGAGCTTTTCCAGGACATCGCTGCCGATGGCCTGCTTCAGCTCCGGCGGGGAGATCTCCTTGTTGGGGCCCGGCTTCACCCATGAATCGGCGATCTCGCCCTGCCCATTCTGGTTGAATCTCTCCAGGAGCTCGCCAATCCCGCCATTGAGCAGGCCCCCGATTCCGCCAGCGCCGAGCATGCCGCCGAGATTGCCGAGCATGCCTCCGAGCGGTTGCTGGCCGCCGGTGGACGAGCCGGCGCCCGCGCCTTTCAGCAGCTCCGCCAGCTTGTCGCGGTTCTGATATCCGGCGATGGCCAGCATCGCCAGCAGGGCAGTCATAGATGGCATTCCGCGGCTCATCGCTCGCTCCTTTTAGAAGGTCAGAAACCCAAAACCGTCTCAGCTTGCTTGGGTTCCTCAATCGACCAATCGGAGCTCGCGACCAAGCGTCCCAGCTTGGCCGCCACCAAAGCACCGGGTGGCAGACAACGTACATTGTGGCTACGATCCGATGAAAAGAATGGCCGGATCGGCTCGAGCTTGCCAGCATCGGGAGTAGCGATCCGGCCCAGACATGGGATGGGATCGCAATGACCGGGGACCGGGCAGGGGACTATCGGATTTTGCACGAGGCGGACTTGCGGGACTATCTCGCGGGCTTGCCTGATATCGCCGCGCTCCTTGGCGGCGAGGCGTCCTCCTGGGCGATCACCGAGGTGGGCGACGGCAACCTCAACCTCGTCTTCATCGTCAAGGGCGCACGCGGCGGCATTGCCGTGAAGCAGGCGCTGCCTTACGTCCGCCTGGTCGGCGAGAGCTGGCCCTTGCCGTTATCGCGCGCCCATTACGAGTATCTCGCGCTGTCCCGCCAGGCCCAGCTCGCGCCCGACCTGGTGCCGGCCGTGCTGCATCACAACGAGGCCCTGGCGCTGACGGTGATGGAGCTGCTCGAGCCCCACATCATCATGCGAAAGGGCCTGGTCGCGGCAACGCGCTATCCGCGTTTCGTCGACGATATCACCACCTTCATGGCGCAGACGCTGTTCTTCACCTCCGACCTCGCGCTGTCAGCGGCCGAGAAGAAGGAGGCCATCGCGGCCTTTGCCTGCAACCATGCGCTCTGCAAGATCACCGAGGACCTGATCTTCACCGATCCCTACCGCATCGCCGAGCAGAACCGCTGGACCGCGCCCCATCTCGACGGCCTCGCCGCGAACCTGCGCGAGGACTTGGAGCTGCATGTCGCGGTCTCCCGGCTGAAGCTGAAATTCATGGCGAGCCCGGAAGCGCTGATCCATGGCGACCTCCACACCGGCTCGATCATGGTCACGGACGGCCAGACCCGGGTGATCGATCCGGAATTCGCATTCTATGGTCCGATGGGCTTCGACATCGGCGCCGTGCTGGCCAATCTCCTGATGGCCTATTTCGCTTCCGCCGGCCACGAGCGCGCGCCGGGCGAACGGGCGGCATTCGAGGCCTGGGTGCTGGAGACGGTCGAGCAGGTCTGGACCGAGTTCGCCCGAAAGTTCCTCGATCTCTGGCGGGCGGGAGGCACCGGCGATGCCTATCCGGTCTCGCTTTTCGCCGGCGAGCAGGGTGCCGTGCGGCTGGAAGCCGAGCGAAAAAGTTACGTGCAACGCCTGTTCGCCGACGCTGTCGGCTTCGCAGCCGCAAAAATCATCCGCCGCATCTTCGGCCTCGCCCACAACATCGATTTCGAGCTGATCGAGGACCCGCGCACGCGGGCGGTCAGCGAAGCCCGTGCCGTGCGGCTGGCGAGGGCGATGATGGTGGAGACGGCGTCGTTCCGGACCATCGCGGATGTGACGAATGCCGCGCGAAAACTGCGGGACTGGATGCCGGAATTGTCGGGCTGAACCGGCCTCATGAGGAGCCCGCCCACGCTCCGTGATTGCGAGATGAGAGATCGTCCCCGGAACGTTAGTAAAGCCGCATCGGCAGCAGGACGCCGTCCGCGCCGGCCAGCAAACCCCAGGTCTCGTTGGCCGCGACCTCGAACTCCCGGCTCGCTGCCGCTCCGCCGTCCACCTTGAGGGTGACCTTGTACCTGCCGGGCGGCAGATCGAGCTTCTGGCTGTCCGGCAATTCGCCTGCGGCACCGTCAGAGTTCGCCAGTTCTTCGCCGGCGTGCGCCGCCAGATTGACGGCCTGGTCGGCGACGGTGATCACCGCCGCTTCATCCGTCTTGTTGCCGAGCATCAGCCTCACTTGCCCGGGCTTCGGCAGCAGGCCGACGGTCGCCGAGGCGAGCTTGCGCCTCGACAGCTCGGCAATTGTCTTGTCGTCCTGACGTGAGAGCCGGAGCAGGACCGGTCCCTCTCTCGTCAGGAACGTGATCACGGCCCGGTCCGGCTCTTCGACGGCACCTTCTTTCTCCGTCCAGCCACGCTTGCCGAGTGCGTCGCGATAGAAGCCGAGCACAGAAGCGAAATCGCGCGGCGTCTCGGCGTAGATCGACTGGATCTGCGGCGAATCCTTCGCCGTCGTGAGGGCCCAGCCTTCGGGCAGCGGCAGGCCGGTATGCTCGGAGAGCTTGGCTTCGAAATGTGCTCCCGCACCGCGCGCCATCATCCCGACGGGGATGCTGAGCAGTCGTTCGACGAAATTGTCGAGAGTGTCATGGCTCCGGACCGCCCACCAGGTCTGGTCGACATTGTCGTTCGCGCCGGAGGTGCGACTCCAGCCGAACTGGATAGCGTCTGTCACGCTCTCTCCACCCAGGCCGGCCGCGACCGGGCGCGCCAGCACGGCCGTCGCGGCGACCAGACCGGCCGCGAGCAGGGCAGCTAGCGTTCGGCGATTCATTTTTTTCCAGATCCCTTGGGGCTCAGATAATGATCCTGAGCTTGGTCGCGTTGATCAGGAAAAATGTTCATCAATCCTCCTCGCCCGATGACGCACCGCGTCAATGCCCCCGCCGAAGGACTGCCTCAGGAACCGGCAGCATTTGCCGTAAAAACGAAGCTTGCTTTCGGCAGGCGACGAATGATCAAATCACTCATCGGAATACGCCTGCGTCGGGGGGACACATGATGTTCAAGGCCATCGCGATCGTTGCCGGTTTGGGACTGGCGCTCGCCGCCACAGCCGAGGCGCAGACGCCGCGCAAGGGCGGAACCATCCGCATGACGGCGCCCTACGGCTCGAGCTTCACCAGCCTCGACATTCACACCACGCAGCGCGCCCAGGACGAGATCTACGCCAAGGCCCTGCACCGTTCGCTCTACATCTGGAATTCGGCGGAAGGCAAGCCGGTGCTGGAGCTCGCCAAGGAAGACGTGGTCTCGGGCGGAGGCCTCGTTCACACCTTCAAGCTGCGCGACGACGCCTATTTCCATAGCGGCCGCAAGATGACCGCCGACGACATCATCTGGTCCTACAACCGCATCATGGACGGCAGCAAAGCCTATCCCGGCGCGCGTTACGTTCGTGTGATCGAGGGCGCGGCCGCGGTCGAGAAGGGCCAGGCCAAGGAAATCTCCGGCCTGAAGAAGATCGACGACTTCACCATCGAGATGAAGCTGACGGAGAAGGTCGATCCCGGCTTCTACTTCTTCACCGCGCTGACCTCGATCTATCCCGCCGACGAGGCCGCCAAGGAAAGCTTCATCCAGAAGCCGATCGGTCTCGGTCCGTTCAAGTTCGTGGAGCACGTGCCGGGATCGCGCATCGTCCTGGAGCGCTGGGACCGGTTCTACAAGCCCGGCAAGCCCTATGCCGACAAGATCGTGGTGTCGGTGATGGGCGAGGCCGCGGCACGCGACGTCGCCTTCCGAAACAAGGAGATCGACACCTCGGTGCTGGGACCTGCGCAGTACGTCGCCTACCAATCCGACGCCGACCTCAAGGGCACCATCGTCGAGGTCGCCGAGGTGTTCACGCGCTACATGGGCATGAATCCCGCGGTCAAGCCGTTCTCCGACAAGCGCGTGAGGCAGGCGATCAATTACGCCATCGATACCGATTTGATCATCAACAAGCTGGTCAAGGGCAAAGCCTACCGCGCCACCAGCTGGCTGCCGCTGACCTCGCCGGCCTACGACAAGGCGATGAAGCCTTACCCCTTCGATCCTGCCAAGGCCAAGCAATTGCTCACCGAGGCGGGCTACGCATCCGGCTTCGAGTTCGAATGGACCACCAGCCAGAATGAAAGCTGGGGCCTGCCGATCGTCTCGGCCGTCATCCCGATGCTGGACAAGGTCGGCATCAAGGCCAAGGTCAAGCAGGTCGAGACCGCGGTGCTGGCGGAGGTGGTTCGCACCGGCGACTATCAGGCCTTCATCTATTCCCAGGCGAGCGGCCCCGATCCTCAGGCCGCGCTCAAATGCTTCCATTCGGCGACGCCGCAGGCGGCCTGTAACTACACGGCCTACAAAAATCCCGACTTCGACAAGATCCTCGATGAAGCCGGACAGGCCGACGATCCCACAAAGCGCATCCAGTTGCTGCAGAAGGCCAATGCGCTGCTCTACGAGGAGGCGCCGGTCTGGTTCTTCAACTACAACAAGGCGGTCATGGCGGTGCAGCCCTGGCTGAAGGGAATTCAGCTCAACGCGACGGAGCTGACCCACCAGAACGTCGAGGACCTCTGGGTCGACGAGACCTCGCCCGCGAAGTGACACGCGCGCTCCCGCCTAGCGCGACGGGCGAGGGAGGGAGCCGGGAAAAGTTGAGATGCTCGCGTTCCTGATCCGCCGCGTCCTGCAGACCATCCCGACCGTGCTCGCCGTGGTGCTGCTGGTGTTCGTGCTGTTCAGCGTCGTTCCCGGCAGCATCGTCTCGAGCATGAGCGACGACAGCGATCCGCAAGTCGAGCTGCGCATGAAGAAGCAGCTCGGCCTCGATCAGCCCGTCTATATGCGTTTCGGCACCTATATCGCTGGCCTCGCGACCGGCGATTTCGGAACCTCGTTCCGGACCCGTGAGCCTGTCACGACCATGATCGCCAAGCGGGCCTGGCCGACGCTGCAGCTGATCTTCGCATCCATGGCATTTGCGATACTGCTCGGCGTGCCGCTCGGCTTCGTGGCGGCCTTGCGGCCGGGCAGCCTCGTCGACACCGTCTCGATGATGCTGGCGGTGTCCGGCCTGTCATTGGCCAAGTTCTGGCTCGGACTGCTCTTGATGTACCTGTTCGCGCTCAAGCTCGGCTGGCTGCCGAGTTTCGGCTATGGCGACGGCGGCCTCAAATATCTGATCCTGCCCGCCGTGACGCTCGGTGTCTCGCCGATGGCGCTGCTGGCGCGGACGACTCGCGCCGCGGTGCTCGAGATCATGACCGCGGATTTCGTCCGCACCGCGCGCTCGAAGGGCATGAGCGAGACCAGGGTCGTCAAGTGGCACGTGATGCGCAACGCGCTCGTCCTCATCCTCACGACCATGGGCCTGCAGTTCGGCGCACTGATGGGGCAGGCGGTCGTGGTCGAGAAACTGTTCTCCTGGCCGGGCATCGGCTCGCTGCTGGTCGACAGCGTGCTCCAGCGCGACATTCCCGCCGTCCAGGGCTCCATCCTCGTCGTGGTGATGTTCTTTCTCGCGATCAATCTGTTGATCGACATGCTCTACGGCGTGATCGATCCCAGGATCAGATACGCATGAAGCTGCGCGCCAATCTCGTCATCGGGGGAGCGTTGTTCGCGCTGGCGATCGTCGTCGGCCTGCTCGCGCCATGGCTGGCACATACCGATCCCGTGATGGACGCCAACCTCATGAATGCGGAGGAGCCCCCGAGCTGGACCTGGTGGTTCGGCACCGACGCGCAGGGCCGCGACATCTATTCCCGTGTCCTCTACGGCGCGCGCGTCTCGCTGACGGTCGGCATCGTCTCCCAGCTCATCAACAGCGTCATCGGCGTGGCGCTCGGCCTCAGTGCCGGCTATTTCGGCGGCTGGTGGGACGATGTCGTCAACGCCCTGACCAACCTCATGCTCGCGATCCCCTCGCTGATTTTCGCGCTCGCCATCATGGCCGTGCTCGGTCCCGGCCTGACCAGCCTTTTGATCGCGCTCGGGCTGACCAACTGGTCGTTCACCTGCCGGCTCGCACGGGCCTCGGCACTGTCGCTGCGGAGCCAGGGCTATGTGCAGGCGGCAACCGTGCTCGGCTACGGTGACGTGCGCATCATGATCACGCAGCTCCTGCCGAACATGCTGGGACCGATCGTCGTCATCGGCACGCTGGGCATGGGCAGCGCGGTCCTGTCCGAAGCCGCATTGTCGTTCCTCGGCCTCGGCGTCCGCCCGCCCTTTCCGAGCTGGGGCAGCATGTTGTCGGAAGCCCGCGAGCAGATCACGACGGCGCCGTGGCTTTCGATTTTCCCGGGCCTTGCCATCTTCCTCACCGTGCTCGGCCTCAATCTGCTCGGCGATGGTCTGCGCGACATCCTCGATCCGCAATCGCGGAGCCGGCGCATATGACCGGCGCGCCGCTGCTCGAGGTCGAGAATCTCCGCATCGATCTCGATGCCGGATCAAGACGCGTTGCGGCGGCCGAAGGCATTTCATTCCGTATCGATGGCGGCGAGACCTTCGGCCTTGTGGGCGAATCCGGTTGCGGCAAGAGCATCACGGCGCTCGCTTTGATCGGCCTGCTGCGGCCACCCTTGTCGATCGGCGGCGGCGTCATCCGGTTCCAGGGCCAGGAGATCCAGCACCTGTCCGCTGCGAGGCAACGGCAACTGCGCGGCAATCGCATCGCCATGATCTTCCAGGAGCCGATGACGGCGCTGAACCCGGTCTCGCCGGTGGGGCGGCAGATCGCCGAGATGTTCGTGCTGCATAAGGGCAAGAGCTGGCGGGAGGCCAACCAGCTGACGGTCGAGGCGCTCGCGAGCGTCCGCGTCCCCGCGCCGGAGCGGCGCGTGAAGGACTATCCGCATCAGCTGTCGGGCGGGATGCGCCAGCGCGTGATGATCGCGATTGCGCTCGCCTGCGGTCCGGACCTGCTGATCGCCGACGAGCCGACGACGGCGCTCGACGTCACCGTGCAGGCGGAGATCATCGAGCTGATGCGCAATCTGTGCGCCGAGCGCGGAACGGCGATCCTGATGATCAGCCACGATCTCGGCCTTGTTGCCAATGTCTGCCGCCGCGTCGCCGTCATGTATGCCGGCCGCATCGTCGAGGAGCGCGGCTCGGCCGACATCTTCCGAGCGCCCTCCCATCCCTATACGCAGGGCCTCGTCGACTCGCTGCCGCGGCTCGGCAGCCGTGCTGCGCTCGGCCGCAGCAGGCTGAAGGAGATCGCGGGCGTCGTGCCGGCGATCACGCGCTTCCCCGATGGCTGCCGGTTCAATCCGCGTTGCGCGCAGGCGACGGATATTTGCCGAACCACCGCGCCGCAGACGGATGGGCTGGAGGCGGGCGGTTTCGTCCGATGTCACCACCATGCATGAGCCAAAGGGGAGAGCGGATGACGATGTGATCCTCAGCGTGGAGGATCTCGCCGTTCATTTTCCGCTTGGAGGCGGCCTGCTGGGCCGCGGCCGTCGGCTGCTCCGCGCCGTCGACGGCGTCGACCTCAACCTGAAGCGCGGCGAATGCCTCGGCCTCGTCGGCGAATCCGGCTCCGGCAAGTCGACGGTCGCATTGTCCATTCTGGGCCTGCTGACGCCGACGCGCGGCCGCATCGTGCTGGATGGGCAGGTCGTCACCAACCGGCAATCCGGTGACCGGAAGGCGCTCGCCCGCATCGTGCAGATCGTGTTTCAGGATCCCTACGCCTCGCTCAATCCGCGCCAGACCGTGCGCCGCACGCTCGAAGATCCCCTGCGCGTGCACGGCGTGACCGCGAAAAGCGAGGTCGAGGACCGCGTCGCGACCATGCTGAGGCATGTCGGTCTGCGCCCCGAGCAGGCCGACCGCTATCCGCATGAATTCTCCGGCGGCCAGCGCCAGCGCATAGGGATCGCCCGCGCCCTGATCCTCAACCCGAAGATCGTCATCTGCGACGAGCCGGTCTCGGCGCTCGACGTCTCGATCCGCGCCCAGATCATCAATCTGCTGCTGGAATTGAAGGACACGCTCGGCCTGTCCTACATCATGATCAGCCATGACCTCGGCGTTGTCGAGCACATGAGCGACCGCGTCGCGGTGATGTATCTCGGCCGCATCGTCGAGAACGGCAACTGGCGCGAGATCTTCGAGCGCCCCGCGCACCCCTACACGCAGGCCCTGATAGCGGCCATCCCCGATCCGCTGCGCCATGCTCCGCTGGCAACGACCGGCGGCGACCTGCCGAACCCGCTCAACTCGCCGAACGGCTGCGCCTTCAGCCCGCGCTGCCGTTACGCCGAGGCGGTGTGCCGGAGCGAGCCGGGACCGGCACTGGGGACGCGGGCGGATGGGCATGCGGTGCGGTGCTGGCGGAGTGAGGAGATTGCGGGGCGGATGGCGTTAGTCTCGACCGAGGGCTGATGCGCCGAAGGCGCGTCTAGTCCAATAGGATAAGAGTCGAAGAAAATTTGCATGCCGGCTATTGGCCGCTGTCCGGGGTAAAGCGGGCGAGCCGCGTGCTCATTTCGACGCTTCTGACCCCGAGCGGACTTCAGCGCCTGCGAACAAGGCCCCGCTTCGCACCCAAGCCACACGCTGTGTCGAATAAATCCACAGACGGTGAGCAGGATGGTGAGAAGGCCAATCTCCCAACGACCGGCGGCAAATGGAGCGATGCAAATCAGATAGACCAAGAAAAGCCGTCCAAGCCAGGGTAAACCCAAGATAGGTCCGTCCGGTCGGGATGTTGCTTCTGTTATCCGTCATGACCAAGGACAGCATTCGACGACCTTACCCGGCCAGAACCTCGTTCAGCGCGCCGCTCTCGCCTTCATCAGAACGAACAGGTGAGAAACGGCCGCCATCAGCGAGAAAATGACTATCCCCAATTCAGCACCGTGCACATGCTGCGGCGCATATGTTGAAGCCAGCCAAATGACGAGCCGGACGGCGGCATGAAGGCGATCATCCCCCGCACAGTGAGCCGTTTTAGGGCGTACCTAGTTGGCTCGCCGTTGGGACCCCAGTGCATAGCAACGCGCTCGCTCGCAATACGCGGGCCAAGATAAAGTTTGCCCCGACGACGACCGCGATAGCGAAGCCAAAGACGTAGTCTGCTGGCACCATGTTTTCCCGTCTTCCAAACACCAGCCCGAGAATATCCAAAGGTGGAGAACCAATCCATTCATGTTAAGATGGACTGCTCGCGTCTACTTCCTCTGGTTGCTGGTACATTGACTGGATGCGACCGCTTCTGGCGCGATGGTGAAGTGCGGTTTGGCTCAGATATTGTCAGCTGATCGGGGCACACCGGAAGTGACGCGGCGCTGTTCAAACCGGCGCTTTTGACCCGTTACGGACATTTGGTCGCGGGGGAGGCCTGTCCTAACCTAGGTGCTAACGTGCTACCTTTATAATTCTTTTCCATTTGGGGTTGTCATGAGACGGCGCGAGTTGATTGCGCTTCTCGGCAGCACAGTGACCATTTGGCCGCTGGCCGCTTGGGCGCAACAGGCAAATAGATCATTTCGTGTTGGCGTCCTTTGGCATGCGGCGAGCGCCGAGGAAGAAGATGTCTATCTGAATGTGGTCACTAAAGCATTCAGTGACCTCGGATATATCGACGGCAGATCTATTCAGCTTGAGCACCACTTCCCGGCTGAACGACCCGAGCGATTTCGCGCGTTTGCAAGGGATATGGTCGAAAGCAGAGTAGATGTGATCCTTGCGGTGACATCACTCGGCGCCAAAGAAGCCAAGCAGGCCACAAGTACGATCCCAGTGGTTTTCGTTTTGGATGCCGATCCTGTGAGTAATGGTCTTGTCGAAAGTCTAGCGCGCCCCGGTGGTAACCTAACCGGCCTTTCGCTTATGTCGAACGACGTGTCTGGCAAGCGCGTCGCTCTTTTTAAGGAGTTGGTGCCGAACCTATCCCGTATGGCCATCATGGTTGATCCGAGGGACCCTGCAGCCCCCCGCATTCGGGGAGCTTACGAAAGAGCATCGCAAGCGCTGTCGGTTTCGACCGAATCATTCGAATTAACAACGCCGGATGAGATTGAACAGACGTTTTCCGCGATTGCGCAAAGCGGATTTCATGGCGTCGCTCTAGCCTCACCACTGCTTTTCAATGAACGACGACGGATCGGAACTGCTGCCCTAGGCCATAAGTTGCCAACCCTATCCCTTATCGGCGAAATGGTCCCACACGGTCTTCTCCTATCTTATGGACAGGACTTCCCTGACTATTTCCGCCGGGCAGTGGGATTGATCGACAAAATTTTGAAGGGCGCGAAGCCGGGTGATTTACCGGTAGAACAGCCGACCCGTTTCAAGCTCACAATCAATCAAAAGGTTGCCAGAACGCTTGGATTAACGATTCCCCAATCCCTATTAATCGGTGCGGACGAAATCATTGACTAGGTTGGCAACGGGCCCGCCGCGCTGTCCGTCGAATCGCCCATTTTTGACCCATGGCGATCATTCCTCCGGCTATTGCCGCTGGGGCAACAGGCTCGCTAATTGTTCGCAGCGAGGTGCTAATCTCGGCAGCCAATAGCGTGGCCCATACAGGAGGGACACATGCGACGGCGGGAGTTTATCGGATATCTCGGCGTTTTTGGCGCCGCAACAGGATCGACATTGTTTGGTCGAGGCTCAAGGGCGCAGCCCGCGCGCAAACGTCCGCTCATCGCATGGGCAGGGGCTCCGCCTCCAGGAGTGAAGTTCCCCCAATTTATGGTAGACTTGGTGTTCGGAAATTTCGTTAAGGGACTCTCGGATTTCGGCTACGAGCAAGGCCGTAACATCGATATTGTTCGGCGAACGGACATCCTCCGCGACCGGGTACCGTCGATCGAGGACGTGGTGGCTCTGCTCAAACCCGATATCATTGCTGTGCCAGCAACACTGGAAGCCGTCGCCGCCCGAAAGGCAACATCCACAATACCGATTGTCTGTCCCGCGCTGGCGGATGCGGTCCATCTCGGCTTGATTGCCAGCGAAGCTCGCCCAGGAGGAAACGTAACGGGCATTGAACCCTACATCGCGGGTTTGCCGGCAAAGCAAATTGAACTTGCGCGAGAGATCGTGCCGAAAGCAAGGCGCGTCGGTCTGCTTACCAACATGAATGATCCCAAGGGGCCGCCTCAAGTCGGGGATTTAAGGGAAGCTTGTGGGGCTCTGAGTTTCAGCGTGGTCGAAGCCGAGACCGGTACGGCGCAGGACATTCCGACTGCGCTCGCCATGTTGGCTGACGAAGGAGTCGATGTCACAATTGTTCTTCAGACCAACCTGCTGCTCAACATGAGCGAACAGATCGCCGCTATCGCACTTGAGAAGCGGCCGCCGACCGTCTTTGGATATCGCGAGCACGTTACCCACGGTGGCCTCGTGAGCTATGGCGTCGACCTGCGCTGGTGCTATCGTCGCGCCGGCTATTTTGTGGACAAGATCCTTAGGGGGGCGCATCCCGGCGATCTTCCCATCGAATTTCCAAGCAAGCTGTGGTTGGCAGTTAACCTCAAGACGGCAAAGGCTCTCGGCCTGGCTGTGCCGGCAGGGCTCCTCGCCCGCTCTGACGAAGCGATCGAGTAAGGAAGCACACTTCTGCTGCTGGGCCAACTCTGACGTCTGGTGTAGCCGGCTTCTGTGCGGCTACCAGGAGCATAGCGGACCGCATCCGCGCTCAAACTGCGGCGCGATTTAATGAGTACGCGCCCTGGATGGTCACCGCGATTTTTCTCTGGGTAAGGATGCGTCGAGTTGAACGGTAGTCCTCGGCCTCGGCCCTTTGGTCCCATCAACTCCCGACGCCGCCGACCAGGCGCGGGCGACGGTCTGCGAGCGTTTTTGCCGCGGGCAGCGCGCGCAGCCATGCCCGAAAACTCACGATCTCCGGGCAATCCGCCGTGCCTTCCGGCGCAACCAGCCAATCACCCGGGCCCGATCCCTCGTTGATCCGCTCGCAGCGATAGCCCGGATGGTGGCTTACGCCGCGGGCGATCAGCACGTCCACCTTGCCCTCGACGAGCTCGTGCAGGCCGGCGGGCTGCAGCACGCTCAAACCGATGTCCGCATGTGCGCTGCGAAACGCCCCAAGTTCGAGGCGGCGCAGGTCGTAGCTGCCGTGGACCCCCACTTGCAGCAGCACCGTGCCTGCCGGCTTCAGCTGCGAGGTCGCCTCGGCAATGTGGCGGAAGCCTTCGGAGATCCCGGGCAGATAGGCCCGGCCGGCCTCGGTGAGGATGAGCTGCTTGTGCAGACGCTCGAACAGCTGCACGCCGAGGCGCGCCTCCAGCGCTTTCACCTGCTGTCCCACGGCCGCGGGCGTAACGTGCAGCTCGTGCGCGGCCAGCTTGAAGCTGAGATGGCGCGCGGCGGCCTCGAAGGCGCGGAGCGCGTTGAGCGGGGGCAGGGCGTAGGTCATCGCAGCGCACTTTGACACCGATAAGCTGCGGCCTTGCAATAGATTTTCTTGCGCTGAACCGCAGCAATGATGCTTTGCGCAGCAGCGAGGCCGCCGGCTACGGTTGGCCCGCAAATCCGGAGAATCGCCATGTCACCAGCTCACATCGTCAGCCACAATCCCGCGACGGTTCACCCGCCCGTCGGCGGCTACTGCATGGGCCTGGAGTTGAAGCAGCATCGCCGCCTGCTGTTCATCAGCGGCCAGGTGCCTCAAAGTTCCGACGGCTCCGTGCCTGACGGCTTCGAGGCGCAATGCGAGCAGGCTTGGCGCAACGTCAGGGAAGTGCTCGCCGCGGCGGGCCTTGGCATTGAGCACCTGGTCAAGGTCACCACGTTCCTGACCGATCGCAGCCAAGTCGTCGCCAACCGCGCCATTCGCCGCGCGGTGCTCGGGGAGCACCAGCCGGCATTGACGGTCGTGGTGGTCGAGACCGTCGACAGCAAATGGCTGTTGGAGATAGAGGCGATCGCCGCGGAATGAGGCGGCGTCGTCGATATGCAATGAGCCAATCATATCAGGTGTCCAATGGCTGAGATTCATCCGTTCTACCAAACGCATCGCCGCGCGATGGAGGCCGCCATGCGCGAGCGGATAGACCTTGCCGAAGCGATGCTCCGCGAGCGCACGCATCTCTCCGACATCGACGCAATCAGGCAGGAGGTGATGGACGAATTCGAGATCGTCCTCACCCAGATGCCCTATGTCGGCGGCGCGGCAAGCCGCATGAGCGACTTCTTCATGCGTCTGACCGGCTTCATGGCCATCAGCCGGGTGCTGCGGCGCCACGGCGTTCCGGTGCCGGTGATCGGCGAGATCGAGCGGGAAACCTACAAGGCGCAGCTGCTGACGATTCCCGAAGCCGAGCGTCTCGTCGCAGGGCGTCAGTTCATGTCACGGGAGAACCAGGCCTTGATGCGCGAACAGGCGGCAAGAAGCGTTACAAAGGCTCACCAAGCGAAGTTTCCGGAAGATTTCGTCTACGATTTCGTCGAGCCGGGTCCCGAGGACACTTTCGAATTCGGCATCGACTACAAGGCCTGCGGCTTCTGCAAGCTCGCGGCGCGCCGCGGCGATACGGAGATCCTGCCGAACATCTGCGGCCTCGACTTCGTCGCCTACGCCACGCGAGGCATCCGCCTGGAGCGGACCCAGACGCTGGCCGGCGGCGCCAGCCACTGCAATTTCCGCTTCTCGCGATTAGACCGCACTCGTTGACCCGCGATCTTGATCCCGAGTCCACGTCGTCATTGCGAGCGCAGCGAAGCAATCCAGAAATGCATCCGCGGAGAGAGTCCTGGATTGGCTTCGCTGCGCTCGCAATGACGGGGACGCACCCGATGACGGGGGACGCACCGGCCTTTCAAAGCCGGCTGGCGATGATGCCACTATACCCCTGTTTTGCCCGACGGAGCAAATCGACTTCGCCGAATCCGCAATTTAACGACGCCCGCCGGCAAGTCATTGATTCCGCTGGCACCGGCTACTGTGCATGGGGTTGTTTTCGCATTTTTGTCTTGCCGGCCGTCTATTCCGCCGCTTTCTCCCTCAAGCGCTGCGCATAGACGTTGATGACCAGCGCCGCCAGGAGGATCAGGCCGCGGATCAGGATCTTCAGGAAGCTGTCGATGTTGACGTGGTCGAGGCCGTTGTTGAGCACGCCGAGTACGAACAGCCCGACGATGGTGTTGCCGATGCCGCCGCGGCCGCCGAACAGGCTGGTGCCGCCGACCACGACGGCGGCGATGGAATCGAGCAGGTAGGTGTCGAACTCGTTCTGCTGCGCACTGCCGAAATGGGCGACGCCGAGCATGCCGCCGAGGCCCGAGCACACCGCCGAGATCACCATGACCGCGCCGAGGATTAGCTTGACGTTGAGGCCCGAATATTCGGCCGCCTCGCGATTGCCGCCGACCATGTAGACGTAGCGACCGAAGCGCGTGTAGGTCAGCACCAGATGGCCGCCGAGCAGCATGATGGCGGCGACGATGACGATCCACGGGATGCCGCCGATCGAGCCCGAGCCCAGCGTCGTGATCAGGCTTGGCACCTTGTAGGCGATCTGGCCGCGCACCAGCAGCGCGGAGATGCCGGCGGCGATCTGCATCATTGCCAGCGTCATGATGAAGGAGGGGATGCCGATCACGGTCAGCCCCACCGCGTTGACGAGACCGAGCAGGGCGCAGAGCAGGAGCGGCAGGATGATCGCGACGGCGCCGGGCAGGGGGATGTTGGCGATGTTGACGTAGGATTCCTGCAGCGTGAAGTAGGCGACCGCAATGCCCGTGACGTTGGCGATGCTGGCGACCGACAGGTCGATTTCGGCGCAGAGGATCACGAAGGTGAGGCCGACGGCGATGATGCCCGTCACCGACACCTGGGTCAGGATGTTGCCGAGATTGTCGAGCGTCGCGAAGGAGGGGCTGGCGAAGGCGAAGAAGGCGGTGAGGAAGATCAGCGTCAGGAACGGGGCGATGTTGCGCATCTGCGAGCGCAGGAAGGGCGCAAGGCCCCGTGCCCGTTGTCCTGTCGCCAAAGCCGTCTCGCTGCTCATGTGCTTCTCCGTCACGCCGCTTCCAGCAGGCGGTCCTTGCTGACCGGCTCGTTCTTGAATTCACGCACCAAGGCGCCGCGCTTGAGCACGAGGATGCGATCGGCCAGCGACAGCACCGTTTCCGGCTCGGTCGACAGCACGATGATCGCGAGCCCCTTCGTTCTGAGGTCGCGCACGATGTTGATGACGTCGTTCTTGGCGCCGACATCCATGCCGCGGGTCGGCTCGCACAGCACCAGCAGCTTGGGCGGATAGGTCAGCCATTTCGCCAGCGCGACCTTCTGCTGGTTGCCGCCCGAGAGCATGCCGAGATCGAGGCCGACCACCGGCGGCCGGATCTGCAGCTGCTCGACCTGGCGCTTGGCGATGTCGCGCTCCTGCGCCGGCTTGAGCAGCAGCGAGGAGATGCGGTCGAGAATGCTGATCGAGATGTTCTTGTAGACCGGCTCCTGGTGGAACAGCATGTCGCGCCGGCTCTCCGGCACCAGCGCCACGCCGGCGCGCCGCGCCGCCGCCGTGCTGGCGAAAGTTTTCGGCACGCCTTCGACTGCAAGCGTGCCGCCGTCCGGCTTCAGCTTGCCGAACAGGATGCGCGACAGCTCCTGCTGGCCGCAGCCCATGAAGCCGTAGATGCCGAGCACCTCGCCGGCACGGGCCTCGAACGAGACGTCCTGAAGGCTGCGGGACAGCGACAGCTGGTCGACGCTGAGAATGACCTTGCTGTCGCTCGGCTGGGGCAGCATCAGGTCGTCGGTGTAGCTATGCTCGAGCGCCTCGCCGCCGCGGCCGATCATGGCCTCGATCAGCGCGCCTTTGCTGGTCGCGGCGCTCGCCGTCTCCGCAACCTTGCGGCCGTTGCGGAACACGGTCACCGTGTCGGACACCAGCAGGATGTCCTCGATGAAATGCGAGATGAAGACGATCGCGGTGCCTTCCTCGCGCAGCCGCCTGAGCGTTGCGAACAGGCGCTCGACCTCGGGCGGGGAGAGGGCGGAGGTCGGCTCGTCCAGGATAACGATGCGCGCGCCGGAGAACAGCACGCGCGCGATCTCGATCAACTGCTGCAGCCCGATCGGAAGGTCGCCGAGCCGTGCCATCGGATCGACGTCGATGCCGAAGCGGGCGAGCTGCTCGCCCGCCTCGCGCGCCATCCGCCGCCATTGCACGAGGCCGAAGGCGTTGGTCGGCTGGTTGCCGAGGAAGACGTTCTCCGCGACCGTCAGGTCGGGCGCGACGCTGAGCTCCTGGTGCACCATGGCGATGCCGGCGGCGTGCGCATCGCGCGCCGAGCGAAAATGCATCTCCTGGCCGTCGACCAGGAAGCGGCCGGAGAACTCGGTGTGCACGCCGGCGATGATCTTCATCAGCGTGCTCTTGCCGGCGCCGTTCTCGCCGACGAGACCATGGATCTCGCCGGGATAGAGCGCGAAGTCGACACCACGAAGCGCTTCGACGCCGCCGAAGCTCTTCGTGATGCCCTGCAGTTCCAGGATGGGCTGTTGTCCCACGCTCATGAAGGATCTGGAGGCTCAGATCAGGAAGTGATCCTGCATCCACTGCATCCCGGCCGCATTCGCCTTGGTCACGACCGGACCGTCGGTGACGACGTTCTTCGGGATGCCCTGTCCGCTCTTCTCGCCGCCGACCACGGCGGAGACGCCCGCGACGATCGCGCCGCCATGGATGCGGCAGGACGGATTGCGGACGGTCGCGAACATGCGGCCTTCGCTGACCGCCTGGATCGCCGGCGGCATGGCGTCGACCCCGCCGATCAGGATGTTGGTGCGATTGCGCGCCTTCATGATGTTGGCGGCGGCCAGCGCCATGTCGTCATTGTGGAAGAAGGCCGCATCGATCTGCGGGTATTTGGTCAGATAGGTCTCCCAGAGACGGGCGGTCTTCGAGACGTCCCAATCGGCCGGCTGGGTGTCCAGCACTTCGATGCCCGGGAATTGCTTGACGACCGAGTTGAAGCCCTTGGCGCGGCCCTGCGCACCGGTGTGGCCGAGCGCGCCCTGCGTCATGATGATCTTGCCCTTGCCGCCCATGGCGTTGCACAGCGCCTGTGTCACCGAAGCGCCCATGAACTCGTTGTCGGGAGCGAGGAAGGAATGGACGTTGATCTGATCGAGCGGCGCGATCAGCGTGTCCATGTCGATCACAGGCGTGCCGGCGTCGATCATCTTCTGCACCGGCTGGGTGAGGGTGCCGATGCCGAAGGCCTGGATCGCGACGAAGTCCCATTTCTGCGAGGCCATGTTGTCGATCGCCGCGCGCTGCTTCACCGCATCGAGCTGCCCGTCGAACCAAGTCACCTCGACATTGAACAGCTTGCCCCAGAATTCCGCCGCCTGCTTGCCTTGCGCGCACCAGGTGGCCTGGAGGCCGGCGTTGGAGAACGCCGCCTTCAACGGCTTCTCGCTGCGTCCGACTGCGGCCAGTGCGGGGTTTATGCCCATGCTGCCGAGGATGGCAGCTCCGGCGCCGGCGGCCGCAGCCGCCTGAAGAAGATCGCGCCTGGTCGTCGAGAAATCTTTCGTCCCGGACATCGCTCGCTCCCATATTATTTTGTCGTCGGCGCGTCATTGGTAGCGCTACCGATCTCCGAAAGTCTCTCACAAGAGTTGTTCGCACTCAATCTGCATTCAGCCGCAGCGTCGTCGCAGCCCGTGCGTTGGTGCAGCGCAAAGCGTCAGGTGGCCGCGGCGGCGAATGCGTCGATCTCGGCGAGCAATGTATCCCAGGCCTGCACGATCTCGGGCGTCCATTCATCGCCGAGCAGATCGCGGAGCGCATCCCTGATGACGGCGAAGAACGCGATGAACAGCTCGCGCGGCGTGCCATAGGCGTCGTGCGAGGCGACCTCGCACGCGATCAGCCGGAAATGCCCGCGGCGCTCGCCGGCGAAGTCGAGAATCGCCTCGATCGTCAGCGCCAGCATCGACCCCTTCACGAGGTCACCGCCGTCCGTGCGGAACATCGCCTGCGTTTCCGGATGGAGATCGAACAGACGTCGATAGACGAACGGCGTGAGGTCGGCGCAGCGCGAGGCCGCACGTTCGAAGCTGTTTTCGATGAGAAGAGAGGCCGCGTTCATCGACGGTTCAGCGCCGCGGGCAAAAAAAGAGCGGGGCCCTGGCCCCGCTCAAAAATTGTGTCGACCCTATTATCCCCGATCTTAAGATTTGATCTTGATTGACGGGGCGACGCTGCGTTTTGCGCGCCAGGGGCTCCTCCCGAGACTTGGACCACCAGGCCTCGACCTCGCGGTCAGCGCCTGAGCAAGAGGGATGCTAGATCAACTTTTCTCACTTGTCATCATTTTCGGCAACGAATGTTCAAAATAGGAGCAACTGACGAAACGATCGGGCTTCCGGCCCCCTAAATATATGACAGATATAAGAAATTTGTGGATGGCCGGGCGGGTTTTCCTGCCTCAGATGCCGGCCCGCCGGAGGGTGGGGTCGTCCGACCACAATTTTTCGAGCAGTTTGCGCAGGGCCCAACAGGCGGTGGAACTGGCCTCGACTCGGCTGCGCCCGAGTGATTAGTTAGCGCACGAACGAATGGTCCGGCGGATGCGCGCACGTCTGCAAAAATTCCTGCCTCTGGTCCTGCTCGCCCTGGTGATGCAGGTGCTGGCGCCGATCGCCGCCTGTCTCGCGGCCGGCCAGGCTGCGGCCGATCCGTTCTCTGCAGGCGTCATCTGCCACAGCGCAAGTGAGCGGGGCGGCCCGGTCGACGAGACCGGGACACCGGCCGCAAAAGCTGGCGCATGTGCGCTTTGTTGCCTCGCGCACGCTGACGCTTCGCTTGACGCGCCGCCCCATGCGGCGTTCTCAACTCCCGTCCGCCCCATCGCCCGCATCGTCTGGCACGTGGCGAACGCGCCCGTCCTCGCCGCCATCGACGGTTCGAGCGCTTGGGCGCGCGCTCCCCCTCGCATTTCCTGATCCGCGAAACCTTCAGCTCCGCGCCGGCTTCGGCCGTGCCGGGATCGCTATGCACCGGCTCTCTGCCGGCATCAGGAATGACCTCATGCCTCGTACAGGCTTCTTTCGACTGCTTTCCGCACGCAAAATTCTGCTTGCCTCAGCTTCTGCCCTCGTTGTGCCATCCAACGCAATCGCGGAGGAAAACCGACGCGAGCTTCCTCCCGTCACAGTCGACGCGCCGCGGGAGAAACGGGCCTCTCCAGCCCGCGCACAGCGAACCGCCGCGCGATCAACGCGGGCCCGCGCGCCCGCAACTGCGCGTCCGCAACCGACGGCAGCTTCCGAAGGGGGCCTCGGTCCTGGTGCCCTGACGGTTCTCACCGCCCAGCAGGCACTGAGCGAGATCAACCAGACGCCGGGCGGCGTAGCGCTGGTCGCAGCGGAGGCCTACCGGAATTCGACTCCCGCCAGCACGATCAAGGATGTCCTGGACTACGTTCCCGGCGTGTTTGCGCAGCCGAAATGGGGCGACGACACCCGGCTTTCGATCCGCGGATCCGGCCTGTCGCGCAATTTCCATCTGCGCGGCGTGCAGCTTTACATGGATGGCATCCCAATCAATACGGCGGACGGCTACGGCGATTTCCAGGAGATCGACCCGACCGCCTACAAATACGTCGAGGTGTACAAGGGCGCGAACGCGCTGCAGTTCGGAGCCAATTCGCTGGGAGGCGCCGTCAACTTCGTGACGCCATCGGGACGCGACCGATTTCCGAATGGAGTCTCGCTCGACGTGGGAGCCTTCGGCTTCAGGCGACTGCAGGCCAATGCAGGAGGCGCCAACGGGCCGTGGGATGGTTTCGTCACCGCATCGACGCAGGCGACGGACGGCTTCCGCGATCACAGCTTCGGCTCGGGCAACCGCGTGAGCGGCAATGTTGGCTACCAGTTCTCGCCGGATTTCGAGACGCGATTCTATCTCAACGCCAACGAGGTGCGGCAGCGCATTCCAGGAACCGTCACCAAGGCGTCTGCCTTGACCAATCCGGAGGCCGCGGCTCCGGCGAACGTTGCGCTGGACCAGCAGCGCAACATCGACACGATCAGGCTGGCAAACAAGACGACGATCCGATTCGACGACACCAGGTTGGAGTTCGGCGCTTTCGGCGTCGACCGGCACCTCATGCATCCGATCTTCCAGTGGCTCGATTATCGCTACAAGGATTATGGCGGCTTCGCGAAGGTTACGGACGACCGCATCATCGGCGGTTACCGCAACAGGCTGGTTGCGGGCGTCAACCTGTTGAACGGCAGGATCGACAACCAGCAGTTCGCCAACATTGCCGGACAGAAGGGGGCATTGCTGTCGTCGTCGATCGATCGCTCCGAGAACACCTCGGTTTACGTTGAGGACAGCTTCTACTTTCTGCCGAATGTCGCCGCGATCGCCGGCACGCAATTCCTGCATGCGACCCGCAATCGGCAGGACCGGTTTCTCAGCGACGGCGACCAGTCGGGAGCAACCCGCTTTGATCTTTGGTCGCCGAAGGCGGGCCTGCTGTGGCAGATCGACCCGACGTGGCAGGCCTTCGCCAATGTTTCGCGGAGCGCCGAAGTGCCGAGCTTCGGCGAGAGCGCGCGCGGTCCTGGCATTCCGACGATTCCGTTCACCAGCATCCGCCCGCAGATTGCGACGACTTACGAGATCGGGACCCGCATGCGACGGCCCGACTATTCGTGGGAGTTGACCGCCTATCGCGCCAATATTCGCGATGAGCTGCTGTGCCTCTACAGCGCGTTCGGCAATTGCAACGTGACCAATGCCGACCGAACCTTCCACCAGGGCGTCGAGGCTGGGGCAGGGGCAGCAATCTTCCGCCACCTCTTCGTGACAGGAGGCGCGCCCGACAAGGTGTGGCTCAACCTCGCCTATACTTACAACGATTTTCGCTTCGACGGCGACACGGAGTTCGGCAACAACCAGCTGCCCGGCGCGCCGCGTCACTATTTGCGCGCCGAGTTGCTCTACAAGCATCCGACCGGGTTCTATGCTGGTCCGAACGTCGAATGGGTGCCGCAGGCCTATTTCGTCGACAGTATGAACACGTTGACGACGGAGCCGTATGCACTGCTCGGATTGAAAGCGGGCTTCGACAATGGCGGACCGTTCTCCGCCTATATCGAGGGTCGAAACCTCACCAACAGGACCTACATTGCAAGCGCCAGTATCATCGATCGCGCCACGGCGACGTCGGCGTTGTTCGAGCCAGGCGCCGGCCGGGCGGTCTACACCGGAATGAGGTATCGATGGTAAGCGCACTGAGGCTGCCGAGACCACCACGACCGATCGCGCTCGATCAGATCAAAACTGAGGGAACCAAATGAACAGGATCAAGCTATCACTTCTCGCCGCCGCCATGCTGCTCGGCACCAGCGCGGGTGTCGCAGCCGACGACGTCAAGGCCGGCGATCTCGTCATCTCGCAGGCCTGGAGCCGGGCGACGCCGGGCGGCGCCAAGGTCGCCGGCGGCTATCTGACCATCGAAAACAAGGGGAGAGCCGCCGACAGGTTGGTCAGCGTGTCCGCCGATATCGCAGGCAAGGCCGAGATTCACGAGATGGCCATGGACAACGGCGTGATGAAGATGCGCGCGCTCAACAAGGGACTGGCGATCGAGCCCGGCAAGACCGTGAAGCTCGCGCCCGGCGGCAATCATTTGATGCTTCAGGAGCTGAAGGGGCCGTTCAAGCAGGGCGACAAGGTGCCGGTGACGCTTCAGTTCGAGAAGGCCGGAAAGGTCACTGTTGCGCTCGCCGTCCAGGGCGTCGGCGCGCAGGCGCCGGGCGATGGCGGACACTCGGGTCACATGGACATGAAGAAAATGCCGGATCATTCGGGAATGAAGATGAAATGAGACTGTTCTGGACTCTCGGGAGACCGAATATGTCGAAGCGATCCTGCCTGATCCTGATTGCCGCGCTCGCCGCAACACCAGCGGCGGCGCATGTCTCGCTTGAGACCAAGCAAGCCACGATCGGCGCGTCCTACAAGGCGGTGTTCACCGTGCCGCATGGCTGCGCGGGCTCGCCGACGGTGAAGATCCGCGTGCAGATTCCGGAAGGGGTGATCGCGGTGAAGCCGATGCCGAAGGCCGGCTGGACCGTCGACGTCGTCGAGGGCAAATATGCCGGAGAATACGACTATCACGGCAATAAGGTATCGTCCGGCGTCAAGGAGGTGGCGTGGTCCGGCGGCAAGCTGCCGGACAAGAACTATGACGAGTTCATCATGCAGACGGTGCTGACCGACAAGCTCAAGGCGAACACGACCTTGTACTTCCCAGTGGTTCAAGAATGCGAGACCGGCGTCAGACGCTGGATCGAGATCCCAACCGAGGGGTCAAGCCATTCGCATGAGGGCAAGTCGCCGGCGCCTGGCGTCAAGCTCCTGCCGAAACCCTGATGCGCCTCCTCGCCGCGCTCGCGACGCTGCTCTTCGCTGCGGGCTTCGCGAGCGGTGCGCTCGCGCATGCGGCGCTGATCTCGGTCGAGCCGGCGAATGGCAGCACGCTCGCGACCGCGCCCAAGATGGTCGAGCTGCGGTTCAACGAACCGGTAACGCCGGGCGCGATCCGGCTGATCGACGGCACGGGCAGGGCGCGGGACGAGACGCGCGTCAGTGCGTCCGGCGACACGATTTTGATCCAGATGCCAGCGGATCTGGCTGAGGGGACGGCGGTCGTCAGCTATCGCGTGGTCTCGCAGGATGGCCATCCGATCGTGGGATCGGTGATGTTTTCAGTCGGCATGCCGTCGGAAACGAAGCTGCCCGCGAGTACGGACCATTGGTTGGCCGCGCTGATCTGGCTGGCGCGCGTTGGCCTCTATCTCGGTCTGTTCGTAGGCGTCGGCGGTGTGTGGTTTGCGCGCTGGATATCATGGTCTCTGGCCGGCATGACCGTGCCGCGCATGGCGCTCGCGGTCGGCCTTTCCAGCGCGGTGGTGTCGCTCGGTGCGCTGGGTCTCGATCTCCTCGGCCTGCCGCCGGCGGCGCTCGCGACGGCCGCGCCTTGGAAGGTCGCGGTGGCAACCAGTGCCGGCCGCGCGTTTCTAGTTGCTGCCGCCGCGATGCTGTTCGCTTCGCTGGCGCTCCGCAGCGCATGGTCTTCGCGTGCTCTTGCGATCATGGCCATGGTCGGTGTGGCCCTGTCGCTCGCCATGAGCGGGCATGCCGCAACGGCGCCGCCTCGAATGATGATGCGACCGGCGATGTTTCTTCACGGCCTGTGCGTTGCGCTGTGGATCGGCGCTCTTGCTCCCCTGGCGGCATTGCTGTCGAAGCCGACGCCGGCAACACTCGCCGTCGTGAAGCGCTTCTCGGGCATCGCCATGCCGGCGGTCGGCGTGCTGGCATTGACGGGCCTCGCCCTTGCGATTGTTCAGCTCGAAAAATTTTCGGCGTTGGTCGAGACCCGCTATGGCCTCATCCTCTCGATCAAGCTCGGCCTGGTTCTCATGCTGCTCGCACTTGCGGCGCTCAACCGCTTCCGCCTCACTCCGGCACTCGCCCGCGATCGTGGAGCCCAAGCCATCCTCAAGCGCTCGATCCTCCTCGAATGCGTGATCGCCCTCGCCATCTTCGTCGTCGTCGCCGGCTGGCGCTTCACGCCGCCGCCGCGAACGATCATTCCGGAGACGCCTTTGGCGATCCACATCCACGGCGACAAGGCGATGTTCCAGGTGCTGGTGTCGCCTGGAAAGGTCGGCAAGGACGATTTCGTGCTCCAGCTCATGACCGGCGAGGGGACGCCCCTGGCGGCCAAAGAGGTGACGTTGACCCTCAGCCTGCCCGAGCGCGGCATCGAGCCGATGGAACGGGACGCCTTGCTCGGACCGGATGGCTACTGGCACGTGCGCAAGGTCGAGCTGCCCTTCGCCGGCCGCTGGCGTGTGCGCATCGAGGCGCTCGTGAGCGATTTCGAGAAGATCACGCTGGCGGACGAACTCGAAGTGCCACCGCCCTAGGCTCACCGGCTTTGCTGAGCACGGTGCTCCTGAAGTCAAACCTGAAGGCAACGGAAAAATGTCAGGTATTTCGCCGCGTTAGCGGCTTTTCCTCATTCCCGTCTTGTGTTTTCGCTCCCAATCCGGTTTCACTGCAGGCGATCACTGATTCCCAGAGTATTACCATGCGGTTGTCGCGGTTCTTTCTGCCCATCCTGAAGGAAAATCCGAAAGAGGCGGAGATCGTCTCGCATCGGCTGATGCTGCGTGCCGGCATGATCCGGCAGGAGGCGGCGGGCATCTATGCCTGGCTGCCGCTCGGCTTTCGCGTGCTGAAGAAGATCGAGCAGATTGTGCGCGAGGAGCAGAATCGGTCTGGCGCGATCGAGGTCTTGATGCCGACCCTCCAGCTCGCCGACCTCTGGCGCGAGAGCGGCCGCTACGACGCCTACGGCCCGGAGATGCTGCGCATCGCCGACCGCCACAAGCGCGAGCTGCTGTACGGACCGACCAACGAGGAAATGATCACCGAGATCTTCCGCGCCTATGTGAAGTCCTACAAGAACCTGCCGCTCAATCTCTATCATATCCAATGGAAATTCCGCGACGAGCAGCGTCCGCGTTTCGGCGTAATGCGCGGCCGCGAGTTCCTGATGAAGGATGCCTATTCCTTCGACCTCAACGAGGCCGCGGCGCGCGTCGCCTACAACAAGATGTTCGTCGCATACTTGCGCACCTTCGCGCGGATGGGGCTGAAGGCGATCCCGATGCGCGCCGAGACCGGCCCGATCGGCGGCGATCTCAGCCACGAGTTCATCGTGCTCGCCGAGACCGGCGAATCCGGCGTGTTCATCAATCGCGATGTGCTGGACCTGCCGGTGCCGGGCGAGGACGTGGATTATGAGAGCGACCTGACGCCGATCATCAAGCAATGGACCTCGCTCTATGCGGCGACCGAAGACGTCCACGATGCCGCGCGGTTCGAGCAGGAGGTGCCCGTGGACAAGCGGGTGAACACCCGCGGCATCGAGGTCGGCCAGATCTTCTATTTCGGCACCAAATATTCCGAGCCGATGAAGGCGCTCGTGGCGGGGCCTGATGGTGTCGACGTGCCGATCCATGGCGGCTCGTACGGTGTCGGCGTCTCGCGCCTGCTGGGTGCCATCATCGAGGCTTGCCATGACGATGCCGGCATCAAATGGCCGGAAGCGGTGGCACCGTTCCGCGTCTCGATCCTCAACCTGAAGCAGGGCGATGCGGCCGTCGATGCGGCCTGCGAGAAGCTCTATGCCGAGCTCACGGCCAAGGGCGTCGACGTGCTCTATGACGACACCGATCAACGCGCCGGTGCCAAATTCGCCGCCGCCGACCTGATCGGCATCCCCTGGCAGATCATGATCGGGCCGAAGGGGCTCGCCGACGGCAAGGTCGAGATCAAGCGGCGCAGCGACGGCGCGCGCGAGACCATGTCGCCTGCCGACGCGGTTGCAAGACTTGTGGGCTGAGAAGGCTGATCGGCTGAATATTGTTCATCGCGCGATATCGCGGCCGCCAATCCGGCCACAATTGACCCCGAATCATGGGATTATCGAGCGATGGATGAGACCATGACCGAAACCGTGCAAACCGCGCCTTTCGCGCCCTTCGAGTGGATGCTGTCGGCGCGCTATTTGCGCGCGCGCCGGAAGGAAGGATTCATCTCGGTCATCGCCGGGTTCTCCTTTCTCGGCATCATGCTCGGCGTTGCGACGCTGATCATCGTCATGGCCGTGATGAACGGCTTCCGCAAGGAGCTGCTCGATAAGATCCTGGGCCTCAACGGCCACATCCTGGTCCAGCCCCTGGAATCGCCGCTGACCGACTGGAAGGACGTTGCCGACCGCCTCAGCCAGGTCGAGGGCATCCGGCTCGCGGCGCCGGTGGTTGACGGTCAGGCGCTGGCGTCATCGCCTTGGAACGCCTCGGGCGTCCTGGTGCGCGGCATCCGCTCCGACGATCTCAACAACCTCACCTCGATCGCCAAGAACATCAAGCAGGGCTCCCTCGAGGGCTTTGACGAAGGGCAGGGCGTTGCGATCGGCCGGCGCCTCGCCGATCAGCTTTCGCTGCATGCCGGCGACAGCATCACGCTGGTGGCGCCGAAGGGCGCAGTGACGCCTATGGGAACGACGCCGCGCATAAAACCGTACAAGATCGTCGCGGTGTTCGAGATCGGCATGTCCGAATACGACCTCGGCTTCGTGTTCATGCCGCTTGCCGAAGCGCAGGCCTATTTCAACCGCAGCAACGACGTCACCTCGATCGAGGTGTTCACGACCAACCCCGACAGGATCGACGCCTTCCGCAAGGCGGTGACCGAGGCGGCGGGCCGGCCGATCTTCCTGGTGGATTGGCGGCAGCGCAACTCGACCTTCTTCAACGCGCTCCAGGTCGAGCGCAACGTGATGTTCCTGATCCTGACCATGATCGTGCTGGTCGCCGCGCTCAACATCGTCTCCGGCCTGATCATGCTGGTGAAGGACAAGGGCAGCGACATCGCGATCCTGCGCACCATGGGCGCCTCGCAAGGCTCGATCATGCGGATCTTCCTGATCACGGGCGCTTCGATCGGCGTCGTCGGCACGCTGGTCGGCTTCTGCGTCGGCCTCGTGATCTGCGTCAACATCGAATCGATCCGGCAATTCCTGTCCTGGCTGACCTCGACCGAGCTGTTCTCGCCGGAGCTCTACTTCCTGTCGAAACTGCCCGCCGAGATCGACGTCGGCGAGACCACGGCCGTCGTCATCATGGCGCTGACGCTGTCGTTCCTGGCGACGCTCTATCCGTCGTGGCGCGCCGCGCGCCTCGATCCCGTCGAAGCGCTCCGGTACGAGTGAGGGACTGATGGAGCAGCAGCAGGGGGCAGAAGATGTACCGGTCATTTATCTCCACGAGATAAAGCGGCAGTACTTGCAGGGCGAGGTGCCGCTGACGATCCTCGACGGCGCCAAGCTGGCGCTGTGGGCCGGCCAGTCGGTCGCCCTGGTGGCGCCGTCGGGCTCGGGCAAGTCGACGCTGCTGCACATCGCGGGGCTGCTGGAAGCCCCCGATTCCGGCGAGGTCTATGTCTCGGGCGCACCGACTTCGCAACTGCCCGACATCGAGCGCACCCAGCTGCGCCGCACCGATATCGGCTTCGTCTACCAGTCGCATCGGCTGTTGCCGGAGTTCTCGGCGCTTGAGAACGTCATGCTGCCGCAGATGATCCGCGGCCTGAAGAAGTCCGAGACCGTCAAGCGTGCCAAGGAGATCCTGGGCTATCTCGGCCTCGGCGACCGCATCACCCATCGCCCCGCCGAGCTGTCCGGCGGCGAGCAGCAGCGTGTCGCCATCGCCCGTGCAGTGGCCAATGCGCCGCGCGTGCTGTTTGCGGACGAGCCGACCGGCAATCTCGACCCCGGCACCGCCGAGCACGTGTTCCAGGCCCTGATGCAGCTGGTCAAGGCGACGCACGTGTCGATGCTGATCGCCACCCACAACATGGAGCTCGCCGGCCGCATGGACCGGCGGGTCTCGCTGTCGAACGGCCAGGTGGTCGAGCTCGACTAAAGAGCTCGAAAACAACCCCATGCACAGTAGCCAAGTGCTTGGTGAGACTTCCGAAAAAAATCGAAGACGGCGGTCCGTCGCCGCCTCACGATTCAGGGCCTGATCACCGTCAATTTGAACGGTCCGCCATTGGCGGCAGCATGCGCCACGGCTTCGTTGGCGTGGTCGAGATCGAAGGTCTCTGTCTCGTACTCTTCCAGCCGCAGCAGCCCGGCACGCACCAGTGCGATCAGGCGGCTGGCCGCATCGGGCGGATACATCCAGACGCCGTGGATGCTGATGCAGTTGCGCATGATCCAGGGGTAGGGCAGCTCGAGGCCCGGCCCGCCCGCCATGCCGACGCCACCCATCAGCACGACGCGTCCGTAAGCGCGGACCGTCATGACTGCCGCGCGCACGACAGTCGGGCTCACCGAGGGCGGCATGATGTCGAAGACGCAGTCGATCGGCCCCGGTGCGGCGCGCTTCATCGTCTCACGGTCGTCGTCCTCGTCGCCCGAGAGCTTGACCGGCTTCACCCGCGCCCCGAAGCGGCGGACGAGGTCGGCGAGGATCCGTTCGTTGCGGCCCGGCGCGACCACGCAGGCTGCGCCCATCGCCAACGCGACGGAGACGGCGGCGCTGCCGAAATTGCCGGTGGCGCCGCTCACCAGCACGGTCTCGCCCGGGCGAAGGTTTGCCGCAAGGAAGCCGCCATAGGGCACCAGCAGCGTGCCCAGCGCGCACCATTGTTTCGCCTGCTCGGACGTGATCGGGCCGAGGGGTTTGACGTTCTCGGTCGGCACCCGCATCTGCTCGGCGAAGGAGCCGTGGCGAAAGTGCCGTTGCAGGCGCATGCCGCCGGGTCCCGCGGCGGTCAGGCCCTGCAGGGCGATATCCGGCGCCGCGGCGTCATCGCGCGAGCGCACTGTCGGATCGCAGAACACCCAGTCGCCGACGGCAAGCCTGGTCGCGTCCGGACCGATCGCGCGCACGCGGCCGACGCCGCCTGGGCCTGGAATGATTGGCAGGTCGAGCGCGTAGTTGCGCGTCCCGTCGAAGACCTCGTTCATGTAGGACAGCACGCGCGTCGCGACGACGTCGACGATGACCTCGCCGGTGCCGAGCACCGGTTCGGGGACAGTCTCGATCGCCAGCGGCGAGCCGAAGGATTTGAGTACGGCAGCTTTCATGATGTTCACCTCGAGGTCGGGTGAAGTCCGTATGCGCCGACCTGTCCGGAGACAGGAAGGCCTGGTATTATCCTAGTATTCCGTAGGCCCTCTATCGCCGGGACATCTGCCATGGTCGATCCACGCCGCGTTGAATTCGGGGACTTCCTGAGGTCCCGCCGCGAAAAGCTGTCGCCGAAGGCGGTCGGGCTTCCGGCGGGCAGGCGCCGGCGCACCGCGGGGCTGCGCCGCGAGGAGGTTGCGCAGCTCGCCGGCATCGGCGTCGACTGGTACATCCGTCTCGAGCAGGGCCGCACGGTCAGCCCGTCCGTGACCACCGTGGATGCGCTGGCCCGGGCCCTCCGTCTCAGCAAGGCCGAGCACGCCCACCTCAAGGCGCTGGCGCGCGAGCCCGCAAGGAGCCCCTTCACCCGCGAGATCGTGCCTCCGCCCATTCGTCGCATGATCGAGAGCCTGCATCAGCCGGCCTACATCACCGGCCGGCGCTGGGACGTGCTGGCCTGGAACGATGCGGCCGAGGAGGTGTTCGGGTTCGGGCGATTGCCGGAGCAGGATCGCAACACGCTGCTTCTTATGTTGACGAACAAGCAGACGCGAAAATCCTATGGCGCCGGCTGGACCGACGTAGCCAAGGCGATGGTGGCGATGTTTCGTGCCAATCACGACGTCTGGGCCGGCGATCCCGCCTTCACGGAGCTGCTGACGCGGCTGCGCGAGAGCAGTCCGGAATTCGTCGAATGGTGGGAGGCGCACGACGTTCGCAGCACCATCTCGGGCCGCAAGACCATGAACCATCCGACCAAGGGCGTGCTGCACTTCGAGCACACCAGCTTCCAGGCCAATGACGATCCCGCGTTGAAGCTCGTAATCTATACGCCTGTCTAAGCCGCCTTTGAGAGCGCGCTTCCGCCGCATCACGCCACGTCGGCTAAGCAGCATCCGGAGCACCCCCCTTGCGCCGGGGAACCTAAGGGCAATCCTACGGTTACCGTTTCATCGGTGTGCAGGTGGAGCGAGGGACGTGTTCGGGGTTGACCGATGACGACAGCGACCGGTGGGGCCTCGGCCGACCGCAACGCCGTCTTAGCCACCCTCGGCGATTATATTCGGGAGATCGGTGACCCCGACGATCTCGCCTATGCGGCGGCGGAGCTGCTGGGCCGCAGCCTCAATGTCAGCCGGGCAGGTTACGGCACCGTCGATACCTCCGCAGAGACCATCACGATCGCGCGCGACTGGAATGCGCCTGGGATCTCGAGCCTGGCCGGCGTGCTGCGCTTTCGCGACTATGGCAGCTATATCGAAGACTTGAAGCGGGGTGAGACGGTCGTCTGCGCTGATGCTGAAAAGGACCCTCGCGTCGGCGACCGCGCCCGAGCTCTCGAGGCAATCTCGGCCCGCGCATTGGTCAACATGCCGATCTCCGAGCCCGACGGGGTCGTGGCGCTGCTCTACCTGAACAATGCAATGCCGCGCGAATGGAGCGCAGCAGAGCTAGAGCTCATCCGAGAGGTTGCCGAACGCACCCGCACCGCCGTCGAACGTCGCCGCGCCGAGAGCGCGGTGCGCGAGAACGAGGCGCGGCTCATCTTCCTCGACGCTCTCAATAAGGAAACGGCGAAGACGCGCGATGCCGACGGCGTCATGGCAGTGATGACGCGAATGGTCGGTGAGTATCTCGGCGTCTCCAACTGCGCCTATGCCGACATGGATCCCGATCAGGACGGCTTCACCATCCGCGGGGATTGGGTGGCCCCCGGTGCGATGCACATAGTGGGGCACTACAGTCTTGCCGACTTCGGCGAGAAGGCGGTGCGAGAGCTGGGCGCCGGGCGGCCCCTCATCATCAACGACAACCTGAAGGAGATCGCTCCCGAGGAAGCCGCCACTTTCCAGCGCATCGGGATCGGTTCGACGATCTGCATGCCCTTGGTGAAGGAAGGGCGCCTGACCGCTTTGATGGCCATTCATCACCGCGGCTCGCATCTGTGGACGCCGCGCGAACTTGCCTTGCTGACCGAGGTGACGGAGCGATCATGGGCGCACATCGAGCGCGTCCGATCCGAGCAGGCGGCGCGCGAAGCTGCCGAACGGCTGGTCCTCGCCAACAAGGCCGCCGGAATCGGCACCTGGGACTACGATCCGATCAACGATGTCCTTCGATGGGATAGCCGCTGCAAGGAGGTGTTCGGTCTCTCACCGAATGCCGAGGTCAGCTATGAGGGCTCATTCCTGAAAGGCATTCATCCCGACGACAGGCAGCGCGCTCATGAGGCCGTCTCGACCGCGTTACAGCCCAATTCTCCGGGAAGCTACAACATCGAATACCGGACCGTCGGTATCGAGGATGGCGTCGAGCGTTGGATCGCCGCAACGGGCCACACGATCTTTTCCAATGGTCAGGCCACGCGATTCATCGGGACTGTGCTGGATATCTCCGCCCAAAAGAAGACCGAGCGTCATCTCAGGATCCTCAACGACACGGGGGCATCAGTTGCCCGCGAACGTGATCTCGATAGGATCGTCCAGATCGTGACGGATGCCGGCGTCGAGCTGACGGGCGCCCAGTTCGGCGCCTTCTTCTACAACGTCCCGGCCGCGGACGGAGGCAGCTACATGCTGTACTCGCTGTCCGGCGTGCCGCGATCCGCTTTCGAAAACTTCCCGATGCCGCGCGCCACCGCCGTGTTCGAGCCGACCTTTAAGGGCACGGGCGTGGTGAGGTCGGACGACATCCTGCAAGACCCGCGCTATGGCAAGAATGCGCCGCGGAAAGGCATGCCCGAGGGCCATCTTCCGGTCCGGTCCTATCTGGCGGTCCCCGTGATCTCGCGCAGCGGCGAGGTGCTCGGTGGGCTTTTCTTCGGTCATGCGGAGGTCGGTCGATTCCACGAGGAGCACGAATCCGCATTGCTCGGCATTGCCGGCCATGCCGCGACGGCCATTGACAACGCCCAGCTGCTGACCAGGCTCGAAGCGCTCAATGCCGAGCTGGAGCAACGTGTCGCCGACGAGATCGCCGAGCGCATGAAGGCCGAGGAGCAATTGCGGCAATCGCAGAAGATGGAAGCCGTCGGGCAATTGACCGGGGGGATCGCCCACGACTTCAACAACATGCTGGCCGTCATCCTCGGCAGCTTGAATCTCGCCAAACGGCGGCTCGGCAAGGGCGAGCTCAACATTGACCGTTTCTTGGATAGTGCAACGGATGGTGCGAACCGTGCCGCCACGTTGACACAAAGATTGTTGGCGTTCTCGCGGCAGCAGCCTCTTGCGCCCGAGGTCGTGGACATCAACAAGATGGTCGGTGAGATGAGTGAGCTGCTCGAGCGCTCGCTCGGCGAGCTCGTTCGTCTCGAGACGGTCCTCGCGGCTGGCCTTTGGCGCGTCAAGGCAGACCCTGCGCAGCTCGAAAGCGCTCTCGTCAATCTTGCTGTCAATGCCCGCGATGCCATGCCGAAGGGTGGCAGGCTGACGATCGAAACCGCCAACGCCTCGATAGATCGAAAATACGCCCGCGAATACGCGCTGCAGCCCGGGCAGTACGTGCTCATTGCGGTGACGGACAACGGCACGGGCATCGCGGCCGACGTGCTGGGAAAGGTCTTCGATCCGTTCTTTACGACCAAGGTCGTCGGCAAGGGGACTGGACTTGGCCTCAGCCAGGTCTACGGCTTCGTGCGGCAGTCGGGCGGCCATGTCAAAATCTATTCGGAGGTGGACGTCGGCACGACCGTGAAGATCTATCTTCCACGCTTCGCGGGCGAGGAGCCTGTCTCAACCCCGTCGCACGGCGTGCTGCATCCCGGTGCAAGTCCGCAGAGCGAGACCATCCTCGTCGTCGAGGACGACGAGCGGGTCCGCGGCATCTCGTCCGAAAGCCTGCGCGAGCTTGGCTATACCGTCGTCGAGGCCGCCAGCGCCCGGGAGGCGATCGGCAAAATCGAAGGCGGTTTCGTTCCGGATCTGCTGTTCACCGACGTCGTCATGCCCGACATGACCGGTGCCGAACTCGCGGCCGAGCTGTCGAGACGATACCCGGATCTGAAAGTGCTGTTCACCACCGGCTACACGCGCAACGCGATCGTCCACAATGGCGTGCTCGATGCCGGCAAGCATTTGCTGTCCAAGCCCTTTGCGATCGAAGACCTGGCCGCCAAGGTCCGCTCCCTGCTCGATGAGGGTTGAATGAATGTTGCGTGTTGAATCGCCCGCCCGGGGCGAGTTCGACGTCATTTCAAGGCGACGGAGCGGGCCGAGGGTTTGTGCTGACGGTCAGTTGGGGGGCGGGCGTCCAAGGGCTTTCGGGCCAATGAGCTGCCTGCCAGGGAGCGGCTTTCCCCGGCAACGTCGGCCAGGAGCTTGCCGGGCCCGGCGTCGGCAATGAACAGGATGCCGTGAGCCGAGCCCATTGTGACGGCAGGCCCGCCAAGTCGAGCTCGAATGTCATGATGTCCGTCTTGTCGTCCGCGATCGGCGTGCTTTCGCGGACCTGCAGGGAGCGGGAGGCCAGTATCGCCTTGACCCTGTCGGGGTCGATGTTGCTGCGCCAGACCTCGTGCTTGCCGGTCCGCACCGGAGATCCTCCGGCCGTCTTCTCCTTGTCGGCATCCGCCGTGATCAGGATCGTGCTCTTGCCGGTGGCCGTTTCGTCGACCTCGGCCGCAAATGTCAGCGGTGCGCCCTTGCTGCTTTCGCAAGACAGGCGCAGCTCCATCGTTCGGAACGCGGAGCCGTTCGCCTTCTTTGCGGTCGCGATCTTGCGGACGAACGGCCGGGCCTCTTTCTCCAGCGTCCATTTCGTTTCGGCGAGCGGTCGCGTGTCGATGCCGAAACCGTAGAGCTCGGATCGCGTCAATACGTGTAGGCTTTCGAACTTCACCGTCCGGATGAGGGAATCGAGCTCGCGGCCAATTCCCATCGCAGCGATGAACGCGGCGCGATCGCGATCGGCCGCTAACAGCCGGCGACGCCTGTATTCCGCGACGGCCGCTGGATCGGGCCGTCCGTCGAAGGCGAGCACCAGCCTGGAATTATGGACCGCTATTGCGGCGTCGGGGGCGACCTCGCGCGATGCCGCCCCCAGAAACAGGTATGCGCAGGCCGAGTTGCACATGGCGCGGGTCGTGGTGAGCTCGGCCTCGACCTCGCCGCTTGCGTTCTTGAGCTTCAGGCAGGCGGCATCCACCTGCGTGCCCGCGGCGCAGGCGGTCGCGATCGTCCGGCCAACCCTGGCAACCGCCTTGCGGCTGCGCAGCAACCGCGCGATCGCGTAGGACTGCTCGACGTTGCCGCCGGGCGAATGAACGTAGATCGGACGCTGCAGGTCCTTGACGGCGGCGAGGAAGCGGCGAATGCGCAGCGCCGCCTCGCGATCGATCTCGCCCTCGATGGCGATCCAGCGATCGCAGCCCGGCCCGCATGCGTCGGCCGGCCCCTTGGCGAGATAGATCGTCAGCCTGGAAGCAAATCCGGTTTTCTCGGCCGGCGCTGCTTCGGCACGCAAAGCGGCCGGGAGCAGCGAGGCCAGGAGGAGCAGGATACGGGCGAGCATGGCAGGATCGACTGCGCGAAGGAAGGCTAGGCCCGACGCTATCCGATGACCGGCGCGGTCACAACTTGCAGTCCCACGCCCATGCGGACAGACGGCCGGCCCCCGCAACCCCGATTCGAGAGCGTTCCGGCGCCTCGGTTCGCACCTCGCGGTAGCGAACTCCATCGCCCGACGCTGGCGGCGACGCGCATGCCGGTTAGCGCGGATTAGAGGGATGATCGTCTGAACGCGCGCGGGCGAGCGTGCGATTGACGCGCCCACGAATGTGATGAAAGCGAGCGAAAAGATGGCGACAATTTGGATGAGGAACTTGTTCGCATTCGCCTCTTCCATCACGCGAATGTGCGCGCGACGATGTTGCGCGCGCATGCAGCTTGTCTCGCCTCGTCAACATTGAAACTGCTGCAAAACCCCTTGTTTGATGGGGTGTCCGCGATGCTCGATTAACATTCGTTAATGAGCAAAGTCCTTTCGATCACACTGTGGCGCCGCGGCTACAGCAATTCCGTCGATCGCTGTTATGACGACCCACGGCCGGGGGGCCCACTACTGAAGAAACTGGAACGGGAATCAAATGAAGAAGAATTTGTTGCTTGCAGCTGTCAGCCTGGTCGCGCTTGGTGCGACTGCGCCGGCACTTGCGGCTGATCTCGCGGCACGGCCCTACACCAAAGCACCGCCCGCGGCGATCGCTGCGGTGTACGACTGGAGCGGCTTCTACATCGGTCTCAACGGCGGCGGCGGTTCGGCTGACACGTCGTGGGATCTGGTCGGCTTCGGTCCGGAAGGCTCCCACAACTCGACCGGCGGCACCGTCGGTGGCCAGATCGGTTACCGCTTTCAGTCCGGCCAGTTCGTGTTCGGTCTCGAGGGCCAGGGCAACTGGGCCGACTTCTCGGGTGACAACATCAGCGCAATCACCGGTTTGCGGAACCGGACGCGCGTCGATGCGTTCGGTCTGATCACAGGCCAGGTTGGCTATGCCTGGAACAACGTCCTGCTCTACGCGAAGGGCGGTGCGGCGGTCGTCAGCAACAAGTACGACGTCTACAGCGTCGTGACGGGTGCGAATCTCGACCGGGCCGACGAGACCCGCTGGGGTGCCACGGTTGGCGCGGGCCTGGAGTTTGGTTTTGCTCCGAACTGGACGGTCGGCGTCGAGTACAACCACATCTTCCTCGGCGACCACAACGTCACCTTCGCCAGTGGCGCTGTCGAACGCATCGGGCAGGACATCGACATGGGTCTCGTCCGCCTGAACTACAAGTTCGGCGGCCCGATGATCGGCCGTTACTGAGACTGACCGCTCCACGTGAGCGGCTGACGAAAGCCCCGGCCTCGGCCGGGGCTTTTTTGCTGTTTGTCTTCAGCGAGTTAACCATCTCCTTTCGGCGGCTTGCGGATCGCTTGACTCCATAGAACGAAATGAGAACAATGTTCTTCATACGTTCCAACAAGGGAGCCGGCCATGTTCAGGGTTTTCGTGGAAGAAGCCGCCGCACTGGCGTCCATCACGCTGTTCGTCGGGATGATTGCGATCTGGGCCCAGGTCATTCCGCAGCTGTAGGCCGGCTTTCTCCGACCTCTTGGGGAAAAGCGGGACGACGCGCCCAAGCGGCCGCTCCGGCGTGGACTCTCAAGCTGTGAGACCCCACCATTGAGAGGCGAGTCGGCTGCGAGTGCATGATGCCTTGAGGCGCCGGCGACCGCTCCATCTCATCTGCAAGAGGCCGTCACGCGACCATGCCGAGCGCCGGATTTGTCCACCTTCACGTTCACTCGGCCTATTCGCTGCTCAAGGGCTCGATCAAGATCGCCAAGCTCGCCGAGCTTGCCAAGAAGGACCACCAGCCGGCGCTGGCGCTGACCGACACCGACAATCTGTTCGGCGCGCTGGAGTTCTCCGACAAGATGGCGGGCTCCGGCATCCAGCCGATCGTCGGCTGCGAGCTCGCCATCGATTTCGGCGACCAGGATCCCAACGCGCGCAACGCGATGGGACCCTCGCGCGTGGTGCTGCTCGCCGCGCAGGAGCGCGGCTATCGCAGCCTGATGCGGCTGAACTCGCGTGCGTTCCTGGAATCGCCCGACAGCCATGCTCCGTTCATCAAGCTCGACTGGCTCGAGGGCGAGACCGAGGGCCTGATCGCGCTGACGGGCGGGCCGGACGGGCCGATCTCACTGGCGCTCGCCGGCGGCATGGCCGAGCTCGCCGGGGCGCGGTGCGAGCGTCTGGCTGCTCTGTTCGGCGACCGTCTCTACATCGAATTGCAGCGCCACAACGCCGAGAAGGAGCGGCGCGTCGAAGGCGGCCTGATCGACATCGCCTACGCCAAGGGGCTGCCGCTGGTTGCGACCAACGAGCCATATTTCGCGACCACCGACGATTACGAAGCGCATGATGCGCTGCTCTGCATCGCCGGCGGCCGGCTGATCGCTGAGACCGACCGTGTGCAGCTGACGCCGGATCATCGCTTCAAGACGCGCGCCGAGATGGCGGTGCTGTTCGCCGACATTCCGGAGGCGCTGGCCTCGACGGTGGAGATCGCCGAGCGCTGCTCGTTCCGGCCGATGACGCGCAAGCCCATCCTGCCGTTCTTCACCGTCGGCGCCGCGGCGAGCTCGGATGCCGCCGCGGTCGAGGCGGCCGAGCTGAAGCGCCAGGCGGAGGAGGGGCTCGCCAACCGTCTGCGCGTGCACGGCCTCTCTCAGGGCACGACGGAAGAAGACTATAACAAGCGCCTGGCGTTCGAGCTCGACGTCATCATGCGCATGAAGTACGCGGGCTACTTCCTGATCGTGTCCGACTTCATCAAATGGGCCAAGGCTCACGGCATTCCGGTCGGGCCGGGCCGCGGCTCCGGCGCAGGTTCGCTGGTGGCGTGGGCGCTGACCATCACCGACCTCGACCCGATCAAGTTCGGCCTGCTGTTCGAGCGCTTCCTCAATCCGGAACGCGTCTCGATGCCGGACTTCGACATCGACTTCTGCCAGGACCGCCGCGGCGAGGTGATCAGTTACGTGCAGCAGCGCTACGGCCGCGACCAGGTCGCGCAGATCATCACCTTCGGTACGCTGCAGGCGCGCGGCGTGCTGCGCGACGTCGGCCGCGTGCTGCAGATGCCCTACGGCCAGGTCGACAAGCTGACCAAGCTGGTGCCGCAGAATCCGGCGGCGCCGGTGACGCTGGCGGCCGCGATCGAGAGCGAGCCGAAGCTGCAGGCGTTCCGCGACGAAGATCCCGTGGTGGCGCGCGCCTTCGACATCGCCCAGCGTCTCGAAGGCCTGACCCGCCACGCCTCGACCCACGCGGCCGGCATCGTGATCGGCGATCGCCCCTTGAGCGAGCTCGTGCCGCTCTACCGCGATCCTAAATCCGACATGCCGGTGACCCAGTTCAACATGAAATGGGTCGAGCCGGCGGGCCTCGTGAAGTTCGACTTCCTCGGCCTGAAGACGCTCACCGTGCTCGACGTCGCCTGCAAGCTGCTCAAGCCGCGCGGCATCGATGTCGATCTCGCCACGCTGCCGATCGACGATGCCGAGAGCTATCAGATGCTGGCGCGCGGCGACGTGGTCGGTGTGTTCCAGGTTGAAAGCCAGGGCATGCGGCGGGCGCTGATCGACATGCGCCCCGACCGTTTCGAGGACATCATCGCGCTGGTCGCGCTCTATCGGCCGGGCCCGATGGCGAACATCCCGACCTATTGCGCGCGCAAGCACGGCGACGAGGAGCCGGAATATCTGCACCCCGTGCTGGAGCCGATCCTGAAGGAGACCTTCGGCGTCATCATCTACCAGGAGCAGGTGATGCAAATCGCGCAGGTGATGTCGGGCTATTCGCTCGGCGACGCCGACCTGTTGCGCCGCGCCATGGGCAAGAAGATCCGCGCCGAGATGGACAAGCAGCGCGACATCTTCGTCGCGGGGGCGGTGAAGAACGGCGTGCCGAAGGGGCAGGCCGAGACCATCTTCGAGCTGCTGGCGAAATTCGCCGACTACGGCTTCAACAAGAGCCACGCGGCGGCCTATGCGCTGGTGTCCTACCACACCGCATACATGAAGGCGCATTATCCGGTGGAGTTCATCGCCGCGTCCATGACGCTCGATCTGAACAACACCGACAAGCTCTCCGAATTCCGCTCCGAGGCGCAGCGGCTCGGCATCAAGGTCGAGCCGCCGAACATCAACCGGTCGGGCGCGACCTTCGAGGTCGGCGAGAACACGATCTACTACGCGCTCGCCGCGCTCAAGGGCGTCGGCATCCAGGCGATCGAGCAGATCATCGCGGAGCGCACCCGGGGCGGCCTGTTCACCTCGCTCGCCGATTTCGCCGCGCGCGTCTCGCCGCGCGCGATCAACAAGCGCATCATCGAAAGTCTCGCCGCCGCCGGCGCCTTCGACACGCTGGAGCCGAACCGGGCGCGCGTCTTTGCCGGTGCGGATGCGATCCTCGCCGCCTGCCAGCGCGCGCATGAAGCTGCGACCATCGGCCAGAACGACATGTTCGGCATGTCGGCGGATGCGCCGATCATCATGCTGCCGCAGGTCGAGCCATGGCTGCCGGCCGAGCGGCTGCGCCGCGAATACGACGCGATCGGCTTCTTCCTGTCGGGACATCCGCTCGACGATTACGCGACCGTGCTGAAGCGGCTGCGGGTGCAGAGCTGGGCCGAGTTCTCGCGCGCCGTGAAGACCGGCGCCACCGCCGGCAAGGTTGCCGCGACCGTGGTCTCGCGCATGGAGCGGCGTACCAAGACCGGCAACAAGATGGGCATCATGGGGCTGTCCGATCCCACCGGCCATTTCGAGGCGGTGCTGTTCTCGGAAGGCCTTGCGCAATATCGCGACGTGCTGGAGCCGGGCGCGGCCGTGCTGCTGCAATTAGGAGCCGAGCTTCAGGGCGAGGACGTCCGCGCCCGCGTGCTGCATGCCGAGCCGCTCGATGATGCCGCGGCCAAGACGCAGAAGGGGCTGCGCATCTTCCTGCGCGACACCAAGCCGCTGGACTCGATCGCCAAGCGTCTCGCCGGGCCCGAGATGGCGGCTTCCAACGGCGGCGCGCCGAAGGTCGGCAGTCCGGGCATCGCACCGCGCGGAAACGGCGACGGCGAGGTCTCGCTGGTGCTGATGCTCGACCTCGAGACCGAGGTGGAGATGAAGCTGCCCGGCCGCTTCAAGGTCTCGCCGCAGATCGCCGGCGCGATCAAGGCGGTGGCAGGCGTCGTCGACGTGCAGCAGCTTTAGCTTCTCCGCCACGCGTTCCGGTTTTTGCAAAGTCGTCATACTGCATCGGTTGCAACCCTGCGCTGATTCCGACTAGCATGTCCCGGGGAATGGAATGGGGCGTGTGATGCTGCGACAGGTTGCGTTGTTGTTGGCCGTTTGTGCCATGCTGACGGGGTGCGTCAGCAATCAGGTTGGGACGGACTTTGCGTCGGTGTCGAAAAAGGTTGGTCCTCCGCGCGCGGGGCACTCGCGTGTGGTGTTCCTGCAGGACAAGAGGAGCGGCTTGAGCATGGCTATTTGCGCCTGCGAGGTGAAGCTCGACGGTGCGCCGCTCGGAAAAGTCGTGGCCGGAAAATACGCCTATGCCGACCGGCCTGCCGGGCGTCACGACGTGCTGCTCACCGAGCTGATGTTTCCGGGCGAGACCAAGCGCGAGATCGTCATGGAGGCAGGCCGGACGCATTTCTACCTGATCAAGAGCAGCCCCCGGCACGATGCGGCCATGGGCGGCGCCGTGCTCGGCGGTTTGGCCGGACTTGCGGTCGTGTCCGTCGCGACGGCGGGCGAGGCCAATCTCGGTCCGGGCGAGCTCGTCGCGCTGGATGAGGCAACCGCGCGGACGAAGCTCGCGGAGCTGGAAGCCGTCGAGTAGGACGCGCGGTACGACGACGTGCCTCTGATCGCGCTGGCGCAGGGGCTCTTTGGCGGGTTGATCTCGAATGCATGCAGGCGGACGCATGTTCGTGCAATCGTCGGGCGCGGAATGACCGGCCTTTCGGCTTGCAGCATAGCGCGCGGTGCAGCAATCATCGGTTGCATCAACTAACATTTGTTATTTCTTCATATCGGCGCACCTATCTTCGCGACGCTTCATTCGTCCACTGACCCGAGGAGACGTCACATGTGCGACAAGTGTTCTGACACTCTGCATCACCAATCTCTGCGCCAAGACTCTCTGCGCCAAGACATCGCGCCGTCGCGGCGATCGGCGATGCTGTTTGGCGCCGCCGCGTTCGGCATGACCTTCGCCGGTGGAGCTTTCGCCAGTGGCGCCTTGGCCAAGGACGCCAAGCAGCCGCCGAAGCCGCAGAACGTGCTGTCGCCCGACGCGTCGCTGAAGCGACTGATGGAAGGCAATGGGCGCTACGTCGCCGGCGTGTCGCGACGTCACGATTTCAAGCACGAGCGCGAGGCGCTGGCCGGCGGACAGAATCCGTTCGCGGCCGTGCTGAGCTGCGCCGACTCGCGCATCGCACCGGAATATGCGTTCGACGCGGGGCGCGGCGACCTCTTCGTCTGTCGCGTCGCCGGAAATTTTGCCGGCACCGAGACCATCGCAAGCATGGAATATGCGGTGGCGGTGCTGAACACACCGCTGATCCTCGTGCTCGGCCATGATGCCTGCGGCGCGGTCGACGCGACGCTGAAGGCGATCAAGGACAATACGTCGCCGCCGGGGCACATTCCCTCGTTGGTCGATGCGATCGCGCCCGCCGCAAAGGCGGCGATGCAGCAGGGCGGGGACGTGCTCAACAAGGCGATCCGGCAGAACGTGGTCGACAACATCGCCAAGCTGAAGACGGCTGCGCCGATCCTCAATGCGGCCGCGGAGCAGGGCAAGCTGAAGGTCGTCGGCGGCATCTACCGGCTAACCACGGGCACGGTCGATCTGATCGCCCAGGGCTGAACGGACCGAGGAGCCTTGTGCCGCAGTGCGGTCGCGAGGCTTGCAGGCCTCACGTGGAGGTTCGAGGTTTGACGTGAGGTTTGGCGTGGAGGTTTGAGTTGGGCGGCGGCGCCATGCCGCCGCCTCAATCCGCGCTTTTCGTTCAAGTGCCATTCAGCTGGCCGCGCGCCTGATATGCGGTATATGCGGTGGCCACCTCAACGACAAAAGCAGGCACAAGCCATGCGTGGGACGCTCAAAGTCTTCCTCTGCCTTCTCCTGCCGATGGCGGTCCTTGCCGCAGGCGCGCCGCATCAGGCGCGTGCCCAGCAGCAGGAAAAGCGTATTGCGCTCGTGGTCGGCAATGGCGCCTACGCCAAATCGCCGCTGGCGACCACCGCGAACGATGCCGGCCTGATCGCGCAGACGCTCCAGGCGGCCGGCTTCGACGTGGTCGGCGCGCGCGATCTCGACGGCGACACGCTGCGCAAGAGCTTGCGCGATTTCATCCAGAAGGCCCAGGCGTCGGGCCCGGGCACCGTCGCGATGATCTATCTTGCCGGCTACGGCGTGCAGCTCGCCGGCGAGAACTATTTCATCCCGGTCGATTCCAACATCAGCCGCGACACCGACATACCGACCGAGGCTCTGCGCATCAGCGACTATGCGCGCCAGCTCGCATCGATTCCGCTCAAGGCCAATATCGTCGTGCTCGATGCAGCCCGTGCGCAGCCCTTCATCGAGGGCGGTCAGCCGATCGCGAGCGGTCTGGCGCTGGTCGAGCCCGAGGCGAACATGCTGATCGCCTTCAATGCCGCGCCCGGCACGGTGGCGCCGGAGGAGCCGGGGCCCTACGGCATCTATGCGCAGTCGCTCGCCGAGATGATCCGCACCGGCGGCCTGCCGCTGCCCGAGGTGTTCGACCGCGTCCGCCTGCGCGTCAACGAGGCCTCCAAGGGTGCGCAGGTGCCCTGGAACGAGCAGAAGATCTCGGCGCCATTCTCGTTCTTCGAGCGCGCGCCCGATGCGCCGCCGCCGCAGGCTGCGCCCGACCAGGTCGCCGCGATCCGCGGCAAGCCGATCCGCGATCTCGGGGTGCAGGACGCCTATGCCGCCGCGCTCGAGCGCGACACGCTGGCGGCCTATGAAGAGTTTCTCGCGGCCTATCCGAACGATCCCCTCGCCAAGCGCGTGATGGCGATCGTTGCCGCGCGCCGCGAAGCCATCACCTGGCGGCGGACCTACCGGACCGACACGCCGGAGGCCTATTGGTCGTATCTGCGCCGCTATCCGCGCGGGCCGCATGCGGCGGATGCGCGGCGCCGCCTTGCGATCCTCACCGCGCCGCCCGAGCCGCCGCCGACCTTCGCGATGATCGACTACGACGTGCCGCCACCGCCGCCGGAGGAGGTGGTCTATGTCGATCGCCCGGTGCTGTATTTCAGCGATCCCGATTTCGGCTTCGCGCCGCCACCGCCGCCGCCGGTCTATTATCTGCCGCCGCCGCCGCCGGATTTCGTCGTGCTGCCGCCGCCGCTGCCGGTGGTCGGTCTGTTCGTGCTGCCGCAGCCGGTGTTCGTGCCGATCCCGGTGTTCGTGAGGCCGCCGGTCTATGTCGCGCCGCCGCCGAACAACATCATCTACCAGAACATCCACAACACCACGGTCATCAACACCGTGATTAACCGCCCGCCGGCGCCGCCGCCGGCCGCGGGGCCGGCGCTCGGATCTGGGATCGGACCTGGCAATCTGGCGCCGGCGGTTGCCGGCCGCGCCACGCCGGCAGGACCGGCCGTGCCGCAGGCGGTCGTTCAGCGCGCCGCCCTGATCCAGCAGGGCAAGGCGCCGATGCCGCCGAGCGCGACCATCCAGCCGACGGCGAGGCCAGGTATCCCGACACCAGCTCCGGCCAATGTCGCGCCTGGCACGACAGCGCCGCCGCCCGCCGGCGCCAAGCTGCCGCAGGCCAATATTGTGCCGCCGCCGGGAGCTCCCGGCAGCCCGCCAGCCGGAGCGGCGCCCGGAGCTGGGACGCCGGGAGGCACACCAAGTCCGACCGCAAACGCTCCCGCCGGCAGTGCCGCTACAACCCCGCAAGCGCTGGCTCCGACCAAGCCGCCGCCGGCCAATACGCTGCCGGTGCCGGGATCTCCGGGCAGCCCGCCGGCCGGAGCGCCGCCCGCGACGGGGACGCCCGGCGGCACGCCCAGTCCGAGCGCGAACGCTCCCGCCGGCAACGCCGCAGCAACCCCGCAAGCGCTGGCCCCGACCAAGCTGCCGCCGGCCAATACGCTGCCCGTGCCCGGCACCCCCGGCGGGCCGCCGCCGGCCAGGGCAGGGGCTGCGCCCGGGACTGTCCCATCCCCTGGCAAGCCCGCCGCGACCGCCACGGCGCCGAGCGGCAACGTTCCGCCGGCGCAGCCGAACGCGGCAACGACGCCTAATCACCCGCCGGCTTCCGGAACCGCGGCGAGCCCGTCCGCGGCCCTGGCCAGGCCGCCGGGGACAACGACCCCGCCTGTGCCTGACCTGCGCGGCAGGCCGGGCGGGCCCCAGCCGGGCGCTTTGCCGCCGCCGAGCGCGGCCACCGGCAAGCCCGCGGCCCCGACTGCGGTCAAACCCGTGACACCTGCGCCGCCGCCCGTAGCGGCGCGGACACCGTCCGGAGTTCAGGGTCATCGGCCCGCGCCACCGCCGCCGCAGGCCGCCAGGCCCGCCGCTCCGCCGCCGCCTCCTCAGGCTCTGGCAAGGCCGACGCCGCCGCCTCCGCCGCGCGTTGCGCCACCTCCGCCGCCGCGAGCGGCGCCTCCGCCCGTGGCCGTGGCACGGCCGGCGCCGCCGCCACCTGTTGCCCGGCCGGCGCCGCCGCCGCCTCCGCCAGTAATGGCGCGGCCGGCACCACCTCCGCCGCCGGTTGCGCGGCCAGCGCCGCCGCCGCCGCCACCTCCGGTCGCCCGACCGGCGCCGCCGCCGATGGCCGCCGCGCCGCATGCGCCTCCGCGGCCGGCCGGACCGCCACCGAAGAGCTGCCCCCCGGGCCAGCCCAGGTGTTAGGAGGCGCGAGGGGCAGGGGATGCCGGGATGCGACAGCAGCCTAGAGGCGTCCCCAAAGGCCGTTATTTCCTTGCTTCTGGCCGAAATGGCGCTATATAGCGCGCCATCTCACACGGAAACATGGCTCACAAGGCCGTCCGGTGGCAACCGGGGCGTGAACGCTCCGTTTTGCTCACACGTTTCCGGAGGAACCAACCGGAGAATTAGAACGATGGCACTGCCCGATTTCACTATGCGTCAGCTGCTCGAAGCTGGCGTGCACTTTGGTCACCAGTCTCACCGCTGGAATCCGAAAATGGCTCCGTTCATTTTCGGCACCCGCAACAACATCCACATCGTCGACCTCGCCCAGACCGTGCCGATGCTGCATCAGGCCCTCCAGGCCGTCAGCGACACGGTGGCCAAGGGCGGCCGCATCCTGTTCGTCGGCACCAAGCGCCAGGCGCAGGACGGCGTTGCCGACGCGGCCAAGCGCTGCGCGCAGTATTTCGTCAATTCGCGCTGGCTCGGCGGCACGCTGACCAACTGGAAGACGATCTCGGCTTCCATCAAGCGCCTGCGTCACCTCGACGACGTGCTCTCGGGCGGCGAAGCCAATTCCTACACGAAGAAGGAGCGCCTGACGCTGCAGCGCGAGCGCGACAAGCTCGACCGCTCGCTCGGCGGCATCAAGGACATGGGCGGTCTGCCCGACCTGATCTTCGTGATCGACACCAACAAGGAAGACATCGCGATCCAGGAAGCCCAGCGGCTCAACATCCCGGTCGCTGCGATCGTCGACACCAATTCGGACCCGAAGGGCATCACCTATGTGGTGCCGGGCAATGACGACGCCGGCCGCGCCATCTCGCTGTACTGCGATCTCGTCGCGCGTGCGGCGATCGACGGCATCTCGCGCGCGCAGGGCGATTCGGGCATCGACGTCGGCGCATCGGCCCAGCCGGTCGCCGAAGAGCTGCCGGCGGCGTCCTCGAGCGGCTTCCAGGGCCTTGCGGGTCCCCGCGGCACTGCCGACGACCTCAAGAAGCTCCCGGGCGTGTCGGGCGCGATCGAGAAGAAGTTCAACGACCTCGGCATCTTCCACTATTGGCAGCTCGCCGAGCTCGACCACGACACCGCGCACACGATCGGCGAAGAAGTCGGTCTGCCGAGCCGTGCGGATGCCTGGGTGGCCAAGGCCAAGGCGCTGACCGCGGAAGCGGAATAGTCAAAAAGAGCGATGGGTTGGCCGGATAGGATCCGGCCACCATTTCAGTTGACGCGAATTCCTGAGATGGACCGCGGCGGGGCGATTCGATGCCGCGCCGCGGCAAACCGGCAGGCACAAAGGATTTTCAACGATGGCAACGATCACAGCTGCGATGGTCAAGGACCTGCGCGAATCGACCGGCGCGGGCATGATGGACTGCAAGGCCGCGCTCACCGAAAACGACGGCAACATGGAAGCGGCGCAGGACTGGCTGCGCAAGAAGGGCCTGTCCAAGGCCGCCAAGAAGTCGGGCCGCGTCGCCGCCGAGGGCCTGATCGGCGCGCTCACCAAGGGCACCAAGGGCGTCGTGGTCGAGGTCAACTCCGAGACCGACTTCGTTGCGCGCAACGGCCAGTTCCAGGGCCTGGTCAAGATGATCGCCCAGGTCGCGTTCGACGTCGGAGCGGACGTCGAGAAGATCAAGGCCGCCAAGGTCGGCGACGTCACGATCGAAACCGCCATCAATGATGCGATCGCCACCATCGGCGAGAACATGACGCTCCGCCGCGCCGCCGCGCTCGAGGTGAGCCAGGGCGTTGTCTCGCACTACGTCCATGGTGCCGTCATCGACGGCGCCGGCAAGATGGGCGTGATCGTGGCGCTGGAATCGCCGGGCAAGGCCGATGAGCTCGCAGCGCTCGGCCGTCAGATCGCGATGCACATTGCGGCCGCCAACCCGCTGGCGCTCGATCCGTCCGGCCTCGATCCGGCCGTGGTCAAGCGCGAGAAGGACGTACTGGCCGACAAGTACCGTCAGCAGGGCAAGCCCGAGAACGTGATCGAGAAGATCGTCGAGTCCGGCCTCAAGACCTACTACAAGGAAGTCTGCCTGCTCGAGCAGGCCTTCATCCACGACACCGGCAAGTCGGTGGCGCAGGCGGTGAAGGAGGCCGAGGGCAAGGTCGGCGGGGCTGTGAAAATCGCGGGCTTTGTGCGCTATGCTCTCGGCGAGGGAATCGAGAAGCAGGAAAGCGACTTCGCGGCCGAGGTCGCCGCGGCCAGCGGCAAGAAGTAAGCGCCGGAAGTTCCTTCCGGCGTGCCGCCGGAAGCGGCGCCCGGACAAGGAAAGTGCTCATGACTGATCCGGTCTATCGTCGCGTCGTGATCAAGCTGTCCGGCGAGTATCTCGCGGGACGGCAAGGCTTTGGCATCGATCAGCCGACCGTCGACCGGGTTGCGGACGATCTGATCGCGGCCCGCCATCTCGGCACTGAGGTCGCGGTCGTGATCGGTGGCGGCAACATGGTCCGCGGCGTCGAGGTCTCATCCCGCGGGGTGTCGCGCACCACCGGCGACACCATGGGCATGCTGGCCACCATGATGAATTGCCTCGCGCTGGAAGCGGCGATCGAGCGCAAGGGAACGCCGGCGCGGACCCTGTCGGCCTTCGTCATGCCCGAGATTTCCGAGCTGTTCACCCGCACTGCGGCACACAAATACCTGGCCGAGGGCCGCATCGTGCTGCTCGGCGGCGGGACCGGCAACCCGTTCTTCACCACCGACACGACCGCGGTACTGCGGGCCGCCGAGATCGGCGCGCAGGCGGTCCTGAAGGCGACGAATGTCGACGGGGTCTACTCGGCCGATCCGAAGCAGGATCCGACCGCGACGCGGTTCGACCGCCTGACGCATTCGCAGGCGATCGAGGGCGGTTACAAGGTGATGGATGCGACCGCCTTCGCGCTTGCCCGCGAGACATCGCTGCCTATCATCGTATTCTCGATCGCGGAGCCGGGCTCGATCGGCGCGATTCTGCGTGGCGTCGGCCACGGAACCATCGTCGCCGGCTGACGGCTCATCTGGCGCGCCGAACGGACGGTGCGGAGCGGTCGCCGGGATTTTGAAGGAGAAACGTGATGGCCACGGGTAATTTCGATCTCAACGAAGTGAAGCGTCGCATGCAGGGCGCCGTCGCCTCGCTCAAGCACGAGCTCGGCGGCCTGCGCACGGGACGCGCCTCCGCCTCGATGCTCGATCCGGTGCAGGTCGAGGCCTATGGCAGCCACATGCCGCTCAACCAGCTCGCCACCGTCAGCGTGCCGGAGCCACGGCTGATCTCGGTGCAGGTCTGGGACAAGTCGATGGTCAAGGCCGTCGAGAAGGCGATCGTCGATTCCAATCTCGGCCTGTCGCCCGCGACCGAGGGCCAGGTGCTGCGCCTGCGCATTCCCGAGCTCAACGAGGAGCGCCGCAAGGAGCTGGTGAAGGTCGCGCACAAATATGCCGAAGCCGCCAAGGTCGCCGCGCGCCATGTCCGCCGCGACGGTCTCGACGTGCTCAAGAAGCTCGAGAAGAATCACGAGATGTCGGAGGACGACCAGAAGCGTCACGCCGACGAGGTGCAGAAGGCGACCGACGGCACCATCGCCGAGATCGACCAGTTGCTGGCCGCCAAGGAAAAAGAAATCCTCACCGTCTAAAGCGCGATGAGTATCATCATCGCGCTTTAGGCTATTGTTCGCGCATGATCTTGTCGGAAAACCGCTTCGCACTTTTCCGGATCATGCTTTAAGGCATCGCCTTCATGTCCAACGCCGCCGCGCCCGCAACCGAAGGACCCGACAGGTCCGAGGCGCCTGCGCATGTCGCCATCATCATGGACGGCAACGGGCGTTGGGCGGCCGCGCGCGGTCTGCCGCGTGCGGAAGGGCATCGCCGCGGCGTCGACGCGCTGCGCCGCGTGGTGCGCGCCTCGCACGAGCTCGGCATCCGCTATCTCACCATCTTCTCGTTCTCGTCGGAGAACTGGTCGCGCCCGGCGAGCGAGATCGGCGACCTGTTCGGCCTGCTGCGGCGCTTCATCCGCAACGACCTGGCGAGCCTGCATCGCGACGGCGTCAAGGTCCGCATCATCGGCGAGCGCGAGGGGCTCGAGAGCGACATCTGCGCCTTGCTGAACGAGGCCGAGGAGCTGACGCGCGACAACACGCGCCTGACGCTCGTCGTCGCCTTCAACTACGGCTCGCGGCAGGAGATCGCGAAAGCGGCGCAGAAGCTGGCCCGCGAGGTCGCGGAGGGCAGGCGGGATCCTGCCACGATCGACGCCGAGACGCTTGGCGCGCATCTCGACGCGCCCGACATCCCCGACCCCGACCTCATCATCCGCACCAGCGGCGAGCAGCGCCTGTCGAACTTTCTGATGTGGCAGGCCGCCTATAGCGAGCTCGTGTTCGTGCCGATCCATTGGCCCGACTTCGACAAGGCGGCGCTGGAAAGCGCGATCGCCGAATTTGCCAGGCGCGAGCGCCGTTTCGGCGGCCTGGTTGCGAAGACCGCCTCGTGAACGAACCCGATCCTGCATCGGCGGGCGCCAAGCCTGCCCCGAGCAATCTGGTGATGCGGGTCCTCGCAGCGCTGGTGCTGGCGCCGCTGGCCATCGCGATCGCCTATGCCGGTGGCTGGTTGTGGGCGCTTCTCGTCACCCTGGTCTCGATCGGGCTGTTCGCGGAATGGCTGATGGTGGTGGGCGCAGCATCGGCCGCGCTGACCGGGGCAGGGACGGTCGTGATCGCCATGATGGGAGCCTCCGTCGCTTTCGGCGCGCTCAAGACCTCCGTCGTCACCGGCCTCATTGGCGGTGCCATCGTGACGCTGATCGCCCGGGGCAAGTTCTTGTGGGCGGCGAGCGGGTTTGCCTATGCGGCGGCGGCGCTGCTGGCCTCGATCCTGGTGCGCAAGGATCTCGTCAACGGCTTCTCCGCGCTGATGTTCGTGCTGCTCGTGGTGTGGGCGACCGACATCGGCGGCTATTTCGCCGGACGCAGCATCGGCGGCCCGAAATTATGGCCGCGCGTGAGCCCGAAAAAGACTTGGGCCGGCGCGCTCGGCGGCTTTGCGGCGAGCCTTGCGGTCGCGGCCGGCTTCGCCGCCTCCGGGATCGGAAAGCTGATTCCGCTGCTGCTCGTCGGCGCCGTCCTGTCGATGGTGTCGCAGCTCGGCGATCTCTTCGAATCCGCCGTGAAGCGGCGCTTCGGTGTCAAGGATTCCAGTCACTTAATTCCCGGCCATGGCGGCCTTATGGACCGCCTGGACGGATTTGTCGCCGCCATCCTGGCGGCCTGGTTTATCGGCTTTTTCCGCCATGGTGTGCATAGCGCCGGAAGCGGTCTTATGGTTTGGTGAGGATATGAGCGCCGTTCCCTTGCGTAACAACAGGCTTGCTGCGTCCGACATTCGCAGCGTCACGGTCCTCGGTGCCACCGGCTCGATCGGCGACAGCACGATGGATCTCTTGCGCGCCTCGCCCGAGCGCTACCGTGTCGAGGCGCTGACGGCGAACGGCAATGTCGCAGCGCTCGCCAAGCTCGCCAAGGAATTCAACGCGCGCTATGTCGCGATCGCCGACACCTCCAAGCTCGCCGAGCTCAAGGCTGCGCTCGCGGGCACCAGTACCGAATGCGGCGCCGGCGAAAGCGCGGTGATCGAGGCCGGCGCGCGTCCGGCCGACTGGGTGATGGCGGCGGTCAGCGGCGCTGCCGGGCTGAAGCCGGCGCTCGCCGCGGTCGATCGCGGCGCGCATGTCGCGCTCGCCAATAAGGAGTGCCTGGTCTGCGCCGGCGACTTCTTCATGCAGCGCGCGGCAAAAGCCGGCGCCTGCATCCTGCCGGCCGATTCCGAGCACAACGCGCTGTTCCAGGCGCTGAGCTCAGGCAATCGGGACGAGCTCGTCCGCGTCATCATCACCGCGTCCGGCGGCCCGTTCCGGACCTGGAAGCCCTCAGACATCGAGCAGGCGACGCTCGAGCAGGCCCTGAAGCATCCGAACTGGAGCATGGGCCAGAAGATCACGATCGATTCGGCCTCCATGATGAACAAGGGGCTCGAGGTGATCGAGGCGTCCTATCTGTTCGCGCTCTCGCCGGACGAGATCGACGTGCTGGTTCATCCGCAGTCGATCATTCACGGCATGGTCGAGTTTTCCGACCGCTCGGTGGTGGCCCAGCTCGGCGCGCCCGACATGAGGACGCCGATTGCCCATTGCCTCGGCTGGCCCGATCGCATCAAGGGCCCGGCGGCCAAGCTCGACCTTGCCAAGATCGGCCAGCTGACCTTCGAAGCGCCGGACTTCGAGCGCTTCCCTGGACTGCGGCTGGCCTACGAATCGCTCCGGACCGGGAAGGGCGCGACCACGGTCTACAATGCCGCCAACGAGGTCGCGGTGGCCGCCTTCATCGGCGGCAAGATCCGGTTCGGTGCGATTGCCCGGCTGGTCGAGGCGACCCTTGAGGATTGGATCAAAGGCGGCAACCAGGCGCCCCTGACCTCCGCAGACGATGCAATCTCTGTTGACCATGTTGCGCGAAATAGGGCTGCCGCCCTATTGCCTCAAATTGCCTTAAAGGCATCCTAGTTGGTTCGGGACCAGGGCCTTGCGGCGCTGGGTGAGGGAATTCGATGATCGACTTTTTCGTCCATAGTTTCAATACTTTGAGCCATGGGCTCCTCGGCTACGCGGTTCCCTTCCTGTTCGTCCTGACCATTGTCGTGTTCTTCCACGAGCTCGGCCATTTCCTGGTCGCGCGCTGGGCGGGCGTACGCGTGTTAACCTTTTCGCTCGGCTTCGGCCCCGAGCTGGTCGGCTTCAACGACCGCCGTGGCACCCGCTGGAAGATCTCGGCGATCCCGCTCGGCGGCTACGTCAAGTTCTTCGGCGACGAGAGCGAGGCCTCGACCCCGTCGGCCCAGACGCTGGCGGCTATGTCGGCCGAGGAGCGCGCCGGCAGCTTCCACCACAAGAAGGTCGGTCCCCGGGCGGCGATCGTCGCGGCCGGACCAATCGCCAATTTCATCCTGGGCGCGCTGATCTTCGCCGGAATGGCGCTCTATTACGGCAAGCCGAGCACGATCGCCCGGGTCGACGGTGTCGTCGCCAACGGCGCGGCGGCTGCCGCCGGCTTCAAGGTGGGCGACGTCGTCATCCAGATCGACGGCAAGCCGATCGAGAGCTTTGCCGACATGCAGCGAATCGTTGCGATGAACGCCGGTTCGGCTCTTACCTTCCAGGTGAAGCGCGACGGCGCCGTCGTCTCGCTGACCGCGACCCCGGCGCTGCTGGAGCGCAAGGACCCGTTCGGCAACAGCCACCGTCTCGGCGTTCTCGGCATCGAGCACAAGTCGCAGGCCGGGGAGGCCTCGACCACCCCGGTCGGCGTCGGCGAAGCGCTCAAGATCGGCGTCGAGCAGGTCTGGTTCATCATCACCAGCACTTTCAAGTTCCTGGGCTCGCTGTTCGTCGGCCAGGGCAATCCGAACGAGGTCAGCGGCGTCCTGGGAATCGCGAAAATGTCGGGGCAGGCGGCCAGCGCCGGGTTCCAGTTCGTGATCAATCTCTGCGCGGTGCTGTCGGTGTCGATCGGCCTTTTGAACCTGTTCCCGATCCCGCTGCTCGATGGCGGCCACCTGATGTTCTATGCGGCCGAGGTGGTCCGGGGCCGGCCTTTGTCCGAGCGGACCCAGGAAATGGGGTTCCGAATCGGGCTTGGCCTGGTGCTGATGTTGATGGTGTTTGCGACCTACAACGACATCCTGCGGATGGCAGCTTCCTGATAGGGGCTTTTTTGTGGCGTTGCTGTTGAGCAACGTCTTGGAATGAAATTGAAATTACGGCGCTTTCGGCCGTTTGCGGCGTCGGCGAAATTGGCTACAAGCGGCCTGAACTTGGGGAATCTCCGGACCGGCGTTGGGGTTGGGTCTGGCAGGGAATGATAAGGGCGCGTTGCGCGATGAAGTTTGGACTGCGACTCCGGGGGGGCTTGCTCGCGACCCTGATCTTGTTCGGCGCGCCGGTGGTTGCCCCGGTTGGGGCTGTTTTCGTGTCTTCGTCTGCGCTCGCCCAGACCGTGCAGTCGATTTCCGTCGAAGGGAATCGCCGCGTCGAGGTGGAGACGATCCGCTCCTATTTCAAGCCGGGTCCCGGCGGCCGGCTGGATCAGGCCGCCATCGACGACGGCCTCAAGGCGTTGATCGAGACCGGCCTGTTCCAGGACGTCAGGATCAACCGCGGTTCCGGCGGCCAGCTCATCGTCTCCGTGGTGGAAAACCCGGTGATCGGCCGTATCGCCTTCGAGGGCAACAAGAAGATCAAGGACGAGCAGCTCACTGCTGAAGTCCAGTCCAAGGCGCGCGGCACCTTCTCCCGCGCCATGGTGCAGTCGGACACGCTCCGTATCGCCGAAATCTATCGCCGCTCCGGCCGCTACGACGTGCGCGTCACGCCCGAGATCATCGAGCAGCCGAACAACCGCGTCGACCTGATCTTCACGGTCGAGGAGGGCGTCAAGACCGGCGTCCGGTCGATCGAGTTCGTCGGCAACAATGCCTTCTCGTCCTACCGCCTCCGCGACGTGATCAAGACGCGCGAGACGAATCTGCTGAGCTTCCTCGGCAGCGGTGACGTCTACGATCCCGACCGCGTCGAAGCCGATCGCGATCTGATCCGCCGATTCTACCTCAAGAACGGCTTCGCCGACGTGCAGGTCGTGGCGGCGCTGACCGAATACGATCCGGAGAAGAAGGGCTTCAACGTCACCTTCAAGATCGAGGAAGGTCAGCAATACCGCGTCGGCGCGGTGGATTTCCGCAGCAGCATTCCGAACTTCGATCCGAGCTCGATGCGCGCCTATTCGCGCCTCAATGTCGGCTCGCTCTACAACGTCGAATTGGTCGAGAAGTCGGTCGAGGAGATGCAGATCGAAGCCTCCCGCCGCGGCTATGCCTTTGCCGTGGTCCGGCCCGGCGGCGATCGCAACTTCGAAGCGCACACCGTGTCCGTCGTGTTCAACATCGACGAGGGCCCGCGCACCTATATCGAGCGCATCAACCTGCGCGGCAACACCCGCACGCGCGACTACGTGATCCGCCGCGAGTTCGACATCTCGGAAGGCGACGCCTACAACCGCGCGCTGGTCGACCGTGCCGAGCGGCGCCTGAAGAACCTCGACTATTTCAAGAGCGTGAAGATCACGACCGAGCCGGGCTCGTCGAGTGACCGCGTCATCCTGATCGTCGACATGGAAGAAAAGTCGACCGGCGACTTCTCGGTCTCGGGCGGTTACTCCACCACCGACGGCGCGCTGGCCGAAGTCTCGATCTCCGAGCGCAACCTGCTCGGTCGCGGCCTGTTCGCCAAGGCTGCGGTGACCTATGGCCAGTATGCGCGCGGCTACTCGCTGTCGTTCGTCGAGCCGTACCTGCTCGACTACCGCGTCGCGCTCGGCCTCGACCTCTATCAGCGTGAGCAGAAGTCCAACAGCTACATCTCCTACGGCACCAAGACGCTCGGCTTCTCGCCGCGCCTCGGCTTCTCCTTGCGTGAAGATCTCTCGCTCCAGGTGCGCTACTCGATCTATCGGCAGGAAATCACCCTGCCGGGCTACCTGGCGAACTGTAACAACGTGGTTGGTTCGGCGGCCTTCAATCCCAGCCCGGCCTTCTCTGCTGCCACCGGTATACCTCTGGATCCGTCCACCAACGGCCTCGGCTGCTACAACGATGGCGAAGCCTCGCTGCCGGTGCGCAAGGAGCTCGCCAACGGCAAGACGCTGACTTCGGCGCTCGGCTACACGCTGACCTACAACACGCTGGACAACAACAAGAACCCGACCGACGGTCTGCTCGTCGACTTCCGGCAGGACTTCGCCGGCGTCGGCGGCGACGTCTCCTATCTGAAGTCGGTCGTCGACGCGAAGTACTACACTCCGCTCGTGTCCGACATCGTCGGCCTCGTCCGCTTGCAAGGCGGCATGCTGAACAAGATCGGCACCGATCTGCGCATGCTCGACCACTTCCAGATGGGCCCGAACCTCGTCCGCGGCTTCGCCCCGAACGGCATCGGTCCGCGCGACTTGAACCCGTTCGGCACGCAGGATGCGCTCGGCGGCACCCAGTATTGGGGTGCTTCGTTCGAATTGCAGATGCCGTTCTGGTTCCTGCCCAAGGAAGTGGGTCTGAAGGGCGCGGTCTATGCCGACGCCGGCGGCCTCTACGACTACAAGGGACCGACGAGCTGGACCACCACCAACGAGGTCAATGCGCCGGGATGTATCCCGTCGAGCATCAATCCCTCGAGCACGGGGACCTGCACCGGTCTCGTCTATGACGACAGCAAGGTCGTTCGCTCGTCGGTCGGTGTCGGCGTGATCTGGCAGTCGCCGTTCGGACCGCTGCGCTTCGACTACGCCGTGCCGCTCAGCAAGGGCAAGTACGACCGCACGCAGGAATTCCGGTTCGGCGGCGGCACCACGTTCTAATTCGATCAGCACGGCACGATCCGGATCACCGGAACCGGTTTCGGAAAGGGATCGTGCCGATCCAGGACATGAGGCATGATGCGGCCTGACCGCTTCATGCCGAAGCCGGACCGCGACGGGGTGGAATGGCGCAGCCGATCTTCTTCACAAAGCCGCCTGCCGCAGCGTTGGCCGACATTGCCACGCTGACAAAGGCGCAGCTGGTCGACCCCGCGAGGGGCGGCCACGTCATCACAGGCCTTGCTTCGCTCGACGAAGCTGGCCCGATGCATCTGGCGTTCTTCGACAACCTCAAATACGCCGATCAGCTCAGGGCGACCAAGGCGGGGGCCTGTCTGGTCAGTCCGCGCTTCGAGGCCGAGGTGCCCGAACATGTGGCCGTGCTGCGGGTGGCGCAGCCATTCCGCGCCTTTGTCCGGATCGCGCGGGAATGGCACGCCGACGCGCTGCGGCCGCAATCCTGGGTCGGCAACGACGGTATCGCGCCATCGGCCATCATCGATCCCACGGCCCGGCTCGAGGACGGCGTGGTCGTCGACCCCCTGGCCGTGATCGGCCCGGACGTCGAGATCGGCAGCGGCACCGTGATCGGCGTCGGGGCGGTGATCGGCCCCGGCGTCAAGATCGGCCGGGATTGCAATGTCGGCGCCCGGACCGCTATCCAGTGCGCCCTGATCGGCAACAACGTGCTGATCCATCCCGGCTGCTCGATCGGCCAGGACGGCTACGGCTTCATCTTCTTCGGCCCGGAGGGCCATCTGAAGGTGCCGCAGACCGGGCGCGTGCTGATCCAGAACGACGTCGAGGTCGGGGCCAACACCACGATCGACCGCGGGTCCTTGCGTGACACCGTGATCGGCGAGGGGACCAAAATCGACAATCAGGTCCAGATCGGCCACAATGTGACGATCGGCCGGCACTGCCTGCTCGCGGCCCAGATCGGGCTCGCCGGCAGCCTGACCATCGGCGACAACGTGGCGCTCGGAGCGAAGGTTGGCATCAACAATCACCTCAAGATCGGCGACGGGGCGCAGGTGACGGCGATGAGCGCGGTCAAGGACGACATCCCGCCGGGCGGCCGCTGGGGCGGGCACTTCGCCAAGCCGACCAAGCAATGGTTCAAGGAGATCATCGCGGTTGAGCGGCTGGTACGCGACAGCAAGGCCGATCCGAAGGACGAGGGACGGGAATGACGGCGGAATCACCTGTTAAGTTCGAGCTGGTGGACATCAACGCGATCCTCCAGACACTGCCGCACCGCTTTCCGATGCTGCTGATCGACCGCGTGATCAACATCCGCGCCGATTACAGCGGCATCGGCATCAAGAACGTCACCTTCAACGAGCCGGCGTTCCAGGGACATTTCCCCGAGCGTCCGGTCTATCCCGGCGTCATGATGATCGAGGCGATGGCGCAGACCGCGGGCGTGATCGGCATCAAGTCGGTCGAGGGCACCGAGAAGCCGCGGGCGGTCTATTTCCTCACCATCGACAAGTGCAAGTTTCGCAAGCCGGTGCTGCCGGGCGATACGATCGAGTATCACATGCGCTCGCTCGGCCGCCGCAAGACCATGTGGTGGTTTCACGGCGATGCAAAGGTCAACGGTCAGGTCGTTGCCGAAGCCGACGTCGGCGCCATGTTGACCGATTGAGCGGCACTGGGCTCAGGTGCAATCGTAGCGGCCGCCGGCCGCCTCCCGCCTGATAGTCCGGTTGAAGAACTGGCCCATGGAGGGCGCGACGAGGAGGCGTTCGACCGTATCGGCCGTCACACCGCAATAGCGGTGATAGGCGCCGTTGCTCGCGACGATCAGGTCCTGCTGCGCGCGATCGTAACAGACCCGCTGAAGCACCGTGCTGCGGGTGATGTCCCGGCACTCGAATGTCCGGAGATCGACCAGGCGGTGTTCGCCGGTCTCGACCGCCTCCGACACGATCGGAGTATCCGCGAGCTGCGCCAGCAGAAGGATCAGGGCCCTGACCACGATCGTTGAAGCTCCGCATGAACCTGACGACGGGACGGGAAGGCCGCCTCATCCGGCACTTGAAACACGGCGAGATGATACGTCACTGGACAGATCGGGCATAGTCGCGCTAACCAGCCGAAAACCGAGCGACTTCAATACATAACCCGACCTTCTTGACGAGTAAGATTGGCTTGATGAGCAAGATTGATCCCACCGCGCGGATCGCGGACGGCGCCGTGATCGGCGAGGGCACCGAGATCGGACCCTATTGCATCATCGGCCCGAACGTCGTCATCGGCGCGAACTGCAAGCTGATCGGGCATGTGCACATCACGGCGCAAACCACGATCGGCGACGACTGCACCATCTATCCGTTCGCTTCGCTGGGCACGCCGCCGCAATCGCTCAGCTATCGTGGCGAGCTGACGCAGCTCAGGATCGGCGCGGGCTGTACCATCCGCGAATCCGTCACCATGAACGCGGGTACCGTCGCTGGCGGGGGCGTCACCTCGGTTGGCGACCGCGGCTATTTCATGAACTGCAGCCACGTCGGCCACGACTGCCATCTCGGCAACGACGTGATCTTCGCGACCTCGGCAACGCTCGGCGGCCATTGCGAGATCGGCGACTTCGTCTTCATCGGCGGGCTGTCCGCCGTGCATCAGTTCACCCGTATCGGACCGCAGGTCATGGTCGGCGGCGTGTGTGGCGTGCGCGACGACATCATTCCGTTCGGTCTCGTCAACGGCCAATATGCCGTGCTCGAAGGCCTCAATCTGATCGGCATGAAGCGTCGCAAGTTCACCAAGCAGCGGCTTGCCACCGTGCGTGCGTTCTACCAGAAGCTATTCCATGGCGCCGGCACCTTCGCCGAGCGGCTGGAGGCGGCGCGGCCGCTCGCGGGCGAGGACCCCGCGATCGCCGAAATCCTCGACTTCATTGGCAAGGGCAAGCGCCCGCTCTGTCTTCCCGCCATCGCGAAGTGATCTTGAAATGATCTTGGAGTGATCTTGGGATGGCCGCGGGCACGACATCGGCGGCTTTGCAGGTTTCGTCACCGGTCGGCATCGTCGCCGGGGGCGGAGCCATGCCGTTTGCGGTCGCCGAGTCGCTCGCCGCGCACGGCATCACGCCGGTGCTGTTTCCGCTACGCGGGGCCTGCGATCCCCAGCGGGTGGAGAAGTACCGGCATCGCTGGATCTCCGTCGGCCAGCTCGGACGCGCGATGCGGCTGTTCCGCGAGGAGGGCTGCCGCGACCTGATCTTCATCGGCACGTTGGTGCGGCCTTCGCTGTCCGAGATCCGGTTCGACTTCACGACGCTGCGCCTGCTCGGCAACGTCATCCGCGCCTTCCGTGGCGGCGACGATCATTTGCTGTCGGGTGTGGGCCGCATCCTCGAGCAGGACGGCTTCCGGATGGTCGGCATCAAGGACGTCGCGCCGGATCTCCTGATGCCCGAGGGCTGCATCAGCCGCGCCTGGCCGAGCGATGCCAGCAAGGCCGACATCGCACGCGGCCGGGCGGTGCTGACCGCGCTCGGCCCGTTCGACATCGGCCAGGCCGTGGTCGTGATCGATGGCCACGTGGTGGCGGTCGAGGACATCGAGGGCACCGACGCGCTGCTCGCCCGCGTCGCGAGGCTGCGCGAGGAGGGCCGCATCCGCGCCGCCACCGGACGCGGTGTGCTGGTGAAGGCGCCGAAGAGCGGCCAGGACCTGCGCTTCGACCTGCCGACGATCGGTCCGCGCACCATCGAGGGCGTCGCGGCTGCCGGCCTTGCCGGCATCGCCGTCATCGCGGGCAACACCATCGCCGCCGAGCCGCAGACGATGATCGCGCTTGCCGATGCCAAATATCTCTTCGTCATCGGCCTGCCCGCGTGATGTCGCGTGATCCCAAGCGGAAGATCTTCCTGATCGCGACGGAGGAGTCCGGCGACAGGCTCGGCAGCGCCTTGATGAAGGTGCTGCGCCAGCGCCTCGGCGACGGCGTGCAGTTCGTCGGCGTCGGCGGCCGCACTATGGCGCGCGAGGGCCTGGAATCGCTGTTTCCGATCGAGGAGCTCTCGATCGTCGGGTTTGCCGCGGTGGTGCAGCAATTGCCGAAGATCCTGCGGCTGATCCGGCAGACCGCCGACGCAGTGACCGAGGCCGCGCCCGACGTGCTCGTCATCATCGACAGCCCCGACTTCACCCATCGCGTCGCCCGCCGCGTGCGCGCGCGCAATCCCGCGATCCCGATCGTCGACTACGTCTCGCCGCAGCTCTGGGCATGGCGGCCAGGACGGGCGCGGACCATGCTCGGCTATGTCGACCACGTGCTCGGCCTGCTGCCGTTCGAGCCCGAGGAATACCGCAAGCTCGGCGGCCCGCCCTGCAGCTATGTCGGCCATCCCCTGATTGAGCAATTGGGCTCGCTGCGGCCGAGTGCGGAGGAGCAGGCGCGCCGCGACAGTGAGCCGCCGGTGCTGCTGGTGCTGCCCGGCAGCCGCCGCAGCGAGGTCAGGCATCATCTCGACGTGTTCGGCGCAACGCTCGGTCGCTTAAGGGGTGAGGGCTGTGCGTTCGAACTGATGCTGCCGACCATGCCGCATCTCGAAGCCACCATCCGCGAAGGCATCGCGAGCTGGCCGGTCAAGCCTCAGATCGTGATCGGCGAGAACGAGAGGCGTGCGGCCTTCCGCATCGCTCACGCCGCGCTGGCGAAATCCGGCACGGTGACGCTCGAGCTCGCGCTGTCGGGCATTCCGATGGTGACGGCCTATCGCGTCGGCGCGATCGAGGCGTTCATCCTGCGACGCGCGATCCGTGTCTCCTCGGTGATCCTTGCCAATCTCGTGATCGGCAAGGATGTCATTCCCGAGTATTTGCAGGAGGAATGCACGCCGGAGAAGCTGGCGCCGGCGCTTCGGGACGTGCTGACGGAGTCTCCGCTGCGCCGGCAGCAGGTCGAGGCCTTCGCCAGGCTCGATCAGATCATGTCGACCGGCAACACATCGCCGAGCGTGCTCGCCGCCGACATCGTGCTCGCAACGATGCGCCAGAGCCGGCGAACGAGCTAGGGTGTTTCAAAAAGGCTGCTTGAGCTGCCCCCTCCAAAGCGTGAGCTGCCCTCAAAGACCAGACGCCAAGAAACGCAACAGCGAAGGCGTGAGTTACGCTAAAGCGACGTGGATCACTCCTGTTGCGAAGGCAGACTAAAGTGAAACACCGCCCCCCGTGGTTCATTCGCACCAGTCCAAAGTCGTCCTCCGTGAGCCTCGATGATCGATTGGCAAATCGACAAGCCCATGCCGGTCCCGTCCGGCTTGGTGGTGTAGAAGGGCTCGAACAGGCGGTCAACGATTGCGACGTCAAGTCCAGGTCCGGTATCCCGTACGGCTACAACAACGCGATTTGAAGCATCCGCAGCCGTGCTGATCCGCATCTCTCGTCCGCCAACGTCGACGCAGTTCATTGCCTCGATCGCGTTGAGGATCAAATTGAGAACCACCTGTTGCAGCTGAACGCGATAGCCCTTCACGAGCGGCAAGCCCGGAGCGAGGTCGGTCTGGATCGAGACATCATGTTTGAGCAGCTCGCTACGGGCGATGGTGATCACGTCCAGGATTGCACCATTGACTTCGACGCTCTCCTTCGGCGCCGGAGCTTTCTTGATCAAGGAACGGATCCAACTGATAATCTCGCCGCCTCGCTTGGCTTCTGCGACAATGGATACGAGCGCCTGCTGTGCCTTTTCGAAATTCGGAGATTGTGTTCCTAGCCAGTTCAGTGCGGCCTCTGCGTCGCAGAGCACCGCGGTGATTGGTTGGCTTAGTTCGTGTGTCACCGAAGCCGTGACCTGGCCCATTGCCGCCGCGCGATTGGCGTGTGTTAGTTCAGCCTGCATCTCGCGGAACGTCTCGGCGGTTCGCTTGCGTTCGGTGATGTCGCGGCTCAGACAAATGATTCGTGACTGTCCGACTTCGCAGAACTCGCGCATACGAACTTCGACGGGAAACACAGTGCCATCCTTTCGGCAATAGCGCCTCTCGAGCGTAGCGATGCCGCCGGCCTTGAGACGCTCGCGGTTGCGACGCCAAGTCGCTTCATCCATCTCCAGATCGAACAAGGCCGCAGTTGCCCCAACCAGTTCGGTCCGGCTGTAGCCGAGACTTTCGCAGGCATTCCGATTCACATCGAGAACGTGACCATCTTCACTGTGCAGCATGAACGTATCGGTCGCGTGGTCCACGAAGGTACGAAAACGGGCCTCGCTCTCGATCAGCGCCTGTTCGGCGCGCTTGCGCTCCGTGATGTGGCGCCCCACACCTCGGTAACCCACGAAGTTCCCTGTCTTGTCAAAGATGGGCAGACCAGAGACGGAAATATAGCGCTTGCCGCCGTCGGGCATCGGCCGCGCGAGCTCGAAATCGCGAAACGGGAGGTGAGCGTCGAGTATCTCCCGGTGTTTGCGCCAGCCATCTGCGTCAGGTTCGAGATACGGGACCTCCCATCGCGTCCTGCCGATCTCGGAGACCGGCGGCTCGGGAAGCGTCTCGGCGAACTCTTGGCGGATGAAGCGATGCTCCGCGTCCGTTTCCCAGTACACATCGAAGGAGAATTGCACCAGCGTGCGAAAGCGCTCCTCGCTCTCGCGCAGTGCCTCCTCGGGGCGCTTGCACTCATTCGAATCGAGGGCGACCGACGGCACTTCAATCGCATGTTGCATGATCATCTCTTGCTCACGCGTGATGGATCAATCGACAGATTTCTCGTGCCGGATCGCGTCCCCCCGGAGCCGATCAAGATCGATCGGGAATATGCCTTTGGCGACTATACTCCCGTATACAGGGCTTCTCTATAGCGACGTGGCTGTGACGACCCCGAGCCGAAACAACGCGAGCTAAAACCCGGTTCCATCAACGTATGCGTGTGAGGTGGGCCCTGTTTCTGTCTCGCGGGTGGCCGACGCTCATTTGCAAAGTAACGACGCGGCCGACATGGACGGGAGGGCAAGGACGTTCGTGGTGAGCTCTTAACCAGTGTTTCTGACCGCCTCAGCCAGAATGGCGTAAAGCTGCTGCCGGCTGAATTCCTTTGGCAGCTCCCTCTCTGCTGTACTCGGCGACACCCTCCGCGCGATGGGACGGGCGCAGGCGGCCGACGACGGCCTCAGCTTCGGGGCCGGCCTTATCTGGGGCTGCGCTGTGGGCGGCTTGTGGCCGCGCTTCAGGCCCAGACGGTTCAGCATACCGCATACCGCGTTACGACTGCAGCCGAGATGACGCGCAATCTGCGCCGCGCTCTGTCCCGCGGACCAGAGCCTTTTGAGAAGCGCTATGTCTTTCGCATCCCAGCCCATGAGAGATAGTATAATGGCGACTGCCAGACACCGGCTAGTCTAGTCTTCGTCCGGCTCGCGCACGACCGCCGGTTCGTCGGCATCATCTTGCTCATCCTCGTCTTCGTCCTCCTCGTCTTCGTCCTCCTCGTCTTCATCCTCCTCGTCTTCATCAGGATCCCTGGGTGGCATCACGATGCGCATCCGCATGAGCAGTTTCCTGGCTGTGGTGGAAAATGCTTCGGAGGTGTGTTGCTTCATGGCATTGTGCTCCTCGAAAATTTGCGCAGTCGCCAGATTCTTGGCCGGCATATGCCGGTGTCGGGGCGCGACCGCCGCAAACGCGATGCAGGTCGGGTAGACTGCACGATCAACGGGCGGCGGGCCATGCAACAGGCAGCGTTTTCGGCTACTTGATGCCCGAGGACCCATTGGGCTCTATGTTCACCAAAACCTCGCCGGCAGCGATTTCAGGAACTCCAAGTTCGAGGTCCGGTAGACTGGCTTGAACAAATGCCAGTATCTTGGCGTTCGCTGCGTTGGCGCTTTCGCGGTCGTCAAATATCATCACCGCGATACCGACACCGTCGCCCGCATCCAGCACATGGTAAGATTTGAATCCCTGCGATTGTCTTAGGATCTCACCAACGCCGCTCTTGGCGCGACGAGCGGCGTCCGCGACCGAACGAACCTTGCTGTACTTGCGAATGACCATGTACATGGGGCCACCCACGCGCCATACGCTCCTGCGCATCAAAGCATTTCGGTCCCGCTCGGACTAGTGCCAACTTCCGGGATGGGCCACAGCGTCCGGCTGGCGGACCGCAACGCGCCTGTCCAATGAGCCGTCCTCGCCCGAAGCGGCGAGGTGCTGAGGCTCAGGAGCCCTCGAACTTGAACGATACGTTGAGCTTGGCGCGATAGGCCTCAACTTTTCCCTTGTCATCCAGTTGCATATCGAGCTTGACGACCTCTGCAATGCGGAGATCTCGGAGAGATTTAGCAGCTTGCTCGACTGCGTTAGCGGCCGCCTTCTCCCATGAGTCGCTGCTGGTACCGACCAGTTCAATGACCTTGTAGACGCTATCGGGCATGTTCGTCCTCCCAATCGCTAGGAGCAGGAAGTCTAGCACTGGGATCTCGACGCTGATACATCTCGGGATGCCGCGGAAAGGGTCCGATTGGCTGTCACTTTCCTGTTCGACCCAAAAGAAGAACTCGGGTCGTCCTGTCGGAAATTATGTTCGCATTTTCAGCCCGAACGAACGCGGACAGGTATCTTCTTCGCGCTCTCCGGCTTCCGAGTATAATTTTGCGCGCCTAAGTCGTCATTGCCGCCAAGGTTCCGATCCATGAAGCGATGGCACCGCGTAAGCATCAGCAGCTTGGTGATTGCCCTGAGTCTGGTGTGTGCCGGGGCCCTGGTGGTCAATCAATCGCACGTGCCATCGGAAGCCATAGCGTCATCGGTCACACGTACTCCGGAGCTTATTGAGCGTGCGTGGCACCTGCCTGTGGCAGCAACATTTGAACGACACGTTGATTGGCAGTCAAATGGCTCTCGCTGCGGACCTGCCGCTGTTGCAAACGCGTATCGGTCCCTTGGCGAGGCGGCAAGGACGGAAGGCAAGGTGTTGGCCGGGACGTGGAGTTGCTGGACAGGCGTATGCATCATGGGGCTCACGCTTGACGAACTGGCCAACGTCGCCCAGTCCAACACCAGCCGGAAAGTTACTGTCTTGCGCGATCTCAGCGAAAACGAGTTTCTGGAGCATCTCCGTCGCTCCAACGATCCGCGGCGACGCTACATCGTGAATTTCGATCGCGCTCATATTTTTGGTGCTGGTAGTGGACACCATTCCCCAATTGGGGGCTATTTCGAAGCCGAAGACCTCGTTTTCGTGCTCGATGTCAATTTCGATTTCCAGCCGTGGCTAGTCGAACGGAAGCGGCTGTTCGACGCTGTAAATACGTTTGACGGCGATAAGAAGAGGGGACTGCTGTTCATAGAGTAACATCCCGCTCTAGGTCGCACCGTGTCCCTTAGCCGGATAATTTGAGGCAGCTTGGATGTCGGCTATCGGCGGTGGACAGAACGCGGAGGCCGTCCTTGCCTCGACTGGCGCTTGTGCGCCCTATGACGGCCCGCCACTTGCCCCCGGGGTCTCGCTCCACGCGTACACTGAGCGCGACATACTGACCCCGGGAGGACATTTGGGCGGCAACCAGGCGGACGACACGCTAACCCGGGACGGCATGCGACCCGTGAATTGGCCACTTCCGGCGCCCGCGCAACTCGCCGTAGACGCAGAGCAGGCCGAGTGTTCTATTTCGGAGTGCCGGTCTGGCCACCCGAACCCGTGGTCTGCTCACTTCCCGGTCGGCCCGGAGGATGCGCCGAAGCGGCCGGCTTGTCTTGATCGGCCACGTATCCGGACTCTCCGGAGTTGCGGGTCTTGATCCCTTTGTCCGCATCGCGCTGCATCTGCTCGTTGGGCTGGCCAGCCTTGAGCTCCCGGTCCACGTCGCGCTTCATCTCCTCCTTGGTTTGCTCACTGGGTGCGGCCTTTTGCTGTTGGGCCGTTGCTTGGAAGCTCATTGCGCTTCCGGCAACTACAATCAATGCGAGAATTGCTGTTCGCATGCTTCTCCTCCACGGCTTGCTCCGGCCCCTAAACGCGCGAACCTCCCAAGGTTTCCTAGTTCCAATCACTATTGTCGAACGTCACGTAGGGCCAAGGAAAGGGCACTCGAACGGTCTTATGCGCACCGGCCTAGGCGAGTCCGCCATCAACCCTGAAACACTGGCTGGTGATGCGCTGGCTTTCGTCGGAGGCGAGGAACAGTGCCATATTGGCAATGTCTTCGGGCGTTACCGCATCGGGCACCGCCTGGCGCGAGCGTATCTCGGCGATGACCCGATCGTCCGGATACCACAGCCTGCGCTGGCGCTCGGTGATGACCATGCCCGGCGCGATCGCGTTGACGCGAATGCGGTCGGGACCGACGGAGCGCGCCAGCGAGTTGGTGAAGCCGACGATCGCCGCTTTCGCCGCGGCGTAGACCGGCAGTGCCGGCGCGCCGCGCATCCAGGCGATCGACGACATGTTGATGATCGAGCCGCCGCCGCGCGCCTGCATCTGTGGCACCACCGCTTGCGCCGCGAAGAAGACGTGCTTGAGATTGACGCCGATCATCCAGTCGAACTCGGACGGCGTGACCTCGGCGAGAGCCTGGCGCTGATCGTTGGCGGCGTTGTTGACGAGAACGGCGGCGTCGCCAAGCGAGCGGCGGGCCTCTGCCATCGCGCTGCGCAGGGCATCGATGTCGAGGAGATCGCAGGGCACGAACAGCGGCGCGGGCCCGGACGAGGCCGCTATTTCCCGCACCAGGGCTTCGCCGGCGTCCTTATCGATGTCGAAGCAGGCGACCCGGGCGCCTTGGCCCGCGAAGGCCCGGACGAAGGCGGCGCCGATGCCGCTGGCGCCTCCGGTGATCAGCACCACGCTACCGGCTAGGCTGGAATAGGTCGTCTTCGTCATGCGATCAGGCGCTCCGTCTCGGGGTCGAACAGGCAAATGCGGCGGGTGTCGAGCGCGAAGGCGGCGGACGTGCCGGGCGCGGGGCGGATATCCGGCGAGACTCGTGCCATCGCGGGCTCGCCGCCGAGCCGCAGGAGCACCATCGTCTCGGCGCCGGTGGGCTCGACCAGCTCCACCGGCGCCTCGACGAGGACAGGCGCTTCGCTGGAAAACGTGCGGCTCCCCTCAGCGATGCATTCCGGCCTGATTCCGAACACCACCTTGCGCCCGACAAAGGGTGCTGCGGCGTCATACCCCGTAAGGCGCAGACGAAGCTCGTCGGGCCGTCCCGCGCCGATCACGACGACCGGACCGTCATTTTCGGCCTCGAGCCGCGCCGGCATGGTGTTCATCGGCGGCGAGCCCATGAAGCGTGCGACGAACAGATTGGCGGGATAGCGGTACACGGTGTCGGGATCGGCGAATTGCTGCACGCTGCCCTGATGCATCACGGCGATCCGCGTCGCCATCGTCATCGCCTCGATCTGGTCGTGGGTGACATAGATGATGGTGGCGCCGATGCGCTGATGCAGGCGCTTGATCTCCATCCGCATCTCGACGCGCAGCTTGGCATCGAGATTGGAGAGCGGTTCGTCGAACAGGAAGAGCAGGGGATTGCGCACCAGCGCGCGTCCCATCGCCACGCGCTGGCGCTGGCCGCCGGACAATTGCGAGGGCTTGCGGCCGAGCAGCGGCTCGATCTGGAGCAGTTTTGCGACATTGCCGACCGCAGCGTCCTGCTCTGCTTTGGGAACGTGACGGCATTCCATGCCGAAGGTGATGTTCTGGCGCACGGTCATCGAGGGATAGAGCGCGTAGGATTGGAACACCATGGCGATGTCGCGGTCCTTCGGCGCGACGTCATTGACGACGCGGCCGCCGATTTCGATCGTTCCCGCGCTCGGGCGGTCGAGCCCGGCGACGATGTTGAGCAGGGTGGACTTGCCGCAGCCGGACGGGCCGACCAGCACGGTGAACTCGCCGCTCTCGATGTCGAGCGCGATGTCCTTCAGCACCTCCAGATTGGCGTAACGCTTGGACAGGGCGCGAATGCTCAGTGCTGCCATGACAACTCCATCATTTCACGGCCCCGGCAGTCAGGCCGCGGACGAAGTACTTGCCGCCGAGCAGGTAGATCAACAGCGTGGGCAGCGCGGCGATGATCACCGCTGCGCTCTGCACGCCATGCTGCGGGATATCCGCGACGGCGGCGGACAGCGCGATAAGCGCTGCGGTGACGGGCTGCTGCTGGCCGGTGGTGAACGTCACGCCATAGAGGAACTCGTTCCAGATATGGGTGAACTGCCAGATCACCGTGACGATCAGGATGGGACCTGAGAGCGGCAGGATGATGCGCCAGAAGATGCGGAAGAAGCCGGCGCCGTCGATGCGGGCGGCCCTGATCAGTTCATGGGGAATGGCGACATAATAATTCCGGCAGAACAGCGTGGTGAATGAGAGCCCCTGAATGGTGTGAATCAGCACGAGGCCGGTCAGGGTGTTGATGAGGCCGACGTCCCGCAGCACGATGGTCCAGGGCAACAGGCGCATCTGCTGGGGGAGGAACAGGCCCAGCGTCACGATGCCGTAGATCCAGTTGTCGCCGCGAAAACGCCAGAGCGACACGGCGTAACCGGCGATTGCGCCGAGCAGGGTGGAGAAGATCGTGGCGGGAATCGTGACCAGCGCGGAGTTCAGCATGTAGGGCCGGATGCCGGCGCAGGTCTCGGCGACACAGAAGCCGCTCCAGGCTGCGGCGTAGTTGCTCCAGGCCAGATGCTGCGGCCAGCCGATCATCGATCCCTGCGCGATCTCCTCGTTGGTCCGCAGCGAGTTCAGCACCACGACCACGAGCGGCGCGAGCCAGGCCGCGGCGATCAAGAAGACGGCGAGATAGATCAGGATCCGGGTCGGTGCGAAGCTGCGGTCAGGCATGGGCGCCTCGCCGTCGCTGGATGTATCGCCACGCCGCGTAGGGCAGCAGCACCGCGAGAAGAATGAGCAACATCAGCACGGCCGCCGCCGCGCCGCGGCCGAGCAGGCTGCGCTGGAACATCAGGTCGTAGACGACGAGTGCCGGCAGCTGGGTCGCGATTCCCGGTCCGCCGTTGGTGAGCGCGCGCACGAGGTCGAAGGTCGAGATCGCGAACTGCAACTGGATCACCACGACGGTGACCGTGATCGGCCACAGCGACGGCAGGATGATACGCCGGTAGGTTCGGACCGGTCCCGCGCCGTCGATCTGCGCGGCCTTGATGATGTCGGGATCGACCGAGCGAAGGCCGGCAAGGAACAGCGCCATGGAAAAGCCGCAGGATTGCCAGATCGCGGCGATGACAATGGTCCAGATCGCCATGTCGCGGTCGATCAGCCAGTCGAACTTAAAGGAGGTCCAGCCGAGGTCGTGCACCAGCTTCTGGATCCCGAGACCGGGATTGAGCAGCCAGCTCCAGACCGTGCCGGTGACCACGAAGGACACCGCCAGGGGATAGAGGAAGATGGAGCGCAGCACGTTCTCGCCACGAATGCGCTGATCGAGCAGGATCGCGAGGATGAGGCCGGTCGCTGCGCTCAGCAGCACGAAAGCGCTGCCGAACAGCAGCAAATTGTCGAAGGCGATTTGCCAGTTGCGCGATGCCGTGACCGCCGTGTAGTTGCGCAAGCCGACCCAGCCCGCAACGGGAACGAGGGTGGACGGCGTGAACGAGATCCAAATCGTCCAGAGCGAAAACGAGACGAGGTGCGCCGCCGACAGCAGCAGCGGCACCCAGATCGTCAGATATTCGGGCAGCCGGCGCACCCATTCGGGAAGCGCCGGCCGGCCCGGTCTCATCGTGGCGGCATTGCTCAACGCGCGCCCTCGACGGCCTCGGCGAGGCGGGTGGCCGCCTGCTCCGGCTTGATCGTCTTGTTCTTCACGTACTCCGTGATTACGTCGATCATCGCCGCGGTCATTCCGTTTTCCTGCGCCATGTTGTGCGCCATGCTGAGGACGGCCTGATTGCTGGCGATGGCCTCCTTCAAGGCCTTCGAGGTTGTTCGTTGCCCCTCCGACCAGCCTTCGCCTGTTAGATCGACGTCAGTGCGCACGGGGATGGAGCCGGTGATCTGCGAGTACATGGTCTGGATCGCCGGATCCATGACGAGCTGAGCCATCAGGGTCTGGCCGGCTTGCAGGTCCGCCTCCTTGCGCTGCCAGAAGATGAAGGCGTCGGCATTCAACAGGAAGACCGGCTTGCCGTTGTCGCTCGGGCCTGGCGCAATCATGAAGTCCTCGAGCTTGAAGCCGGCATTGCGCAATACGCCCTGCGCCCATCCGCCCATGATCATCATGCCCATGTCGCCGTCGATGAAGCGCTTCAGGTTGGTCGAGAAATGCTGGGCGCCGACGTTGGGGTCCATCCAGTCGGCGATCTTGCGCACCTGGGCGAACGCGGCCTTGATCTCCGGACCCTCGAGGGCCTTCTTCTCGAGATTCATGATGGCCGCGCGATAGGCGAGCGGACTGATGCCCGCGAGAGCCGCCTCGAATTTCTGTCCGTCGTCCGGGCGGGTGCCGCCATTGGCGATAGGAGAGGCGACTCCGCCCGCCTTCATCTTTTCGGCGAGGTCGTTGAAGTCGGCCCAGGTGACGGGGACCTTGTCCGCCTTCGCCTTGTCCATCGCGCGCTTGGACAGGAAGAGCATGTTGGTGCTGTAGATCTGTAGCGGCAGCGCAATCCATTTGCCGCCGGGCTTGTGCAGCTTTGCAAGGTCCGGAGCGACGACCTTCTCGTAGCCGGCGGCCGCGACGAGGGCATCGAGATTGACGGTGGGCGCAATCTTCGACCAGGCCGCAATCTCGGGCCCCTTGAGCTGCGAGCAAGCCGGCGGATCGCCGGCCATGATCTGCGCGCGCAGCTTGTTCATCATCTCGGTGGTGAAGCCGGGGACGGGCGAGTGCTGCCAAACGCCGCCCTTCTCCTCGAATTTCTTGCCGAGCGCCGTAATGGCCGCCCCGTCGCTGCCCGCCGACCATTGCGAGATCGCGGTCAGTCGCGGCTTGGCCGCGCCTTGCGCGCGGGCAAGGTGCGGAAATGCGAGCGCGGCAGCGGAGCCAGCGAGCAGACGACGCCTTGTTGTTGTGATCGGCATGGCAGTTCCTCCCGGTGTGAAATCTTTCGCGCTTTATAGGCCGTTTGGGCTCAGCGCATGTCAGGCCGCCTCCGTCGATGCCGCGGGCATGCCGCCACGGCTGGCGAGACAAAAGGCGGCGAAGGCGAGCGCAGCCTGCGGATCGTTGCCGGTCGACGGCGGCACGAAGGCGAGGGAGACCTGCGCCAGTTTGCGTCCGCCCAGCAGGCAGGCGTCGATGCCATCGACCAGTGCTTGCCGATCCTCTTCAGCGAGAAGCGACGGCCAGCCGCTGATCGCAACGCCGCCGCACGGCTTGACGTTCAGCGTATTGCCGATCGCAAGGCCGAGCCGGAACAGCCGACGGCGCAAATCCTGCCGCACGCGCGATGAGATCGGGACCGTGTTGACCCATTCGTTGCCGAGCTGGAGCAGCTCGGTCTCGGAAACGCCGAGAAGCGCAGCCAGCGCGGGAATCGACGTATAGGCCTCGACGCAGCCGTGATGTCCGCAGCGGCAGCGCGGTCCGTCAGGCCCGAACACCATGTGGCCGAGCTCGATCGGCTGCAGAGCATCGGTCTCGGCCGGATCATCCATCCAGGCGCCGGCGACGCCGTGGCTGACGAGCACGAACAGATGCGTGTCGTTGAACGGGTAGTTTTCCGTGCGGCAGCGGTGAAAGGTGGCATGCGCGACGACCGAATTGGTGAATTCGAGCGGCACGCCGGCGAACATCTCGCCGAACATGTCGCTGATGCGAGCGACGTCGCAGGGAATGATCGGATTGGCCGATATGCTGAGACGGCCGAGGCCGGGAATCGAGACGCCGATCTGCGAGAGGGTGATCCGGCGGCGCCGCGTCCAGTCGCGCAACAACGTCATCGCTTCGCGAAATGCCCGGCCGACGGTCTCGACGTCAGGCGTCTTCGGGAGCGGCACACGCTCGGTGTAGTGCAGCTCACCCGACAGGCCGCCGACCCCGACGCTGAGCCGCTGCGTCGTCAGCTCGAAGGCTGCCAGCGCCACCGCGCCGTCCAGCGACACGAGACCGGTCGGGCCGCCGACGTAAGGGGCAGGGCGCCGCACTTCCTCGATCAGGCCTTCGGCCTTCAGGTCAAGCAGGATGCGCGACAGGCTCGCTTCCGACAGACGCACGGCCTTCGCCAGCGGCGGACGAAACGAGCCGCCCGACTGAAGCAGATGAGTCAAAATGGCAGCGCGCGTCTGCCGCCGACTTCTCGGCTGCTCCGGCATTTCCATCCCTGTCGTCATTCTTACTTAGAGTAAGAATGCGCGCGGAGCATTTCGGCTGTCAAGGCGCTTGCCGCCGTGAGCATGGACTTGTTGTTGTGCGCGGCAGCACGAGGAAAGTGCGGGCGCAAAACAAAACGGCGCCATCTTGCGATGGCGCCGCTGCGAAAGCGTGATGGCCTGACGTTAGCGCTTGTCGATCGGCACGTAATCGCGCTTGGCGACGCCGGTGTAGAGCTGGCGCGGGCGGCCGATCTTCTGCTGGGGATCCTCGATCATCTCGCTCCACTGGCTGATCCAGCCGACGGTGCGGGCGACCGCGAACAGCACGGTGAACATCGAGACCGGGAAGCCCATCGCCTTCAGCGTGATGCCCGAATAGAAGTCCACGTTCGGGTAGAGCTTGCGGTCGATGAAGTACTGGTCGCTGAGCGCGATCTTCTCGAGCTCCATCGCCACCTTCAGCATCGGATCGTCGCCATGGCCGGTCTCCTTGAGCACGGCATGACACATCTTCTGCATGATCTTGGCGCGCGGATCGTAGTTCTTGTAGACCCGGTGGCCGAAGCCCATCAGGCGGACTTCGGAATTCTTGTCCTTCACCTTGGCGATGAACTCGGGGATCTTGTCGACCGTGCCGATCTGATAGAGCATGTTCAGCGCGGCTTCGTTGGCGCCGCCATGGGCCGGGCCCCAGAGGCAGGCGATGCCGGCCGCGATGCAGGCGAACGGGTTGGCGCCCGAGGAGCCGGCGATGCGCACCGTCGAGGTCGAGGCGTTCTGCTCGTGGTCGGCGTGCAGGATGAAGATCTTCTCCAGCGCGTCGGCGAGCACCGGGCTGACCTTGTAGTCTTCGCAAGGCACCGCGAAGCACATGTTCAGGAAGTTCTCGGCAAAGCCGAGCGAGTTCTTCGGATAAACGAAGGGCTGGCCGACGGTGTATTTGTAGGCCATCGCAGCCAGCGTCGGGATCTTCGCGATCATGCGCATCGAGGCGATCATGCGCTGCTTCGGATCGTTGATGTCGGTGCTATCGTGATAGAACGCGGCCAGCGCGCCGACGGCCGCGACCATGATCGCCATCGGATGGGCGTCGCGGCGGAAGCCCTGGAAGAAACGGGCCATCTGCTCGTGCACCATCGTGTGATGGGTCACGCGGTAGTCGAAATCCTTCTTCTGCGCGGCGGTCGGCAGGTTGCCGTAGAGCAGGAGGTAGCAGGTCTCCAGGAAGTCGCCATGCTCGGCGAGCTGCTCGATCGGGTAGCCGCGGTATTCCAGCACGCCCGCGTCGCCGTCGATATAGGTGATCTTGGACTGGCAGCTCGCGGTCGAGGTAAAGCCCGGATCGTAGGTGAACAGGCCGGACTGGCCGTAGAGCTTGCCGATATCGATGACGTCAGGCCCGACGCTGCCGCTGAGGATCGGAAGATCGAAATTCTTGTTTCCGACCGTCAGCGTCGCGGTCTTTGGGCTTTCTTTTGCGTCCATCAGAGGTCCCCGATGTGTGGTGAGACGGGCCGGAGCCGGAGACCCCCAGGGCGACCATGGGGGCAGGCCGGATGTTCCAGAATGTGGGGGAGATGGGTATATTATTGCTATGTGCGCTGCAAGATCGCCGCACGCATGGTCGACTTACGTCGTAGACTGATCCCTAAGCCGGCCGAGGCTTTCCTGGCGTCCAAGCACCTCCAAAACCTCAAATATACCAGGGGACGTCGTCCGTCCGGTGAGCGCCGCCCGAAGCGGCTGGGCGACCGCGCCGAGCTTGAGACTATTTTCCTCGGCAAAGGCGCGCAGCGCGGCCTCGGTGGTGGCGCCGCTCCACGTCTCGACTTTCTCCAGCGCGGAATGTAGCTGGCCGATCAGCTTGCGGTTCTCGGGCGTCAACAGCGCCTGCGCCTTGGGATCCGGCGCCAGCGGCCGGTCGGCGAAGATGAAATGGGCGCCGTCGATCAGCTCGATCAATGTCTTGGCGCGCTCCTTGAGCGCCGGCATGGCCTTGAGCAGCTGCGCGCGCGTGGTGTCGTTTAACTTGGCCTTGATCTCGTCGCGGCTCGGCACGACGTGGTCGAGCACGTCCTCGAACATCTTCACGAGCGATTGATCGTCGGCGTGGCGGATGTAGTGGCCGTTGAGGTTTTCCAGCTTGGCGAAATCGAAGCGGGCGGCGGCGCGGCCGACGCTGCCGAGATCGAACGCGTCGATCATCTCCTCGGTCGAGAAGATCTCCTGGTCGCCGTGGCTCCAGCCGAGCCGGACCAGGTAGTTGCGCAGCGCAGCCGGCAGGTACCCCATCGCGCGGTAGGCATCGACGCCGAGCGCGCCGTGCCGCTTGGAGAGTTTCGAGCCGTCCGGGCCGTGGATCAGCGGGATATGGGACATGCTGGGCAGCTCCCAGCCCATCGCATCGTAGATCTGCTTCTGGCGGGCGGCGTTGATCAGGTGGTCGTCGCCGCGGATCACATGGGTGACGCCCATGTCGTGGTCGTCGACCACCACGGCGAGCATGTAGGTCGGGTTGCCGTCGCCGCGCAGCAGGACGAGATCGTCGAGGTTCTCGTTCTGCCAGACCACGCGGCCCTGGACCTGGTCCTCGATCACGGTCTCGCCGGTCTGCGGCGCGCGCAGGCGGATGGTGGGCTTGACGTGGCTCGGCGCCGTGGCCGCGTCGCGGTCGCGCCACATGCCGTCATAGAGGCGGGTGCGCCCCTCGCTGCGCGCCTTCTCGCGCATGGCGGCGAGCTCTTCGGCGGTGGCGTAGCAACGGTAGGCCTTGCCATCGGCGAGCAGCTGCTCGGCGACCTCGCGGTGCCGGGCGGCGCGGGCGAACTGGTAGATGACCTCGCCGTCCCAGCCGAGCTCGAGCCACTTCAACCCGTCGAGGATGGCGCCGATCGCCGCTTCCGTGGAGCGTTCCCGGTCGGTGTCCTCGATCCGCAGCAGCATCTTGCCGCCGTGCTTCTTGGCATAGAGCCAGTTGAACAGCGCCGTGCGGGCGCCCCCGATATGGAGGAAGCCGGTCGGCGAGGGAGCGAAGCGCGTGACGACGGAATCGGACATTCTTGGCAGGGCCTATGCATTGGAGGCGGTGGTGTATAGCAGGAACGGGACATAACTAAAGGGCGACGGCGGACCCGGCAGGCCTTGCTTAAGCTCTTGTAAGCTCTTGGCGCGGCCACGCGAATTTGGCAGAAGGACCGCTGATTTCCCTACAGGATTTTCGTAATGACAGAACCGGTGGCAGCTGAGGTTGGGCGCGATTTCATTCGTGACATCATCCAGGCCGACCTCGATCAGGGCAAATACAAGGAGATTGTGACCCGGTTCCCGCCGGAGCCGAACGGCTACTTGCATATCGGCCACGCCAAGTCGATCGCACTCAACTTCGGCGTCGCCCAGGAGTTTCCGGGCCGCTGCCACCTGCGCTTCGACGACACCAACCCGGTCAAGGAAGAGCAGGAATATATCGATTCAATCCAGGCCGACGTGCGCTGGCTCGGCTTTGACTGGGGCAAGAACCTGTTCTTCGCCTCGGACTATTTCGACCGCCTGTACGAATGGGCGGAGCAGCTGATCCGCGACGGCCTCGCTTATGTCGACGACCAGACCCAGGAGGAGATCCGCCTCTCGCGCGGCACGTTGACCGAGCCCGGCAAGAATTCGCCGTTCCGCGAACGCTCCGTGGAGGAGAACCTCGACCTGTTCCGCCGCATGAAGGCGGGCGAATTCCCCAACGGCGCGCGCGTGCTGCGGGCCAAGATCGACATGGCCGCGGGCAACATCAATCTGCGCGACCCAGTGCTGTACCGCATCCTGCATGCGCACCATCCGCGCACCGGCAACGCATGGTGCATCTACCCGAGCTACGACTATGCCCACGGCCAGTCGGATGCCATCGAAGGCATCACGCATTCGATCTGCACGCTGGAGTTCGAGGACCACCGACCGCTCTACGACTGGTTCATCGAGAAGCTGCCGGTGCCCTCACAGCCGCATCAGTACGAATTCGCGCGGCTGAATCTCACCTATACGCTGCTGTCCAAGCGCGTGCTGACCCAGCTCGTCCGCGACGGCCATGTCGCGGGCTGGGACGATCCGCGCATGCCGACCATGGCGGGCATGCGTCGCCGCGGCGTGCCGCCGGCTGCACTTCGCGAGTTCGTCAAGCGCATCGGCGTCGCCAAAGCCAACAGCGTGGTCGATGTCGGCATGCTGGAGTTCTGCATCCGCGAGGAGCTGAACCGCACGGCGCAGCGGCGCATGGCGGTCTTGAAGCCGCTCAAGGTGGTGATCGAGAATTATCCGGAAGGGCAGACCGAGGAGCTCGAGGCGATCAATCATCCCGACGATCCCTCGGCCGGCACGCGGAAGATCACGTTCGGCCGTGAGCTCTATATCGAGCAGGACGACTTCATGGAGAACCCGCCGAAGAAGTTCTTCCGCCTGTCGCCTGGCAACGAGGTGCGGCTGCGCTATGCCTATTTCGTCAAGTGTACCGGCGTGATCAAGAACGACAAGGGTGAGGTGGTGGAGCTGCGCTGCACCTATGATCCCGCGACCAAGGGCGGCAACGCGCCCGACGGCCGCAAGGTCAAGGCGACCATGCACTGGCTGCCGGCGGCGGCCTCCAAGCCGGCGGAGATCCGCATCTACAACCAGCTGTTCGCCAATCCGAGCCCGGATGCCTCGAACTTCGCGACCGATCTCAACCCGAACTCGCTGGAGATCCTCGCCGATGCGCGGGTCGAGGCGTCCGTTGCGGAGAGCAATTCGACCGAGCCGATGCAGTTCGAGCGCCAGGGCTATTTCGTGCGTGACAAGGACTCGACGCCCGGCAAGCCGGTGTTCTCGCGCACGATCGGTCTGCGCGACACGTTCGCGAAGGAAGTCGCCAAGGGTTGAGAAGGGCTGAGCAGGACATGAGCAGCGAGGCCGACGCCATCGTTTCCGCCATCATCGCGAAATGGTGCGCCGGCTTCGCGGCGCTCGATGCGGCCGCGCTGTCCTCGCTCTATGCGAGGAACGCGTTCTTCTTCGGCTCCAATCCGAAGCTCTATCGCGGCCGAGATGGCGTCGCCGACTATTTCAACGGCCTGCCGCGCTGGGGGAGGCCGAGCGCGACCTTCTCCGACGTGCACGCCGCGCAGGCCGGCCCTGATCTGATCAACATGGCCGCGACCATCACGTTCGATCTCGCGGGCGAGCGGGATGATCTCGTCGTCAAGATGAGCTGGGTCATCATCCGCGAGGACGGCGAGTGGAAGATCGTCAATCACCACGCCTCCTCGCAGGCGCCGCTGATCTAGCAACGGGCGCCAGCCCGGAGAAAAGTAGGGCGCTCTTCGCCTGTTCCCGATCCGTACCGCTATTCGTGCAGCCGCACGGTCCGGTAGCCTCCGCAGCCGTCGCGTATCGTAAGGTGCAGGGGAATGGCGGAGCCGGGCCGGCCAGGACGGTCCCAGGGAGTTGCCGGGATGTGGCCGGTCGGCCGCGCCGCCCCGGCCGGCGGCTTGGCGCCAGCGGGCCTCGGCATCTGGCCGGCGATCATCGAGACGCTGCGCCAATGGGCTCGGGGCGAGGCCGGGCCTGGCCGGCTGTTGCCGTGGGTGCCGGTCGCCTTCGGCGGCGGCATTGCGCTTTATTTCGCCGCCGATCATGAGCCGGTGCTGTGGGTGGTTGCCGCCACAGCCATCGCGCTGATGCTCGGCGCGGTGCTGCTCCGGCGGAGCCGGCTGTTTGCGCCCGCCATCATGCTCGCGGCGGTCGCGGCTGGTTTTGCCGTGGCGACCTGGAAGACCGCGCGTATCGCGCACACCGTTTTGGCAAAACCGCTCTATTCGGTGTCGCTGTCGGGCTTCGTGGAAGCGCGCGACATCCGCGAGCGCACCGACCGTTTCGTGCTGCGCGTCAGCGCGATGGAGGCGCAGCGCAGCGACGTCAAGCTCGAGCGCGTCCGCCTCTCGGTGCGCAAGGGCACGGCGCCTGAGGTTGGCAGCTTCGTGCAGCTGAAGGCGCGGCTGCTCCCGCCGATCTCGCCGGTGCGCCCCGGCAGCTATGATTTCTCGCGCGACATGTTCTTCCAGGGCATCGGCGCCTCCGGCTTCGTGATGGGCGCGATCACGGCGTCCACGCCGCCGGATGCTGGCGGCCTGCGGCTGCGCTACGCGGCCTTCATGCAGGGCCTGCGCGATGCGATCGATGCGCGCATCCGCGCAACGCTCGAAGGCGATAACCGCGCGATTGCGACGGCGCTGCTCACGGGGCGGCGCGATGCGATCACCGCGCCCGTGAACGATGCCATGTTCGTCTCGGGACTCGGCCATGTGCTGTCGATCTCCGGCTATCACATGGCGGTTGTCGCCGGCGTCGTCTTCTTCGCGGTGCGCGCGCTGCTGGCCTTGATCCCGGGGCTGGCGGCCGGCTCTGCCATCAAGAAATGGTCGGCCGCCGCGGCGCTGGTCGCGGCCGCGTTCTACCTGTTGCTGTCGGGCGCGGAGGTTGCGACGCAAAGATCGTTCTTCATGACGGCGGTGGTGCTGATCGCAGTGATGGTCGACCGCCGCGCCATCACCTTCCGCACGCTGGCGGTTGCCGCGCTGATCGTGCTTGCGGTCGCGCCGGAGGCGTTGGTGCATCCAAGCTTCCAGATGTCGTTTGCGGCAACGCTCGGGCTGGTGGCGCTGGTGCAGATCGGCATGCCGAACCTGCTCGCCTCGCCCGATCATTCCGCGACGGCGCGGATCGCGTTGTGGGGCGGCCGCGAGATCGCGATGCTGTTCCTGGCCTCGCTGATCGCGGGGCTCGCGACCACGCCGTACGCCGCCTTCCACTTCCATCGCGTGACCCCATACGGCGTGCTCGCCAATCTCGGCGCCATGCCGGTGGTCTCGGCGCTGGTGATGCCGGCCGGGCTGTTGGGGCTGCTCGCGGCGCCCTTCGGGCTCGACGGCGTGTTCTGGTGGTTGATGGGGATCGGCATCGAGTGGATGGTCCTGGTCGCGCGCTGGGTGGCGGCCCTGCCGGGCGCCGTCGGCCGCATTCCCGCCTTCGGGATCGCGCCGCTGATCGCAGCGAGCCTCGGGCTCATCGTGATGGGCCTGTTGCGCACGCCCTTGCGCTGGTCCGGCGCCCTGGTGCTGCTGGCAGCGATCCTCTGGGGACTGTCGGTGCGGCAGCCCGATATCCTGATTGCCGGGGATGGCGCGAGCGTCGCGATCCGGGGCGGGGATGGGCGCTTGCAGGTGATCCGCGCCAGCAAGGACAGCTTCCTGCTGAAGGAGTGGTTGGCTGCCGATGCCGATCCGCGCGATGCCGGCAACGCCTCGTTGGCGAGTGGGGTGTCGTGTGACGAGACCGGCTGCGTGGCGCCGCTCGCGGACGGACGACTGATCGCGTTGGCGACGCGTATCGACGCGCTGGCCGATGATTGCAGCCGCGCCGCGCTGGTGGTGACGGCGCGGCCTGCGCCACCCGATTGCGCGGCGATGGTGGTCGATCGGGCGGGTCTTGCCAGTCAGGGCGCACTGGCTCTGACGAGACGCGGCGAGGGCTTTCCGGTGCAGGCGGTGAGGACGAGGGGAGCAAGCCGTCCCTGGCTGCCGGCCGGCGCCGGCGAGGGAGATTTCGACGGCAGCCTCGTGCCGAAGGCGGCCGTGCCCCGCAACCGGGACGCAACGCCATCGGAGGCCGACTTGCAGGCCGACGATTGACGCGGATCACAAATACCAGGCCAGCACGGCGTCAAGCCTTCCGTTGCCGATGACCGGCAGGGCCACCATTCGGCTCAGCCCGGCTGCGCAGGCTTCGGAGCCGGCGATCGAGCCGTCACGGGTGAGATCGTCGTTGAGCGCGGGCATGCCGGCGGCCCAGGCGCCGCCAATGCTGCCTTCGCCCCTGGCGATGGACTGCGCCGCATAGCGTGCGGCGAGGTCGGTCTGCGCGCTGCAATCGCCGGCGCGAAAGACCAGCGCCGAACGGTCCTCGTTCGGGACCCAGATCTCGAAGCGTCGTGCAATCGGCGTTGCCTGCGCGGAGAGGAATGTCAGAACCCAGGTCTGGTCGGTACCGGTTCGGTAGGGCACGCCGACGCCGAGATTGATCCCGACCTTGGCGGCGTCCTCCCAGCGCAGGAAACTCTTGGCGTCGTGCAAGTCCTTGATGATCAGCGGCAGGCCCGCCTTCCAGGTGCGTCCGGGCAGGCCGAAGCCGCGCGGAAATCTGGTGTGGCGGGAGTTGAATTCGAACATGTCCGCGGTGCCGTAATAGCCATCGACGAGCCCCATCTCATGCGAGAGATCAGGATCGTTGTGCCAGAGTTCGATCGCGCCGACGTGCGCCTCGTCGTCGCCACAGAACAGCACCAGCACGGCTTGCAGGAATTCGCCCGCGAACACCGGCACCGCCACGCCGCAGGTGAGGCCGGCCGCAGCGGCCTGATCGGTCCGCTTGAAATAGGAGTTGGCGAATTTCGTGAGGATGACGGGGTGGCCACAGGCCCAGGCCTTGCCGGGAAGTCCCTCGTCATATCCGAAGTGCAGCTCTTCGCTGACGGCTTTGAACGCGGACAGCCCATCGTCGTAGAGGCCGCCGCCGAATTCCAGCCGCCTGCGCGTCCGGTCGGGTACCCAAAGTTCAACGACGCGAATGAAGGTCTTCATCGAGCGTGTCCGCCGCCTCAAACCACGACAGCATCGGTCATTTGGCTGCGGAGCGGACGTTCAAAATGCGGGCAGCACGGCCCAAACTTCGTGCGACGACGAGGCGCGGCGGTGGGCTCGCCGATCGAATGTCCTGAAACACAAACTTGCCGGGCTCGCCGGCCTCGGCCGGCGACGGCAATTTCAATCCCGGGCTCGGCCTGTCGGCCGAAGGGCGTCAGCCGATCGGCAGGCGCGTGATCGTGGGCCGCGTGTCGGCGACGATCTGCGGCTTGTGCTCGCGCTCGGGGGCTGGCTGCGTCACCGGCAATTGCAGCACGGTCGCGCGCTGGCCTTCGACGAGCTGCGTCACCAGCACGTATTTGCCGTCGGGGAATTCGATCGCGTCATGATGGCGATCGGGAATGTGCGGGTCGATCTTGCCGAACTTGCCGACGCGAGAGTTCACGGTGCGCGTCCAGATCCAGCGGTTGTCGTAGCGGACATTGTCGGCGAAAGCGAGCTCCGTCCCCGGCAGCAGACAGACCGCGACGGAGGGATCGGCTTCGGAAGCGAAACCGCGCGTCGAGGTGCCGCGGAAGGTTGTCGTGACGATCGTCTCGCCGACTTCGGCGGGGCGCGTCGCGACGGCATGCAGGCTGTAGTCACACATCGGGTGCTCCTCATGCTGGGATAGCGACCCGCGTCTCTTTCGAGGCGCAGGCCTCTATCAGAGTGGAAGCATACAACGCTCTGCTCGGTTATGGGCAAATCTGCGGCTCGCGTCCGCAGCGCGCGATCACATTATCTTTCCCGGATTCGATAGGAACAAACCTCGCGTCCTTGCATTCGGCCGGAGCTATCAGCACTGCCGGCACAACTCTACCGGCGAAGCAGAAATGGCTGCGCGCCTGCGCGGGGGAATGTCGCGCGGGAAGATGGACCGGACAGCCGGCGCGAGAGACCGGCCGGAGCGGGCAAGTATCCGCTCCGATCCTGGATCGACGATGCCGATCGCAGCGCGCGCGGCGCTTGAGACTTCCGTTATCAGTACTTCCGGTAAAGCCCGATCAGCTTGCCCTGGATCTTCACGCGGTTCGGCGGAAGAATGCGGACCTCGTAGGCGGCATTGGCGGGCTCGAGCGCGATCGAGGCGCCGCGGCGGCGGAAGCGCTTGAGCGTGGCCTCCTCGTCGTCGATCAATGCCACCACGATGTCGCCGGTATTTGCGGTCTCGTTGCGCTGGATCAGCGCCATGTCGCCGTCGAGGATGCCGGCCTCGACCATCGAATCGCCGCGCACTTCGAGCGCGTAGTGCTCGCCCGAGCCGAGCATGTCCGGCGGCACGCTGATGGTATGGCTGCGGGTCTGCAGCGCCTCGATCGGCGTGCCGGCGGCGATGCGGCCCATCACGGGCACCGCGACGGGGCGCTCGCCCTCGTCCGCGGGCGGGCTGGAGCTCGCGCGCACCTTGCCGAGATTGCCCTCGATCACGCTCGGGGTGAAGCCACGGCGATTGCCGGCGGCGGCCTGGAGCTCGGGCAGCTTGATCACCTCGATGGCACGGGCGCGGTTGGGCAGGCGGCGAATGAAGCCGCGCTCCTCGAGCGCAGTGATCAGGCGATGGATGCCTGACTTCGAGCGCAGGTCGAGCGCATCCTTCATCTCGTCGAAGGACGGCGGCACGCCGCTTTCCTTCAGACGTTCGCTGATGAACCGCAGAAGCTCGTATTGTTTGCGCGTCAACATCTCGACCAAAGTCCCCCGGTTGATGTCGTTCGATTCCGACACGATGAAGCCGGCACTAAGCCGCTACATCCTCGAAACAAATCATGAACGGACACTATATGTTCGATATGTGTTCCGCAACTGCTTAATTTATGGTGAACGCGGCCAAGCTCGCGGAATGCGTGTGGCTGGGCGGCTCAGACGGGCAGCCGGAGCACCTCGCAAGGCGTGCCGGCCTCGGCCTTCGGCGCGAACGGTGCGCGCACCAGAAGTACCTGTGCCGCAGCGAGATTCGCAAGAAGGGAGGAGTCCTGATGGCTGACCGGAAGGGCGACGCGCGTGCCGTCGTCGCGCTCCTCCAGCCGCGCACGCAGATAGTCCTCGCGCTGGTCGTTGGCGGCGAGATCGCGGCCCAGCACGGCGCGCTCGCGCCGATGATGAATCGCTGAACGGCCCGACAGGGCGCGAATCAAGGGGACCATGAACAGGAAGGCGCACACGTAGGACGACACGGGATTGCCGGGCAGGCCAATCACGCGCATCGCGCCTATCCGACCGTGCATCATCGGCTTGCCCGGCCGGATCGCGATCTTCCAGAACGCCATCGCGATGCCTTCGCCCTTGAGCGCCTGCTGGACCAGGTCGTGGTCGCCGACCGAGGCACCGCCGGTCGTGATCAGGATGTCGGCGCCGCTCTCGCGCGCGCGGCGGATGCCGGCGGACGTCGCCTCCAGTGTATCGGCGGCAATTCCGAGGTCGATGGTCTCGGCGCCCTCGCTGCGGGCGAGCGCATGCAGGGCATAGCCGTTGGAATAGACGATCTGGCCGCGACCAGGCGTGGTGCCCGGCATCACGAGCTCGTCGCCGGTGGCGAGAACGGCAACCCTCGGGCGGCGGATGATGGCGAGATGCGGATGATTCATTCCGGCGGCAAGGGCGAGATCGCGCTCGGTGAGGCGGATTCCCTTGCGCAGCAGCACGTCGCCTTCGCGGAAGTCGACGCCTGCAGGGCGGATGTGCCGGCCGAAAATGGCGGCTTCCTTGATCGTCACATGTTTGCCGTCGGCAGCTGTGTCCTCCTGGATCACGACGGCATCGGCGCCGTCGGGAACGACGCCGCCGGTGAAGATCCGCACGGCTTCGCCGGGGCCGACGCTTCCCGCGAGCGGCCGGCCCGCCGCGACCTCGCCGACGACGGTCAACCTCGAATCGTTTGCCGCGTCGGCCGTGCGCACGGCATAGCCGTCCATCGCCGACATCGCCTCCGGCGGCTGCGTGCGCCGCGCCGCGACATCGCGGGCTAGCACACGATGGTAGGCCTCGTCGAGGCAAACCATCTGTTCAGCCAGCGGCTCGACGCCGGCCAACACCGCGGCAAGCGCGTCAGAAACCGGCATCAGGGCCACGGGCGAACTCCGCAACAAATCAGGACTGGGTCGGCAAGTTCTAGCCGAGCGGAGGAGCTGAAGCAAAAGGCCTCCCTTGCCAGCCAGGAACCACACTTCCTTTTGGTCTCGACCCGGCTTATCTTCTGCCAATGACAGAACTGCTCGAAAAGGCGCTGAAGGCCGTGCGGCGGCTTCCTGCGGATAGCCAGGACGAGATTGCACGCGCCATGTTGGCGTTGAGCGACGCCGGAGAGGAGGCTGAGGAAGTCGATCCCGGTCATCTTGCGGCGGTCCTCGAGGGGCTCACGCAGGCGAACCTCCGGCAATTTGCGTCTGACGCCGAGATCGAAGCCGCCTTTCGCCGCTTCGAGCGATGAAGCTCAGATTTACGCAACGCGCGGCCAAGGATCTGATTGAGATTGCCGATTATGTTAGGGAGCACAGCCCCAAAGGCGCATTGCGCGTGCGCGCTGCGATCCTTGAATCCCTTCGAGATCTTGTTCGCTTTCCGCAACTTGGACGACGGCAGGAGGTCGAGGGCGTGCGCAAGCTGGTAACGCGGCGGTACCGTTACCTGGTTTACTACCGGCTGGAGGTAGAGGCCGGCGAAATCGTCGTTCTTGCGATCAAGCATCCCGCACAGGAACGCGAGCACTCTGACGTCTGAGCGGGCTCAACTCCGCCGCGGCATGATGCGGAAGGCGAGACAGACCGGAACGAGGATTGCCATGGCAAGGACGAGAATGACGAGCGCCACGGCCAACATCGTTCAACGCCCCGTCGGATCGCCCGGACTGATGTCCGCGACGTCGGGCGGCTTGGGACCCTGATCCTTGTCCGGCAGCGGGTCCGCCTGGGATTTTAGGTCGGCGGCCTTGCTGATCAGCTTGGCGGAGAGGTCAGAATCCGAGGTGGTTCTGGCGAATTCGAGCAGGAGAGAGGCTTGCTTGGTGAGATAGGTCTTGCCCAGCACGTCGATCAGTCCAATGTAGAAGTCCCAACGGACTCATGAGTCCGAAGGGTGGTGTTCCGTTCCCGGAACTCTGTATAAAAATGCACAAAGTGATCAGGTTCCACATTTTCAGCAGTTTTTGTTCCGGCAAGTGAGCGCGCTCCGGGCTTTCCCGCGGCTCAGATCCCCAGTGCTTTCAATGCGTTCCCGACATCACGCGGCGAGATGACATGCACGGCGGTCAAGCCGCGCGCCCGTGCTCCCTCGATGTTCTCGGCGAGGTCATCGAAGAACACGATGCGCTCGGCCGGCACGCCGATCGCCGCCACGACATGGTCGAAGGCCTCGGCATCCGGTTTGCGCAGGCCGATGCTGGAGGACAGATACAGCTCGCGGAAATGGCCGAGCAGACCGGCATATTCCTTCGAGAAATGGTCGACGTGCGGCCGATTGGTGTTGGAGAAGGCGTAGAGCGGCATCTGCTTCGCCGCGCGCGGCAGCAGCTCGGCGATATCAGGCATCTCGCCGGCGAAAATCGCGTTCCAGCCTTCCAGGAATTGCGCATCCGAGATGCCGATCCCGAGCGAGGACCGCAGCGAGGCGAAATAGTCCGCATCGCTGATCTTGCCCATCTCGTGCAACCGGTAGGCGTCGTCGCGCACATAGCGCGCGATGATGGCCTCGGGCTGGCAGCCGGCATGTCCCGCCCAGCAGGCGATCGCCTTGGAGAAGTCGATGTCGAGCACAACGCGCCCGAGGTCGAACAGCAGCGCATCCGCGCTGCCGGGAGAGAGCGATGTCATTGCGTCCTTCACTTCGGTATGGCGCGTCAGTAACGATAGGGCTCGTGGTCGAACAGCGGGAACGCGCTGAACACGCTGGGCGCGTTGGTGGCGGCCGCCGGATGCAGGCAGGATTTGTCGAGCTCGGCGAATGAGGTGGCGCCCAGGAGGCCGAGGCAGCGCAGCACCTCGTCTTCGAGCAACTCCAGCATCCGCGCGACGCCGGCTTCGCCGGCTGCCGCCAGCGCCCAGCATTGCAGCCGGCCGATGCCGACGAGGTCGGCGCCCGCCGCGATCGCCTTGACGATGTCGGTGCCGCGGCAAAAGCCGCCGTCGACCATGATCCTGGCGCGGCCCTTCACGGCGTCGACGATCTCCGGCAGCACGTGCATGGCGCCGCGGCCGTGGTCGAGCTGGCGTCCGCCATGGTTGGAGACGTAGATCCACTCGACGCCGTGATCGAGCGCGATCTGCGCATCCTCGGCCGTGGCGATACCCTTGAGGATCAGCGGAATTTTGAACGTGTCCTTGATCATCTTCACGGTCCGCCACTCCAGGCCCTTCTGGAAATCGCCGCCGGTGGCGCGCAGGCGGCTCTCGCGAACGTAGCGCTTGGCGATGTCACGTTCACGACGGCTGTAATGGGCGGTGTCGACGGTCAGGCAGAAGGCGGCATAGGCGTTCTTCTCGGCCCGGCTGACGACGTCGGCGACGAAGGCATCGTCGCCGCGGACATAGAGTTGATAGAGACGCAGTGCATCGGGGGCAGCCTCGGCGGTCGTCTCGAGGCCGGGCTCGGACACCGAGCTCAGCATGTGCGCCGCGCCGAACCCGCCCGCAGCGCGCGCGACGCTCGCCGCGCCATCCGGATCGAAGATCTCGAGTGCGCCGACGGGAGCCAGCACCACCGGCAGACGCAGCTTGCGGCCGAACTGCTCGACGCTGCCATCGATCCTGCGCACGTCGCGCAGCACGCGCGGGCGGAAGGCGATCTCGTCGAGCGCCATGCGGTTGCGCCGCATCGTGGTCTCGGTCTCGGCGGCGCCGATGATGTAGTCCCAGGCATTCTGGTTGAGGTTGGCGCGCGCCTTCCGGATGAACTCGTGCAGGTTCTGGAACGGCTCGTCGCTGGCGCCGAGCTCGACGTTCCGTTCCGGCCGGATGCGGGGCGCTTCATTCATTGTTGTCCTCCCGAGAATTTGAAGTCTTGTCGCCATCGCCTATCGCGTCCGGCCCTCCAAAACCATCCTAAAATCGCATAGCTGCGAAGCGTGGGCGGCCCGGACCGGTGTCGTGTTGCTTGGAAACAGTTTCGGAACGTTGCCAAAAGTTTAGGCCAAGGCGAAGGGATTTCTTCGGTGTACCCGCCAGCGCGGCATCCCGGCCTTGAAGAAACCAGAATGGTATTGTGAGAGATGGACTGGATCGCCATTTGCATGGCGTCTCCCAGCCTCAAGAGAAACGCCAAGCACAAAAGGCACCTTCATGCGGAAAACCCTGCTGTTCCCCCTGGGCACGCTCACGGGAGCGTGCCTGACCCTTCTGGTAGCCAGCCCGCAGGGCGGCGTATGGGCAGCGCGGGCGGCAGTGAGTGCGGGTGATGCTTATTCCCAGCTCAATCTGTTCGGCGCGGTGTTCGAGCGGGTCAAGGCCAGCTATGTCGAGAAGCCGGACAATGCCAAGCTGATCGAGGGGGCGATCACCGGCATGGTGACCTCGCTCGACCCGCATTCGCGCTACATGAACGCCAAGGCCTGGACCGAGATGCAGGAGACCACCTCCGGCGAGTTCGGCGGGCTCGGCATCGAGGTCACGATGGAGGATGGCCTCGTCAAGGTCGTCTCGCCGATCGACGACACGCCGGCTTCGAAGGCCGGCATCATGTCCGGCGACCTCATCGGCAAGATCGACGGCGAGGCCGTGCAGGGCATGACGCTCGAGCAGGCGGTCAACAAGATGAAGGGACCGGTCGACACCAAGACCAAGCTGACCATCATCCGCAAGGGTGCGGATGCGCCGCTCGAGGTTGCGATCACGCGCGAGATCATCCATGTGCGTCCGGTGCGCTTCCGCGTCGAGAACGGCGACATCGGCTATATCCGCATCACCTCGTTCAACGAGCAGACCGCCGACGGCCTGAAGAAGGCGATCGCCTCGGTCTCCAAGCAGGTCCCGCCGGAGAAGCTCGCCGGCTACGTGGTTGATCTGCGCAACAATCCGGGCGGCCTGCTCGACCAGGCCGTGTCGGTGTCGAGCGCCTTCTTGCAGCGCGGCGAGGTCGTTTCGACCCGCGGCCGCAGTCCGGAAGAAACCCAGCGCTTCACCGCCCATGGCGGCGACCTCACCAAAGGCAAGCCGATCGTGGTGCTGATCAACGGCGGCTCGGCCTCGGCCTCGGAGATCGTTGCCGGTGCGCTGCACGACCACAAGCGCGCGACGTTGATCGGCACGCGATCGTTTGGTAAGGGCTCGGTGCAGACCATCATTCCGCTCGGCTCCGGCAATGGCGCGCTGGCGCTGACCACGGCGCGCTACTACACGCCGTCGGGCCGCTCGATCCAGGCCCAGGGCATCGCGCCCGACATCGAGATCCTCCAGGACGTGCCGCCCGAGCTGAAGGGGCGGATGGACACCATGGCGGAATCCCAGATGCGCGGGCATCTGTCGGCCGACGGCACCGAGCAGACCGGATCGCAGTCCTACGTTCCGCCGGAAGAGAAGGACGACAAGGCTCTGCACGCAGCCTACGACTTCCTCCACGGCGTTACGGCAAATGCGGTCGCCGCCAAGCGCGCGACGAAGGCTGCAGTGCCGAACTAGATCTTACGACGTTCCGGATCATGTTTCGCCCGGGAGCGGAGGACCGCTTCCGGGCGATTTCGTTTGCAGCGCCGTTTCGACCTAACCGACCTCGCGGCGGCGGCTCTCGCTGCCTTCGCGCCGGGCGAGCCGGCTGCGGTGCAGTGCGAACAGCTCCAGCATCTTGTCGGCGGGTTTGGCGGCGCTGAACAAATAGCCCTGCATCTCGGAGCAGCCGAGCGTGCGCAGCAGGCGCTGCTGCTCCTCGGTCTCGACACCCTCGGCCGTCGTGGTCATGCGACGGGCGGCCGCCAGGTTGACGACGGCTTGAACGATGCTGGCGGAGCCGTCGGGACGGGCGATGTCCTCGACGAAGCAGCGGTCGATCTTGATCTTGTCGAACGGGAAGCGGTGCAGATAGCTCAGCGACGAGTAGCCGGTGCCGAAATCGTCGAGCGCGATGCGCACGCCGATGGCGCGGAGCTGGTGCAGGATGGCAAGCGCGGCATCGTCGTCGCGGATCAGGACTGCCTCGGTGATCTCGAGCTCGAGCCGGCTCGCCGGCAGGTTCGACGCGGCGAGCGCCGCCATAATCTTCAGCGCCAGCGTGCCGCTCTTGAACTGCACCGGCGAGACGTTGACGGCGAGGCGGATGTCGTCGGGCCAGCTTGCCGCGTCCCGGCACGCGGTCGCCAGCACCCATTCGCCGATCTCGTTGATCAGGCCGGTGTCTTCGGCGATCGGGATGAAATCCGCCGGCGAGACCCAGCCGCGCTCGGGATGGCGCCAGCGCACCAACGCCTCGCAGCCGGTGATGCGGTCGTCCTTCAGGCCGAGGCAGGGCTGGTAATACACCTCGAGCCCGCCTTCGCGATCTCCTTGCGCGATGGCGTGGCGCAGGTCGCCCTCGAGGTCGCGGCGTTCGCGGACCTTGGCGTCCATGTCCGGCTCGAAGAAGCGGTAGGTGCGGCGCCCGGCGGACTTGGCCGCGTACATTGCCATGTCCGCGTTCTTCAGGATCTGGTCGAGCGCCGTGCCGTGTTCCGGCGCGAGCGCGATACCGATGCTGGCGTCGCTGGTGAGATGATGGCCCATGCAGTCGACCGGCGTGCGGATGGTTTCGAAGACACGCGCGACGAGCTCGTTGACCTGATCCAACGACGTCACGGCGCCTTGCACGATGGCGAATTCGTCGCCGCCGAGGCGCGCCACGAAGTCCGCCGGGCCGGCACAGCGGCGGAGGTTCGTCGCGATCGATTTCAACAGCTCGTCGCCGACCAGATGGCCGAGCGCGTCGTTGACGCCCTTGAACTCGTCGATATCGATGTAGTGCACCGCGGTCTGCTCGCCGTCGCGCGCCGTGGCCAGCTCCTGCCGCAGATGCTCGTGGAACATAGCGCGGTTGGGCAGGTCAGTCAGTGCGTCGTAATGGGCGAGGTGGGTGATGCGCTCCTCGATGCGCCGGCGCTCCGTGATGTCCTCGTGGGTCGCCACCCAGCCGCCATCCGCGAGCGGCTCGTTGAGGATGTGGATCGAGCGGCCGTCGGCGGTATCGACCACCATGGAGTTGCGGAGATGAATGTCCTTCAGGACGCGCGCGGCGTAGGCATCGACGTCGCCGGTAAACGAGCCGGTCGTCTTGCGATGGGCGATGATGTCGCGAAAGCTGCAGCCGGGCTTCACGATCTCGGCCGACAAGCCGTACATCTCGATGTAGCGCTGATTGCAGACCACGAGCCGCTGCTCGGAATCGAACAGCAACAGGCCCTGCGTCATGTTGTTGACGGCGCGGTCGAGCCGCTGCTTCTCCAGCGTCAGCTGTTCGCGCGAAAGGCGGTGCTGCTCCAGCAGCTTGCGCACGACGGCAATCAGCACGCCTGCGATCGCGAGCGCGGAAGAGGCTGCGATCGAGATCAGAATGCCGATCTGCTCGCGCCAGTCAGCCAAGGCCGCTGCGCGCGTCGTGGTGACCATCACCAGGATCGGGAAATGGGGCAGGGCACGGGAGGAGATCAGCCGGTCCTCGCCGTCGACGGGGCTGTTGAAGCGGCCGGCGAAATGATCGAGCCCGAACACCCTTTGATGCTCGAACGGTCCGGTCTTGAAGTTTCGCCCCATCAATTCGCCGGACTGCGGGTAGCGGGCGAGCAGTGTGCCGTCGCGATGCAGCATCGAGATCGTCGCGCCTTCGCCGAGCACCACGGAGGCGAAGAACTTCTCGAAATTGGCAGGTTCGATCCCGCGTCCGACCACGCCGAGGAACTCGCCGCGTGGCCCGACGACCCTCCGGGCCACCAGAATGGTCCACGCGCCGGAGATGCGGCTGTGCAGCGGCTCGATCAGGACATCAGGCGCATAGGGATCGTACTTGAAGGTGCGGAAGTAGGCGCGATCGGCGACATTCACCTTGGGCGTCGGCCATGCGGTCGACGAATTGATCAGATTGCCTTCGGCATCGATGATGTTGAGGCCGCCCATATAGGGCAGCGCCTCGATCTTCGACCGCAGCATCCGGTGCACGTCCTCGCCCGAGAGGCGCTTGCGATACTCCTCTCCGGAGGTAATTCCGGTGGTGCGGACGTAGTCGACGAAACCCTTCTGGATGACGGCGAAATCCTGCAATTGCTGATCGAAATGATGAGCAAGCAGCAGCACGGTGTTTTCCAGCTCGCGACCGGAATTGCGCAGCGCCCGCTCCCGGAAGTTCTGCGCCATCAGGACCGAGCCTATGGCGATGGCCGCGATCAGCAGCGTGCCGCCAACCACAAGCCAGCGGATCGGGCCGCTGCGCACGAAGACCTGGTCAAAGAGACGACTGCCGAGTTTCATCTTCATGCTGGATTCGTTGCCGCGCACACGTCAGGATCAATTCAGGACCCCGAGAACATCCGTTGGTTTACGGTGACGGTGTGGAAGCAAAGTTAGGAAGCGCGGTTAACGAGACGTGAATATCCGCGCGCAAAAGCAATCCATGCGCGCGGCGCGAAAGTGGGGCGCTAACGCAAGCCCGCTTCAGGCGCGGTAATGGCCGGATTTGCCGCCGAGCTTCTCGACCAGATGGATGCCCTCGATGCGCACGCCGCGCTCGACGGCCTTGATCATGTCGTAGATGGTGAGGCAGGCGACCGACACCGCCGTGAGCGCCTCCATCTCGACGCCGGTCGGTCCCGTCACCTTCACGGTGGCCCGTACCACGCAGCCCGGCAGCTTGGCGTCAGGCTCGATATCGACAATGACCTTCGACAGGGCGAGCGGATGGCAGAGCGGGATCAGCTCCGAGGTGCGCTTGGCGGCCATGATGCCGGCGATGCGCGCGGTGCCGAGCACGTCGCCTTTCTTGGCGTTGCCGGACACGATCAGATCGAGCGTCGTCTTGGTCATGACGACGCGGCCCTCGGCGACCGCCAGCCGCTCCGTCGCTGGCTTGTCCGAGACGTCGACCATCCGCGCCTCGCCGGAGGCGCCGATATGGGTGAGGGCGGGGCCGGCCTTTGCTTTGGCCTGCTTCGTCTTGGCTGAAATGGTCTTCGCCGGCTTGCGCGCCATGTCAGCGCGTGCCCGCCGCGCGCGCCGTCGCCTCGCGCGCGAGCAGCGAGCGCGTCGCCGCCGTGACGTCGGCCTGCCGCATCAGGCTCTCGCCGACCAGGAACGTCGACATACCGACGCGCTCGAGCCGGGCGAGGTCGGCGGGCGTGAAGATGCCGCTCTCGCCGACCATCAGCCGGTCCGAAGGGATCAGCGGCGCCAAGGCCTCGCTGGTCGCGAGCGTGGTTTCGAAGGTCCGAAGATTACGGTTGTTGACCCCGATCATCGGCGAGCGAAGTCTCAGCGCCCGGTCGAGCTCGGCGCGGTCATGGATCTCGATCAAGACGTCCATGCCGTAGGCGAGGGCGGCGTCTTCGAGGTCTCTTGCCGCGGCGTCATCGAGCGCCGCCATGATGATCAGGATGCAGTCGGCGCCGTGTGCGCGGGCCTCGACCACCTGATAGGGATCGAACAGGAAATCCTTGCGCAGCACGGGGAGCGAGGTTGCTTCGCGCGCGGCTACCATGAAGTCGAGATGGCCCTGGAACGAGGGCGTGTCGGTCAGCACCGACAGGCAGGCAGCGCCGCCGGTTTCATAGGCCTTTGCGAGTGCCGGCGGGTCGAAATCGGCGCGAATGAGTCCCTTGGAGGGCGAGGCCTTCTTGATCTCGGCAATCAGCGCGTAGCCGCCCTTGGCGTGCTTTGCCTTGATCGCGCGCAGGAAGCCGCGCGGCGCGGAGGCGGCCTTGGCCTGCGCCTCGACGGTGGAGAGCGGACGCGCTCGCTTCGCCGCCGCGATCTCCTCGCGCTTGTAGGTCTCGATCTTGGTCAGGATGTCGGACATGCGGGAGCTCAGCTCTTGGAGATCGTGACCAGGTGCTTCAGCTTCGCGTTGGCCGCGCCGCTGTCGATCGAGCGGACGCCGATCGCGACGCCCTCCTTGAGGTCCTTGGCGCGGCCGGCCACGACCAGCGCGGCGGCTGCGTTGAGCAGCGCCACGTCGCGATAGGGGCTCGGCTTGCCGTCGAGCACGCTCTGCAACGCGATCGCGTTGGCATCGGCGTCACCGCCTTTGAGCGCACCGGCCTCGCAACGCGGGAGCCCGGCTTCCTCCGCCGTCACCTCGAAATTCCGGATCTCGCCGTTGTGGAGCGCGGAGACGAAGGTCGGGCCGGTGAGGGTGATCTCGTCGAGACCATCGGACCCGTGCACCACCCAGGCGGAGTCGGAGCCGAGATTCTTCAGCACCTGCGCCAGCGGCTGCACCCATTGCCTGGAGAACACGCCGACCATCTGCCGCTTCACGCCGGCCGGGTTCGACAGCGGCCCGAGCAGATTGAAGATCGTGCGCGTGGCGAGCTCGACCCGGGTCGGGCCGACGTTCTTCATGGCGGGATGGTGGGCGGGGGCGAACATGAAGCCGATGCCGCATTCGCGCACGCAGCGGCCGACCTGCTCCGGCTTGAGATCGATCTTCACCCCGAGCGAGGCCAGCACGTCGGCAGCGCCCGAGCGCGACGACAGCGCGCGGTTGCCGTGCTTGGCCACGGGCACGCCGGCGCCCGCGACGATGAAGGACGCGCAGGTCGACACGTTGACCGAGCCGGAGCCGTCGCCGCCGGTGCCGACGATGTCGACCGCCTCCGGCGGCGCCTGTACGGTCAGCATCTTCGCGCGCATCGCCGCGACCGCGCCGGTGATCTCGTCCACGGTCTCGCCGCGCACCCGCAGCGCCATCAAGAGCCCGCCCATCTGCGAGGGCGTGGCCTCGCCGCTCATCATGGCATCGAAGGCGGAAGCGGCTTCGTCACGCGACAGGCTCGCGCCGGTCGCCACTTTTCCAATGATCGATTTCAGGTCGTCCATCGCGTGCTTTCAACTCACTGGTTCGCGCCGGTCACCTGCGCGAAGGCGGCCTGATTAATGGTGGTCCCGATGTCGGTTTCAAGCTTGTTGACGTAGGAAGCGACCTGCTCCTCGGTTTGGGCGCGGTCGAGGCTCTCCTTCAGCTTCTTGACCGCGTCGGAGACAAAGTCGACCGCGGGATCGACGATGTCGGTGACGCGGAACACGATCACCTCGCTGCCGCCGCTCACGGCCGTCTGTCCGATGCCGTCCTTGGCGGTGCGGAAGGCCGCCGCCACGACGGTGCCGGGCACGCCGACGGGCGAGTCGTCGCGCTTGAAGCCGCTCGCGGTCTCGACCTTGGCGCCGACGGCGGTGGCCTCGTCGGCGAGCTTGCCGCCCGCATCGAGCTTTTGCACCATCTCGGTCGCCTTGGCCTTCAGCTTGGCGGCGATCTGGTCCTGGCGCCATCGCGCCTCGACCTGATCGCGGACCTCGTCGAGATTGCGGTCGCGCGAGGGGGTGATGGCGAGCACGTCGTACCAGACATAGCCGCCTTTGAACGAGATCGCGTCGTTGTCGACGCCGACATCGGTGTTGAAGGCCTGCGATACCACGTCGAGGCCCTGCGGGATGCTGGCGACCGGCTGGCCGTTCGGGGCGCGACCGGAGCGGTCGACGGCCTCGATGGTCACGGCGGTGAGGCCGAGCTTCTGCGCCGCGTCGATCACGCTGGAGCCGCCGCCACGCTCGTCTTCCATCTTGTCGCGGAGGTCGGCGACCTTGACGCGTGCACGCTCAGTCGCGATCTCGCGCTTGATGTCGCCGGCAAGCTTGGCGTAGTCGGCCTCGGCGCCCGGCTCGATCTTGTCGACCCTGACGATCGCGACGCCGAGCCCGCTCTGGATCGGCTGGCTGATCTCGCCGGCAGGCAGCGCGAACGCGGCATCGCCGACGGCGGGCGCGAGCGAAGACTTAGTCACAAGCCCCAGGTCGACGTCGGAGGCGCTCAGCCCGCGTTCCTTGCCGATGTCCTCGAACGACGTGCCGCCGACGAGGCGCTCGCGAGCGGCCTGCGCTTCGGCAACGTTCGGAAAGACGATCTGCTGGATCTGGCGCTTCTCAGGCGTGCCGAGCCGGTCCTTGCGCTGCTCGAACATCTTCCGGGCATCCTCGTCCGAGACCTCGGTCCATTTGCCGATTTCTTCCGGCGAGACCACGACGAAGGAGATCTTGCGATATTCGGGCGCGCGGAACTGGACCTTGTGATCCTCGAAATAGGCGGCAAGCGCCTCGGGCGAGGGCGGGTCGATCGGACCGGCCTGCGCGGCGTCGAGCCGGACGAATTCAATCGAGCGTTGTTCGTTCTGGTAGCGCGTCAGGACGTCGACCATGGCCTTCGGGGGCTCGAGGCCGGCGCCGACCGTGCCGGTGATCTGCCGGCGCAGCGATACTTTGCGCTGCTCGGCGACATAGCGCTGCTCGGTGTAGCCGAAATTGCGGATCAAGGCTTGGAAGCGATTGGGGTCGAAATTGCCGCCGATACCCTTGAAGTTGGGGTCGTTCATGATGAGCTGGCGGATCTGCTCGTCGGATTGGCCAAGGCCGAGCCGGCGCGCCTCTTCGTCGAGCGCGGCCTCGGCAATGGTCTGCTGCAGCACCTGGCGGTCAAGGCCGAACGCGCGCGCCTGGTCGGGCGTCAACGGACGGCCGAACTGGCGGCTGATCTGTTGCAGGCGGTCGGTGTAGATCTGGCGGAACTCGTTGAGCGAGATCTCGGTGCTGCCGATCTTGGCGACCGTGGACTGGCCGAAGCCCTTGAAGATGTCGGCAATGCCCCAAATGCCGAAACTGATGATCAACACGCCCATCACCACGGCCATAACGATCTTGCCGAGCCAGTTCGATGAGGCCTTGCGTATTCCTCGGAGCATTTGGTCCAACTTGTTTGGTCAGGAGGGGAACGGGAGCGCGTCTTAATGCAGATTCCGCAAAAGCGCGTCACCAAATTGATAGATCATCATAAAGTGGCGGCTTTCCCCCCGCAACCTCGCCCCGGGCGACCACTTGAGGCTGCGGCGAAAGGGCCTCTGGTCTCTGGAACTGCAGGAGCACCTCTGCTAGCGCATGAACAAACCTCATTCTGCTGGACATTGACATGACCGACGCCATCCGACCGCTGATCGCGGGCAATTGGAAAATGAACGGCCTGAAAGCCCAGGCTGCTGAATTCGACGCCATGCTCAACGGGGCGGCAGACGTGGCTGGCAAGGCCGACCTGCTGGTCTGCCCGCCGGCGACCCTGGTTGCGGCGTTCGCCGAGAAGGCGCGCGGCAAGAAGGTCGCGGTCGGGGCCCAGGACTGCCACCCCAAGGCCTTCGGCGCCCACACCGGCGATATCGCCGCCGAAATGCTCGCCGATGCAGGCGCGACCGCCATCCTCGTCGGCCATTCCGAGCGCCGCGCCGACCACGGGGAGGGAGACGCGCTGATCCGGCAGAAGGCCGAGGCGGCCTGGCGCGCCAGGGCCGTTGCGATCGTCTGCATCGGCGAAACGCAGGGCCAGCGCGACGCCGGCCAGACCCTGGACATCCTGCGCGGCCAGCTCGACGGCTCGCTGCCAGATGGATCGACGGCGGCCAATCTGGTCGTGGCCTATGAGCCGGTCTGGGCGATCGGCACCGGGCTGACCCCCACAGCCAAGGATGTCGAGCAGATTCATGGGTTTATCCGGGAACTCCTGATCTCCCGGTTCAAGGCTGAGGGCGCCAAGATGCGAATTCTCTACGGCGGCTCGGTCAAGCCCGCGAACGCGGCCGAGCTGATGGCGGTGAAGAACGTCAGCGGGGCGCTGGTCGGCGGCGCCAGCCTGAAAGCGGCCGATTTCCTTGCCATCGCCAAGGGCTGCCCCTAGCTAAGTCCAAACCGCGGGACCGGGCCCGATCGGGGGTGGCAATGCCACCTCCGATCGTGTAACACCGCGCAACTTCAGGAAAACCCGCGAAGCGCGATCGGCCGCCGTCAGGCGCCGCCCGCTTGTGACGGAAGGATATCATGCAGACCGTTGTCATCGTCATCCACCTCATGATCGTCGCCGTCATGATCGGTGCCGTCCTGCTCCAGAAGTCGGAAGGCGGCGGCCTCGGCATGGGCGGCGGCGCGGGCTTCATGTCGAGCCGCGGCACAGCGAACCTTCTGACGCGGACCACAGCGATCCTGGCCGTCGGCTTCTTCCTCACCAGCCTGTTCCTGTCTTGGTATGCCGGTTACGACCGCAAGCCGTCGTCGATCATCGGCCAGCCCTCGCAGACCCAGCCGGCCGGCGGGTCGCCGATCGCGCCGCCGACGTCGGGCGGCATCCTGGATTCACTGAAGAAGGCCGACGAGCAGCAGCAGGCACCGGCTCCGACCGGTCCTCAGGTGCCGCGCTCGCAATAAAGCAGGGGGGCCATGCAGGGCGGTGGCTACCGTCCTGCATCAACAATCCCCATCAAGGCACTGTCATCACTCTTCGTTTCGGCTCACCCACAGGCCCGCAAAATCTTTGGGGCGGAATACGAATCGCTTTGGCGAATCGTATTTAGGGGATTAGAGGTTAAGTCCCATGGCGCGGTACATATTCATCACCGGCGGCGTGGTTTCTTCGCTCGGCAAGGGTCTGGCTTCGGCGGCACTGGGTGCCCTGCTGCAGGCCCGAGGCTACAAGGTCCGCCTCCGCAAGCTCGACCCCTATCTCAACCTCGATCCCGGAACGATGTCGCCGTATCAGCACGGCGAAGTGTTCGTGACCGATGACGGCGCGGAGACCGATCTCGATCTCGGTCACTACGAGCGCTTCACCGGCCGTCCCGCGACCAAGGCCGACAACATCACCACGGGACGCATCTACCAGGACATCATCTCCAAGGAGCGCCGCGGCGATTATCTCGGCGCGACTATCCAGGTTGTTCCGCACGTCACCAATGCCATCAAGGAATTCGTCCTCGACGGCAACGACGATTACGACTTCGTGCTGGTCGAGATTGGCGGCACCGTCGGCGACATCGAGGGCCTGCCGTTCTTCGAGGCGATCCGCCAGCTCAAGAACGAGCTGCCGCGCGATCACGCCGTCTACATCCATCTGACGCTGCTGCCCTATATTCCCAGCGCCGGCGAATTGAAGACGAAGCCGACGCAGCACTCGGTGAAGGAGCTGCGCTCGATTGGCATCCAGCCGGACATCCTGCTCTGCCGCACCGACCGCGAGATCCCGAAGGAGGAGCGGCGCAAGCTCGGGCTGTTCTGCAACGTGCGCGAAAGCGCCGTGATTGAGGCGCGCGACGTCGACAATATCTATGCGGTCCCCGAGGCCTACCACAATGCGGGCCTCGACGACGAAGTGCTCGCCGCCTTCGGCATCGCCTCGCGGATTCCGCCGGAGCTGCGCAGCTGGCAAGAGATCAACGAGCGCATCCGCAATCCCGAGGGCAACGTCACCATCGCCATCGTCGGCAAGTACACCGGCATGAAGGATGCGTATAAGTCGCTGATCGAGGCGCTCTCGCATGGCGGCATCGCCAACAAGGTGAAGGTCAATCTCGACTGGATCGAGAGCGAGATCTTCGAGAAGGAGGATCCGGCGCCGTTCCTCGAGCACGTCAACGGCATCCTGGTGCCCGGCGGATTCGGCCAGCGCGGCGCAGAGGGCAAGATCAGGGCGGCGCAGTTCGCGCGCGAGCGCGACGTGCCGTATTTCGGCATCTGCTTCGGCATGCAGATGGCGGTGATCGAGGCCGCGCGAAACCTCGTCGGCATCGAGGACGCCAACTCCACCGAGTTCGGCCCGACCAAGGAGCCGCTGGTCGGCCTGATGACGGAATGGCTGCGCGGCAACGAGCTCGAGAAGCGCTCGCAGGCAGGCGACCTCGGCGGCACGATGCGGCTTGGCGCCTATCCTGCAACGCTCAATCGCGGCAGCCGCGTCTCGCAGGTCTATGGCGGCGCGACCGAAATCTCCGAGCGTCACCGCCATCGCTACGAGGTCAACACCGCCTACAAGGACCGCCTCGAGCAGCACGGCTTGAAGTTCTCAGGCCTCTCGCCCGACGGCGTGCTGCCTGAAATCGTCGAGTACGAGGATCACCCCTGGTTCATCGGCGTCCAGTTCCACCCCGAGCTGAAGTCGCGCCCCTTTGAGCCGCATCCGCTGTTCGCTTCGTTCATCGAGGCGGCGGCGAAGCAGAGCCGGCTGGTATAGCCGGCTCGGTCTGCCCTGACAAAGTCTTGCTCGCACGTCCGGCTACGCGGCCGCGATGTCCATCCTGCGGCAGAAGCAAGATGCCTTGATCGGCACCTCCGCCCGCGACTGGGCAAGGTCAAGTCGCTGCTTGATCAGCGGCCTCTCGGCCTTGTCGCCACGCCGCATGAGACATTCGTGCAAGCCGTGAAGCGACCACAGATTGTCGGGATGCTGGCAGGCCCGGCTCAGCTTTCCATCGAGGCCGAGATCGGAACGGTACACTGCCTCGGCTTCCTCGATCCGTCCCTGCTCCAGCAGCAGCGCGCCGAGTGCGTGACGCGGTGGCTGCATCCATCCCCACGGCTCGTCATAGGGCAAGGCGTCGCTGAGTGCGACCGATCTGCGCAGCTCAGCGAACGCGAAGTCGTAATTGGCTTTGCGATATTCCAGTTCGCCATTCAACATCGCTTCGGCCACGCCGAGCAGGGCGACGACCTTGTTGTTGTGCACGAGCCGGCTCTCCGGCACGCGTGTCTTCGCCTGAGCGAACAACGCTTTCTCGGTTTCGGCCTCAGTGACGTGGCCAAGCGCTGAATGAGCCACCGCCTTGGCGTAGTGGATCATCGCCGTCACAGAGCAGTATAGCTCTCGATCCTCCGGCAGCTGTTGGGCAATGATGTCGTGCCATTTGCCGAAACGCACGAGAACGTGCTGCTTCATCGTCAAGTAGCCTTCCAGGAAGTCCGCCATGGGGGGCGATTGAATGCGCAGCACTGGCTCGGGCACGGTGGCAATGAGTTCCTCGGCCGCTGCGATAGCGGGGGCGTATTGACCCAGGAACATCGCGCCGTAGATGGCGAAGTGGAAGTTGTGGATGACATAGACCAGGTAGACACCCGGATCGTCCGAATAAGCGAGGAATCTGCGGTCGGTCGCCAGCGCCTTCTGATTGTAGAGCAGGACGTCGTTGTACTGCCCGCACAGCACGTCGAGATGCGTCGGCATGTGGATCAGATGGCCGCTATCGGGAGCGATCCCGCGCAGCCGGTCCCCAGCCCGCATCGCCCGTTGCGGGAAGGGCGACATCTCCATGAGGTGGACGTAGAGATGGAGCAGCCCCGGATGATTCCACGCAGCCGGCCATCGATCGAAAGCTTGTTCGAGCACGGCCCTGCATTCCTCGGTGCCAGCGCCCTTGGTGGGTTCTCCAGACTCAAGGTCCCACATCAGCCACGGCGTCTCGTTCATGATCGATTCGGCAAAGATGGCTCGGACCTCGAGATCTTCGGGATACGTGGCGAAGACCTTTCGCATCTCTCGCGTGAAGGCCTTGTCCCACGGCGCCATGTCCTCGATCGCTTCACGCTGCGGATAGCGCACCGACAAGGCGCGGATCAGCGCTTGCTCGACCGGGCTCGCCCTATCCGCCTGCGCGAGCGCGTCCTGCGTCGCATCGTATGATGCCGCCAGCGCCAATTGACGGCCTTGTGCGTCATAGCGGACCCAGGGCAGGTTGTAGTTGGGACCCGCGGCGTAGCCGATGCCCCAGTGGGCCATGGCGCAGCTGTTATCGAACTCGAGCGCCTTGCGAAAGCATTTGATTGCCTCGCCGTGGTTGAATCCGAACACCCAGTTGAGCCCTCGGTCGAACCAGAGCTGCGCATCGGGCGAAGTCGTGCTGATTTTGCGGCCGTAGGGTCCGAGATCAAAATAGGTCATTGCCTCTGCCCCCCTTTGATCGCTTCCGTCGTTTTGCCGATTGCTCTCGGGCCGTCGCCGGCTGATCCGCCGGACCGAGCCTGCACATTATCAAGAGCGCCGGCCCCGCGCTATCGAGCTATGCGCGAACCGCCATGAGGGTCGCCCGGCCGAGGCTCAAGACAGAGTTGTGGCCAGCAGGTATAACCGCCGCTCCTGTCAGGGAGGGAGCAAGAATGATCTACGAAATGCGCGTCTATCGTTGCGTGCCCGGCCGCCTACCGGCATTGCTCAAGCGGTTCGAGACCGCCACGCTGAAGATCTGGGAGAAGCATGGCATCAAGCAGGCCGGGTTCTTCACCACCCTGATCGGCGAATCCAACCAGGAGCTGACCTATTTCCTCGCCTGGGACTCGCTTGCCGAGCGCGAGAAGAAGTGGGGCGCGTTCATGACCGATCCGGACTGGATGAAGGCGCGCGCCGAGAGCGAAGCCGACGGCCAGATCGTCGCCAACATCGTCAGCCAGATCCTGGCGCCGACCGCCTTCTCTGCGGTGAAGTAGCAGGCGGCGGGCAGGGAACCCTGGCGCAACCCTGATATTCGGACCGTCCGGGCGGAAGAGGGTTGATCCGACCCTCATGCCGGCTATGGTCGCGCCGAAACGAGGGATGTGCCTTGAGCTCTTCGAATTCAGCGGCGCCGGTCGTCACCATCGGCAGGGTCAAGTTCGGCAATGATTTGCCGATCGCGGTCATTGCTGGGCCCTGCCAGCTCGAGAGCCGCCAGCATGCGCTGGAGGTCGCCTCCGCGCTGAAGGAGATCGCGGAGCGGCTGAACATCGGCCTCGTCTACAAGACCTCGTTCGACAAGGCCAATCGCACCAGCGCGGCGGCGGCGCGCGGGCTGGGTCTTGCGCAGTCGCTGCCGATCTTCGCGGAAATCCGATCCTCGCTCGGCTTGCCTGTTCTGACCGACGTGCACGAAGCCACGCAATGCGCCGAGGTGGCGCAGGCTGTGGACATCCTGCAGATTCCAGCCTTTCTGTGCCGGCAGACCGATCTGCTGCTGGCGGCGGCCGCGACCGGCAAGGTCGTCAACGTCAAGAAAGGTCAGTTCCTGGCACCCTGGGACATGGCCAATGTCGTGACCAAGATCACGAGCGCTGGCAATCCCAACGTGCTCGTCACCGAGCGCGGTGCGTCCTTCGGCTACAACACGCTCGTCTCCGACATGCGCGCGCTGCCGATCCTGGCGCGCACCACCGGCGCGCCCGTGATCTTCGACGCCACCCATTCGGTGCAGCAGCCGGGCGGGAAGGGGACGTCCTCGGGCGGCGAGCGCGAATTCGTCCCGGTGCTGGCGCGTGCAGCTGTCGCGGTCGGCGTTGCCGGCGTCTTCATCGAGACCCATCCCGATCCCGATCGCGCGCCGTCCGACGGTCCCAACATGGTACCGCTGCGCGACTTCGAGGGGCTCATCGCCCGGCTGATGGCGTTCGACGCGCTGGCAAAGAATCCGCGCTGATGCAGCAGAGCGAGGCGCGGCCGCAAGATCACGGCTTGCCGACGGCGCTTTACGTCATCTCAGGCGCAAGCTTCGCCGCTGCCTTATCGGCCCGTGCACTCGATCCGGTGCTGCCGCACGTCGCCGAGGATTTTGGCGTCAGCATCGCGACCGCCGCGGGCTTTGCCGCGGTGTTCGCCTTCACCTTCTCGATCATCCAGCCGATCATCGGGGCCGCCGCCGACCTGTTCGGCAAGACCCGGCTGATGATCGGCTGCCTCGCGCTGCTCGGCTTCGCGAACATCCTGGGCGCATTCTCGACGTCGTTCTCGGTTCTGTTCGCAACTCGCATCCTCGCGGGCATCGGCTCCGGCGGCGTATTTCCGGTGGCGCTCAGTCTGACCAGCGATCTCGTCGGTCCCGAGAAACGCCAGGTTGCGATCAGCCGCACGCTCGCCGGCGCCATGACGGGCAATCTGCTCGGCGCCTCGGCCTCAGGCCTGATCGGTGATTTCCTCGGCTGGCGCGGCGTGCTGGCGGTGCTCGGTGTCCTCGTGATCATCGCATCGATCGCGGTCGCGGCCGGCTTTCGCGGCGCCAAGGTCAAGCATCCGCCGAAGACGAGCCTCTCGGCGCTGAAGGCCGGCTATCGCACCATCTTCACCAACCCGAATGCCTATGTCTGCTATTCGGCTGTGTTCATCGAAGGCTGCTGCGTGCTCGGGCTGTTTCCCTACATCGCTTCGTTCCTGTTCGAGCTCGGCCAGACCTCGCTGTCGATCGCCGGCATCGTCATCGCCGGCTTTGCGGTCGGCGGCCTGTTCTACACGCTCACGGTGTCGCGCCTGCTGCCTTGGCTCGGCGTGAAGGGCATGATGATCGCAGGGATGACGCTGGTGGCGTCACAGCTCATCGCCGTCGCCTTCGGTCCACGCTGGGAAGTGCAGGCGCTGAATCTCGTCGTGATGGGCTGGGGCTTCTACATCGCCCATGGCTGTCTCCAGGTCTTCGCCAGCGAGCTCTCGGTCGAGGCGCGCGCCACCGCAATGTCGCTGCATTCGTTCTTCTTCTTCATGGGGCAGACGGTGGGGCCGCTCGCCTACGGCTTCGGGCTCCAGCATGCCGGCAAGATGGCGACCCTGTCGGCGAGCGCCGCGATCATGGTGCTGCTCGGCCTCGTCTGCGCGCGGCTGCTCAAGCAGCGGGCGCCGTCAGATGCGCGCGTCTGAGGGCGCGTCCGGACGAAGCGCCCTCTCAAAAAGCTTCGCAAGCAGTCCTTGTGGCGCTCAGGCGCTCGCGTAGGCCTCCTGCCAGAGGTCAAGCACCTCGTGACGCGTAATGCCACGGGTGATGAACACGATGCGCGAACGGCGGTCGGCAGCATGGGGCCATTTTGCAAGCGCCACCGGCGGATGGAAGACGTGGTGGACGCCATGAACCGCGACCGGCGTCTCTTCATCGCGAAGATTCAAGATGCCCTTGACCCGCAAGAGGTCCTCGCCCCGGGTGGCGCGCAGATGCGCGAGCCAGCGCGATACGGCCATCCAGTCAAGGGGATCGTCGAATGCGATCATGAAGCTGAGGATCGAGGCATCGTGGCTATGATGCTCGTGATGGGCATGACCGTCATCATGATGGTGGCCGCTCTCATGTGCAGCCTTGGCGACGTCGGCGAACGCCTGCTCGTTGAGCCAGCGCTCGATATCGGCTGTCTTCTTTTCGGGGTCAATGAGGGCGGCGCCGAACAGTTGAGCCGGATCGACCTCGCCATGCGCCACGTTCTCGATCCTGGCGCTGGGATTGAGCCGACGAAGCCGCAAGTCCAGTGCGTCAGTATCATTGACCAAATCGCGCTTGGTGATCAGCAGCCGGTCAGCGAGCGCGACCTGCTTCACCGCCTCGTATTGGCGGTCGAGCTGCCGCGCTGCATTGACCGCGTCGACGGTGGTCACCACGGTGTCTAGCCGAAGGAAATGCGAGACCAAAGGGTTGTTCAGCAGCAGCTGAGCGATGGGGGCGGGGTCAGCCAACCCCGTTGTCTCAACCAGAATCCTGCGGAACGGCGGGACCTCGCCACGATCGCGGCGCACCAGCAGCGCGCGCAGGGTCTCTTCCAGATCGCTGCGAATAGTGCAGCAAATACAACCACTCGCAAGCACGGCGACTTCGCCGTCCACGCGTTCCACGAGGAGGTGGTCGAGGCTGACCTCGCCATATTCGTTGATGATGACGGCGCTGTCCTTCATCGCGCCGTGGCGCAGCAGGCGGTTGAGCAGTGTGGTCTTGCCGCTGCCAAGAAAGCCGGTGATCAGTGACACCGGAGTCCGCTCGGCGGATTTGTCGCTCTCGAAAAGGCTCATCGGCGTCCTCAACCCTGGTCTTATTTTTGTCGCTGGACAACAGCCTAATGGAGGACGAGCATTCCGAAAACAGGATCTTAAGCCCGATCTCAGCGGGCACAACCCGGGAGGAAACGATGGACGATGCCAAAGGCGATGAAGAGAGGGGCGGTGCCGCGACCGATCGGCGGACCTTGCTGCGCACGGCAGGCCTTGCTGGTGCGGCTGGGGCGGCATTCGCAGGTGCGATGCACGGCAAGTTCTCACTCGCACCGATCACCGCGGCCCAAGCCCAAACGCCGGCGATGCCAAAGGGCGTGGACAAGCCTTGGTGGCCCTCGAAATGGGGCAAGGACGACGAGGCTGGCGCGTCGAACCACATCACGCCGGCGAAGGTTCTCGATGCCGTGAAGTGGATCAAGGATGGCAAGATCTACAAGATCGGCCGCGTTTACGAGCAAGGCATGCCGTTGTTCGGCGCCCGCGCATTCTCGTTGCGCATTCCCGGCGGGCCGACTGGCGGCCCGTTCGGCGACAACAAGCTCGTCTATCACGACGAGTTTCTCGCCACCGAAATCGGCCAGACCGGGACACAATTCGACGGGCTCGGCCATATCGGCATCCAGATGGGCAAGGACGGCGACAAGAGCGAGATGCGCTTCTACAACGGCTTCACCGCCGCGGAGATCAGCGACGCCTACGGCCTGAAGAAGCTTGGCGCCGAGAAGCTCAAGCCGCTGTTCACACGCGCCCACCTGATCGATATGGTCGCGCTGAAGGGCGGCATGATGGATGCGGGCCAGGAGATCACCTCGGCCGATATCAAGGCGGCGCTCGCGAAGCAAAACATCCAGGAGAGTGACATCAAGCCAGGCGATGCGATCATGTTCCACACCGGCTGGGGCTCCCTGTGGATGAAGAACAATGATCGCTACAATAGCGGCGAGCCTGGAATCGGCCTCGATGCCGCCAAGTGGATCATCGAGAAGGATCTCGCGCTGACAGCGGCCGACACCTGGGCGGTCGAAGTGGTGCCCAATCCCGACAAGTCGCTCGCCTTCGCGGTCCACGGCGAATTGCAGACCAAGTACGGCATTCTCAACCACGAGAACCTGATCTTCGACGAGTTGATTGCCGAGAAGAAGTACCAGTTCGTCTACTCGTTCACGCCATCGCCGATCAAAGGCGCGACCGGCAGCAACGGCTGTCCGATCGCGATCACCTGAGGCGGATAAAAAAGCGGGTGGGCGGGACGTCCCCGCCCACCACGCGAGCTGCGGAGCGGCGTGCGGCTCGCCTCGCATGGTCCCGGCATGGAATTCGGCGAGATGGCGATCCTGGAGCACAGCCGCAGCGCCGACGTCTTCGCCGACACGCCCGTCACCTGCCTCGAACTGCCGCTCGACAGCTTTGCCGATTACCGCCGGCTGCACCCGGAAACGTCGTTGAAGATCGTGCGCAATCTTGCCGCCATCCTGGCGCGGCGGCTGGTGCTTGCGAATGCCAAGGTGGATTTGCTGAGCGCCTACTGACTATACCGAGACATTGTTTTTCGTTCCCCTGATGCGACGCAGCGCGCCGCACTTGCGGCGTGGTGCGTTGCTGGTCCGGGGTCCGGAATTCGTGGCGCTCGGTCCCGGCTGTGCGGGGCGCAGCGTTTCGCGCTGCACCTTGCGCGGAACACGGGTGGGGGCTGTCTCACTTTCGTCCACGTCACACTGGGCGGAGGAGGCTAGCTCGCGCAGCTCCTGCGATACTCAGCCGGCGTGACGTTCATGTGTCTGCGGAAAATCCGATTGAGATGGCTTTGATCGGAAAATCCGCTCAAGAGCGCAATTTCCTTCAGGGCGAGCCGATCCTTGCGCAGATGTTGGCGGGCGCGCTCCACCTTGCGGCTCAGGACATAGGCATGCGGCCGCATGCCATAGTGCACCTGGAACTTGCGCGCGAACTGCACCGGCGAGCAGTTGCAGATGTTGGCTAGCTCCTCGAGCGTGATGTTCCTGGAGATGTTCTGTTCGACATAGTCCTCGATCAGCCTTGCATGCGCTGGCCTGAAGCGCCCCTGCGGACAGGGCAGCTTGAATTCCACCGAGGCGTATTTTCGCAAGATGTGCACGCTCGCCTGAAGTGCCAGCGCATCGTAGCAGAGCCGGCCGCCCGGGCCGCCTTCGGACACTTCCTGCACCATCCGGTCACCGATCCAGGTCAGCACCGGATCTTCGATCCTGAGCAGATCGTGGAGTTCGACGCCGTCTGACTCGCGGTCGAATGCCTCGCTCGCGGTCTTCGTCATCAGGCTCGGCGAGATGTAGAAATGGCTGACTTCGAGGTCATTGCTCCAGCGCCAGTTCGAAGGCTCCGCACGTGTCAGCAGGGTTGTGACACCGCGTCCGACGTGATCCTGCTTCCAGGCGCCGGTCACACGGCGGTTCATTGACGTGGTGCCTTCGCGATAGACGACGATCAGGAAATTCTCGGACGGCGGCACCCAGATGTCGGACGGCGCATAGCGGAAGACGCGCAACCGAAAGTCAGCCTTGCCCACGGCGGAACTGTCCAGCATCAATTGGCCGGGAGCGTAGCGGGGGAGCTCCTCAACCGTGATTAATTGGCCCATCGCGCGCGACTCCTTCCCTGATTCTAAGGCGCGGTTGACCGCTTCTGCTTCTCATTGGCCGAACGGCGGAGACGAGCATAAGCCGGTTTTGCCATTTGCCAAGCGAGCCGCGTTGCCGAACTGCAGAACCGGCAACGGACGTCCGGCTTCGTTCAAAGAATTGTCCGATTTGTTCAAGCTCCGGCCGCCGGAATACTCATAGCTTCCCCCGTCCCGCACTGATGGGATCAACAATGACGCGCTGCACCACCATCCGATCGTATGACGGATGGGGAAGGTCGTGCGCACTCAAAAATCACCGAGGAGGAAGAAATGGCGGAAGCCCTGACCAAATCCAATGGAAGCAACGGTTCGCATGGACCAGCGAGATTCGATGCCGTGGTTGTCGGAGCCGGCGTCGCCGGGCTCTATCAACTCTATCGTCTGCGCGAGCAGGGATTGAGCGTCAGGGGGATCGACGCCGCGTCAGGCGTAGGCGGCACGTGGTATTGGAATCGATATCCCGGCGCGCGCTTCGACTCCGAGGCCTACATCTATCAGTATCTTTTCTCCGAGGAGCTCTACAAGGATTGGAGCTGGAGCGAGAAGTTTCCGGGCCAGCCCGAAATCGAGCGCTGGATGAACTACGTCGCCGACCGTCTCGATCTGCGCAAGGACATCCAGTTCAGTACGACGGTCAAGAGCGCGCACTTCAACGAGGCCACGCAGCGCTGGCTGGTCACGACCGACCGGGGCGACGTGATCGACACCCAGTTTCTGGTCACCTGCTGCGGCATGCTGTCGGCTCCCTACGTATCCTTTCCGGGGCAGGAGACTTTCAAGGGACGGTTGTTCCATACGGCGCGCTGGCCGGAGCAGCCTGTCGACCTCGCAGGCAAGCGCGTCGGAGTCATCGGTAACGGTGCGACCGGCATCCAGGTCATCCAGACGATCGCCGGCGATGTCGGCCATCTCAAGGTGTTCATCCGGACGCCGCAATACATCATCCCGATGAAGAATCCGAAATTTGGGGCCGCGGAGGTCGAGGACTACAAGTCGAGATTCAAGTCGCTCACCGAACGCCTGCCGCGCACATTCACCGGCTTTGAATACGATTTCGAGCACGCCTGGGCAGACCTCACGCCGGAGCGCCGCCGCGCGGTGATCGAGGATTGCTGGAATGACGGTTCCCTGAAGCTATGGATATCCTCGTTCGCCGAGCTGTTCTTCGACCCGGAGGTCAATGCCGAGATCTCCGAATTCGTGCGCGGGAAGATGCGCGAGCGGCTCGGGGATCCGAAACTGTGCGATGCGTTGATTCCTGCCGATTATGGCTTTGGAACGCACCGTGTGCCGCTCGAGCAGAACTTCCTCGAGGCCTTCCATCGCCCCAACGTCGAGATCGTCAGCGTCAAGAGCAATCCGATCGATCGCGTCACGCCCACTGGTATTCAGACCGCTGACGGTACGGTCCATGAGCTGGATGTCATTATCCTAGCAACCGGCTTCGACGCCGGCACCGGTGCCTTGACGCGCATCGATATCAGGGGCCGCGACGGCCGATCGCTGAGGGAGGACTGGGGCAGGGACATCCGCACCACGATGGGCCTGCAGGTTCACGGCTATCCCAACCTGTTCACGACCGCCGTTCCGCTCGCTCCGTCCGCCGCGCTGTGCAACATGACCACGTGCCTGCAGCAGCAGGTCGAATGGATCGATGACTGCATCAAGTACATGCGCAGCAAGGATCTGAAGGTGGTCGAGCCGACAAAGGACGCCCAGGACAGCTGGGTGGCCCATCACGATGAGATCGCAAACGCGACGCTGATCGCGAAAACCAATTCCTGGTACCTGGGCTCGAACGTCGAAGGCAAGCCGCGCCGTGTCCTGTCGTACTGCGGCGGCGTCGGCGCGTATCGACAGAAGTGCGACGAGGTCGCGGTGAACGGTTACGAGGGCTTCGCGATGCAATGAGCGCTCGCGACGCGAGCATCGACCACATCAAACAATCCAGCACGGGAGGATGATCATGATCATGAATTTTGGCGCGACGGCAGATGCCGTTCTCGACGGCGTCGTCACATCCACGCCGCGCGTGCCCGGCGTTGTCGCGATGGTGACGGACCGCCGGCGCAACATCTATGAAGGCGCAGCCGGCAAACGCCGTCTCGATCGGCCGGCGGACATGACCACCGACAGCGTCTTTGCCCTTTTCTCCACCACCAAGGCGATTACCGGCACGGCCGTTCTGCAACTCGTCGAGGAGGGCAAGCTCGATCTCGATGCGCCCGCGAAGCGTTACGCGAACGAGATCGGAAAGCTGCAGGTGATCGAGGGCTTCGATGCAGCGGGCGAGCCGATCCTGCGTGCACCGAAGCGCGATATCACCACGCGCATGCTGATGACCCACACGGCGGGCCTGAGCTACGATTTCATCAACCACACCTACAACCGGCTGGCGCAGGAGAAGGGGCAGCCCAGCGTGATCACCGCGACCAAGGCCTCCCTGATGACCCCGCTGCTGTTCGATCCCGGCGAGCGCTGGGACTATGGGACGAATCTCGACTGGTGCGGCCAGATCATCGAGGCCATCACGGGCAAGCGACTCGGTGAAGTCTTCAAGACGCGCATCTTCGAACCGCTCGGGATCAAGAACATGACCTTCGAGCTGACCGACGCCATGCGCCAGAAACTGGCCGGCATCCACGCGCGGAATGCCGACGGGTCGCTGACGCCGATGGATTTCGAGCTTCCGGCAAAGCCCGAAGTCCATATGGGCGGCCACGGCCTGTACGGCACGGTCGGCGACTACATGCGTTTCATCCGCATGTGGCTGAATGATGGGGTTGGCGAACACGGCCGCGTGCTGAAAGCCGAAACCGTTCGGATGGCGGAAAGGAACCACCTGGGCGACAGGAAGGTAACGCCGATCACGGGTGTCATCCCGTCACTGTGCAACGACGCGGAATTCTTTCCGGGCCAATCCAAATCCTGGGCGTTGAGCTTCATGGTCAACGACGAGGAAGCCCCGACAGGACGTCCCGCCGGCGCGCTGGGCTGGGCCGGGCTTGCCAACCTGTTCTACTGGATCGATCGGCAGAACAACGTCGGCGGGTTCTGGGCCACCCAGATTCTGCCCTTCGGTGATCCGACATCATTCATCGGCTATATGAACTTCGAGACGGCGCTCTACCAGAGCCTGAGGAAGCGCTTGGCAAGCTAGGACCGTGCTGCGAGAGCGGCCTCGTCGCTGTCGACCGAGGCCGTTTTCTCTTGATGGTCACACGTGACCGAGCATGCCCTAGCCCCGCCCGCGATAGGGCGCCACGCCTTGCTCCGGCACCCAGAGTCCCTTCGGCACGCGGCCGGTCTGCCAGAACACGTCGATCGGGATGCCGCCGCGCGGATACCAATAGCCGCCGATGCGCAGCCATTTCGGCTTGATCTCGCTGGCGATGCGCTTGCCGATCATGACGGTGCAGTCCTCGTGGAAGGCGCCGTGATTGCGGAAGCTGGCGATGTAGAGCTTGAGCGATTTCGATTCCAGCAGCCAAGCGCCTGGCGCGTAGTCGATCATCAGATGCGCGAAATCCGGCTGGCCCGTAACCGGGCAGAGCGAGGTGAATTCCGGCACGGTGAAGCGCACCAGATAATCCGTGCCTTTCTGCGGATTGGGCACGCGGTCGAGTTGGGCCTCTTCCGGCGTGTGCGGCCATTCGACCGCGCGGCCGAGCTGGAGGGACTTTTTCGCCATCGTCGTCAACATCCTGTGGAGCATGATCCGGAAAAGTGGGCACCGGTTTTCCGAAAGATCATGCTCAATTAAGCAATAGGAGCGCGATAAGATCGCGCTCCAGAGGATGCCGGGATGGACGCAAACGGGCTCGTCGTCAACCGGCGGCGATTGTCTGGATCATGACGATGCGGTCGTTGCCGGACTCGCAGCCCCAAAGCTCGCCCGGCCGCCCGTCGAGCTGGCGGACATTGGCGTTGGCCTTGTCGCTGGCGAAGACGTTGAACTTCTCGGTGGCGGGATCGAAGCGCACGATGGCGTTGGCGGAGAAATCGGTCAGCCAGACCTTGTCCTTGTCGTCGACATAAACGGCATAGGCGCGGGGACGTTCGCCTGGCAGCTTCCAGGTCTTCCACGAGCCGTCCGCGGGATCATGCACCGAGACGTGGCCGCTGTTCCACTCGCTGACCCAGATCCGGCCCCTCGAATCCGACCAGACGCGCCGCGACCCCTGGTTCGGGGTCGGCGGCTCGACCACGGTCGCATTGCCGCCCGCGCGGTCGATCTTCGCGATATGGCTGCCGCCGAGGGAGGCGTACCAGATATCGCCCTTGGGCGTGACCGTGATGCCGTAGGGGCCGACCCCCTTCGGTGCCTTGAACACGTTCATCTCGCCGGTCTTCGGAGACAGCCGGCCGTAATAGCCGGACTGGCCGGTGAACCAGTAGGTGCCATCCCTGTCGAACACGCCGGTGTTGAGATTGGCGGAGGCTAACTTTTCCGGCAGGCGGAACAGCGTCACCTTGAGATCGGCGGGGTCGACCCGCGCAATCGCGTTCTGGCCGCCCTCGGTGATCCAGGGCGCGCCATCGGGCCCGATGGTCACGCCGTGTGGGGCCGCGCCCTGGCCGAGGCTGACCGTCTTGAAACGGCCATCGCGTGGATCGAGGCTGCCGAGCAGGCCCTTGCCCTGCGCGGTGAACCAGATCGTGCCGTCAGGGGCGGGCGTGAGATCGTGCAGGCCGATGCCTGGGCTGATCGGGTAGTATTTCGTCCGGAACGGGCCTTCCTGCGCAAAACCTGGGCGGGTGGCAAGCAGCGCGGCACTCGAAGCAAGAAATTGGCGGCGATTCATGGCGTTACCCCGACTGTTTGAGATTGAGGTTGGGCACGCGGACCAGATGCGGTCGAGCATATTCTGAGGCGCCTTTCGCGTCAGTCGGAGCCGTGCGTCCAAGCGTTCACATTTGCTTGCGGCCCGTGTAAGACCCGCGGCACCGATCAGCCCCAACGAACGGAAGTGGACATCATGACCGCCATCATCGACATCATCGGCCGCGAAATTCTCGATAGCCGGGGCAATCCCACCGTCGAGGTCGATGTCGTGCTGGAGGACGGGGCGCTCGGCCGCGCCGCGGTTCCGTCCGGCGCCTCCACCGGCGCCCATGAGGCCGTGGAACTGCGCGACGGCGACAAGGCGCGCTATCTCGGCAAGGGCGTGACCAAGGCGGTCGGCGCCGTCAATGGCGAGATCTTCGAGGCTCTGAGCGGCCTCGATGTCGAGCAGCAGGCCCAGATCGACCAGATCATGATCGACCTCGACGGCACGCCGAACAAGAGCCGGCTGGGCGCCAACGCCATCCTCGGCGTCTCGCTGGCCTGCGCCAAGGCGGCCGCGAATTCGCTCGACATGCCGCTCTATCGCTATGTCGGCGGCACCTCCGCGCGCCTGCTGCCGGTGCCGATGATGAACATCATCAACGGCGGCGTGCACGCCGACAACCCGATCGACTTCCAGGAATTCATGATCCTGCCGGTCGGCGCCTCGAGCTTTGCCGAGGGCCTGCGCTACGGCGCGGAAGTCTTCCATACGCTGAAGTCCGAATTGAAGAAGGCCGGCCACAACACCAATGTCGGCGACGAGGGCGGTTTCGCTCCGAACCTGCCGTCGGCGGACGCCGCGCTCGACTTCGTCATGAATGCGATCGGCAAGGCCGGCTTCAAGGCGGGCACCGACATCATGCTCGGCCTCGACTGCGCCTCGACCGAGTTCTTCAAGGACGGCAAATACGTCTATGAAGGCGAGGGCAAGACCCGTTCGATCTCCGAGCAGGCGAAGTATCTTGCCGACCTCGTCGCGCGCTATCCGATCGTGACCATCGAGGACGGCATGTCGGAAGACGACATGGACGGCTGGAAGGAGCTCACCGACCTGATCGGCAAGAAGTGCCAGCTGGTCGGCGACGACCTCTTCGTCACCAACGTCAAGCGCCTTGCCGAAGGCATCAAGACCGGCCGCGCCAACTCGATCCTGATCAAGGTCAACCAGATCGGCACGCTGACCGAGACGCTCGCCGCGGTCGAGATGGCGCACAAGGCCGGCTACACCTCGGTGATGTCGCACCGCTCCGGCGAGACCGAGGATTCCACCATCGCCGACCTCGCGGTCGCCACCAATTGCGGTCAGATCAAGACCGGCTCCCTTGCAAGGTCCGACCGGACCGCCAAATACAACCAGCTCTTGCGCATCGAGCAGCAGCTCGGCAAGCAGGCGCTCTATGGCGGCAGGGCGGCACTGAAGGCGCTGGCGTAAGCCGGCGTCTCGATCCGCGCGAACAGAAGGACAGGGGAGGATCGACATGAGTGACGGCAAGACCGGACTGGAATTGCGTTCGCTGCTCAAGAAGAGCGGCGAGCTGGAATTGTCTCTCGTGACGGTCCCGATCGCGGAGCCGGCCGACGATGAGGTCGTGGTTCGCGTCGAGGCCACCCCGATCAACCCGTCCGATCTCGGGCTGCTGATCGGACCCGCCGACATGTCGGCCGCCAAGGCTTCCGGCACCAAGGAGATGCCGGTCATCACTGCCACGATGCCGGAGGCGGCGATGCGGATGATGGCGGCGAGATTCGATCAGTCGCTGCCGGTCGGCAACGAGGGCGCCGGCACGGTGATACGGACCGGATCGTCGGATGCGGCCAAGGCCCTGATGGGCAAGACGGTGTCGATGATCGGCGGCGCGATGTACACGCAGTACCGCGTGCTGAAGGTCCGCGACGTCATGGAGCTGCCGCCGGGCACCACGGCGGCGGACGGCGCCTCCTGGTTCGTCAATCCGCTGACCGCACTCGGCATGACCGAGACGATGCGGCGGGAGAACCACAAGGCGCTCGTGCACACGGCCGCCGCCTCCAATCTCGGTCAGATGCTCAACAAGATCTGCATCAAGGACGGCATCGGCCTCGTCAACATCGTCAGGAACAAGGAGCAGGCCGACATCCTGCACAAGATCGGCGCAAAGTACGTCGTGGATTCCAGCGCGCCCAGCTTCATGGACGATCTGACCAACGCGCTGGTCGAGACCGGCGCCACCATCGCCTTCGACGCCATCGGCGGCGGCAAGCTGGCGAGCCAGATCCTGACCGCGATGGAGATCGCAGCCAACAAGACCGCGAAGGAATACAGCCGCTACGGCTCCAACGTGTACAAGCAGGTCTACATATATGGCAGCCTCGACACGCGGCCGACGGAGCTGAACCGCTCGTTCGGGCTCAGCTGGGGCGTCGGCGGCTGGCTGCTCACGCCATTCCTTCAAAACATCGGCCCGGCCGAGATCGGCCGCCTGCGCCAGCGCGTGGCATCCGAGCTCAAAACCACCTTCGCCAGCCATTACACCAAGGTTGTCTCGCTCGCCGAGGCGCTCGATCCCGCCAATATCGCAGTCTACGCCAAGCGGGCCACCGGCGAAAAATTCCTGATCAACCCGAACAAGTGATCGCTTCGGACCGTTACCGACGGACATCAGGCCGCCGCTTGGCGGCCTGATTGCTGTTGATCTTGGCCGGATGAAGCGCGCGCGCACCCATTTCCAGAAACGCAGCGTTTCCAAATCGGACCGGTTCATGCACTTGCATCTATTGACCCGGATGGCTTAAGTGCCGTCCCGGCATTTCCGCTCGAGCCTTCAAGGACACCCAATGGCCTACAACATCGTCACGATCGCTGGCAGCCTGCGCAAGGACAGCTTCTCGCTCAAGATCGCCAATGCGCTCGCCAAGCTTGCGCCTGCCTCGCTCAAGCTCGAGGTGATCACGCCGGCGGGCATCTCGTTCTTCAACCAGGACCTAGAGGGCGCGCCGCCCGCGGACTGGCTCGCCTTCCGCGAGAAGCTCAAGACGTCGAATGGCGTCCTGTTCGTCACGCCCGAATACAACCGCTCGATCCCGGGCGTTCTGAAGAATGCCATCGACGTCGCCTCGCGCCCCTACGGCAAGAGCTCGTTCCTCGGCAAGCCGGTCGGCATCATCTCCAACTCGCCGGGGCTGCTCGGCGGCGTCAGCGCGGCCAAGCATCTGCAGAACATCCTGCCGGGCATTTCCGGTCCGGTCCTTCAGCAGCCGGAAATCTATCTCAGTAGCGTCGGCGATGCCTTCGATGCGGACGGCAACCTGACCAAGGACTCCCTCAAGACGGTGCTGCAGCAATACATCGACGCCTTCGCCGCGCATGTGGCGAAGAATCAGGGCTGAGCTTCCGGCCAAGCCGACGCTCCGTCATGCCCGGGCTTGTCCCGGGCATCCACGTTCTTCGTTATCGCCGGCAAAGCACGTGGATGGCCGGGACAAGCCCGGCCATGACGCGTCGTGGGAATAGTGCCTCGTTCTGGCAATTAGCACTCCCTTAACCAACCTGTCCCATCTTCCGAAGATGGTCTCCCGCGCGCGCCTGAAATCGATCCTGACCGGTCTTGCCCTCTATGCGATGGCGGCGGCGATCGTCGGCTATTTCGGCGTCAACGCCTACACCGGCAAATACGGTCTCAACGCCCGCCAGGAGCTCGACCAGGAGATCATCGCGCTGACGAGCGAGCTGGCTCAGCTCAAGCGCGAGCGCGCCAGAAGTGAACAACGGGTGTCGCTGCTGCGGTCCGAGAAGATCGACCCGGACATGCTGGACGAGCGGGCGCGCTTCCAGCTCGACTATGTCCATCCGCGCGATCTCGTTCGGATGATCCCGGCGAACTAGCGGCATCCGCAGCTTTCGAAAGCCGCAGGGGAAAGTCGCTGCTGACACCGGCAACCTGCCTCCTCCTGCGAAGGTCGTAACCCAAAACCGTGCCGTTGCCTTGACGGCGGCGCCGCGGCGGGCTCATGCCTTTGCTGGCGTTCGCTGAAGTTGACGCAGATCAACCGGGGAGCACCGGCGCGTCCTACACTGCTATCCGGAGGAAACTGTGATGAATGGGACAATGCCCCGGCATCACGCGGCCCGCGTCGAGGCCGCCATCGCGTCAGGCCAGGCGGCCCGGTCCGCGCTCGTGGCCTCGTGGCGCCGTTCCTCCCGATTGCACCATCTCGATCCCGGCGGCCACGCCGCGCCGATGCGGCTGACCGAAGCCGAGCTGCAGCAGGCGCGCGAGCGCATCGCGCCGCTTCTGGCGGCCGCCCAGGGCGCCATGGACCGGCTATATCAGGCTGTCGGCGCTGCGGGCTGCTGCGTGCTGCTCGCCGATCGCGAGGGCGTGCCGGTCGATCGCCGCGGCACGGTGGCGGACGATGCGACGTTTCAGTCCTGGGGCCTTTGGACCGGTGCACTCTGGAGCGAGGAGCACGAGGGCACCAACGGTATCGGCACCTGCCTCGTCGAGCAGCGTCCGCTGACCATCGATCGCGACCAGCACTTCTTTGCGCGCAACACGCTTCTGAGCTGCACCGCCGTTCCGATCTACGATCACGAGGCGGCGCTCGCGGGCGTGCTCGACGTCTCCTCCTGCCGCGCCGACCGCACCGACGCCTTTGCCAGCCTGATCGCGCTCGCGGCAGGCGAGGCGGCCAGGCGGATCGAGGCCGACCTGTTTCGCAAGGTCTTCGCCCATGCCCGCATCGTGCTGACACAGGCGGCGGATGGAAGCTGCGGCGGCCTCGTTGCGGTCGATGCGGACGATCTCGTGATCGGCGCAACGCGCTCCGCGCGGGCAGCGCTCGGCATCGCGCCCGGCGGTGCGTTGCGGCCGGTGCCCGCGGCCGATCTTCTCGGCGGCGATGCCGCGCGCGATCATCTTGCCGGTGGCCAGCGTGCGGTACTGCAGCGCGCGCTGTTGCGTGCCGGCGGCAATGTCTCCGCCGCCGCCAAGGCCCTCGGCGTCAGCCGCGCGACGCTGCACCGGAAGCTGAAGCGGTTCGAGCTGAACCACTGAGCTCAGCCGTCATTGCGAGCGCAGCGAAGCAATCCAGAATCTTTCCGCGGAGGGACTCTGGATTGCTTCGCTGCGTTCGCAATAACGGTAGGGTGGCTGTGAGCGCTCCATCTCACGCTTACCTCGTCCACGACTGTCGCAGTTCTGCGACAGGTCGGCTCCGCCATCGCGTCCGCCCGGGCTGACAGACATCGCCTCCCGCATCATCGTCGGCGCAAGTCGCAAACAGGCGACGACAAAGCGCAAACAGCAACATCGGGAGTGATCAATGAACAAGGTGGAATTCCTCAGCGTCACCAAAGTGCCCTTTGCCGAACGCTACGACAATTTCATCGGCGGCAAGTTCGTCGCGCCGATCTCCGGGAAATATTTCGACAATGCCTCGCCCCTGACTGGCCAGGTCGTCTGCAAGATCGCGCGGTCCGACGCGCAGGACATCGAGGCAGCGCTCGACGCGGCGCATGCCGCCAAGTCCGCCTGGGGCCGCACCAGCGTCGCCGAGCGCGCCGCGGTCCTGAACCGGATCGCCGACCGCATGGAAGAGAACCTCGAGCGCCTCGCGATTGCCGAGACCTGGGACAACGGCAAGCCGATCCGCGAGACGCGCGCCGCCGACCTGCCGCTCGCGATCGACCATTTCCGCTATTTCGCCGGTGTCGTCCGCGCCCAGGAAGGCTCGATCGGCGAGATCGACCACGACACCATCGCCTATCATTTCCACGAGCCGCTCGGCGTGGTCGGCCAGATCATTCCCTGGAACTTCCCGCTTCTGATGGCCTGCTGGAAGCTCGCGCCGGCGCTGGCCGCCGGCAATTGCGTGGTGCTCAAGCCCGCCGAGCAGACCCCGGCCTCGATCATGGTCTTCGCCGAGGTCATCGCCGACCTGCTGCCAGCAGGCGTCCTCAACATCGTCAACGGCTTTGGCCTCGAGGCCGGCAAGCCGCTGGCGTCGAGCCCGCGCATTGCCAAGATCGCCTTCACCGGCGAGACCACGACGGGCCGGCTGATCATGCAATATGCCAGCCAGAATCTTATTCCGGTCACGCTAGAGCTCGGCGGCAAGTCGCCCAACATCTTCTTCAAGGACGTCACCGCCGAGGACGACGATTTCTTCGACAAGGCGATCGAGGGATTCGTCATGTTCGCGCTGAACCAGGGCGAGGTCTGCACCTGTCCGAGCCGGGCGCTGGTCCACGCCGACATCTATGACCGCTTCATGGAGCGGGCGCTCAAGCGCGTCGCCGCGATCAAGCAGGGCGATCCGCGCGATGCCACGACCATGATCGGCGCGCAGGCTTCCAGCGAGCAGCTCAGCAAGATCCTCTCCTATATCGACATCGGCAAGCAGGAGGGCGCCAAGGTGCTGGCCGGCGGCGTACGCGCCGATCTCGGCGGCGATCTCACCGGGGGCTTCTACGTCCAGCCGACCGTGTTCGAGGGCCACAACAAGATGCGAATCTTCCAGGAGGAGATTTTCGGCCCCGTCGTCTCGGTCACGACCTTCAAGACCGACGAAGAGGCGCTCGCGATCGCCAACGACACGCTCTACGGCCTGGGTGCCGGCGTTTGGAGCCGCGACGCCAATCGCTGCTACCGATTCGGCCGGGAGATCCAGGCCGGCCGGGTCTGGACCAACTGCTACCACGCCTATCCCGCCCATGCGGCTTTCGGCGGCTACAAGCAGTCGGGCGTCGGGCGCGAGACCCACAAGATGATGCTCGATCATTACCAACAGACCAAGAACCTCCTGGTCAGCTACAGCCCGAAGAAGCTCGGCTTCTTCTGATCGGATCGGAGAGGGCGGCGCCGCTTCGGCGCCGTCCGCTCCGCATGTCGGGATTGGCGTCGTGCACCGTTCTTGATCCGGTCACGAATATGCGCGCGCGATGGCGCTCATAGATTTGTTGCCCGATCAGCGCCAAAGATTTTGCAATATTTCGATCACGTTGCAGTGCGGCATAATGAAAGTCGTGCCATGCCGCCGCGGTGCTTTCCAAGGGCGTTTGACTTGGGTTAGAGAGGGCGAAAGTTTTCTCTGACCCGGAATTCCCATGGCCGCACCCAAGAAAGCCGCCGCAAGCGCTCCACAGGACAAGACCGACGGCGGTTCGCCCCCGGAATTCACGAAGGAGCAGGAACTCAAGGCGCTCCGCGACATGCTCCTGATCCGGCGTTTCGAGGAAAAGGCAGGCCAGCTCTACGGCATGGGCGCCATCGGCGGCTTCTGCCACCTCTATATCGGCCAGGAGGCCGTGGTGGTCGGCATGCAGATGGCCCTCAAAGAGGGCGATCAGGTCATCACCGGCTATCGCGACCACGGTCACATGCTCGCGACCGGCATGGATGCCAACGGTGTCATGGCCGAGCTGACGGGACGTCGCGGCGGTTATTCCAAGGGCAAGGGCGGCTCCATGCACATGTTCAGCAAGGAGAAGCACTTCTACGGCGGTCACGGCATCGTCGGCGCCCAGGTCTCGCTCGGCACCGGCCTCGCCTTTGCCAACCACTATCGCGGCAACGACAATGTCAGCGTCACCTATTTCGGCGACGGCGCGGCCAATCAGGGCCAGGTCTATGAGAGCTTCAACATGGCGGAGCTCTGGAAGCTGCCGGTGATCTACGTCATCGAGAACAACCGCTACGCCATGGGCACCTCGGTCTCGCGCGCCTCGGCGCAGCAGGATTTTTCCAAGCGCGGGGCGTCATTCAACATCCCGGGCAAGCAGGTCGACGGCATGGACGTCCGCGCCGTGAAGGCGGCGGGCGAGGAGGCGGCGGCCTGGTGCCGTGGCGGCAAGGGTCCCTTCATCCTGGAGATGCAGACCTATCGCTATCGCGGCCACTCGATGTCCGATCCTGCAAAATATCGTACGCGCGAGGAGGTCGAGAAGGTTCGCCACGACCAGGATCCGATCGAGCAGGTTCGCAATCGGTTGCTCGCCGCCAAGGTCAGCGAGGCCGATCTCAAGGCGATCGACGCCGAAGTGCGCGACATCGTCAACGCCTCCGCCGATTTCGCCCAGCATGATCCCGAGCCGGATGCCGCCGAGCTCTGGACCGACGTGTACCGCTGAACGCGCGCAAGCTTTCTTTGGAGAAGATATGCCAATTCAAGTGCTGATGCCCGCGTTGTCGCCCACGATGGAGAAGGGCAACCTCGCCAAATGGCTGAAGAAAGAGGGCGAGACGATCAAGTCCGGCGACGTCATCGCCGAGATCGAGACCGACAAAGCGACCATGGAGGTCGAGGCGACCGACGAGGGCACGCTCGGCAAGATCCTGATCCCCGAGGGCACCGCCGACGTCGCGGTGAACACCCCGATCGCGACCATTCTCGCCGACGGCGAGAGCGCGGCTGATCTCGCCAAGGCACCCGCAGCGGCGGCGAAGGCTGCGGAGTCCGCGCCGCCGGCCGCAGCAAAGGCCGAGGCGCCCGCGCCGAAAGCCGCGCCTGCTCCCCAGGCCGTCGCCGAGCCCGATCCGGAAGTCCCCGCCGGCACCGAAATGGTGACGCAGACCATCCGCGAAGCGCTGCGCGATGCCATGGCCGAAGAGATGCGCCGCGACGCGGACGTGTTCGTGATGGGCGAAGAAGTTGCCGAATATCAGGGCGCCTACAAGGTGACCCAGGGCCTGCTTCAGGAGTTCGGTGCCAAGCGCGTGATCGACACGCCGATCACCGAGCACGGCTTCGCGGGCGTCGGCGTCGGTGCCGCGATGACCGGTCTCAAGCCGATCGTCGAGTTCATGACCTTTAACTTCGCCATGCAGGCGATCGACCAGATCATCAACTCCGCGGCCAAGACGCTCTACATGTCGGGCGGCCAGATGGGCTGCTCGATCGTGTTCCGCGGTCCGAACGGTGCGGCCGCGCGCGTTGCCGCCCAGCACAGCCAGGACTATTCGGCGTGGTATTCGCACGTCCCGGGCCTCAAGGTGGTCGCGCCGTATTCCGCCGCGGACGCCAAGGGCCTGCTCAAGGCTGCGATCCGCGATCCCAACCCGGTGATCTTTCTCGAGAACGAGGTGCTGTACGGCCACACTGGCGAAGTCCCGAAGCTCGACGACTTCATCATTCCGATCGGCAAGGCGCGCATCGTGCGCGCCGGCAGTCACGTCACGATCATCTCCTGGTCGAACGGCATGACCTATGCGCTGAAGGCTGCGGACGAGCTCGCCAAGGACGGCATCGAGGCCGAGGTGATCGACCTGCGCACGCTGCGCCCGATGGACACGGAGACCATCATCAACTCCGTGAAGAAAACGGGACGTGCGGTTACGGTGGAAGAGGGGTGGGCCCAGAGCGGCGTCGGCGCCGAGATCGCCGCGCGCATCATGGAGAACGCCTTCGACTATCTTGATGCGCCGGTGACGCGCGTGTCTGGCAAGGACGTGCCGATGCCCTATGCCGCGAACCTGGAGAAGCTCGCGCTGCCCTCGGCGGCGGACGTCGTCGAAGCCGCCAAAGCCGTCTGCTACAGGTAGATCATGGCAGGCCCCAAGGAGCAGCCACTGCCGCCAGACGTCATGACCCGCGACGACGCGGTCGAGATCCTGCGCGTGTTCGTCCTGGATGGTGGGCTGTCGATGGCGTTCCAGCGCGCCTTCGAGGAGCCGGACATGTGGGGCCTCCTGCTCGTCGATCTCGCCCGTCATGCCGCGCGCGCCTATGCGCGCGAGAGCGAATATACCGAGGAGGACGCGCTGAACCGGATCCTCGACATGTTCCAGGCCGAGATCGAGCGTCCCACCGACACGGGCACCACCACGCCACGTGGCAAGGGGCACTGACCATGGCGATCGAAGCCCATCATTACGATTTCATGCTGGAGGCGATCCGCGAGGCGGAAGCCTCGATCGCGCAGGGCGGCTTGCCGATCGGCGCGGTGCTGACGCGCGACAACAAGATCATCGCCCGCGGCCACAACAACCGCGTGCAGGAGAACAATCCGATCCTGCATGGCGAGATGAGCTGCCTGCGCGAGGCCGGCGCGATCTCGTTCCACGACACCGTCATGTACACCACGCTGTCGCCTTGCTCGATGTGCGCCGGCGCGCTCGCGCTGTTCAAGGTCAAGCTGGTGGTGATCGGGGAATCCGTCACCTTCGAAGGCTCCAAGGACATTCTCGACAAGTTCGGGATTCCGTGGATCGACCTTGCCGACGACCGCTCCATCACCATGATGAAGAATTGGCGTTCCATCCCAACCAATGAGCGCCTGTGGCAGGGCGACATCGGCAACTAAACCTGGTCTGTTCGTCTTCACATCGAGGACGACGTTTTTGAGAAGTTCTTCTTGAGGTCAGCATGCCCATCAACATCCTGATGCCCGCTCTCTCGCCGACGATGGAGAAGGGCAACCTCGCCAAGTGGCTGAAGAAGGAGGGCGACAAGGTCAAGTCCGGCGACGTCATCGCCGAGATCGAGACCGACAAGGCGACCATGGAGGTCGAGGCGATCGACGAAGGCACGATCGCCAAGATCCTGGTGCCAGAGGGTACGCAGGATGTCCCAGTCAACGACGTGATCGCCGTGCTCGCCGGCGAGGGCGAGGACGTGAAGGCTGCGGGTAGCGCCAAGCCCAGCGCCTCGGCCGCGCCGCCAAAGGCCGCTGAGGCTCCCGCTGCGCCGGCTCCCGCGCCTGCGCCTGCCGCACCGAAAGCTGCTGCGCCCGCCGCGGCACCCGCGCAGCAGGCTGCAGCTCCGGCAGCGCAAGCCAATGGTCATGGCGGCCGTGTATTCTCGTCGCCGCTGGCGCGCCGTCTCGCCAAGGAGGCCGGCATCGATGTCGCCATGGTCGCCGGCACCGGTCCGCACGGCCGCGTGGTCGCCCGCGACGTCGAGCAGGCCAAGTCCGGCAAGGGTCTGAAAGCGCCCGCCGCGGCACCGTCAGGCGCGCCTGCGATCGCGCCGACCATGTCGGACAAGCAGATCCTGTCGCTGTTCGAGCCCGGCTCCTACGACATCGTCCCGCATGACGGCATGCGCCGCACCATCGCCCAGCGCCTGACCGCATCGATCCAGAACGTCCCGCACTTCTACCTCACCATCGACTGCGACATCGGCAAGCTGCTCACTGCCCGCGAGGAGATCAACGCCGCCGCGCCGAAGGACAAGGAGAAGAAGCCGCTCTACAAGATCTCGGTCAACGATTTCGTCATTAAGGCGATGGCGGTCGCGCTGCAGAAGATCCCGAACTGCAACGTCAGCTGGACCGAAAGCGGCATGGTCAAGCATCACCATTCCGACGTCGGCGTCGCCGTCGCGATGCCCGGCGGCCTGATCACGCCAATCATCCGGAAAGCGGAGACCAAGACGCTCTCGACCATCTCCAACGAGATGAAGGATTTTGCCGCGCGCGCCCGCTCGCGCAAGCTCAAGCCGGAGGAATACCAGGGCGGCACCACGGCCGTTTCCAACCTCGGCATGTACGGCATCAGCCACTTCACTGCGGTGATCAATCCGCCTCATGCCACGATCCTTGCGGTTGGCACCAGCGAGGAGCGTCCCGTGGTGCGCGGCGGCAAGATCGAGATCGCGCACATGATGAGCGTGACCTTGTCCTGCGATCACCGCGCCATCGACGGCGCGCTCGGCGCCGAGCTGATCGGCGCGTTCAAGCAGCTGATCGAAAACCCCGTGATGATGATGGTCTGAAGCGGCGGCAGAGGGGGCGACCTTGCATGTCCGGACCCGCTGGCCATGGATATCGCTATTGCTCGGAGTCATCGTCGCGCTCAACCCCGTCGGGCTCGATTTTCTTCACTCTGCGTTCTTTGCCGGCGAGCAGCTGGCACGGAACATCGCCCAGCCGATCGTGCTCACTGCGCTTGCCATCATAGTCCTGGTGGTGCTGCTCGAATGGCTGGTGAGGTCTTTTCTGGTCAAGCGCCGCGCCCGCGGCGCTTCTTGAGTTGAACGGGAGCCGCTATGGCCGACACATCCTTCGACGTCATCATCATCGGCTCCGGCCCCGGCGGCTATGTCACCGCCATCCGCGCCGCGCAGCTCGGCTTCAAGACCGCGATCGTCGAAAAATCCTATCTCGGCGGCATCTGCCTCAACTGGGGCTGCATTCCGACCAAGGCGCTGCTGCGTTCGGCCGAGATCTACCACTACATGCAGCACGCCAAGGACTACGGGCTCTCCGCCGAGAAGGTCTCGTTCGATCCGAAGGCGGTGGTGCAGCGTTCGCGCGGCGTCTCCAAGCGCCTCAATGACGGCGTCGGCTTCCTGATGAAGAAGAACAAGGTCAGCGTGATCTGGGGCGCGGCCTCGATCGATGCGCCCGGCAAGGTCACGGTGAAGAAGTCCGACGTCGAGGGCCCGAAGGGCGCGCTAGGCGAGGGGACCTACCAGGCCAAGCACATCATCGTCGCCACCGGTGCGCGGCCGCGCGTGCTGCCCGGCCTCGAGCCGGACAAGAAGCTGGTCTGGACCTATTTCGAGGCGATGGTGCCGGAGCGGATGCCGAAGTCGCTGCTGGTGGTCGGCTCCGGCGCGATCGGCATCGAGTTCGCCTCGTTCTTCCACACCATGGGAAGCGACGTCACCGTGGTCGAGGTGCTGCCGCAGATTCTGCCCGTCGAGGACGCCGAGATCGCGGGCCTCGCCCGCAAGCGGCTGGAGAAGCAGGGCATCAAGATCATGTCCTCGACCAAGGTCACCAAGCTGGAGAAGAAGGCCGACAGCGTCCTCGCCACCATCGACGACGGCAAGGGCAAGCCTGTCACATCAGAGTTCGAGCGCGTGATCTCGGCGGTCGGCGTCGTCGGCAACATCGAGAATCTCGGCCTGGAAAAAGTCGGCGTGAAGACCGACCGCGGCATCATCGTGGTCGACGGCTACGGCAAGACCAACGTCCCCGGCATCTACGCCATCGGCGACGTTGCCGGCCCCCCGATGCTGGCGCACAAGGCCGAGCATGAGGGCGTGATCTGCGTCGAAGCGATCAAGGGCCTCAATCCGCATCCCCTCGACAAGAACATGATCCCGGGCTGCACCTATTGCCACCCTCAGGTCGCCTCGGTTGGCCTCACTGAAGCCAAAGCGAAAGAGAGCGGCCGCGAAATCCGCGTCGGCCGCTTCCCCTTCGTCGGCAATGGCAAAGCGATCGCGCTCGGCGAGGACCAGGGCCTGGTCAAGGTGATCTTCGACAAGAAGACCGGCCAACTGCTCGGGGCCCACATGGTCGGCGCGGAGGTCACCGAGCTGATCCAGGGCTACGTCGTCGCCATGAATCTGGAGACGACGGAAGAAGAGCTGATGCACACGGTCTTCCCGCATCCGACCCTGTCGGAGATGATGAAGGAAGCCGTGCTGGATGCGTATGGACGGGTGTTGAACATTTGAGGGGCGAGCGCGTCGCCCGCCGCCGTCATTGCGAGCGAAGCGAAGCAATCCAGACTGCTGCTGCGGAAAGATTCTGGATTGCTTCGCTTCGCTCGCAATGACGAGCAGAGAGAGCTGTTTGCAGAACAAGAAGGAAATCATCCCATGCACGACAACGACAATCTCACCATCGAACGTCCGACCTTCGTCACCCATCTCGAATGCGCGATGGAGGGCGATCATTACGCGGCCGACGAGGTTCACAACCTCTCCAAGGCCGGCAAGCCGCTTCTGGTACGCTACGACCTCGCGGGCGTGAAGAAGGCGCTGACCAAGGATGCGCTCGCCCAGCGCCCCGGCGACATGTGGCGCTACCGCGAGCTCTTGCCCGTGCGCAAATGCAAGGACATTGTCTCGCTCGGCGAAGTCACGACGCCCCTGGTCCGGCTGCCGAAGCTCGGCGCAAAACTCGGCGGCGGCGAGATCATCGTCAAGGACGAGGGACGGCTGCCGACCGGCTCGTTCAAGGCGCGCGGCCTCGTCATGGCGGTGTCGATGGGCAAGGCGCTCGGCATCAAGCATATGGCGATGCCGACCAACGGCAATGCCGGCGCGGCGCTGGCGGCCTACGCCACGTCCTGCGGCATCAAGACCACGATCTTCTGCCCGGCTGACACGCCCGAAGTGAACGTCAGCGAGATCGAGCTGCAGGGCGCGACCGTCTACCGCGTCAACGGCTATATCGACGATTGCGGCAAGATCGTCGGCGAGGGCAAGGCCAAGGTCGGCTGGTTCGACACCTCGACCTTGAAGGAGCCGTACCGCATCGAGGGCAAGAAGACGATGGGCCTCGAACTCGCCGAGCAGCTCGGCTGGGACGTGCCCGACGTGATCTTCTATCCGACCGGCGGCGGCACCGGCCTGATCGGGATGTGGAAGGCGTTCGACGAGCTGGAGAAGATCGGCTTCATCGGCTCAAAGCGCCCGCGCATGGTCGCGGTGCAGGCCTCCGGCTGCGCGCCGATGGTACGCGCCTATGACGCCGGCACCGAGCATGCGACGCGCTGGGAGGACGCACACACCATCGCCTCGGGCATCCGCGTGCCGCAGGCAATCGGCGATTTCCTCATCCTGCGTGCCGTGCGCGAGAGCAAAGGTTTTGCCATTGCCGTCGATGACGACAAGATCTCGGCGGCGCTGAACGAGGTCGCGCGCGAGGAGGGGCTCTTGCTCTGCCCCGAGGGTGCCGCGACCTACGCCGCCTACAAGGAAAGTCTCGCCGACGGCCGGGTCAGCAAGACCGATCGCGTCATGCTGTTCAACTGCGCGACCGGCCTGAAATATCCGCTGCCGCCGGTCACCCGCACGCTCGATCGCCACAAGCCGATTGACTATTCGAAGTTCTAACTTGCTTCTCCCTCTCCCCGTTCTTACGGGGAGAGGGTCGGGGTGAGGGGCTGCTTCCGCAAACACAGTGACAGTTGAGTTCGCGGAGACTCCCCCTCACCCGAATTGCTTCGCAATTCGACCTCTCCCCGCAAGCGGGGCGAGGTGAAGAAAAAGACATCACTGGGGAGAAGACAATGAAGAAGGCCTTCTGGGCTGCGCTGATTGCTGTTCTCGCTGTTGCAGGCGCCGCGCGCGCCGACGATTTTCCCTCGCGTCCCATTACCATCGTCGTGCCGTTCGCGGCCGGGGGCCCTTCGGACGCAATGGCGCGGGTGCTCGCCGAGCGTATGCGGGTGCCGCTGGGCCAGCCGGTCGTGGTCGAGAACGTCACCGGAGCAGGCGGCTCGATCGGTGTCGGTCGTGCCGTGCAATCGCCGCCCGACGGCTACACCATCTCGTTCGGCCATCTCGGGACCCACGTCGCCAACGGCGCCGTCTACAAGCTCAAATTCGACCTCGTTGCCGACCTCGAGCCGGTGGTGCTGCTGCCGAGCAACCCGATGATCGTGGTCAGCAAGAATGCGGTGCCGGCGACCTCGCTGAAGGAGCTGATCGACTGGCTGAAGTCGCGGCCGTCGCCGCCGACCGCCGGCACGGCCGGCGCGGGCTCCGGCAGCCACATCGCCGGCGTCTATTTCGAGAGCGTCTCCGGCATCAAGCTGCAATTCGTGCCGTATCGCGGCACTGCACCGGCATTGAACGATCTCATCGCCGGCCAGATCGACATCATCGTCGACCAGACCTCCAATTCCATCAGCCAGGTCCGCGCCGGCACCATCCGCGCCTATGCCGTCACCGACGACAAACGCCTCGCCTCCGCACCCGAGATCCCGACCGCGGAGGAGGCGGGCCTGAAAGGCTTCAACATGACGCTGTGGTCGGGCATGTGGGTGCCGAAGGGCACACCGAAGGAGATCGTTGCAAAGCTCAACGCCGCGGCCGTGGAGGCGCTGAACGATCCTGCGGTGCGCAAGCAGCTCGAAAGCCAGGGTCTCGAGATGACACCCAAGGATCAGCTCACGCCCGAAGCGCTCGGCACGCGGCAAAGGGCCGAGATCGCCAAATGGTGGCCGATCATCAAGGCGGCGAACATCAAGGTGGATTGAACCGGGCGGCGCACTCCTCGCGGCGTCACCGCCGCGTTTGCTGGCGGCGGGGCGCTCACGACGTGGTTTGGTGACCTGGTGCCAGCGCACGGTCCAGGCATTGCATCAGATCCGAGGCGGCGAACGGCTTACCGAGAAAACAGATTGCGCCCGCATCGAGCGCCCGCACACGCACGCCCTCATCCGGGAAAGCTGTGATGAATATGAACGGCGTAGCCGACCCCTGCGCCCGCATTTGCGTCAACAGATCGATTCCGCTCATCAGCGGCATCTGCACGTCGGCGATCACGCACGAGGTGTCGCTCGAATCGGTCGAGCTCAGGAACTCTTCCGCCGAGGCGAATGTGTGGACGTTGTATCCGCGCGATTCCAGGAGATTGTTGATCGCGGCCCGAACGTAGGGGTCGTCGTCAAGCACCGAGATGACCGAAGCCACTGACAAGACGTCCGCTCCTCGCCGGGAATTACGCTTGCCGTCGCCACGGCTAGAACATAAAGGCGCAAGGTGGACCTGCCGGTCACGATTGGAAACTCATACTTAGGTTTGTGCATCGGGCTTGTTCGGGCCGATCCCGAGCGCCTCGCTCATTCTCACCAGATCGGCCAGCGACTTCGCGCCCATCTTCCGCATGATCTGGCCGCGGTAGATCTTGACGGTGATTTCGGCCAATCCGAGCTGGGCGGCGACCTGCTTGTTCATCAGGCCGGACGTCACCAGTGACAATACGTCTCGCTCCCGCGAGGACAGTGACTCGAAGCGTGATCTGACCGTCGAGACCAACCTGTTGAGGTCGCGGCGCTTGCGGTCTCGCTCGATCGCGGCCTGAACTGCGTCGAGAATGTCCTGATCGCGGACCGGCTTGGTCAAGAAGTCGATCGCCCCGCTCTTCATGGCCCGAACCGTCATGGGGATATCGCCATGACCGGTAATGAAGATGATAGGCGTGTGGATATTTGCCTTTGCAAGGTCGGCCTGCAGCTCGAGGCCGCTCGTTCCGGGCAGGCGGATGTCGAGCACCAGGCAGCTCGGGACGTCTGGCGGCTTGGCCTGCAGGAGCTGCGGCGCCGAGCCGAATGCTTCGACCTTGAGACCGACCGACTCGAACAGATTGGTGAGCGCACGGCGCATGGACGCGTCGTCGTCGACGATGAGGACAAGGGGCTGATCGCCGTCCTTCTGCGGCGGCGAAGAGTCCGCGCGCTCGGTCACGATGCTTCCTCTCGGTGGAGGGGCAAGGTGATCTGAAAAGTCGCGCCGCGCTCCTGGTTTGATATGGCGGAAAGTCGCCCGCCATGGGCCTCGATGATCGATCGACAGATCGACAGGCCCATGCCCATGCCGGAGGACTTCGTGGTGAAGAACGGCGTGAACAGGCGGTCTATCGCCTGTTCGCTGATGCCGGTTCCGCAGTCGGAAACGCTCACCTGCATCGCGCTATCGCCGCTCGCCTGTGAGCGAATCGCCAGCTCGCGCGGGCGATCGTGGACGTCTGCCATGGCCTCGATCCCGTTCATGATCAGGTTGATCAGGACCTGCTGCAATTGGATGCGATCGCCAAAGATCCTCGGCAGTGCCGACGACAGCTCCATGCGGACGGACACGGCGTGGCTGGCCATCTCGCGTTGAACCAGCGCGACGGCCTCCCGCACGACCGCATTGGCGTCGAGCGGAACCATCTCGATGTCAGAACGCTTGGCGAGCGCCCGAACGTGACGGATCACGTCGCCGGCACGCCTGCCGTCCTCGATGATCCACTCGACCGAGCGGCGGGCCGCTTTGAGATCCGGCGGACTGCGTTGCAGCCAGGCGAGGCAGGCGTCGGCGTTTGCGATCACTGCAGCGAGCGGCTGATTGATTTCGTGCGCAATCGAAGCGGTCAGCTCACCCAGTGTCGTGACACGTGTCACATGGGCGAGCTCGGCCTGGGCCTTGCGCAGCGCGTCTTCGGCTTGGTTGGCCCGGATGGCGGCGGTTACGTCCGTGCAAACGCCACGGTAGCCCAGGAAAGTGCCGTCCGCGTCGAAGAAGGGCTTGCCGCTGGTCCGGACGTAGATCGGCTGCCCACTACGGTCTTTGCTGCGGTACACCAAGTCGCGGAACGGGACGTGGGAGTCGAGCGCCGCTCGATGTTGTCGCCATTTTTCGGGCTCGAGAGCGGCGTCGGGCGCAATGTCCCAACGCGCGAGCCCGATCAGGCCTGCGGGGGCGGTGTTGGTATCGGAGTGCTCGGATATCTGGGTGACCCGGTGGTCCGGCCCGGTTTCCCAGAACCAGTCAGACGCAGTTTCGGCATAATCGCGAAAGCGCTGCTCGCTGTCACGAAGCCTGCGTTCTGCCTCCTTGGTAGCGGTGATGTCGGTTACCGATCCGACGAACTCAACGCGACCGCTCGCATCTCGCGTTGCCCGTGCCACCGCTCGGACGTATTTGATGGAACCGTCGGGCATCACCAGCCGGTATTCGTGATCATAGTCCTTGCCCTCGCGCGCCGCCCGGCCCGTCGTCTGCTGCACGGCGAGCCGGTCCTCCGGATGGATCCGCTGGAGCATGAAGGGGATCGCGGGCTTCGTCCCTTCCTCGCATTCGAAGATGCGATAGGTCTCCTTGGACCAGGTGATCTCGCGGGTTGCGGCCTTCCAGCCAAAACTACCAGTGTGGCTCAATTCCTGCGCCTGGGCGAGATAAGCCTCGCTCTGTCGCAGCGCGTTCTCGGCCTCCTTCCGCTCAGTGATGTTCTCGCAGGCGACCAGCACGATCGGCCCGCCATTGGCTCGCAGCATGGCCTTGGCGTTCTCGCGCACCCATAACATCGAGCCGTCCTTGCGAACCTTCCGGATCTCCCAGGTGTGTGACTGATCAAGGGTCTTGAGGCACAACGCGACACAGGCGCGGACAGTGGCGCGATCTTCCGCGAGGAAGACATCCAGCACGGATCGGCCGATCAACTCCGCCGGCGTGTAGCCCAGCTGCTCGGCGCCGAATGTGTTCACGTTGATCACGGTACCGGCCGGATCCACCATGAAGTACATGACCGGCGTGTGCTCGAAGACCTGCTGCCATTGCTTGACCGCCTCGAGCAAGTCGGCGGCATTGGCATCGGTGCGCTGCTTGGCGGGAACAGTTTGCCTCAAGCAGCCGACGAGGAATTGCGCGGCTGACTTTCCGAACGTCGCTGCCCGGCCAGGCTTCATCGCTGACGCTCCCGGCACTCTCTGCGTGAACAGGAGTAGAGCACGTTGCGGCCAGAGGAGCAATTCCAGCCAAAGTCGGGTCGGCCGTCATGACGTTCGCCTTTGGACCGTCCGCTCACCGCCAGGTCCATTGCGGCGCCTCACGGACACCGTGCCGGCCGAGGTTCACGGTGACCGTGCAGCCGGTGCGTCGTGCGCCGTCTCGTTGAACTCGGGCCGCGTGGGCCCGGGCGAATACGGGACAAACTTAGGTATAGCTCCTCCATGCCTAGTCATGTCGGCCATTTTACCTCCGTACAATTGAGCGTTTCGTGCCCGGCGGACTAGCCTCTCGACCATCGGGAGTGTCGAAGCGAACAGCCGAGAAAAGCGCAAGCAACAGAGGGAGACAGCAATGTGCGATATGTCGGTACTTCCTGAGCGTCGCCCATCGGCGTCCGAAAGTTGCTCCTCAGTCAAGGGCTGTGCGGTGTGCGGCGGCAAGTTTGGCCTGATCCGCTACTATTCCTGGCGCACGGCGCTCTGCTCCAAGAAGTGCGTTGATCGTTTCCGCACGCGAAGCGAACGCGACCGCCGGTGGTTGTTTCGGGCCCAGGTCGCATAAGGCTGGATTGGAGAGTTGATCCGGGAGGCCGTGCGTTGAACCGCTCATGCAAGCTCTTCTGCTGGATCGTTCTCATCGCCCCCATCGCGGCCGGCCAGGCACAGGAGACGGGACACGGTGCCGTTCATCGCAAGCACCCACCCCGGGACCAGGCGCTGCACGAAAAGTTCTATTCCACCTGGCACATGCCTGATAACCCGAGCCTCAGTTGTTGCAACAGCGCCGACTGTTATCCGACCGACATCAAGTACATCGACGGCCAGATCTATGCGCGGCGCCGGGAGGACGGGAGATACATTCTGATCCCACCGCAAAAGGTGGAGCGAAACAGGGATAATCCGGACGGCCGGAATCATCTGTGCGCTCCACCGCCCGCACTGTCTCCGCTCGACAGCGTTTACTGCTTCGCTTTGGGAGGTGCCACATGAGATTCGCTTTCGTGCTGGTCAACGGCCGGACCCCGTTCCGGCAGACCTCGTGCATGCAGTGCTGCGAGCCGATCAGCGGCAGTTATTTGCGCGAGATCGCGACCCGTCTGCCTTACTGCGATCATCAGTGCTACGCGCTGTTCTGCGAGACGCTCGCCAAAGATGGCGTGAGAGCGGCTTCATGAAATTCGTGGTGGTCAATCACGAGCCGCCGTTGCACGCGGCCGCGTGCAGCACATGCTCGCGGTCGCTCCGCTCCGGCTATGTCCGCCATGCGCGGACGCAGCGCCGTTACTGTGACGACGATTGTTACCGGCGCGGCGAATTCTCCACGCTGTTCATGCACTGGCCGGTGCCTGGGCGGACGGAACCAATTGCCGGCAAGGTCGAGCTCGCCGCTGGCAGCATGATCCAGACGTTGACGGTGATGAGTGCCGTCTGGTGCTGGGGCTGCACGATCACTGCCTGGACCTTCGCGAGAGCTTTGACCGGCGCCTATTTGGACAGTCGCGACCCGATCACGATGGAAGGAGGTGATACCTAGAGCATGATCCGGAAAAGTGTGAAGCGGTTTTCCGAAACGATCATGCTCAAACAATAACGTAAAGCGCGATGACGATTCATCCTAATCGCATCGCGCTTTAGCTGCGCGGCTGCACGCGCGTAGAAGCCGCAGCACCGTATTCTTGCAGGCGCCGCGTCCAGCCCCGGCGGCGTTGATCAGGGAATGGGTGCTGCGGCCGCCGCTGGCTCCGTTGCGCTGGCCTCGTGCGTCACCACGCGCTGGTCGCTCTTGCCGGCGATCATGCTGCTGCCCTCGAACCTTGCCCGGTAGACCAGCACGTTCTCCATCACGCGCTGGACGTAGTTGCGCGTCTCGGACAGCGGGATGCGCTCGACCCAGTCGACCGGATCGATGTTGGGGTCCCGGGGATCACCGCGCTTCTGCACCCATTCACGCACGCGGCCGCGGCCGGCATTGTATCCGGCGAAGGTCATGATCTGGTTACCGCGATATTCCGAGAACAGCGCGCTGAGCTCGGCGGCGCCCATCTGCGTGTTGTAGACGGGGTCGGAGACCATCCTGTCCCAGTCGTAAGTCAGGCCGAAGCGCTTCGCGGTGTCGCGTCCCGCTTCCGGCGTCACCTGCATCAGCCCGACCGCGTTGGCATGCGACTTGTCGCGCTGCTCGAACGAGCTCTCGGTGCGTGCCACCGAATAGATCACGCTGGTCTCGATCGCCGGTGCGACCTGCTTGTGCTCGGGGATGCCGATGGTCGGGAAGGCGTAATGGTCGAGCGCGAGCCCGCGCGCCAACGCGGTCTTGCCGACCTCCAGCATCACGCGCGCATCGTTGCGCCGGCCCGCAAGCTCGCCGAGCGCTTCCAGCGCGGCGACGTCGGTGCTCTCTTTGGCGAAATCCTCGGCGTAATAGAACACCATGTCGCGCTCGCCGATGCCGTAGAGCATGTCGGCGGCGCGCACGCGCTCGTCCGCAAGCTGCGCATCGGCCGAGGCCAGCACCGGCGAGGGCGGACGCAGTTCGATGCCGTCGAGGCCGAGCCTGGCGCGGGCGAGCTGGCCGTAATAGGCGGTGTGATAGCGCGCCGCCGCCCGGTAGCTCATGCGCGCGTCGGCCGCCGCGCCCATGGCTTCGGCCGCGCGGCCGCGCCAGTAATGCGCCCGCGACAGCGCGATCGGATTGGACGAGCCAGCGTCGATCGAGGCGAAATGCACCATCGCCGTCTTGGGATCGTCGAGATAGCGTAGCGCGATCCAGCCGCACATGAAGTGATAGTCGACGCGGTAGACCTCCTTTTCCGGCACCGCGGCCGTATGCACCACGTCATAGGCGATCCTGGCCTTGCCCTGATCGAGCAGCTTGCGCGCCAGCATGCGGCGCTCGCGCCACCAGGCATCGGTGTCCTGCGCGGCCATCATGTCGGGCTTGGCAGCGAGGATCACCTCGGCCGCGTCGTCGATGCGGTCGTTCTGAAGATGCCACTGCGCGCGGCACAGCACGTAACCGAGATCGCGTCGCTCCTCGGCCGCGACGTCCTCGAGCAGATCCTTGGCCTTGCTCGCCTTGCCGGTGACGGCGGCGCAGGCCTTCACGATCGCGAGCGCGTCCTCGCCGAGCCGCTTCGCCGCGCGCCGCGCACCTGCATAATCCTTGGCGCCGAGGCGCTTGTCCATGCGCGCGCGGTGATCGTCGGCGGACAGAAGGTCGCCGAACGCCGCATAGGAGTCCTCTTCGCTCCGCTCGGACAGTTCCTCCGCGCGCCAGGTTTCCCGGACCAGCCGCGCAGCCCTGTCGGTCTCACCTTCGGCGAGCAGGACGCGCGCGAGTGCGAACTTGCCCTTGGCGCTGGTCGGGCGATCCATCGTGAACTTGTGCACGATGGCCGCGTCGGCCTTCTCCTGCCACAGCCGTGCCTCGGCACGGCGGCGGAGCAGGGCGCTGCTCGGCCAACCGGGATTGGCGGCGAGGAAGGCGGCGTAGCGCTTGAAATTCGCGGTACTGTCGGGATGGCGCAGCATGAACCAGTCGGCGAGCTTCTGTCCGGCAGGGTCCGTGATGCGGTCGCGCGCAGCGCTCGCGTCTTCGGTCTTGCCCTTGCGCGTCAGGTCGATGGCGTCCTTCAGCGCGGCGAGATCGCCGGTCAGCGGCGGCAGCGCCGGCTTGGCCGCGGGCTCCTCGACCGCCTTCTTCGATTTGCGCTTGGCCTCGGCGTGCTTGCCGTGCCGCGCTTTGCCGGCGGAGGCGTGGCGGTGCTTGCCCGCTTTCGCCTCATGCGTCTTCTTCGGTGCGGATGATTTTTGACTGCTCTTCGCCGCAAGCTCGGTGGGAAGGAGGGCCATCGCGGCCACGGCAACGACACACGCGAGCGAGCGTAGGCACTGGTTCATTGGATGGTCCCCCCTGCGAAAACCACTACAAACCAAGGTCCGCGACATGCGGCTTGCGAATCAAAGTACCGAACGATGCGTCGGCATCGTGTCGCATCCTCAGGCTGTCGCAACAATGCGGCAAAATACGGATTGGAACTGGGGAACTTCCGAAAGGACGGAAGAGGCAGTGGCTTTAACCTTTGTTAACGATCTGGACTCGCGCGACGATTGCGCACGGTACAGGACGCCGGAACGGCCAGATTGCGCGTGTTCCCTCGGCGAAATCCGGTGTATGAGTTCCTTCTCTTCATCCTTTCAACCTTTGCCCTGTACCTATGCCGATTTTCAACCAGTCGATCCGGCGCAAGATCGTCGGCATCGCGCTCGGATTGATCGTCCTGATGCTGGTCACCTCGATCCTGTCGATGGTGATGTCTAGCCAGGTCGGCATTTTGCTCGACGAGCTGACCAACCGCTACATCCCGGCCTATAGCCATCTGGCGCGCGCGAACATCCGCTCGCTGGAACGGGCGCTGGCGCAGCGGCGGATGGTGATGACCAGGATGGAGGCGCCGTCGGACGAGGAGGCCTACGCGGCGCGGCTTCGCGACTTCGAGGCCTTGGACCGCAATTTCGAGCGGGAGGCCGAGGCCGCTCGCAAGCTCATCAACGCGATCATCGACGACCCCAGGACGTATTCCGACAACGCCGCGCTGGCACGGCTCGACGTCCGGATCGAAAGCTCCGTCACCGAGCTGCGGCGCGATCTGGACGAGGGCAATGCGAAACTGCTCAAGCAGGTCGACGCCAAGGATATGGCCGCGGCCCGCGGCACGCTGGAACACCTCGACACGCTGCGCGATGCGTTCAACCGGAAGGTCGATGCGATCCGCGCCGACATGCTGGCGCAGGTCTATTTCTCGACGTCTCAGGTGATCGGCCGCCAGCACCAGACCATCATCGTCTCGGGGGTCGTAACCCTGCTCGCGGCGATCGTCGGCTTCGTGTTTGCGCTGCTGGTGAGTAGCGGCATTACGCGACCGGTGCGCCTGCTGCTGGCCGGCGCCCGCGAGGTCGAGGCGGGCCGGTTCGACAAGCCCATCACCGTCTCGACACAGGACGAGATCGGCGAGCTCGCCGCCGCCTTCAACCGCATGATCGAGCAGCTCAGGCACAACGAGCGCATTCGCGAGACCTTCGGCCGTTACATCGACCCGAAGGTGGTGCAGGGCCTGATCGACCGGCCGGAGGTCGCCATCGACGGTGAGCGCCGGGTGATGACCATCTTGTTCTGCGACATGAGCGGCTTCACCTCGATGAGCGAGGGCATGACGCCGCGCGGCCTCGTCAAGGTGATGAACCACTACTTCACCGTGATGTCTGCTCCCATCAGGAACAATCGCGGGATCATCGACAAATATATCGGCGACGCCATCATGTCCTATTGGGGGCCGCCCTTCATCGAGGAGGAGGAGCAGGGTCTGCTCGCAGGGCTCGCCGCCGTCGAGATGACCGATCAGGTGCCCGCGCTGCAGAAGCAGCTGCCGGACCTGCTCGGCATCCGCGCCATGCCGGCGCCGTGCGATCTTCGCATCGGCATCGCCACGGGCGAGGTCCTGACCGGCAGTATCGGTTCCGAGCTGATGATGAGCTTCACCGTGATGGGCGATGCCGTGAATCTCGCCTCGCGGCTGGAGGCCGTCAACAAGGTCTACGGCACCCGCATCCTGATCTCGCAGGCGACCGCGGACGGGATCGGATCGCGCCTGGAATTGCGCGAGATCGATCGTCTGGCGGTCGCGGGCCAAAGCGCGCCGCAGGCGATCTTCGAGCTGATGGCGAGACCGGGCGCGCTCAGCGATGCGCAAGTGAGCTTGCGCACGCATTATGCCGATGGTCTCGCCGCCTATCGTGCGCGGCGCTTCGACGATGCCCGCGCCGCCTTCAACGCGGCGCTCGAGGCGGTCCCCGGCGACGGCCCCTCGCGCACGATGCTCGGCCGCATCGCTCAATTTGTGGCCAATCCGCCGGATCCCGATTGGGACGGCGTCTGGCGGCTGGAGCAGAAATAGCCGTGCCTTTGCGGTCGGCACGCCGCGCCGGAAAAAAGATGCTACTCCATAACGATGTTCGCCGTGACCTATTTCCCGGGCTTAGGTTGGGTGTCCATGAGGCGTCTGATGGGGACACGCCGATGACACATCTCGAGGACAGGCTGGAACGGTTCGAGACGCTCAGCGCCGAATGCGAGCTGATCGCCAAGCTCGCCACCGACAGCAGCAAGCGCGAGTTCTATTTGAAGCTCGGGGAACAGTACCGTCAGCTGGCCGTCGATATCCGGCAGGCGATCGCGACGACGGCTGCGGCCTGAGCCGGCTGAAATCCGTTCTTAACGTTTGGCGCGCATCCTTGGAGCAAGCGAGCATCGCCGGTCGGCGACACTCGTTGGTGGGAAGGCCGGGGTTCGCTGCAATGCAGCGCGCCTCGTGAGTGTGATTTGCCATGTCTGACAGGGCAATCCCATGCGCCTCGTTGCAGTGATCATATTCGCGCTCATGACGGCGGCCTGCGATCAGGAGCAGGACATCACCGGCTCGACGAATCCGGCCTGTCCGTTGCGCAACTACAGCTACAATCCACGCGACATGAACCAGTGCGTCAGCGCCTGCAAAACGTGCGACCGCGGCACGACGGTCACCTGCACGACCTCCTGCACCCTCAAGGGCGCCCGCTGAGCACTTTGCGGATGCGCGGAACCGGTAGGGCACTCGAGCCAATGCCGGCGGTGCTGTAGCACCGGAACGATTCACATGCATTAATCATTGAAGGAGGCGGCAGGACGCGGAGTCCAATGGAATGGGTATGCTCGATCCCGGTCGATTTCTGGTGTCGTGCTCGCATTGCGATGCCTGGCCGATGGCGGCCAATGTGAAACGGTCGAGCTGGTCGGCGTCGCCGCACGAGGTCCGCTTCGTCTGCACGCGTTGCCGCCGCGAAGAAACGGCGATCGTCTCGGCCTCCGGCGAATTGACCCCCATCAAGCGCGTCGATGCCCCGCCACGCGATGTCGCTGTCGCCTGGGCCCAGGCGCAACGCTCGCGCGGGCGGTCCTGATGTTCGGCGTCGCCGTCTCGTCGATGTTTCGCTTCTCTGTCAATCTGCCCGCTCTAAAATATTCCACTTTACCGAAATTCGGAAATGACGTATGTGTCGCCCATCCCGGCTCAATCTCGAGGGGCGATCATGAGGTCGTCATTGTCGCGAGCCGGGCTTGCGGTGGACGCGGCAGCGTCGTGTACGAGAGCTGAGGGCAGGGCGGATTGCTCTCCGTGAGCCCGAGGCTTCGTACGGACGAGCGGCGCTGTCAGGTTCGTCGCGCCGGCATTTCGATGGCAACGTGCACAACGCCGTCGAACCCTGCGGCGCCAACGAACCGCGCGTACGGCAAAACCGTGTGGTCCTGGCCGTCGTTGCTACGGCCAAGCTCTGGCGAATGCGGCATTGACGTCAACCGGCGCGGTGCCGGCGACTTTCGCGGGAGCGAGGGAGGCCAGAGGGAACTCGGCTCCCGGGAGAGCGCGGCATAAGCCGTCCGACCATCGCGCAGGGAAGGCCGTGTGTTGGGCTTCACCTGTATGCTGCTGTGCGGTTCTTCCTGCGTGTGCTTTTCGCGCAGCGGACCGCGGGTGCCAGCCGGCACCCGGCCTTCCCTGCGCCCTCTTGGCTATGAGGGCAGCGAGACGAAGCAAAGCTCGGGCGAAGCAGCCGCGAGGCCGAGTACGCACGTCTGCGTCACACATTCGGTGTCATCGCCCGGCTTGACCGGGCGATCCAGTACTCCGAGACGCCAGTGATTGAATCGAGAGGCCGCGGCGTACTGGATTCCCCGCCTTCGCGGGGAATGACAAGTGTTACTTGGAGAACGCAGCGTCGCCTCACACTCCGTCATTGCGAGCGCAGCGACTTGTCCGCGGAAGCCTTTGGCGAAGGCGGAAGCAATCCAGAATCTTTCCGCGGCGGGATTCTGGATTGCTTCGTCGCAAGGGCTCCTCGCAATGACGAGGAGGAGAGAGCGAGCGCTACTCTTCGCTCTCGTGCCCTGGACGCAGCGCAGCGTCCCCCGGCGATGCGAAGCATCGTCCGGTTCAACGGTGCGCTGCCGAGCCGGCGCCCATCTATCCGCAATCGCCGTGTTGCCTGGCGTGCCGACTCCGCGCCGCAACGCCCGCGCGTTGCAACTTGTCCGGGACACGAGCGATGCGCATCGGTTCGCGTGGGGCTGCCGCCGACTCACTTCGGGAATGCCCGCCTGTTGTCCAGAGTGGATGTTCTGTGCCTTCCGAAAGATCTCAGGTTGTCGATCGTCACTTTAGCGAGGTATCCACGTAAGCAAACCCGTGTCTTCCCGGTAACGATTGTGCTGTCTGTGCAACACCCACATCGGATTTAACCCTTATCACCGGCGGTTCGCATCGCCGCCGCTTTTTGGCCACACCCGGACATGAATAAAATCGCTCTAATGTTTTAAGGGCAGTGGCGGTCTTCGAAGGCGACGAGAAAATCCCAAGGTCGATTCAAATCTTGGCTCTGATTTTTCGGGTCTGAAAGGGTTGGCCGGAGAAGCTGGTTGCGATGGGCGCGAAGATCAACAAGCAAAGGCTGCCGAGCCGTCACGTGACGGAAGGCCCTGCGCGCGCGCCGCACCGGTCCTATTTCTACGCCATGGGTCTGACCACCGAGCAGATCCACCAGCCCTTCGTCGGCGTCGCCTCGTGCTGGAACGAAGCTGCTCCCTGCAACATCGCGCTGATGCGTCAGGCTCAGGCGGTGAAGAAAGGCGTCGCGTCCGCCGGCGGCACGCCGCGCGAATTCTGCACCATCACCGTGACCGACGGCATCGCCATGGGCCATGACGGCATGCGCTCCTCGCTGCCGTCGCGCGAATGCATCGCCGATTCGGTCGAGCTGACCGTGCGCGGCCATGCCTATGACGCGCTCGTCGGGCTCGCCGGCTGCGACAAGTCGCTGCCGGGCATGATGATGGCGATGGTCCGCCTCAACGTGCCCTCGATCTTCATCTATGGCGGCTCGATCCTGCCCGGCAATTTCCGCGGGCAGCAGGTCACCGTGCAGGACATGTTCGAGGCGGTCGGCAAGCATTCGGTCGGCGCCATGTCGGACGAGGACCTCGACGAGATCGAGCGCGTCGCCTGTCCCTCGGCCGGCGCCTGCGGCGCGCAGTTCACCGCCAACACCATGGCGACCGTCTCAGAGGCGATCGGGCTGGCGCTGCCGTACTCGGCCGGTGCCCCGGCGCCCTACGAGATCCGTGACGCCTTCTGCATGACCGCGGGCGAGAAGGTGATGGACCTGATCGCCCAGAACATCCGGCCGCGCGACATCGTCACCCGCAAGGCGCTGGAGAATGCGGCCGCCGTGGTCGCTGCATCCGGCGGCTCGACCAATGCTGCGCTGCACCTGCCTGCGATCGCGCACGAGGTCGGCATCAAGTTCGACCTGTTCGACGTCGCTGAAATCTTCAAAAAGACACCATATGTCGCGGATTTGAAGCCGGGTGGCCGTTATGTCGCCAAAGACATGTTTGAAGTAGGTGGCATACCGCTTCTGATGAAGACGCTGTTCGACAACGGCTTCCTGCACGGTGATTGCCTTACCGTCACAGGCCGCACGATCGCCGAAAACCTCAAGAGCGTGAAATGGAATCCGCACCAGGACGTGGTGCACCCGGCAGACAAGCCCATCACCGTGACAGGCGGTGTGGTCGGCCTGAAGGGCAATTTGGCGCCAGAAGGTGCGATCGTGAAAGTCGCGGGAATGTCCAACCTCAGGTTTACCGGTCCGGCCAGGTGCTTCGACCGTGAGGAGGACGCGTTCGAGGCGGTCCAGAACCGCACCTACCGCGAAGGCGAAGTCATCGTGATCCGCTACGAGGGGCCGAAGGGCGGTCCCGGCATGCGGGAAATGCTCCAGACCACGGCAGCGCTGACCGGCCAGGGCATGGGCGGCAAGATCGCGCTCATCACCGACGGCCGCTTCTCCGGCGCCACCCGCGGCTTCTGCATCGGCCATGTCGGGCCGGAGGCGGCGGTCGGCGGCCCGATCGGGCTGCTCGAGGACGGCGACGTCATCGAGATCGACGCGGTGGCCGGTACCCTTAACGTAAAATTGAGCGACGCCGAGCTCGCCCAGCGCAGAACCAAATGGAGCGCCCGCGCGACTAACCACACGTCGGGTGCGCTCTGGAAATATGCTCAGCAAGTTGGACCGGCGGTCGGGGGGGCAGTGACCCATCCGGGCGGCGCGCACGAGAAACAGTGCTATGCGGACATTTAGGCGTGCCACAGTTGCGTTTGTGTTGGGGGCGGTTGCGCTGGCCGTGCCGGCGTTCGCCTTCGACGGTTCGCCGGTCAACCCGAAGGACGCCACCATCCCGGTCGTGACGACCTTGCCCGGCGCTGCGGGTGCGGTGCGCACTAAGGTTCCGCCGCAGGTCGCAACCCAGGAAACCTCGCTCAGCGCCTTGCAATATGCCGCCGAGGGCGGCCACCCCATCGCGCAGTGGAAGCTCGGCCGCATGTACGCCAACGGCGACGGCGTCGCCCAGGACGATCTGCGTGCCTTCGAATATTTCAGCCGGATCGCCAACGCGCATGCCGAGGACAGCCCGTCGGCGCCGCAGGCGCAGATCGTGGCCAACGCCTTCGTTGCCCTCGGCCGCTACTATCTGGCCGGCATCCCGAATTCGAAGGTCAAGGCCGACCCGGACCGCGCCCGCGAGATGTTCTCCTATGCCGCATCCTATTTCGGCAATGCAGACGCGCAGTACGACCTCGCCCGTCTGTACCTGAAGACCCCGGACGCCTCGCGCGAGGACTACCGCTATGGCGCGCGCTGGCTTGGCCTCGCCGCGCAGAAGGGCCAGCACCAGGCCCAGGCCTTGCTCGGCCAGATGCTGTTCAACGGCGACCGCCTGCCGCGGCAGGCCGCGCGCGGCCTGATGTGGCTGACGCTGGCGCGCGACAGCGCCGGTGCCGACGAGGTCTGGATCAAGGAAAGCTACAACCGCGCCTTCGCCAAGGCCTCCGACGACGACCGCGCTATGGCCCTGCAAATGCTGGAGCAATGGGTGCAGGGGCGTCGGGAGTGATCGGCTGAGGCGGCCTTAAGCCGCCTCGAGATCCAGATCCGCCCACACCGGCACGTGGTCCGACGGCTTTTCCCAGCCGCGCACATAGCTGTCGATGCCGACATTGGCGAGCTTGTCGCTGGCCTGCGGCGACAGCAGCAGGTGGTCGATCCGCAGCCCCTGGTTCTTCTGCCAGGCCCCGGCCTGGTAGTCCCAGAACGTGTAGAGCCCGCCCTCGTCGGTGACGGCGCGCAAGGCGTCGCTGAGGCCGATGCCGAGCAGGGACTGGAAGCTCTCGCGCGTCTCGGTCTTGAACAAGGCGTCCTCGGTCCAGGCGGCCGGATTGTGCACGTCGCGGGCATGCGGGATGACGTTGAAGTCGCCGGCCAGGATCAGCGGGACCTCCTCCTTCAGTCGCTCCTTCGAATAATCAAGAAGCCGCGACATCCATTTGAGCTTGTAGGGATATTTATCGGTCCCGACCGGATTGCCATTGGGCAGATAGAGGCAGGCGATGCGCAGCACGCCGGACTTCAGCGTGACCACGCCTTCGAGGAAGCGGGCATGGCTATCCTCGTCGTCGCCGGCAAGGCCCGACTTGGTCTCGTCGAACCTGAGCTTGGACAGCAGGGCGACGCCGTTGAACGTCTTCTGCCCGTGCGTCACCACGTTGTAGCCGAGTGCCTCGATCTCCAGCCGCGGAAAGGCCTCGTCGACGCACTTGATCTCCTGCAGGCAGACGATGTCCGGCTGGCACTCTTTCAGCCAGGTCAGGAGCAGATCGATCCGCTGCCGGACCGAGTTCACGTTCCAGGTGGCTACTCTGATGGGCATTGGCAGGGCTCCGGGCGGGGGGGTCTTGGTTAGAACAAAATGCAAACGCACCCGTCAAGCCGGCCGCAAAATCTCCCACAAAATTAACCCGGCTTAAGCAGGCCGCAGGCCATTGATCGTCAAGAGGTTCCTCGGATGGATGGCCGGACAAGGCGATGAATCGAACTCAGCCGCGTGACGGCCTGATCGGCGCGTTCCTGTATTGGCTCGGCGGCTTCGAGATCGAGGACGGTCTGACCGCCGATCTCAGCGAGCGCGAGATCCGCCGCATCCGCGCCAAGCAGATCGACGCGGTGACCCAGCTGATCCCCGTGACGATGGCCGTGACGATGTTGAACGTCGCCATCGTGCTGATCCTGTTCTGGGGCAGGGGCTGGAACGACTTCCTCGCCATCTGGGGCCTGACGCTCGCCGCCACCGCTTCGCTCGCGGTGCGCGCGTGGCACAAGTCGCATCAGAACCCGCCGCAGGAGGCTTCGCCCCGCGCGGCGCGGCAGATGCTGCGGCAGGCGTTTTTTCTCGCCGCGATCTGGGGCGCGCTGCCGCTCGCTCTGTTCAGCCGCATCGAGCCGACCAGTCAATTGCTCCTGGCCTGCCTGATGGTCGGCATGATGTCCGGCGGCGCTTTCACGCTCTCGACCTTCCCGCGCGCGGGCCTCGTCTATCTCGCGACCATGACGATCGCCTGCGCCGGCGCGCTCCTCCTGTGCGGCACCGGCCCATATCTGGTGACCGCCGTGTTCCTGCTGCTGTTCGCATTTTTCATGGCGCGTAACATCGTCTCCCAGGGCAACCTCTTCCTCGGCAATCTCAAGGCCCAGCTCGAGCTCGAGCGCCAGACCGAGATCATCTCGCTGCTGCTGAAGGATTTTCAGGAGAACGCCAGCGACTGGCTCTGGCAGACCGATGCAGAGGGACGTCTCGTCGACGTGCCGCAACGCTTCGCGGACGTCGCGCAGCTGCCGCTTCCGCTGCTGAAAGGCGCGCAGTTCGCCGACGTGCTCGACATGCTCTGCCCCGAGGACAAGTCAGCGGCCTACAACATCGTCGGCCTGATGGAGCAGGCCGAGCCGCTGCACGAGATGAATCTCAAGGTCGTCGCCGGCGGCGAGGCCCGGCTGTGGTCGCTGACGGCGAAGCCGGCCCATGATCGTGACGGTCATTTCCTGGGCTATCGCGGCTTCGGGCGCGACGTCACCGAGCGCTGGCGCGCGGAAAAGGCCGAGGCCGAAAGCCGCGCCAAGTCAGACTTCCTGGCGGTGATGAGCCACGAGATCCGCACGCCCATGAACGGCGTGCTCGGTCTTGCCAGCATGCTCCTCGAAACCAGGCTCGATCCGGAGCAGCGCGAGGCCGTCACCACGATCCGCGAGTCCGGCGACAACCTCCAGCGCATCCTCAACGACATTCTCGATCTCTCCAAGCTGGAAGCAGGCCGCTTCCAGTTCGAGGCGATCGACTTCGCGCCGCAGGCGCTGGTCGAGACGGTTGCGACCGTGGTGCGCGCCAGCGCCAAGAGCAAGGGGCTCACGGTCAAGGTCGAGCTCGATCCGAACCTGCCGCCGACGCTCCGCGGCGACGTCGCGCGCATCCGCCAGGTGCTGCTCAATCTCGCCTCCAACGCTGTGAAGTTCACCGACGAAGGCGAGGTGACGATATCGGCGACCTGCCAGGCGCGGCGCGACCTGCTGGCGACCGTCGAATGGACGGTGACCGACAGCGGCATCGGTATCGCGCCCGACAAGCTCGACCTGCTGTTCAGCGACTTCGCCCAGGCTGATGCCTCGATCAGCCGCCGCTTCGGCGGCACTGGCCTCGGCCTTGCCATCAGCAGGCGGATCATCGAGCAGATGGGCGGCACGATCGGCGTCATCTCGACGCCGGGAGAGGGCTCGACCTTCCGCTTCACGCTGGTCCTGCCCTGGAGCCAGGCGCAGGCGTCCGATCAGGCTGGCGGCCGCGACGAAGCCGACGAGCTCCAGGCCCGGATCTCCGGTCTCGACCGGCCGCTGAAGGTGCTGGTCGCGGAGGACGATGCGGTCAACCGCATGGTCGTGAGCAAGATGCTGGGGGCATTCGACATCGAGCTGCGTGTCGTCACCGACGGGACCGAAGCCGTCGCGGCAGCCTCCGAAGGCAATTACGACGTCGTGCTGATGGACGTGCGCATGCCCGACATGGACGGGCTCGCCGCCACCCGCGCGATCCGCGCGCAAGGCGAGCGCTTCGAAGCCATGCCGATCATCGCGCTGACCGCCAATGCCTTCCCCGAGGACATCAAGATCTGCCGCGAAGCCGGCATGTCGGACTTCCTGGCCAAGCCGCTGCGCAAGCCGGCACTGGTCGGAGCGCTCCTGCGGGCGCTGGACGGTCACGTCATGTCGGAGGACGCACCGCTCCAGCCGACGTTGATGCCGGTCGAGGTGGCCTGGACGGACGAGGAAAGGGAGATAACGGGCGCGTAGGCGCGCTAGACCGAGAAGCTCGTCCCGCAGCCGCAGGACGCGGTGGCGTTGGGATTGTTGACGCGGAACGAGGCGCCGATCAGGTCGTCGACGAAATCGACCTGCGACCCCGCCAGGAACGGCTGGGAGGCGGAATCGACCAGCACCACCGCATTGTCCTGCTCGATCACGAGATCGTCGTCGGTGCGGGCGCGGTCGATGTCGAACTTGTACTGGAAGCCGGAGCAGCCGCCGCCCTCGACCGAAATGCGCAGCATCGCGCCCGAGCCTTCGCCCTTGAGGATCTCCCCAATCCGGCGTGCGGCCCGGTCGCTGATGGTCACGGCAGTCGTCATTGTTGGTCTCCGATAGTCCCGGCGTCATACCCAATTCATTTGGTATCCCGCGCCCGACATAGTTAAGTGCCACCATACGCAGAATCAAATGGATAGGGACTAAATTCGCCGTGTCCGTCGGAATGGCAGCCCCCCGCGCGCCCTATGCCTGCGACCCCGATCGCAGCCGCGGCCGGCTGGTCGCCGAGCCTCCGAGCCGGACCCGCAGCCCGTTCCGGCGCGATTGCGATCGGGTGATCCATTCCACCGCGTTCCGCCGCCTCAAGTACAAGACCCAGGTGTTCGTGTTCCACGAGGGCGACCACTACCGCACCCGGCTGACCCATTCGCTGGAGGTGGCCCAGATCGCCCGCGCGCTGGCCCGCCAGCTCGGGCTCGACGAGGACCTCACCGAAACTCTGGCGCTCGCGCACGATCTCGGTCATCCGCCGTTCGGGCATGCCGGCGAGCGGGCCCTGGACGCCTGTCTGAAGGCGTTCGGGGGCTTCGACCACAATGCCCAGACGCTGCGCGTCGTGGCTTCGCTCGAGCACCGCTATCCCGAGTTCGACGGGCTCAACCTGACTTGGGAATCGCTGGAAGGCATCGTCAAGCATAACGGTCCGCTGACCGACCGCAGCGGCGCCCCGGTCGGGGGCTACCGCGAGCATGGCGTTCCCGTCGGGATCGCCGACTACGTCAAGACCTACGATCTCGAATTGTGGAGCTTCGCCTCGCTGGAGGCGCAGGTCGCCGCGATCGCCGACGACATCGCCTATGATGCCCACGACATCGATGACGGTCTGCGCGCCGGCCTGTTCCAGCTCGACGATCTCAAGGTGATGCCGCTGACGGCGGAGATCATCGCCGAGACTGCGGCGCATTATCCCGATCTTGAAGACGTCCGGCGCGGTGCTGAGCTGGTGCGCGAGCTGATCTCGCACCTGATCGGAGCGGTGTTTGCGGAGACAGGGAAGAACCTCGCGGCCGTGAAGCCGCAATCGGCCCAGGATGTCCGCCGGCAGAGCCGGGCGCTGGTCGCATTCCCCGCCGAAGTGGCCGAGGAAGAGGCCGCCATCAAACGCTTCCTGTACCAGCACATGTACCGCCACGCGCGGGTGATGCGGGTGATGAGCGAGGCCGAGCAGATCCTGTTCGATCTGTTCGCAAAATACCTGAAATCCCCCAGCGAGCTGCCGCCGGAATGGCTGCTGGGGGCTGAGGCCGACGACGAGGGCGACCGGGCCCGCCGGATCGGCAATTTCATTGCCGGAATGACCGACCGCTTCGCCCTGACCGAGCACCAGCGGCTCTTTGACTCGACCCCGGATTTGCGTTAGGCGGCGGCCATGCCCCAGACATCCTCATCGCTGCATCTGTTCGCCGACGTGCTCGCACGCGTGCACGGCGCCTGCCGCGCGCTTGCGGCGGATTCCAGCTGGCCCGAGGGCATCGATTTCTCCCGCGTCGTCGTCGAGCCGCCGCGCGATGCCTCCCATGGCGACATGGCGACCAACGCCGCCATGGTGCTTGCGAAAGAGGCAAAGGCAAAGCCGCGCGATCTCGCCGAGCAGATCGCCGAACGGCTGCGCACGGATGCGCTGATCGCCAAAGTCGATGTCGCCGGTCCCGGCTTCATCAATCTGACGCTGAAGCCGGCTGCCTGGGCCGAGGCGCTGCGCACCGTGCTGCGCGAGGGTGCCGAATACGGCCGCATCCGGGGCGGCTCCAAGGTCAATGTCGAATACGTCTCCGCCAATCCGACCGGGCCGATGCATGTCGGCCATTGCCGCGGCGCCGTGTTCGGCGACGCGCTGGCGAGCCTGCTCCAGTTCGCCGGCCACGATGTCACGCGCGAATATTACATCAATGACGCCGGCGCCCAGGTCGACGTGCTCGCGCGCTCAGCCTTCCTGAGGTATCGCGAAGCGCTCGGCGAGGACATTGGCGCGATCCCGGAAGGGCTCTATCCCGGCGACTACCTCAAGCCGGTCGGGCAGGCGCTGGCGACGGAGCATGGCGACAAGCTGCTCGCGATGAGCGAGGCCCAGTGGCTGCCGACCGTGCGCGCCAAGGCCATCGCGATGATGATGGACGAGATCAAGGACGATCTCGCCGCCCTCAACATCCGCCACGACGTGTTCTTCTCCGAGCGCTCCCTGATCGAGACCGGCAACAACAAGGTCGCCGAGACCATCGATTTCCTGAAGGCCAAGGGCGACATCTACGAGGGCCGCCTGCCGCCGCCGAAGGGCGCGCCGGTCGAGGATTGGGAAGACCGCGAGCAGCTGCTGTTCAGGGCGACCGCCTACGGCGACGACGTCGATCGTCCGCTGATCAAGTCGGACAATTCCTACACCTACTTCGCCTCCGACATCGCCTATCACAAGGACAAGTTCGACCGCGGCTTTGCCGAGATGATCGACGTCTGGGGCGCCGATCACGGCGGCTACATCAAGCGCATGCAGGCGGCGGTGAAGGCGACGACGTCGGCTAAGGGATCGCTGGACGTCAAGATCGTCCAGCTCGTGAAGCTCCTGCGCAGCGGCGAGCCGGTGAAGATGTCCAAGCGGAGCGGGGACTTCGTCACCTTGCGTGACGTGGTGGATGAAGTCGGCCAGGACGCCGTCCGCTTCATGATGCTGTACCGGAAGAACGACGCGGTGCTCGATTTCGACCTCGCCAAGGTCATGGAACAGTCGCGGGACAACCCGGTGTTCTACGTCCAGTACGGCCATGCCCGCGGTCACTCGATCTTCCGCAATGCTCGCGCCGAGGTGTTCCCGGAACTCCCAGAGGATGCCGGCGCGCGGATCGCATGGCTCGCTGAGTCGGCGGTGGAACGGTTGTCGGACCCCGTAGAGCTCGATCTTCTTAAGCGCCTCGCAATTTATCCGCGCATGCTGGAAGCTGCCGCCGCGGCCCATGAGCCGCACCGAATTGCCTTTTATCTCTATGATTTAGCCAGCGAATTTCATGCACTTTGGACGAAAGGGCGCGATTTGCCCTATTTACGCTTCATTATCAATAATGATGCAGATCTTACAAAGGCGCGATTGGCAATGGTCCAGGGCGTCGTCTCGGTCCTGGCATCGGGCCTCGCCATCCTCGGCGTCCATGCCCCGGACGAGATGCGGTAGTTTGGGGCGAACTACTTAAGGGGAATTCGGGGGTAACCGGCAGAAGCCGGATCGCTTAGACTTGGTTGAAAGCCTTGTGGGTCGAAAGCCGTGCCTTGGTCGAGGGGCGCGCGGCTTTCCCGAAGGGACGCATCATCACGATGGCCGAACGATATCAGGACAGACCGTTTCCTTCCGATGACTATGGTCGCGGCGGCGACCAGCATGGGAAGGCGGATAGCGATCCCTTGGCCGAGCTCGCCCGTCTGATCGGGCAGACCGATCCGTTTGCAGCGCAGTCGCGTCCGCCGGCGGCGCCCGCCCAGAGCTATCAGGACCACGATTACCGCCAGCTCGATGATCAGCAGGACTACGCGGAGCAGGCACCGTCGCCGCCCTCATGGATGCGGCGTGCCAACGTGCAACCGCAGCCGACACCCGCGCCGGAGCCTGATTATCCGGTCACCGTAAGCCCGGTCCACCCGCTGCATCGCTACGCGGCCAAGCCTGCCGCGCCCGAGCCTGTCGTTCATCAGCCCCAGGCCTATCAGGACACCTATCAAGATCAAGCTCATCAGGAGCAGGCCTATCAGCAGCATGGTCAGGCCTACCAGGAGCAGTCCTATCAGGAGCCGTATGCGCAGCCCGATCCGTCGCGCTACGACGATGCGCTCTATGGTCGGCTGGAGACAGGCGAGCAGGACTATCAGCGCGAGCCGGCCTATCCCGACGACCCTTACGCCGACCAGAGCGACTATCCGGAGGACGAGGTCGAGGAGCCGAAGAAGCAGCGCGGCGGCATGATGACGGTCGCGGCGATCCTGGCGCTTGCCGTGCTCGGCACCGGTGCTGCATTCGCCTACAAGACCTATATCGGCTCGCCTCGTAGCGGCGAGCCGCCGATCATCAAGGCCGACAACACCCCGACCAAGATCGTGCCGGCGCCGACGGACTCCGCGGTCAAGGTACCGGACCGCATGGTCAGCGGTGACGGCACCGAAAAGATCGTGCCGCGCGAGGAGGCGCCCGTCGACGTCAACGCCAAGGCGGGCGGGCCGCGCGTGGTGTTCCCGCCGCTGAACCAGAATGCGAACCCGCCCTCGGTGGCGAGCGTGTCACCATCCACCGTGCCGCCGCCGAGCGCGGGTCCGAGCCCGAGCAACGGCACGCTGCCGAACAATTCGCCGCGCGCGATCAGGACCGTTGCGGTGAAGGGCGATCAGACCGATAGCGCCGTGCCGCAATCGGCCGCCGCCAAGCCGGCGCCCGCGGCGCCGAAGCCCGTTGCCGCGCCGGTTGCGCCCGCCGCGCCGCGCAATCCGCCGACCTCGGCCAATGCCAGCGCCAACCAGCCGATGTCGCTGGCGCCGCAATCGTCCCCGGCGGCCGAGCCGCCGCAGCGGATGGCTGCGACCAACCCGACGCAGATCGCGCCCACAAACAGCGGTGGCGGCTACATCGTGCAAGTCTCCTCGCAGCAGAGCGAGGATAGCGCCGCCGCATCCTACCGGGTGCTCCAGGGCAAGTACGGCAGCGTGCTCGGTTCCCGTTCGCCCGTCATCAAGCGTGTCGACCTCACCGACAAGGGCAAGGGAGTCGTCTACCGCGCCTTCGCCGGCCCCTATGGCTCGGCCGAGGAAGCGACGCAAGCCTGCAACAATCTGAAGTCCGCAGGCCTGTCTGCCTGCTTCGTCCAGAGGAATTAACGGTCGTTTCCTTGACCCCCTTGCGGGGCAGAGTTAATCGGCCGTTATGAGCACGCGGGCCTTCATTACCGGCGTATCCGGAACGGAACTGACCGCCGCCGAGCGGGAGTTTATCCGTGCCGAACGCCCATGGGGCTTCATCCTGTTCAAGCGTAATGTCGCAACACCAGCACGAGTTGCTGCGTTGGTTGCAGAATTGCGTTCGGTCGCGAAGGCCCCCGACGCGCCGGTCCTGATCGACCAGGAGGGGGGACGGGTGCAGCGGCTGGGGCCGCCACACTGGCCGGTCTATCCGCCGGGGGCCGTATTCGCGAATTTGTACGACACTGATTCGGCCCTCGGGCTCACCGCGGCGCGCCTCAGTGCCCGCCTGATCGCAGCCGATCTCGCCGATCTCGGCGTTACCGTGGATTGCCTGCCCTTGGCGGATGTGCCGGTGCCGGGCGCCGATGCGGTCATCGGCAACCGGGCCTACGGCACCGAGCCCGGCAAGGTCGCGGCGATTGCCCGCGCCGTCACCGAGGGCCTGGAGCAGGGCGGCGTGCTGCCGGTGCTCAAGCATATTCCCGGGCATGGCCGCGCCACCGCCGACACCCATTTCAAGCTGCCGACCGTCGACACGCCCCGGGACGAGCTGGAGCGGACCGATTTCGCCGCATTCAAACCGCTGGCTGATCTGCCGATGGCGATGACTGCACATGTTGTGTTTAGCGCCTTCGACCCCGCCCATCCGGCGACGACATCTGCGACAATGATTGCTGACGTGATTCGCGGCGCAATCGGGTTCCAGGGTTTGTTAATGAGTGATGACGTGTCGATGAACGCGCTGTCGGGAAATATCGCCGAGCGGACTCGCGCGATCTTCGCGGCCGGCTGCGACGTGGCCCTGCATTGCAACGGCAACATCGAGGAGATGCGCGACGTCGCCGGCGAGACACCTGAACTGGCCGGTGGGGCGCTGGAGCGGGCGAACGCCGCGCTCGCCGCACGCAAGCCGCCGCAGCCGTTCGACCGCGTGGCCGCACGCGCCGAACTGGATGCATTGATCGCACGGGCAAACACGGCATCGGCATGACTGCAGAAATCCTATCGTTCGAAACCGGGCGGCCCGCAGAGCTCGCCGAGGGTGAGCCGGCGTTGGTGGTGGACGTCGAGGGCTATGAGGGCCCGCTCGATTTGTTGCTTGCGCTGGCGCGGCAGCAGAAGGTCGATCTCGCCAAGATTTCGATTCTCGCGCTCGCCGACCAGTACCTCCATTTCATCGAAGCCGCGCGAAAGATCCGGCTGGAGCTCGCCGCGGACTATCTGGTGATGGCCGCATGGCTTGCCTTCCTGAAGTCGCGCCTGCTGCTGCCGGAGCCGCCGAGCGCGGAAGGCCCGAGCGCCGAGCAGATGGCGACGGCGCTCGCCAACCGGCTGCGCCGCCTGGAAGCCATTCGCGAAGCCGCCAACCGGCTGATGAACAGGCCGCAATTGCAGCGCGACATCTTCGCGCGTGGCGAGCCCGAGCACATCGCCGAGATCAAGCACCCGAAATACACGGCCACGCTCTATGATTTGCTCACCGCCTATGCCGCGCAACGCCAGTCGCGCGTGCTGGCGAGCGTGCATCTGGCCAAGCGCACGGTGTGGTCGCTCGCCGAAGCGCGCGCCACGCTGGAGCGGCTGGTCGGCAGCATCACCGAGCAGGACGATTGGGGTGTTCTCGACGACTTCCTGATCCGGCATGTCGCCGACCCGACGCAGCGCGCGACGGTGTTCGCCTCGAGCTTTGCCGCCGCGCTCGAACTGGTGCGCGAAGGTCAGCTCGAGCTGAATCAGAAGGAAGCGTTTGCGCCGATCTATTTCCGGAAGGGGCGCCCAAAACCGGTCCCGGACGCAGCTCCTGCGCCTGATGCGCCGGTCGCTTAAGTGCAAGAAGGAGAATCTGCCATGGCAAGCCTGGCTGAAGTGCGGGTAGAAGAGGCCGAGCCGATGGAGAACGAATCCCAGGCGCGTCCCGAGGAGTTGCGGCTGCTGGAGGCGCTGCTGTTCGCCTCGAATGAACCGCTGGACACCGCGACGCTGGCCAAGCGCATGCCCGAGGGCGTCGACGTCAAGGCTGCGCTCGAGCAGTTGCAGGCCGATTATGCCTCGCGCGGCGTCAATCTCGTTCGCGTCGCCAACAAATGGACGTTCCGCACCGCGGGCGATCTGGCCTGGCTGATGACGCGGGAGAGCACCGAGACCCGCCGCCTGTCGCGGGCCGCAATCGAGGTGCTCGCGATCATCGCCTATCACCAGCCGGTGACGCGGGCCGAGATCGAGGAGATCCGCGGCGTCGTCACGTCGAAGGGCACGCTCGACGTGCTGCTGGAGACCGGCTGGATCAAGCCGCGCGGCCGGCGCAAGACGCCGGGCCGGCCCTTGACCTTCGGAACGACCGAGGAGTTCCTGTCGCAGTTCACCCTGGAACAGCTCGGCGACCTGCCGGGCCTGGAAGAGCTGAAGGGGACGGGACTGTTGGATTCGCGTCTGCCCACCGGGTTCAGCGTGCCGACGCCGTCGGATGATCCGGCCCTGCGGGAGGACGAGGATCCGCTGGAACCGGGCGATGACCTCGATCTCGCCCTTGCGCCTGCGGTCGAGCCTGAGAGCCCGCCAGAAGGCGGCAATGAGGGTGGCAGCGAAGGCGGCGCCGAGGACTGACGTACCGGCGAAATACGGGCCCCTGCGACCAGTTAACACTAGCAGGATTGCGTAGCGCCGACAGCGAATTGGCGCTGCCTTGGTCCTTGTTTTTGAGGTCTGCCAAGCCTAGGTTTCGGTGAGATCGGCCGGGTCCCCGGCCATGCGCGTTTGGAGGGTTGCAGGATGGGTTCACTCAGCATTTGGCACTGGATCTTGGTGATCGCAGTGGTCCTGCTGCTGTTCGGCCGCGGCAAGATTTCGGATCTGATGGGCGACGTGGCTCAGGGCATCAAGGCGTTCAAGAAGGGCATGCAGGACGACGACAAGGCTGCCGAGAAGCCCGAGCCGGCGAAGTCGATCGAGCACAATGCTGCGCCGACCGCGACACGGTCCGACGTCGGCAGCAAGGCCGTCTGAGCCGGAAGAAGCACGCGAGACGCGGGTAGCGGCCCGATCCTGCGCGCAAGGGATTGGGCCGGCTCCGGCTTCGCGTGAACGGAAGACCTCATGTTCGACATCGGGTGGAGTGAACTGGTCCTCATCGGGGTCGTGGCCCTGATCGCCATCGGCCCGAAAGAGCTGCCGGGCGTGCTGCGCATGGTCGGGCAGTGGATGGGCAAGGCGCGCAAGATGGCGGCCGAATTCCAGGGCCAGTTCCAGGAGGCGATGCGTGAGGCCGAGATGGCCGACCTCAAGAAAAGCTTCGACGAGGTCAAGGAAGCCGCCACGGGTTTCAATCCGATGAGCTCGCTCCAGAAGGACGTGAGCGACGCGCTTCGCATCGATGCGCTGGACAAGCCGGCCGAGACGCCGGCCGCTACTGCCGTCGATCCGCCCGTCACGCCCACGACACCGGAGACCCCGACGCCGTCGACCTTCATGGAAGCCGAAGCGCATGCGGCCGCGAACGAGCCGCTCGCGATTACCCGTGAGGTCGAACAGGCAAAGGTTGCGCAGGACACCGCGCCATCCGAAGCGATCAAGGACGCCAAAGCGTCATGACCGACGCCGATATCGAGGCCAGCAAAGCCCCGCTGATGGACCATTTGATCGAGCTGCGCTCGCGGCTGATCAAGGCGCTGCTCGGCTTTGGCCTGGCCTTCATCTTCTGCTTCTTCTTCGCCAAGCAGATCTACAACGTGCTTGTCTGGCCGTTCGTGTGGATTGCGGGGCCGGAGAACTCGAAATTCATCTACACGGCGCTGCTCGAATATTTCATCACCCAGCTCAAGCTCGCGCTGTTCGGCGCCGGCTTCATCTCGTTCCCGATCGTGGCGACGCAGATCTACAAGTTCGTCGCGCCCGGGCTCTACAAGCACGAGAAGCAGGCGTTCCTGCCGTATCTGGTCGCGACGCCGTTCTTCTTCGTCCTGGGCGCGGCGCTGGTCTATTTCGTCGTGCTGCCGATGCTGGTGCGCTTCTCGCTCGGCATGCAGCAGACCGGCGGCGACGAGACCGCGCAGATCCAGCTGCTGCCCAAGGTCGGCGAATATCTGTCGCTGATGATGTCGCTGATCTTCGCCTTCGGCATCGCCTTCCAGCTGCCGGTGATCCTGACGCTGCTCGGGCGGATCGGCATCGTCAGCTCGACGATGTTGCGCGAGAAGCGCCGCTACTTCATCGTCATGGCCTTCGTGATCGCAGCCGTGCTGACGCCGCCCGACGTGCTCAGCCAGTGCTCCCTCGCGTTTCCGCTGATGGCGCTCTACGAGGGCTCGATCCTCGCGGTGGCGATGGTGGAGAGGAAAGCGGCCGCCGCACAGGCTGCCACCGGCACTGACGTGTCGACGCCGGCCAATCCGGCGGAGTAGGGCGACCAAGCCCACCGGTGTCATTCCCCGCCTTGTGCGCAATTGCGCACTGGAGCGGGGAATCCAGTACGCCGCGGCCCCTCGGGGAAACACTGACGTCTCTGGAATACTGGATCGCCCGCTTTCACGGGCGATGACAGAATGCTAGGGGAAAGCGCGCCAATGTAAGTTGTCGGCATAAACGTTGACTATTTACGCGCTGATCCAGGACCACAGCCATGCACGACATCAAAGCGATCCGCGACAATCCGCAAGCCTTCGACGCCGGCCTCGCACGGCGCGGTTTGAAGCCGATGTCGGTCTCGCTGCTCGCGATCGACGAGAAGCGGCGTGCGGCGATCCTCGCCTCCGAGCAGGCGCAGGCGCGGCGCAATGCAGCTTCGAAGGAAATCGGCGATGCCAAGAAGGCCAAGGACGAGCCGCGTGCGTCGAAGCTGATGGCCGAGGTCGCCGAGCTCAAGACCACGATGCCCGAACTCGAAGCGGCGGCAAAAGCCGCTGACGATGAGCTGACCAAAGAGCTGGCCGCGATCCCGAACATTCCGTTCGAGGACGTGCCCGACGGTCTCGACGAGCACGGCAACGTGCAGCATCACGTGTTCGGCAACAAGCGCAACTATGGCTTTGCGCCGAAGCTGCATGACGATCTCGGCACCGCGCTCGGCTACATGGATTTCGAAGCGGCGGCAAAACTCTCCGGCGCGCGTTTCGTCGTGCTGAAGAAGGGGCTGGCGCGGCTCGAGCGTGCCATCGGCCAGTTCATGCTCGATCTGCACACCACCGAGCACGGCTACACCGAGATCAATCCGCCGCTCCTGGTGCGCAACGAGGTGATGTTCGGCACCGGGCAATTGCCGAAATTCGAGGACGATCAGTTCTGGGCGATCAAGGGCGAGCTGCTCGCCTCGCCGGACCATGAGCGGCTGAAGACCGAGCGCCTCGGTCTGATCCCCACCGCCGAAGTGTCGCTCACCAATCTCGCCCGCGAATCCATCCTCGATGAGAAGCAATTGCCGATGCGGCTGACCGCGCTGACGCCATGCTTCCGCGCCGAGGCGGGTGCGGCGGGGCGCGACACTCGCGGCATGATCCGCCAGCACCAGTTCACCAAGGTCGAACTGGTCTCGATCACGACGCCGGAAGTGAGCAAGGACGAGCTGGAGCGGATGCTGTCCTGCGCCGAGCAGGTGCTGCAGAAGCTCGACCTGCATTACCGTGTGATGACGCTCTGCGCAGGAGATATGGGCTTCTCGGCGCAAAAAACCTATGACATCGAGGTCTGGATGCCCGGGCAGGGCGAGGGCGGGGCGTTCCGCGAGATCTCGAGCTGCTCGGTCTGCGGCGACTTCCAGGCACGGCGCATGGATGCGCGCTCGCGCGGGCCCGACGGCAAGCCGCGCTTCGTGCACACGCTGAACGGCTCCGGCACCGCAGTCGGCCGCGCGCTGATCGCCGTGATGGAAACCTATCAGCAGGAGGACGGCTCGATCGCGGTCCCGGACGTGCTCCAGCCCTATATGGGCGGGCTGAAGGTGATCGCGCGCGACTAAAGGGTTTTCCCGCGAAGTGGGCAGCGGTTCGCGTCCGAAAACGCGGCATGACGAGAATCGCGTTGCGAAGATCGGGCGGCCGGCTATCCTGCCGGCCCGTCCACGCGAACCCTCCGTTCATGGCCTTGCACCGCGACATCTTCTGGGTCGGAAGACAATGGGCGGTGACGGGGGCCGGGATCCAGGCCATCGACCAGCGCCTCCGAGGCGTTCTCGACATCGGGATCGCGCGGCTCTGGGACGATGATCTCGTGCAGAGCCGGCGGGCCAAGCCCGGGGTCAATGCTGCGGATTTCGACAAGGCGCTGAGCGTGGCACGCGAACGCTTTCCGCAGGAGCCGACGTCCGATCCGTTCGTCGCGCAGCTGAAGGCGCTCGGCGTCATCGAGGCTTCCGTCGTGAACCCGGTCGTGCCGGCGATGCAACTGCGTGCAGAAGGCCGGCTTGCGCGCTTCCTGCCGCAATGGCGCGTTCGCCGCTAGCGGGACCAGCCAGGGAACCAGCCGCCGGACCGCAATCGTCCGGTTTGCCTGATCGGCGCTGGCCGGATAAGACGGCTCAGACCCGCTTTCAGGAATCGAACCTTCCGCATGCGCATTCTCTGCACCAATGACGACGGCATCCACGCTCCCGGCCTCAAGGTCGTGGAGGAGATTGCGCGCGCTTTGACCGATGATGTCTGGGTGGTGGCGCCCGAGCTCGACCAGTCCGGCGTGTCGCACTCGCTGTCGCTGAACGATCCCTTGCGTCTGCGCGAGGTCGGCCCACGGCACTTCGCCGTGCGCGGCACGCCGACCGACTGCGTCATCATGGGAGCGCGCCATATCCTGGGAGCCAAGCTGCCCGATCTCGTGCTGTCCGGCGTCAATAAGGGCCGCAACGTCGCCGAGGACGTGGTCTATTCCGGCACCATTGCCGGCGCATTGGAAGGCACCATCCTGGGGTTGCCGTCATTCGCATTGTCGCAGGAGTTCAGCGTCGAGACCCGCGAACGGCCGCCGTGGGACACGGCCCGCAAATTCGGGCCCGATATCCTGCGCAAGGTGATCGCCGCCGGCGTTCCGAAGGACACCGTCATCAACATCAACTTCCCATCCTGCGCGCCGGAGGATGTGCTTGGCATCCGCGTCACGCGGCAAGGCAAGCGCAATCTCGGCTTCCTCAGGATCGACGAGCGCCGGGACGGCCGCGGTAATCCTTATTTCTGGATCGGCTTCGAGCGGACCGCGATGCTCGACACGCCCGCCGACGGCACCGATCTCGCGGCGCTGCGCGAGCGCTACGTCTCGGTCACCCCGCTCAGGCTCGACCGCACCGACGAGGCGTTTTCGGAGCAGCTTGGCCTCACCCTGAAATAAAGGTTAGCCGCCGCGAAGCGCAGCCTCAATGGTCTTGCCGAGCGCGTCGAGCTGAAACGGCTTCTGGAGCGCCGGCCGGTCGCGATATTGCTCGGGCAGGCCGGAGGAGCCGTAGCCGGTGGCGAAGATGAACGGGCAGCCCTTGGCCATGATGACATCGGCGACCGGCGAGATGACCTTGCCGTTGACGTTGACGTCGAGAATGGCGAGATCGAACTCGGTGGATTGCGCAAGCCGCATGGCCTCATTGATGTCGCCCGCTTCGGCGGCAACCTTGTAGCCAAGCTCCTCCAGCATGTCTGCGACCATCATTCTGATCATGACCTCGTCCTCGACGAGGAAAACAGAGCGGCCCGAAAGCCCTGTCGCAGTCATGGTTGAGTCCTTGCCCATTCTCGTAAACGTTCGCAGATAACGATAGGCGACGCAATGCGCGTTTCGGCGAACGCAAACCTCGCAAATGGCTTAGCGCTTTGAAGGCCTTGTTGTGGTCAAATGCTGTGCCGAAAGGATATCATGAGTTCCTGAGCCGGAACAAGATTCTCGTCTCGGGTTCTTGCGGTGCAGTACGGCGATCCGTCAGACGAGACGAGCGATAGCAGCAATGACGTCCCACCAGCACCCGCCGGAAAAGATGATGTTTCAGCTCACGCTGAGGCGTCGGGGCATCAGCGATCAGGCCGTGCTGCGGACCATGGAAGAGGTGCCGCGCGAGCTTTTCGTCGACGAGGCCGATCGCGAGGGCGCCTATCGTGACAGCGCGCTGCCGATCGCCTGCGGGCAGACCATCAGCCAGCCCTTCGTCGTCGCCTACATGACCGAGCAGCTCCAGCTCCAGAAGCAGCACCGGGTGCTCGAAATCGGCACCGGCTCCGGCTACCAGGCCGCCGTGCTGTCGCGGCTCGCCGGCCAGGTGCTGACCGTCGAGCGCTACCGCAAGCTCGCCGACACGGCACGCGCCCGGCTTGAGAAGCTCGATTGTCACAATGTCGAGGTGATGCTCGGTGACGGTCTCAATCTGCCTCCCAACATCGGCCCGTTCGATCGCATCATCGTCACCGCGGCGATGGAGCAGATACCGGAGAACCTGGTCGAGCGGCTTGAGGTCGGGGGCATCCTGATTGCCCCGGTCGGCCCGCATCAGGGCGTGCAGACGCTGACCCGGCTGGCCCGCAGCGAAACCGGAATCGAGCGCAAGGAACTCGTCGAGGTCCGCTTCGTGCCGGCACTGCCCGGGGTGGCGCGGGAGCTGTAGAATCCCGGATCGGCAGTGCCGCCAACATCTTATTGTGAGGGTTAAGCCGTTATTTACTCGCCGCGTGTTTACTTAAAACACCAGTTCTGTTGCGTACGAGTGAGTAACCATGTCCGCTGTCGCCGAGTTGCTTTACTCGCGCCGCGTGCCGCAGGTCGCGGTGCTGGCGCTGATCTCCTTCAGCTTTGCAGGGTGCAGCGCCGACATGTCGTCGCGGCTGTCCCAGACCAACTTCTCCAATCCTTTCGCCTCCGAGCAGACCGGTTCGGTGCAGCAGCCGCCGCCGCCGCCGCAGCGTGAGTTGCCGCAATATGCGCGGCCGCAGACGCAGCCCGGTTATTACCAGTCGCAGGCTTTGCCTCCGCCCGCGGTATCTGCCCCGCAGTCCTATCCCGTTGCCTCCGGGGGCGGGGTGTCCGGCGGCGGACGCGGCGTCAGCTCATATGCGCCTCCGGCGCAACCGCATCTGGAGACCACGGCCACTGTCCCGCCGCGGTCGGTCGCGGCCGCCCAGCCGGCCGGCGGAACCAAGATCATCGTCGGGACCAGCGACACGCTCGACGTGCTCGCCAAGCGCTATCGCGTCACGCCGCAGGCGATCCTTGCCGCCAACGGCTACAAGGGTCCGCGGGCGCTCTCGCCCGGCCAGCAGTTGATCATTCCGTCTCCTGCGACCGCAGCTGCACCGGCGCCCGCGATGGCTCCGGTCGCGGCAGCGCCTGCGGCGAAGCCGGTTGCTGCCGTCGCGGCACCGCCGAGCACGCACTTCGTCAACCGTGGCGACACGCTCGCCAGCATCGCGCGCAAGAACCGCATCTCGGCGGCAGAGCTCGCCCGTGCCAACGGCATCGATCCGTCGGCAAAGCTGAAGCTCGGCACCAAGCTGACCGTGCCCGGCGCCAAGACCGCCGCCGTCGCGGCGCCGGTTGCTGCGGCTCCGGTCGCGGCTGCACCGGTGGCCGGAACGCTCCAGCCTGTTGCGGCAGCTCCGGCACCCGCGACCAAGATGGCCACTGCCGCCGCGCCCGTGCAGAGCGCGCGGCTCGCCCAGGCCACGAGCAATGTGGAAGAGAAGGCTGCCGAGACGCCGGCGAAGGCTGCGGAGGCCACCGGCGCGCTGCCGACCTTCCGCTGGCCCGTCCGCGGCAAGGTGGTCACGAGCTACGGTGCCAAGACCAATGGCAAGTCCAATGACGGCATCAATCTGGCGGTGCCCGAGGGGACGCCGGTCAAGGCGGCCGAAGATGGCGTCGTCGCCTATTCCGGCAACGAGCTGAAGGGTTACGGCAATCTGGTTCTGGTTCGGCACTCCAACGGCTACGTCACCGCATATGCCCATGCGAGTGAGCTGTTGGTGAAGCGCGGCGATACCATCAAGCGCGGCCAGGTCATTGCCAAGTCGGGTCAATCCGGGGAAGTGGCGTCGCCGCAGCTCCACTTCGAGATCCGCAAGGGATCGAGCCCGGTTGACCCGCTTCAATTCCTCAACGGCGCGTGAGACTTACGTAGCCTCCGCACGAACGGTGTCGTCGCCCGGCTCGACCGGGTGACCCAGTACGCCGCGGCCTCTCGATTGACAACAACCGTCTCTGGAATACTGCATCGCCCGCTCCAGTGCGCAAGTGCGCACAAGGCGGGCGATGACAGTTGAATTCGGGGTAACAGCTCGCGCTACTACGCCGTCAGCTTCACACCCAGCCGTCCCGCCAGCTCCTGCACGAACTGCCAGGCGACGCGGCCCGAGCGCGAGCCGCGCGTCGTCGACCATTCCAGCGCCTCGCGCTCGAGCGTCTCGTCGTCGACCCTGATCCCGAAATGGCTGCAATAGCCGCGCACCATGGCGAGATATTCGTCCTGGCTGCAGCGGTGGAAGCCGAGCCAGAGGCCGAAGCGATCCGACAGCGAGACCTTCTCCTCCACCGCTTCGCCCGGATTGATCGCGGTCGAGCGCTCGTTCTCGATCATCTCGCGCGCCAGCAGATGGCGCCGGTTGGAGGTGGCGTAGAGGATGACGTTCTCGGGCCGGCCCTCGATGCCGCCTTCGAGGACCGCCTTGAGCGACTTGTAGGAGGCATCATTGCCGTCGAAGGAGAGGTCGTCGCAGAACACGATGAAACGGAAGGAGGAGGCCCGCAGCTGCTCCATCAGGGCCGGCAGGCTCTCGATGTCCTCACGGTGGATCTCGATCAGCTTGAGCTTGTCGGCCGGTTTGCGCTCCGCGTTGATGCTGGCATGCGCCGCCTTCACCAGCGACGACTTGCCCATGCCGCGTGCGCCCCAGAGCAGGGCGTTGTTGGCGGGCAGGCCGTTGGCGAAACGCTCGGTGTTCTCCATCAGGATGTCGCGCATCCGGTCGACGCCCTTGAGCAGGAACAGCTCGACGCGGCTCACGCGCGGCACCGCCGAGAGGCGTCCGTCGGGATGCCAGACATAGGCGTCCGCCCGCTTGAACGACTCGGCCTCGACCGCCGGCTTGCCCTGCGCGGAGAGGTGCGCCGCAATGGTCTCCAGGGCGCGGACGATGCGCTCCTGCGGGAGGTCCGGGCCTGCCTTGGTGACCGCCGCCGTGGGGCGTTTTGCCGCGAGGCGGGTGGGCTTGTTGGCAGGGGTGCGGGGGCCTTTGCCGGCCGGGCTTTTGCTATGGTTTTTGGGCATGTCCGAAGTTCCTGAGAACGCAGCCTTATCGGGCCTGACGGGCCGCCGCAAGGTGGCCCAAAAGGGCAGTCTGGCAGCGTTGCAATTGGGGCAATGGCCGCTATAGTCCGCGCGAATTTGACCGAACCGGTCGCCTTTGAGGGCCTGACCGGCTTTCCCCCGTTCTCGCGAGGATCGTCCGAATGCTGATTACCCCTGCGTATGCCCAGGCCGCGGCCGCTGGCGACACCAACAGCATGTTGATGTCGCTGCTGCCGTTCGCCCTGATCTTCGTGATCATGTACTTCCTGATTCTGCGCCCGCAGCAGAAGAAGGTCCGCGACCACGCCGAGCTCGTGAAGAATATCCGCCGCGGCGACACCATCGTGACCTCGGGAGGTCTCGTCGGCAAGGTCACCAAGGTGGTCGACGACGACCAGATCGAGTTCGAGATTTCCGACGGCGTGCGCGTGCGGCAGATGCGCCAGATGATCTCGGGCGTGCGCGCCAAGGGCGAGCCGGCCAAGGAAAGCGCAAAAGAGAGCGCCAAGGACGACACCGCGGCGAAGTGAGAGCTTCACCGCGAGTCTCAAGTCTCCTGATCTGACAGGTCCAGTCGATGTTGTATTTCACGCGGTGGAAGGCGCTGGGGATTATCCTGACGGCGCTGATCGTGTGCCTCTGCGCGGTCCCCAACTTCTTCCCCGAGGCGCAAGTCAAGAGCTGGCCCGCCTGGGCGCAGCGCCGCATCGTGCTCGGCCTCGACCTCCAGGGCGGCTCCTATCTGCTGCTCGAGGTCGACGCTGCCTATGTGAAGAAGGAGCGGCTCGACCAGGTCCGCGACGACGTTCGCCGGACCCTGCGCGACGCCAAGATCGGATTCACCGGCGGCGTCACCGTGCGCAACGATGCCGTCGAGGTTCGCATCACCAAGGAGACCGATGCGCAGCCGGCGCTTGCCAAGTTGCGCGAGCTGTCCCAGCCGCTGGGCGGCCTGATGGGATCCAGCGGTCAGCGCGACCTCGAGGTGACTGATGCCGGCGGCGGGGTGATCCGCCTGAGCGTCCCGCAGGCTGCGGTGCTCGATCGCCTGCGCAAGACCATCGAGCAGTCGATCCAGATCGTCGAACGCCGCGTCAACGAGCTCGGCACCGTCGAGCCCGTCATCCAGCGCCAGGGCAACGACCGCATCCTGGTGCAGGTCCCCGGTCTTCAGGACCCGACCCGCCTGAAGGAACTGCTGGGCAGGACCGCGAAGATGGAATTCCGCATGGTCGACACCTCCGTGCCGCCGGATCAGGCGCAAGCGGGCAGGGTGCCGCCGGAATCCGAACTGCTGATGAGCGCCTCGCCTCCGCCGACGCCCTATGTGGTCAAGAAGCAGGTGCTGGTCGCCGGCGGCGACCTGACCGATGCGCAGGCGACCTTCGACCAGCGCACGGGCGAGCCGGTCGTCAGCTTCAAGTTCAACACCTCGGGCGCGCGCAAATTCTCGCAGGCCACGCAGGAGAACGTGGGACTGCCGTTCGCGATCGTGCTGGACAACAAGGTGATCTCGGCGCCCGTCATCCGTGAGCCCATCACCGGCGGCCAGGGCCAGATCTCCGGCAATTTCACGGTGCAATCGGCCAACGATCTCGCGATTCTCCTGCGCGCCGGCGCATTGCCGGCACCGCTCACGGTGGTCGAGGAGCGCACCGTGGGTCCAGGACTCGGCCAGGACTCGATCGAGAAGGGCCAGCTCGCGGCCTATGTCGGCTCGATCCTCGTCATCATCTTCATGCTGCTGACCTACCGGCTGTTCGGCGTGTTCGCCAACATCGCGGTGGCCATCAACGTCGCCATGATCTTCGGCTTATTGTCGCTGCTCAACGCCACGCTGACGCTGCCCGGCATCGCCGGCATCGTGCTCACCGTCGGCATCGCGGTCGACTCCAACGTGCTGATCTACGAACGCATCCGCGAGGAATTGCGCGGCGGCCGCAATGCGATCTCGGCGATCGACGCCGGATTCAAGCGGGCGCTCGCCACCATCCTCGATTCCAACATCACCACCTTCATTGCTGCAGCGGTGCTGTTCTACATCGGCACCGGTCCGGTGCGCGGCTTTGCCGTGACGCTCGGCATCGGCATCATCACCACGGTGTTCACCGCCTTCACCCTGACCCGGCTGATCGTCGCCTGGTGGGTGCGGTGGAAGCGGCCGCAGAGCGTGCCGATCTAGGAGCCTGATCGTGACTCACACCGTTCTCATCGGGCTCGGCGTCCTCATTGCCATCCTCACCGTGGTCTCGGCCCTCGGCCTGCTGCCGTCGCTGCGCATCGTCCCCGACGATACGCATTTCGACTTCACGCGCTTCCGTCGCATCAGCTTTCCGATCTCGGCGGCGCTGTCGATCGTCGCGATCGTGCTGTTCTTCACCCATGGCCTGAACCTCGGTATCGACTTCAAGGGCGGCACGCTGCTGGAGGTGAAGGCGAAGTCCGGCACCGCCGACATCGCGGCAATGCGTACCTCGCTCGACGGCCTGGGCCTCGGCGAGGTCCAGCTGCAGCAGTTCGGCGGTCCGGAGAACGTCCTGATCCGCGTTGCGGAGCAGCCGGGTGGCGACGCGGCCCAGCAGGCAGCCCTGCAGAAGCTTCGTGGCGCGCTTGGCGACAGTGTCGACATTCAGCGCACCGAGGTGCTGGGTCCGCGCGTCGCGGGCGAGCTCCTGGCCTACGGCATGCTCGGCCTGATGCTCGCGATCGTTGGGATCCTGATTTATCTCTGGTTCCGGTTCGAATGGCAGTTCGCGCTGGGCGCCATGATCGCCAACGTGCACGACATCGTGCTGACGATCGGCTTCATGTCGATCAGCCAGGTCGATTTCGACCTGACCAGCATCGCGGCGTTGCTGACCATTCTCGGCTATTCGCTCAACGATACCGTCGTCATCTACGACCGCATCCGGGAAATGCTGCGTCGCTACAAGAAGATGCCGATGCCCCAGCTGCTCAATGAATCCATCAACTCGACGCTGTCGCGCTCGATCATCACCCACGTCACGGTGACGCTCGCGCTGCTCGCGCTGCTCTTGTTCGGCGGCCATGCCATCCACAGCTTCACCGCGGTGATGATGTTCGGCGTGGTGCTGGTCGGCACCTACACCTCGATCTTCATTGCAGCACCGATCCTGATCTATCTCGGCGTCGGCGAGCACCGCGAAGACGCGCCCGATACGGCGACGCCGGCGAAGAAAAGCAAGGCATGATCCGAACCTCATGCCCTTGCAGGCGTTTGCGAGGGCAGTAAGCCCATTCGGACGAAGCTCATGGCCGGCGATCCCAACGCTCCGCATTTTCCGCGCTCGGCGCCGATCGATGCCTATGGCAAGGGCGGCTTCGCCTTTGCCAGCATGTCGCATCGGGGCTCGCTGCTCTGTCTGCCCGACGCGATCTGGGCTTGGGACGTGACCGACCCCGCGAAGATCGACCGCTACTCGCTGGATCGGGTGTTCACGGCGGCCAACAGCATCGACACGCTCCTGGTCGGCACTGGAACGGGGCTGTGGCTGCCGCCGCCGGAGCTGCGTCAGGCGCTCAAGGCGGTGAGGGTTGTACTGGACACGATGCAGACCGGCCCGGCCGTGCGCACCTACAACATCATGATCGGCGAACGGCGGCGGGTTGCCGCCGCGCTGATCGCCGTGCCATGAGCAACCCGGCGCCGCCTCCCGACTCCTTTGCTTTTTGCGCCGATCTCGTGCGCAGTCATGACTTTCCGCGCTACGCCGCGACCCTGTTTGCACCGGCCGCCGAGCGCCGCGCGTTACTGGCGATCTATGCCTTCAACGTCGAGATCGTTCGTGTCCGCGACCAGGTGAGCCAGCCCTTGCCCGGCGAGATCCGCCTGCAATGGTGGACCGACATGCTGTCGGGCCACGTCCATGGCAGCGCCGAGGGCAATCCGGTGGCGGCCGAGCTGCTTCGCGCGATTCGCGATTTCGACCTGCCGGTCGAGTCGCTGTCGCTGCTTGCCGAGGAGCATCAGTTCGATCTCTACAACGACCCGATGCCGACGATGGCCGCACTGGAAGGTTACCTCGCGGCGACCTCATCGGCGCTGTTCGCCCTGGCAGCGCAGGTGTTGGGACCGCCTTCGGAGGCGGCCGAGCATGTCGCCCGCCATGCCGGGCTGGCGCAGGGTATCGTGCAGGTCATAGCCAATCTGCCGCGCGATGCCGCGCACCGGCAATTGTTCGTGCCGCAGCAGGTGCTGGAGCAGCACGATTGCAGCATGGAGGACGTCTTCGCCGGCAAGGAAACACCCAATCTCCATGCGGTGCTTGAGCAACTGGCGGGTGAAGCCCGGCAGCATATGACCGCGGCTTCATCGCTGCTGGCGCAGCTGGCGCCGCCGTTGCGGCCGGCGTTTCTGCCGCTGCGCCAGGCGCAGGCCGATCTCGAGCGCCTGTCGCGCCCGGGACGCAATCCGTTTAGGTTGCAGCCGACCTCGCGGTTGCGCACGCTCTGGACGCTGTGGCGCGCCTCGCGATCGCGTGAATTTACCAAATAGACGCCGGCTTATCGCCTGGCCCGCCCAAATGCTCTATGCTGTCCTATGGCTGACATGTCCCAAAGCTCGTTCGATCTCAGCGGCCTTCCGGTCGCCCCTGAAGACATTCGCGCCGCCGCCACGACCATCCAAGGCGCCGTTGTCGAGACGCCCTGTAGCCACAGCCGGACGCTGAGCAGCATCTGCGGCTGCGACATCTGGCTCAAATTCGAGAACCTGCAGTTCACCTCCTCGTTCAAGGAGCGCGGCGCGCTCAACCGGCTTACCGCGCTGACGGCGGAGGAGCGCGCGCGGGGCGTGATCGCGATGTCCGCGGGCAACCACGCGCAAGGCGTTGCCTACCATGCCAAGCGGCTCGGCATTCCCGCCACCATCGTGATGCCGATCGGCACGCCCATGGTGAAGATCGAGAACACCCGGCATCACGGCGCCGAGGTGGTGGTCACGGGCGCGACGCTGGAGGAGGCGGCCGCCTTTGCGCGCAGCCACGGTGAAGCGCACGGCATGGTCTTCGTCCATCCTTACGACGATCCGCTCGTCATCGCCGGGCAGGGCACGATCGGGCTGGAAATGCTGAAGGCGGTCCCGAAGCTCGACACGCTGGTCGTCCCGATCGGCGGCGGCGGTTTGATCAGCGGGATTGCCATTGCCGCGAAGTCGATCAAGCCGTCGCTCAGGATACTGGGCGTCGAGGCCTGGCTCTATCCCTCGATGTACAACGCCATTCACGACGGCAATCTGCCGGCGCGCGGCGATACGCTCGCCGAGGGCATCGCGGTGAAATCACCGGGCAAGATCACCACCGAAATCGTTCGGCGCCTCGTCGACGATATTGCGCTCGTCAACGAAGCCGAGCTCGAGCGTGCAGTCGCGACCCTGATCTCGATCGAGAAGACCGTCGTCGAGGGCGCCGGCGCCGCCGGCCTCGCCGCGCTGATGTCCGATCCGTCCCGCTTTGCCGGCGAGAAGGTCGGCCTCGTGCTGAGCGGAGGCAATATCGACACGCGGCTGATCGCCTCCGTGCTCACCCGCGAGCTCGCGCGCGAGGGGCGGCTGACGCAATTGTCGCTCGATATCCCCGACAGGCCGGGGCAGCTCGCCGCGGTAGCGGCACTGCTGGCCGAAGCGGGTGCGAATATCATCGAGGTCTCACACCAGCGGACCTTCTCCGACCTGCCGGCCAAGGCGACGCTGCTGCAGCTTGTCATCGAGACCCGCGATGCCGCCCATCTCAACGAGGTGATGGCCAGGCTCAGCGCATCCGGACTGAGCGCGCGCTGCACCTGAGCACGCGCTAACGTGACGCCAAATCCGCGACGTGGTCGATCAGCCGGTCGATCTCGGCTTGGGTGTTGTAGTAGTGGGGGGAAGCTCGGACGAGCGGCGGCAGCTCGCGGTTCTCGGCATCGATGCGGGTACTCGACGGGTCTGAAGCGCCGATTGTGATGCCCGCCGCCGCGGCGCTGCTGACAATGGCCTCCGCTTCATATCCATCCAAAGTGAAGCTGACGATGGCGCCAGGCTTGCGGCCAAGGTCGTGAATAGTGATGCCGCGAATGGAAGCGAGGCCGCTGCGAAGGCGGCCCGCGAGCAGCCGGCAGCGCTCCTCGATGGCATCCATGCCGATGTCGAGCGCATAATCGACGGCAGCGCCGAGCCCAAGCCGGGCGGCGTAATTATTCTCCCATGTCTCGAAGCGGCGGGCATCGTCGCGGAGCCGATATTCATCGCGCGAGACCCAGGGCGCTGCAAAATGGTCGATCATCGGTGGCTCGAGCTGCTGCAGGAGCGCCCCGCGCACATAGAGAAAGCCGGTACCACGCGGTCCCCGCAGGAATTTGCGTCCCGTGGCCGACAGCATGTCGCAGCCGATGGCCTCGACGTCGACCTCCATCTGGCCGACCGCCTGGCAGGCATCGAGCAGATAGGGGATGCCGTGTGCTCGCGCAATTCTGCCGATGGCCGCTGCGGGATTGGTCAGCCCGCCATTGGTCGGAACCCAGGTGATGGCGATCAGCTTCACGCGTTCGTCGATCATACGTTCGAGTGCGCCGACATCGAACTCGCCCGTCGCATCGCTCGGCACCACATCGATGACCGCGCCTGTGCGTTTGGCGGCCTGAAGAAACGCAACATAGTTGGCGGCGTACTCCGCTTCGGCCGTCAGGATCCGGTCGCCCTCTCGAAATGAAAGCGAATAGAACGCCATCTGCCAGGCAACCGTCGCGTTCTCCACCAGGGCGATTTCATCCGGCGATGCGTTCAGGAGCCGGGCCACTGAGCCGTAAACGGCTTCGAGCCGATCTGACGCGCGATCGGCTGCGGCATAGCCGCCGATCTCGCTCTCGAGATCGATATGTCCCTTCATCGCCGCGACGACGGGCGCGGGCATGAGAGCCGCACCGGCATTGTGGAGATACGCGAGCCGGGAGGCAGCAGGCGTGTCGGCACGAATCTGGTTGATGTCGATCACGTCAGAGCCTCCATCTTCAGGTTCCTCGTAGACACAATGACGCACGCGAGCAAGCTCGGGCAAACGACTGTTCCAGCTGGAGCATGCAGATCGGGATGCCTATGCTGATCGGAAGCGCAATCTGGCACGGAATCACAGGGAATACCCAATGGCAAAGAACACGATCTGCCTCTGGTACGACAAGGATGCTGAAGCCGCGGCCCGCTTCTATGCCGAGACGTTTCCCGACAGCGCGGTGAGTGCGGTCCATCGCGCGCCCAGCGACTATCCGTCCGGCAAGGCAGGCGATGTCCTGACCGTCGAGTTCACGGTAGCCGGCGTTGCCTGTCTCGGTCTCAATGGCGGACCCGTCTTCAAGCACAACGAGGCCTTCTCGTTCCAGATCGCCACCGACGATCAGGCGGAGACCGATCGCTACTGGAACGCCATCGTCGGCAATGGCGGGCAGGAGAGTGCGTGCGGCTGGTGCAAGGACAGATGGGGAGTCTCCTGGCAGATCACGCCGCGGGTGCTGACCGAGGCGCTGGCCGCCGGTGGCACGGAGGCCAAGCGCGCCTTCGATGCGATGATGGGGATGACGAAGATCGACGTCGCCGCGATCGAAGCCGCGCGCCGCGGCTGAGACGGTCGCGCCTCAGATGCAGAGGCCGAGCAGCTTGACGTGACAGTTGCCGGACTTCGGCTTGCTCGCGGGCGGTACCTCGCGCTTCACCGCGACGACGGGCTCCTTGTCCTTTTTCTTGCCTTTGCCCTTCTCGTAGTCGCCGGCGATGACCATGGCCCAATAGGTGCGCTTGCCACTCGCATTCTTGGCGCTGGCAATGCCGACGCGGGAGGCATTGTGCAGCAACAGGTTCTTGCGGTGCCCGGAGGAGTCGATCCACTGGCCCAGCGTCTTGTCGAAACTGTCGTAGCCGTAGGCGATGTTCTCTGCGGCGCGGCCCGCGCCGGCCGGTGCGACGCGGCGATTGAATGGGCCGAGTGTGTCGTGGCTGAGGTCGTCCTTCGCCGCCATCGCGCGGGCCTGATCCATGGCGATGCGATCGAGGGTGGCGTCGCGCACGACGCGGGCCTCACCATGCTTGAGACGGAAGCTGGAGATCAGCTCCGCCGGTGAGTCGGCCAGCGCAGGCGCCCCTGCCAGCAGCACAAGGCCGGCGATCGTTCCGCCAACCATACGATGCATCATCGTCCCCCGAGCGCCCATGATCTCTGCCAACCCTTCCTGATCCAAGCGCTTCTCGATCGCCATTGTGGAGGCTTCAAGGCGCAGATTCCGCGCTAGCTCGTCGGGAGCTTCGCCTCGAAATTGAAGCGGTCGCGCAGGTTCTTGCGCTGCTCCAGGATATCCTTGAGGAAGGCGCGATCCTGCTCGTTCTTCATCATCGGCTCGATCAGGTCGAGCTGGTTCATGGCGACCAGTTGCAGGACCTCGATGCGTGGCTTGCCGCTGGCGTTGCGTGGCAGGGCGTGCACGACCTGGATGTGCTCGGGCGGCTTCGGTCCCTTGGAGGCGGCAAGCTCGCTGCGGAGCTGGCCCTCGAGCGCGGCCTGATCGGCTTCGACGAAGGCGTAAAGCCCGACACCGGAGCGACGGTCGGCAAAGGCGACGATGGCGGCGTCGCGCACGGCGGGATTCCGGCGGATCAGCTCGGCCAGCACCGGCGCGTCGTTGACGAGCCGGCGGCCGCCGCCCTCGCGATCGGTGAAGTTGAACAGGCCGCGGGTGATGGCGCGATAGACCTTCTTGCCGGTGGCGAGCCACAGGCTCGCGGCGAACGACTTCCTCGCCAGGATCTTTCGCTCTCGCGGCGTCAGCGCCTCGGGCGCGTAGGAGCGCTTGTGCTTGAGCAGATGCCGGAGGTCCTCATAGGCGAGGATGCGATAGAGCCGGCCGCGGCGCTTGAAGCACGCGGCGAGCTGGAAGTCGGTGACATAGGCGCGGCCGTCGCGGCCGACAAGCCAGTTCTGCTCCTTGGCGAGATCGTTGTGGCAGATGCCGGCGCGGCGCAGCCGACGCAGTGCGGCCTTGGCGGAGCGGAAATAGGCGACATCGCCATGGGGCTTTGCCAGGTGCAGCGCGACGCCGTCGACGAAGCCGCGCACCAGAGCGCGGCGCCCGGCCCAGAGCAGCTCGGGGCCGACGTCGAGGCCTTTGGCCCGCACCAGGGCCTGCTTCTCGCGGGCGAACAGGTGGCGTGCCAGCAGAAACGACCACCATGGCACCTCGTCGAGCCGGCGCAGCACCGCGTCGATCTCGCCGCTTTCGCTGCGGAAACGGCCGCGCTCGACGGTCGAGAACACGTCGCGCTTGAGCATCACGCCTTCGGTCCAGCGCGCCGACAGCTCTGCCGCGTCGTCTTTGGGCAAGCTCATTGCAAACTCACGCGGCGGCGGCAATGCGCAGGTGATCGGCGATCCAGCGATCGAGATCGGCGAGCGCCCGTGCGCTCAGCGCCTGCTTCTTGGCCACCGTCTTCTCGTTGCCGCGCAGCCGCGTGCCGTCGGGCTTCTTCGTTGGCACGCTCGTGAGCGGTGGAAACAGGCCGAAATTGATGTTCATCGGCTGGAACGAGCGCGTGCCCGGCTCGATGGTCTCGATATGGCCGCCGGTGATGTGACCGAGCAGCGATCCCAGTGCGGTCGTAGCCGGCGGGCTGACAAGCGTCTCGCCGCGCGCTTCCGCGGCTGCATAGAGACCCGCGATCAAGCCGACGCTGGCGGATTCCACATAGCCTTCGCAGCCCGTCATCTGGCCGGCGAAGCGCAGCCGCGTCTGTGCGCGCAGCCGCAGCTGGCCGTCGAGCAGCTTCGGCGAGTTCAGGAAGGTGTTGCGATGCAGGCCGCCGAGGCGGGCGAATTCGGCGTTCTCCAACCCCGGAATGGTGCGGAAGATGCGCTGCTGCTCGCCATACTTCAGCTTGGTCTGGAAGCCGACGATGTTGTAGAGCGTGCCGAGCTTGTTGTCCTGGCGCAGTTGCACGATCGCGTACGGTTTCGTGGTGGGATCGTGCGGGTTGGTGAGGCCGACCGGCTTCATGGGACCATGGCGCAGCGTCTCGGGGCCACGTTCAGCCATCACCTCGATCGGCAGGCAGCCGTCGAAATAGGGCGTGTTGGTCTCCCATTCCTTGAACTCGGTCTTCTCGCCGGCGATCAGCGCGGCGACGAAGCCCTCATACTGCTCCTTGGTCATGGGGCAGTTGATGTAGTCGGCACCGTTGCCGCCGGGGCCGACCTTGTCGTAGCGCGATTGGAACCAGGCCACCGACATGTCGATGGATTCGCGGTGCACGATCGGCGCGATGGCGTCGAAGAAGGCGAGGGCGTTCTCGTCGGTCAGCTCGCGGATGGCGTCGGCCAGCGGCGCGGAGGTGAGGGGGCCGGAGGCGACGATGACGTTGCTCCACGCGGCCGGCGGCAGGCCCGCGATCTCGCCGCGCGCGATCTCGATCAGGGGATGATCGTTCAGCGCCTTGGTGACGGCTGCCGAGAAGCCGTCGCGATCGACCGCGAGTGCGCCGCCGGCGGGCACCTGGTTTGCGTCGGCCGCGCGCATGATCAGCGAGCCGAGGCGGCGCATCTCCGCATGCAGCAGGCCGACGGCGTTGTTGGCGGCGTCATCCGAGCGGAACGAGTTGGAGCAGACGAGCTCGGCAAGTCCGTCGGTGCGGTGCGCCTCGGTCATGCGGGTCGGCCGCATCTCGTGCAGCACCACGGGCACGCCGGACTTCGCAATCTGCCAGGCAGCTTCCGAACCGGCGAGGCCGGCACCGATCACGTGGACGAGGTTGGATTGGGGTCCTGTCATGGGGCGGACAGGTAGCGCTTTTCGGCGGAGAGTGGAATCGCCGAGATCGAGTTTTCTGCCATCAGATGCGACAACGCCCGCACGAGGCGGGCGCTATCGGTCCGTTCTAGTGAAGGGCTGAAGGATATCAGCCCTGATACTGACCGGCGGCAACGCGCGGGATGTCCGAGCGATCGAGGCCGATATCGGCCAATTCGCGATCGCTGAGCTGGGACAGCTCGGCAACATTGCGCTGATAGTCCCGGAAGGCCTGGATCATGCGGATGAGCGAGAGCAGCATTGGTAGTCTCCTGTAGTTCGATTCAGCCTTTGCTTGAGGCCTCATCGTTGAAATGAATATAGGTGAGAGTGGTGCAGTGCGAAAGTTCCGATGTTGCGATGCAGCTAAGCGCTATGCGCATGGCGTACGTAACGGATGATTAACCGGAAGGCGCTCCCGCCCAGAGCTTGGCCAAGGTCGTCCGGTGTCGGCGATAAGTGCCCGTGAAATAACGGGTTTATGTCAAAGATTGATCTGGGTCATCGCGGCAATAGGTTGCCTATAAGCGGCCAGCAAGTTCAACCCAGCAGCTTATAGACTCAAGTCATGCCTGCCTGATTCGCATAGGACGCGACGCTATTATATGAATATGGATTCACTTTAAGATCCATTGAATACCGAAAATGCGCCCATGAGCGATGCGCTGGCGCCGCTACAGGCTAGGCCCGCTTGCCGGGGTTCGGCAGCGGCGATTCGGCGCGCTTCGGCTGGGCTGAGATCTAAGGGGCGCGTGCGAGCTGTGCGGCAAAATAGGCCACGGTCTTGGAGTAGACCTCGCTCTTGTTCCACTGCTTGAGCACCTCAAAGTTCGGGCTGCCCGGCTGCCAGTCCTTGCCCTTCTGCCAGCCATAGCCGACCAGATAATTGGCCGTGGAGGCGAGCACGTCGGGCACGTTATGCAGAAGATCGCGCTTGCCGTTGCCGTCGAAGTCGATGGCATATTGCATCCAGGATGACGGCATGAACTGGGTCTGGCCGAGCTCGCCGGCCCAGGCGCCTTTCATGTCGCCAGGCGCAAGATCGCCGCGCTGGACGATGCGCAACGCATCCAACAGCTCGGCGCGAAACTGCTCGGAGCGACGGCAATCGTAAGCGAGCGTTGCAAGCGAGCGGATCGTTGCAAACTTTCCGGTGTTGACGCCGAAATCGGTCTCCAGGCCCCAGATCGCGACCAGGACTTCGCCCGGCACGCCATAGGCCTGCTCGATGCGCGACAGCACCGAGCCGTATTGCTTCATCCTGTTGGAGCCGCGCTCCAAGCGTGGCGGCACCATGCGGCCGGAGAACTCCTCGAAACTCTGGGTAAAGACCTTTTGCGAGCGGTCGCGGTTGAGCACGCTCTGGTCGAACGTGACGCCGGCAAGCCCGGCAGTGATGGTCTGCTGCGAGATGCCCTTCGCCGCAGCGTCGGTTTTGAAATCAGCCAGCCAAGCGTCGAAATTGCCCGAGTCGCAGGCAACCGCGGCGGGCGCTGGCTGGACTGAGAGAAGGGACGCGGAGACGGCCAAGGCTGCGAGAGCAAGACGAGAAATCGTCGGAGTCATCAGATGAAATGGATTTCCGTGAATTGACCTGACCGGCAGCATAATCTCGGCTGTAACCGCGGCCAAAGCAAGGCGTGCGGCCCTGTCTGAACCGGCCAGGGCCGCACGTCACGAGATTGTCAGACGTCAGTCCGATTGCGCCACGGGAAAAGGTTGGCCGGGAAGTCGGCGGCCGGCTTGCGCGCCCGATGCGGCGGAGGGGGGACCGGACGTGCGCCCGGATCGGACGCGATCACCTTGCGGTAAAGGTGCCACGTGGCGTGCCCGAGCAGCGGGACCACAACGGCGAGGCCGAGGAAGGCCGGGATCGTGCCAAGCGCGAGCAGCACCGCCACGATCAGGCCCCAGGCCGCCATCGGCACCGGGTTTTTCGCGACCACGCGCAGCGAGGTGCTCATCGCCTCGAATGCACCGGCATGGCGGTCCAGCATCAAGGGGAACGACACGGCACTGAGACAGAGCGCGGCGAGCGCGAACAGGAATCCGGTGCCGCAGCCAACCACGATCAGCCACCAGCCTTGCTGCGTCGTCAGCACGCGCATCATGAAGTCCGAGAATCCGGTGACGCCCTCGTAGCCGAACGCCGCGATATAGATCGCCTGCGCGGTCGCCACCCAGGTGACGAACAGGGCGAGCAGCAACGTACCGAGGCCGAGCATCGCGCCGAACGACGGCGATCGCAGCACCTCCATGGCATCCCAGGCGCTGGCCGGTTCATAGCGCTCGCGCCGGCTGGAAAGCTCGTAGAGCCCGAGCGCAGCGAAGGGCCCGATCAGCGCGAAGCCCGCGGCGAGCGGAAACAGCAGCGGCAGCACCGAATAGCCCATCACCACACGGGCGAGCACGAGGCCGAGCACCGGGTAGATCACGCAGAGGATGATGGCGTGGCTCGGAACGGCCTTGAAATCCTTCCAGCCCCGCCTGAGCGCGTCGTGCAGATCGGACAATTGTATGGTTCGGATCACCGGTCCAGCCTCATCCGTGGGCTGGGCCATCGTGGGGACATTGCCCTGGTAGAGTGTGGCCATGGTCGCTAGCTCCCTTGCCAAGCGGCTGCATCCGGCGCCGGCAAACGGCGCAAGCGGCCGCCCATTCTCTTGAAATCCCACGATCCCGACCAGACGCGAATTCCGGATGGCATCGCGAGCTGAACGGCAAGCATACTCCCAAGTCCGAGTCCTGTCCCTCACGCTTGGGTGAAATTTCGATGCCGCGACGCAATCAATGCGGCGTCATTCTGTCGTCATTTCGCCGCAGATAAGCTGATGCTGCTGTCCGTTCGCGCAACTTCGCGGGCGCGGCGCACCAACTTCGTCTATAAGTGCCACGCAAGGCCCTTCCAACGGATTCCTTTTCGGGGAGCAGACATGAGCATTTTCGGGAAAATCATCAGCGCGATCTTCGGCGGCCAGCCGGCCTCCGCTGAGCCGGCCGGTGGCGCCGCTTCGCCGGGCGCCCCCGCAGGGTCGGCAAGTCCTTCGGCGCCGGCCGCCGCACCCATGGCTGCGGTCGACGTGGCGGCGATCGTCGACAAGGCGGCCGCCGCGCACAAGGGCGAGAAGCTGGAATGGCGTACCTCCATCGTCGACCTCATGAAGGCGCTCGACATCGATTCCAGCCTCGCTGCGCGCAAGGATCTCGCCAAGGAGCTGGGCTACAGCGGCGACATGAACGACTCGGCGAGCATGAACGTCTGGCTGCACAAGCAGGTGATGTCCAAGCTCGCCGCTAATGGCGGCAAGCTGCCGCCGGAGATCAAGCACTGACCGGACCTGGGGTAGTGCCGCAGGGGCCCGCGATCGCCGCGGGCCCTTTTGCATTCAGGCGACCAGATCCGCATCCTCCGGATGCCGATCGAGATAGTCGACGACGAAGCCGCAGCCGGCGATCACCTTCTTGCCGTCGCGCCGGATCAGGTCGAGCGCGCCCTTGACCAGCTCGGAGCCGATGCCGCGCCCGCGCAACGCGCGCGGCGTCTCGGTGTGGGTGATGATTACGGCCGACGGCGTCAGCCGGTAATTGGCGAAGGCGATGTCGTCGCCGACATCGAGCTCGAAGCGGCACCTGTCCTTGTTGTCGCGTACCGAAGCCGCCATGCGGGGTCCCTCCGAACTGCAGGTGCCTCCTGATCTAGGAGGCTGACACGGCCCTTGCCAAGGTGGGACCAGGGGAGATTGGCGCAGATGAGATATCTGCAAATGCGTGCCGCCCTGACCGCACTGCGGTATGGCCATGGCGCCCGGCGAGCATGGTCCCGCGGCTCCGCAAATAATTCCCGATACCGCTCTTGCAAGCCGGAGTTCGGTTCCCACGTCCTAGAAAGGACATACGCCCGAATGCGGCCGGCAGGGTCGCCAGATATTCGGAGTGTCATGATCGCCAGCCGCAGACGTATGCCTCTTTTGCAGGAGGGTACGATGTCGGACTCTGGTTTCTTGAATACTCATCGAACATGGGAAGACTGGTGTGGGATGCTGCTGGGTGCGGTGATCGTGGCCTCGCCGTGGTTCCCGATCCAGGATCAGGCGATCTCCGGTCACCAGACGGCCATCCTGAACACGGTCGCGATCGGTCTCGTCGTATTTGGCATCAGCCAGCTCGAATATGTCGCCTTGCAGCGCTGGCAGGAGGTGATGACGATCCTGGCCGGACTGTGGCTCATCGCCTCGCCATACGTGATCGGCTATTCCGGTGAGGGATTTCTCCGCATCTATCACACGACCCTCGGTGCGGTGGTAGTGCTGCTCGGCATTCTCCAGCTGTGGCAGGACTGGGATATGAATGACCAGGACTTGCTCAAGCACGGACAATAGACCGTAAGTTACGGCAGGCCCGCCGGCCACGAACGGCGGGCCTGTGCACTCACCGTGTCACGAGATCCGCATAGTCCGGGTGCTTGTCGATCCACGCCTTCACGAACGGGCATTGCGGGATCAGCTTCAATCCCTCGGCGCGGACCTGGTCGAGCGCGCCTTGCACCAGCTTCGAGCCAATGCCCTTGCCGCCAAGCTCCTTCGGCACGTCGGTGTGCTCGAAGGTGATGACACCGCCGTCGAGCCGGTAGTGCTCGGTCGCAAGATGACCCTCCACGTCGAGCTCATAGCGGTGATGGGCCTTGTTGTTGATGACGTCGCTCATATCATTGCCTTGCAGCTGCCGGCCTCGCGCACGAGATCGTAACGCACGGTCCGGCCGGGGTTTCCAATCCGAAGCTGTTCCGTTCAATCGGTCGCTTTGGCGAGCCTGGAATCTTCGGCCTGCGGCTGCGGGCGGAGGCAGCCCTGGCAGATGACCAGGGAGCGGTTGACTCTGGCGTCCTGTTCGGCCTCGATGCCATCCTGCGCCTGCCACCGTTCCTTCGAATGGGGCTGAGCGTCGGCTTGCAACCTGTTGCGCTCGGAGCGGCTGGAGGTTCGTGTCGGCTGCGAGGCGGCGCGGGGCCGGTTGGGATCCTCGCCGGCGCCATCCCAGGCATAACGCGCAGGCTTGACGGCGAGATCGGATGCCAGATGCGCTTGCGGAGTCGCGGCACATCCGGCGAGCGCCAGTGACAACAGAAGGAGGGCAGGCGCTTTGACCATGATACGGCACTCTGTACGCGAGAACTGAGCGAGGTTGCGTCGATCATGTTTAAGATTCCCTGAACGATATCGTTTGTGGTTGCGACCAACGCCAATGCGATATCTGATCCTCCTGCTCAGCTTGCTCGTGACCGGCGCGGGTGCCGACGACGCAAAGCCGTTCAATCCGGCCGATTATCCGCCCGGCGTGCAGAAGGCTGTGCGCTTTGCCAATGAGGAATGCGAGAGCCAGCAAGGCGGCGAGGTGACCTTCGCGCATGATACGGTGCGCAGGATCGACCTGACCGGCGATGGCCGCGAGGACTACATCGTCGATTTCCAGGACACCAAATGCGGCGATCGCGAGACGACCTATTGCGGAACCGGCGGTTGCGTCATGAAGATCCTGGTGACGCTGCCGGACGGCGGCGTGCGCGAGGTGTTCGACGGATACGTGCTCCGCTATAAGATCATGGCCCCGCCGGTGAAGCGCGGCGCCGCGCGCACCATCCGCTTCGATCTGCATGGCAGTTTCTGCGGCGGCTTTGGTCCGCAAGCCTGCTGGAAGACCAAGGCCATCACGGCGACGCCTTTTGCGTTCAAGCAGTAGGCCAAGTCCGCGGCAGCCGGCCTTGCAGGGCCGCTGGCGATGGCGATAAATGGGCTGCAATGAACGGACGGCTTGCGTGCCGCCCGTCGTCGAAGAGGAAGCCCGATGCAGCCCCTGCGCATGTCCCGCCGCGTCATGAATCTCGCCTATATGCTGACCCAGAATGCGCGGCGGCATGGCGCGCGTCCCGGCTTCGTCTGGGGGGACAAGTCCTGGACCTGGCGCGAGATCGATGCGCAGGTCTCCGCCCTGGCCGCGGCGCTCGCCGCGCGGGGCATAGCCAAGGGCGACCGCATCCTCGTCCATTCCAAGAATGGCGATGAGATGTTTGTCTCGATGTTCGCCGCGTTTCGGCTCGGCGCGGTCTGGGTGCCCACCAATTTCCGTCTGATGCCGGATGAGGTCAGCTATCTCGCGCAGGCCTCCGGCGCCAAGGCGTTCCTGTGCCATGTCGATTTCCCCGAGCACGCCGCGGCGGTGAAGGACGGTGCGCTGGAGTTCACCTGGAGCGTCGACGGCAAGGCCGCGTTCGGCGAGCGCTCGGTGGCCGATGCGATCGCCTTGCACGCGGGCGCCGTTGTGGAGAATGTCGCCGTCGAGCATGACGATCCCTGCTGGTTCTTCTTCACCTCCGGCACCACTGGACGCTCCAAGGCGGCCGTGCTCACCCACGGCCAGATGGGATTCGTCGTTACCAATCATCTCGCCGATCTGACGCCCGGCACGACCGAGCAGGATGCCTCGCTGGTGGTGGCACCGTTGTCGCACGGCGCCGGCGTGCACCAATTGATGCAGACCGCGCGCGGCGCGCGCACCGTGCTGCTGCCGACCGAGAAATTCGACATCAACGAGGCGTTCCGCCTGATCGAGGCGCATCGCGTCAGCAATCTCTTCACCGTGCCGACCATCCTGAAGATGATGGTCGAGCATCCCGCCGCCGGCAAATACGACCATTCCTCGCTGCGCTACGTGATCTATGCGGGCGCGCCGATGTATCGCGAGGACCAGAAGGCGGCGTTGAAGAAGCTCGGCAAGGTGATCGTGCAGTATTTTGGCCTCGGTGAGGTCACCGGCAACATCACCGTGCTGCCGGCGGCGCTGCACGACCCGGAGGACGGCCCGCACGCCAGGATCGGCACCTGCGGCTTCGAGCGCACCGGCATGCAGGTGTCGATTCAGGACGATGAGGGCCGCGAGCTCAAAGCCAACCAGAGCGGCGAGATCTGCGTGATCGGGCCTGCCGTATTCGCCGGCTATTACAACAACCCCGAAGCCAATGCGAAGGCGTTCCGCAATGGCTGGTTCCGCACCGGCGACCTCGGCCACATGGACGAGGAGGGTTTTGTGTACATCACAGGACGTGCGTCGGACATGTACATCTCCGGCGGCTCCAATATCTATCCGCGCGAGATCGAGGAGAAGATCCTGACCCATCCCGGGATTGGCGAGGTCGCCGTGCTGGGCGTGCCCGACGCGACCTGGGGCGAGGTCGGCGTCGCCGTCTGCGTCGTCCGAGAAGGCGCGAAGGCGGTGACCGAAGCGGAGATGGCGGCGTTCTTGTCGCCGAAAGTGCCGCGCTACAAGATGCCGAAGCGCTTCTTCTTCTGGGACGCGCTGCCGAAATCGGGCTACGGCAAGGTGCCGAAGCGCATGGTGCGCGACGAGCTCGAGGCGCGCGGGCTGCTCGACCTCGACAAGGCGAGCTGAGCGCACCAGATGCGGAGCATCAAGCAGCCGGGCGCGCCGCTTCCCGAACGCATTCAATGGGTGGAGGCGAGGGGACGCGCTTTCTCGTTCACACTTCAGGCCGGTCTGCCGCTGCTGGAGGCCGCGCGGCGCGGCTTTGCGTCGGAGGGCTTCGCCGGCGGCGTGCTGAACTTCCGCCGCGGCGCGCTCGGGCCGTTCGCCTATGTCATGCCGGCGCTGTCGAAGACCGGTGAGAATGCGGCGTTCTACAGCGATACATTCCGGCCCGCCGGCGTGACGCGTTTGAGGCTCGGCAGCATGACGCTCGGCACGCGCGACGGTGCGCCCTTCTTTCATTGCCACGGACTGTGGACGGAGGCTGACGGCAAGACGAGCGGCGGCCACATGATGCCGGACGAGACCGTCGTCGCCGAGCCGTTCGAGGTCGAGGCCTTCGGTCTGAACGGTGCGGTGTTCACGGCCGAGCCTGATGCGGAGACCAACTTCAAGCTGTTCGGACCGGTCGCGGCTGCAAGCAGCGGCGTGCGCACGACGAGCCGCGCCTTCGCGCTCCGCCTGCGCCCGAACCAGGATTTTGCCGGCGCACTCGAAGCGTTCTGCCGCACGAACGGCATCGCCCGCGCGAAGATCCATGGCGGCGTCGGATCGACCATCGGCGCGCGCTTCAGCCATGGCGGCGTGACCGAGCCGTTTGCGACGGAGCTGGCAATCACGGCAGGGACAATCGCGCCCGGCGCCTCCGGCGCGCTGGAAGCTGCGCTCGATGTCGCCCTGATCGACTATACCGGCGGCGTTGCGGAGGGGCGTCTGATCCGTGGCAACAATCCGGTGCTGATGACGATGGAGCTGGTGCTGGAGGCAGGGGACTAGCTCGTGAGCCGCGACGGGGTGGGTGCAAGATAGCGCTTCTGCAATCCGAATGTTCCGGTTATGTTCCGTTGTGGTGGGGGCAGCGGCAGGAAGCCATGGCACGAAGAGGCAATCGAACGATCAACCTGCCAGCCCCGTATCTGAAGCGGGTATGGCTCGACCCGTCGCAGGTTCGCGACCGCGAGGCCTATCCGTTTTGCCTGCCCATCTTTCCTGATGATTTCGAGCTTAGCTTCGATAGCCCCATCACCATCATCGTTGGAGAGAACGGCACCGGGAAGTCGACCATCCTCGAAGGCATCGCAGCGCTCGCCGGATATGACGATGCCGGAGGCGGCAAGGGCTACAAGCCGGTCGATCATTCCGAAGCGCGCGAGGAGATGGGCGGCCAACTCTCCAAGGCGCTGCGCGCAAGCTGGCTGCCGAAGATCACCAACGGCTGGTTCTTTCGTGCGGAGAGCTTTTTCTCGGTCGCGCGATATCTGGACAAGGCTGCGCGCGACGCCGGCCAGGTCGGTCCCGATTTCTTGTCGCACTCCCATGGCGAAGGTTTTCTGCGCTTCTTCGAGGAGCGTTGCCAGCGCCAGGGCATCTTCATCTTCGACGAGCCGGAATCGGCGCTGTCGCCGGCGCGCCAGATCGAATTCCTCAAGCTACTGCGGCGCATGGAAGACTCCCGCATGTGCCAGGTCATCATGGCAACGCATTCGCCGATGCTCATGGCCTATCCCAACGCGCGGCTGCTGCGGCTCGGCAAATACGGCCTCGAGCCTGTCACGGTGGAGCAGACCGACCATTACCGGTTGATGCGTGAGTTTTGTGTCGATCCGCGCGGGTTCGTGGAGGCAACGCTGGGGGAGTAAGTGAGGGAATCCCCTAACACCAGCTCTCTCTGTCGTCGTTGCGAGCGCAGCGAAGCAATCCAGAATCTTTCCGCGGCAGCAGTCTGGATTGCTTCGCTGCGCTCGCAATGACGGAGTGTGGAGCAGCAGTGCGCCAACTCCCGTGTCCTGGTCAAGCTGCAACGCGTGAACGTTGCGGCGCGGAGCCGGGACCCAGGAGCCGCAGCATCGCGGATGCATGGGCCCCGGCTCTGCAGCGCACCGCCGAAGGGGCGCTGCGCTGCGTCCGGGGCACGAGAGCTCGAATTTATCTCGCATTGCTACCCGCATACGCGCGGCTTCACATCCTCGCGGCAGAGTCCGCCCGAGCTTTGCTGCATTCGTCACCCTCAAAAATGCCGAGGGCGCAGGGAAGGCCGGGTGCCGGCTGGCACCCGCGGTCCACTGTGCGAAGCGTGTGCTTGAAAAAGCTGCACAGCGGCATACAGGTGAAGCCAAACATCCGGCCTTCCCTGCGCAGTGGGTTGACGGCTTATGTCGTGCTCTCCCCGGGGAGCGATGCACTATTGCCCCCGTCGCCTTGCGGATGACTGACGGTGCGGGCCCGGTCGGCCCGCAACGTCACCGCAAGCCTTGGCGCACAGACCCCGGGCGCCAGGACCACACGATTTTGCCGTACGCAGACTGCGCCCGTCGTGTGCGCGCCTCGCCTGCTCACGGAGTGATCCGCCCTGCAAACCGCCAGCGCGCGACGCTGCCTGCGTCCACCACCTCCCATCCCGCGTTCGTGACGATCGCGATGCGCCCCTCGGCCCGGGTTTTGGTAGGCGCAACATGCGATAATTCCGAATTCGAGTAAAGCGAATTATTTCGACTTGGCATGATTGACCCCGGTCTGGTGTTTTACCCGTCCGCTAACCCAATCAATGGTGTGCATTGGCTTTGCCACCGCCGTGCCACGAACGGGTCTCCCCATGGCCCAAAAATGCGCTAGCATGACCTCAGCGCGCGTTCCAAGTCGCGCAGATTGAGAAACGAGGAAACGAGATGAGGATGAGAAGCGGACCGGCGATCGCCGGGGTGGCGGCGCTGGCGGTGGCGGGGATGGCTCTGATGACCGCCTTCGAGCCGGTCTGGGCCCATGGGCCGACGCGGCAGAAGGTGCGGGAATCCATCGAGATCAACGCGGCCCCCGCCAAGGTGTGGGCGGTGATCGGCAATTTCCAGGACATGAGCTGGCTTCAGCCGGTCACCAAGACCGAAGGCGAGAAGGGCAACGAGATCGGCGCCACGCGCAAGCTGACCCTGACGGGCGGCGGGACGGTCGAGGAGGAGCTCTACAAATACGAGCCCGACATGCAGAGCTATTCGTACCGGATCACCAAGGTCGACGTGAAGGTGCTGCCTGTGACCAATTATTCCTCGACCCTGACGGTCTCGCCCGCGCCTGATGGCAAGGCCAAGCTGGAATGGGCCGGCGCGTTCTATCGCGGCTATCCCAACAACGACCCGCCGCCGGAGCTGAGCGACGAGGCCGCGATCAAGGCCGTGAGCGGGCTGTACAAGGCCGGGCTCGAGGCGCTCAAGAAGAAGATCGAGAGCGGCAGCTGATCGTGCGAGCGCTGGTTCTGGCGGCGCTCGCCGCCAGCCTTTGTTACGCCGGCTTTGGAAGCGCGCGCGCCGACGAGGCGTTCGTCACCAACCAGCTCAGCGAAGATCTGATGGTGGTGGATCTCGCTGGCGCGCGAGGCGTTGCGACCATCCCAATCGGCGGTAAGCCGGCCGGCGTCGCCGTCAGCGCCGACGGGCGCTTTGCCTATGTCACGAGCCCGGATGCCAAGGCGGTGACGGTGGTCGACGCTGCCACGCGGCAGGTCGCCGGCCGCGTCGAGGTCGGCGGCGGGCCGCTCGGCATTGCCGTGGCGCCCGATGGCAAGACGGTCTATGTCGCCGATTGGTACGCGGCCGCGGTGCGGGTGATCGATACGGCCTCGCGCAGCGTTGTCGCCAGCATCGCGGTCGGCGCCTCGCCGTCGGGTCTTGCGGTGACGCCCGACGGCAAGCTGCTGCTCTCGGCGGACCGCGACGACGACAGCGTCTCGGTGGTGGAAACGGCAACGCGCCAACGCAAGGCCGTGATCAAGGTCGGCACCCGCCCGTTCGGCGTCACCATCGATGCCGAGGGCAAGCGCGCCTACACCGCCAATGTCGGCTCCGACGATGTCTCCGTGATCGATATCGCGGAAGGCCGCGAGATCGGCCGCGTGCCGGTCGGCATGCGCCCATATGCGGTGGCGCTGACGCTAGGCCGAGGCTTCGTCACCGACCAATATGGCGGCACCGTCAGCGTGTTCGACCTGGCGAGCCACAAGCCGGTCAAGCGCATCCATGTCGGCGACTATCCCGAAGGCATTGCGGCGACTGCCGACGGCAAGCGCGTCATTGTCGCCTGCTGGGAAAGCAACACGCTAAGTATCATCGACGCGGCCGAGCTCAAGGTGATCGGCGAGATCAAGACCGGCGACGGCCCAAGGGCGTTCGGGGCGTTCCTGCGCAGGACGGAGTAGTTCGTCACAACCCGTGGCCGCTTGCTCCGGCCGGCCGAATTCCAGCGGCCATTCCGCCAGAGCTCAATTGACGTTCTGCGCTTCCAAGATCGTGTTCTCCGGCGCGCCCCGGTCGGTCCAGTCCGGCGGCAGCCCGATTCTTTCTCCGGCCAGGCCTGCCAATCCTGGCGCCCGGCCGAATGTTTCGCAGATCGCTTCCTTGGGCGCACCACCGAGAGAGGCGCTCAATCTGTCGACGGACGGCGGCGCGGGGACCTTCCCGAACGGACTCTCCGCGGCAACGAGAAACCTCCCGAAATCGCTTCCGAAAGCCTCGGCCAAATCATAGGCATCCCCATCGCTCGATACACGCGGAGCGCTGGTGAAGGAGTTCGCTCCGCGCGCCCAGATCATGGCCGCCTGTTGGTTGCCGGTGCGGTCACGGGCCTCGGCCTCGACGGACAGGCTCCCCAGTCCGATCGGAAGCCGCGGCACCGGAATGGGCACGCCGGGAGCAACGATGGACGGCACGACGCTCGCGACCTTGGAGACGCCGGCTGCCGCCGCATCGGTCGGCGCAATCTGTGTGATGACGGCGCGAACATTCAAGTCCGCAGCCTCCGTGGGAGCTACGATCCGGAAGCGCTCGCTGAGCGCAAGACACATCGCTCTGTTGATTGCGTTCTTGATCAGCCTGCGCTGCTGCGGCGTGAACGGCTGGCTGGCTGCGGTCGCCGTGAACGCGGTCGGCTCGATGCGAGCGGTCTTCGCGGCGAGAACATCAGCCTTGCTGATCCGGAGCTGCGACTTGGTCAAGAGACCATCGGACGGCGTGAGATCGTCGTAGGAGGCCAGCGACCCCGCTCGTTCCAGCGGAGCCGCCGCGCAACCGGCGGCCATCGAGCTCAAGACCGCAACTGCGAGCCACCTCATGGCGAGGGAACGAGACCGGTCGCCACTCCCTGGGCCACGCGCCGGGACTGCGCGACGGGCAGGGGAGAAGGTGCGGCGCCCGGCGCCGAGGCGAGCATGGGCTGCCAGGTCACGTTCCAGCGCGCCAGCGTGGCACCGTTGCAATCGAAAACCAGGTCGAGAAAGGCCAGGGTGAGCTCGGCCGTCGCGAGCTTCACCTTCGGGTTGAGCGCCGGACCACCGGTGAACGAACGATCGGTGAAGATGCTGTGCGAGCCGCCTTCGAACACGGCAAGCAGCTTGCGCGGTGTGGCAATGGCGTTGAAGACCTCCAGCCGGTCGGCAGCGGGTGAGTAATATCCGGGGATCTGGATGACGTCCTTCGTCGCCGTCACGTGCAGGGTTGGAACGGTGATCCTGCTCAACACCGAGGCAAGATCGGGTTCGCCATAGAATGGAGGGGCCGAAATGACAATGGCGGCGGCAAAGCGCGGGTCGCGCGCCTCGACCCACTTGCCGTCGCGCATCACGCGGGCGCCAACCGCAACAAGCGCCGTGTTCGCCCCATAGGAATGCCCCGCCGCCATGATGCGCCGGCGGTCTACGTGGGCACCATGGGGACTCGACAGCATGCGATCCAGGGCAAAGCGCAGATCCAGGGCTCGCGCCAGCGCCTCGCTCTCGTGAGCGGCACGCTGCAGGCGGTCCACGACGGCGAGGGGATTGCCCGCCCAGAGCGAGGAATCGCTGCCGGCATGCTGAACATGCAGGCTGGCGACGCCGCGGGCCGACCAATATCGCCCCAGATAGCTGTAGCCCCGGCGAGAGCCGCCGAGCCCATGGGAGAACACGATGAGCGGCACGCGCGATCCCGGCGCAACATCCGCCGGCCAGTGCAGGCGCGCCGGAACGGGCCGCGAACGCGCCGGATCGACCCAGTCGAAGTCGACGACCGCGGGGGGCGCGGACTGCGCCCGGGCTGGAGGCGCGGCGAGCGTGGCCGTGACGGCGATCGCCAGCAGCGCGGCACCGAACCGCCGTCGGGTCAGGCTTGTCGCTCCGCTCGCAGCGTCCGCGCCATTCGCGTGCGCGGATCGCACATGCCGAGAGGAAGTGTCGCTCAACCCGTTCACCATGAAGGCACCTTGTATGAAGTCGCACCGAGTGTAATCGACGTATTGCACTTAGTGTAATTTTGCAAACTGGTCGATTTCATGGCAAAACAGGTCATGAAAAGTTCATCCCGGAAGGAGGAAGGCCTGCGCGAGCGGAAGCGGCGCGAAACGCTGCATCGTATCGCCGAGCAGGGCCTTAAACTGTTTCTGACCAGGGGCTATGATGCCACCACGCTCGACGCGATCGCGGAGGCGGCGGGGATCTCGCGGCGGACGTTCTTCTACTACTTCAAGTCCAAGGAAGAGATCCTCCTGGCGTGGCAGGATGGTGGTTTCAGCGAGACCTTGCGTGCCGCCGTGCTCGAGCAAACGACCAAGCAGTCGCCGCTCGATGCCGCAAGGAACGGCCTGCTGGAGCTGACAGCCCGCTTCCCGGTCGATTACAAGCAAACAAAAGTGATCGAGCGCCTGATGTCCGCGAACGAGTCGCTTCGCATCCGGCAGCAGGCGAAATACGTCGAGAAGGAAGCTGCCGTGTTCGCGGCGCTGTCCCAGATGTGGCCGCAGCCGCATCGGCAGGCTGCGCTGCGCGTGGTCGCCATGATGTCGGTCGGAGCCTTGCGGCTTGCGATGGACAGTTGGAATCGCGACCAGGGCAAGCGGCCCTTGGCCGTCTACGTGAAAGAGGCTTTTGCGTGCCTGAACCGGGAGATCGGAGCGGGAGCCTCGCGCAAGGCTGCCGGTCGATCCGGCGAGTGAGTGAGGGCCGGCCCGGGCTCTCGATGGAAAAGCAATACGGCCGCGCGGTGGTGTTAAGCCCGCATCGGAGCTGTGACGCCGATCAGCGCCGGCGCGATGTCACGGATGTGCTCGAACACATGGTCGGGCCGAAGCGCCGTTAGCGCCGCCGGTGCCGCATAGCCCCAGCACACCGCGCCGCAGGCGATCCCGACCGCCCGCGCCGCGTCGATGTCGCGGACCTCGTCGCCGATCGAGATCACCCTGCTAGGCGCGACGCCGGCGCGGCGGATGACCCGGCGGAATTTCGCGGCCTTGCCGAACAGCGACGCTGCGCAGTCGAAATGCGAGAACAGCGCTGCGGCGTCCCCGAGCTTCTCGCGCGCATTGGCCTCGCTGTCGGACGTCACCAGCGCCAGCTGCACGCCGTTCTCGGCCAGCGTTCGCAGCATCGTCTCGACGTCTGCGAACAGCGAAATCTCGGAAGCCGCCTCCGCCTTCAGCCGCCGCGCATGCCGCGCGATCGCCGGCAGCTTCCACATGGGCACTTCGAGCTTGGCGAGTATCTCGCGCGACGAGGCGTGGCGCAGCTCCTCGACATCCTCGTCCTTTACGCGGCGAAAGCCGAAGCGGTCCGCGACGTCGTTGATGGTGCGCAGGAACCACGGGAAGCTGTCGGCGAGGGTACCGTCGAGATCGAATATGGCGAGGGAATAGGGCATGGGGCCGGATTTTGAGCTCGCTGACAAGCGTGAGGTCGCCTGCTGATATTCGTGGAGTTCGAGGACAGCCATGCGACACGAGCGGATCGAAATCAACCCTGCGATCGGCCGTTACGTCGTGGTCGACGGGGTTCGATTCCGATCTCGACCCCTGTAGCTCCCTCACCGCAACTTACGAACATCGACATTGATGTCGAGATCGATATTCGTCACGCAGGTCTGGGTGCTCCTATGCGAGCCGCCTTCATGCCAGCGGCCATCCCGCGCCCGGGCACCACTGACATTGGCCAGCTTCAGGCAGCGCCATTGCGGCAGCGCCTGCTGCTTTCGCCTGCAAACTGCCAGGCCAGCACGGCTTCGTCACCGGACTTGTCGGTGCCGATGATATGCGGACAGAGCTCGCGACGGCGACCCTCGTAGACGCAAGTCACCTGTTGCTCGGCGAGGATCGCGTTCCGAAATAGCGTATAGGTTCGACTGGCTCATTGCTCCCTCCAGATCGATCATCTGGCCTTGCCAACCACTTGAGTGTAGTGATGCGGGACTGGAAGGGTAACCATGCCGATCAATGACACCCAGCTCAGCAAATTTCTGAGCCTGGTCCTGCGCCACCAGCCGGAAACGATCGGGTTGGTGCTGGATTCGCACGGGTGGGCCAGCATCGACGACCTGATCGCCAAGGCAAATGCCGCCGGCACAAAGTTTGGCCGCGATGATCTGCTGCGCGTCGTCGCAGAGAGCGACAAGAAGCGTTTCTCGCTATCCCCTGGAACTGATCGCATTCGCGCCGCGCAAGGACATTCCGTCTCGGTTGAACTTGGCTTGGCGCCGCAGGAGCCGCCGTCGATCCTGTATCATGGCACGGCGACACGGTTTGTCGAGGCGATCCTGTCCGAGGGCCTGAAGCCGCAGGCGCGCCAGCAGGTGCATCTGTCCTCCGATGAGGCAACTGCGCAGCGTGTCGGTCAGCGCCACGGCAAGCCGCACATCTTCAAGGTCGATGCCGGCAGCATGCATGCCAAGGGATTCAAGTTTTTTCGCGCAGAGAACGGTGTGTGGCTGACCGACCATGTGCCGCCGGAGTTCCTGGCGTAGCTTACGTCCTGGATTTCCAAACGGTCTCCTCGGTCCAGCCGAGTTCGGCGAATTCGGCGGCTCGCAGCGGCGCTTCGCCTTCCGCGAAGAACTCGTCGAGCTGCGGGGGCGCGACATCCGTTTCGCACAGCATGGCATGCGCCTGTCCGCGATGATGAACTTGATGCTGGAAGAGATGCATGAGCAGCCGGTCGCAGCGCTCGGTTTGAACGCTCGTATCGCGGTTGATCCGGACGAAGGCGTCGAGCCGTTCAGTTGTCAGCGCATCGCAGATCGCAATCAGGCGGTTGTCCATTGCGGCCTGGGCAGCTTTGAGCTCGGCTAACGAGGGGTACGGCACCTCGTTCTTCCAGGCTGCCGGTCCGAGCCAGCCCCCTTCAAGCGCATCGATGTAGAAGAAGTCGATGATGTAGATGTGGTTCAGCGTACGCTGCAGGCTTGGAAAGAAGCCGGTGCGGGGGGCTTCGAATTCAGATTGGGATAGCGCAGCGCAGGCGGCGAGCAGGCGATGGTTCGCCCAAGCGTTGTTGTGGGCGAAGGCGCGGTAGGTTTGTACGAGTCCAGCGGACATGTCGGTTCTTTCCCGATCGAATAGTGGCTGATTACGCTCCGCTAATCCGCCCTACAGCCCTGTGGCTTCGATGCAGCGCAATCTACTCCGCCGCCTCGCTCGCCGCACGCCTCCGCTTCGGCTTCCGCGCCTTCTCCAGCACGGGAGCCAAAAATTTGCCCGTATAGCTTCGCGGCGCCTTCGCAATGTCTTCCGGAGGTCCCCACGCCACGATCTCGCCGCCGCCGTCGCCGCCTTCGGGGCCGAGATCGATGACCCAGTCGGCGGTCTTGATGACTTCGAGATTGTGCTCGATGACGACGACCGTGTTGCCCTGCGCGACCAGCTCGTGCAGCACCTCCAGCAGCTTCTTGACGTCGTGGAAGTGCAGGCCGGTGGTGGGCTCGTCCAGGATGTAGAGCGTGCGGCCGGTGGCGCGCTTTGACAATTCTTTTGCCAGCTTGACGCGCTGGGCTTCGCCGCCCGAGAGCGTCGTCGCTTGCTGGCCGACATGGATGTAGTCGAGGCCGACGCGGTGCAATGTCTGAAAAGTCTCGCGCACGCGCGGCACCGCCTTGAAGAACTCGGCAGCTTCCTCGACAGTCATGTCGAGCACGTCGGCGATGCTCTTGCCCTTGAACAGCACCTCCAGCGTCTCGCGGTTGTAGCGCTTGCCCTTGCAGACGTCGCAGGTGACGTAGACGTCGGGCAGGAAGTGCATCTCGATCTTGATGACGCCGTCACCCTGGCAGGCCTCGCAGCGGCCGCCCTTGACGTTGAAGGAGAAGCGGCCGGGCTCGTAGCCACGTGCTTTCGCTTCCGGCAGGCCGGCGAACCATTCGCGGATCGGCGTGAACGCGCCGGTATAGGTCGCCGGATTCGAGCGCGGCGTGCGGCCGATCGGCGACTGGTCGATGTCGATGATCTTGTCGATGTGCTCGAGGCCCTCGATGCGGTCGTGCGGGGCGGCGCCCTCGCTGGCATTGTTCAGCTTGCGGGCGATGGCGCGGTAGAGGGTATCGATCAGCAGCGTCGACTTGCCGCCGCCGGAGACGCCGGTGACGCAGGTGAACAGGCCGAGCGGAATTTCCGCCGTGACGTTCTTGAGGTTATTGCCGCGCGCGTTCACCACCTTGATGGTGCGGCGATGGTTCGGCGGACGCCGCTCCGGCACCTCGACCTCGAGCTCGCCGGTCAGGTATTTGCCGGTCAGCGATTTCGGGTTGCGCATGATCTCGGCGGGCGTGCCTTCGGCGACGATGTTGCCGCCATGCATGCCGGCGCCTGGGCCGATGTCGAACACGTAGTCCGCAAGGCGGATGGCGTCCTCATCATGCTCGACCACGACCACGGTGTTGCCGAGGTCGCGCAGCCGCTTCAGCGTATCGAGCAGGCGGGCGTTGTCGCGCTGGTGCAGGCCGATCGAAGGCTCGTCCAGCACGTAGAGCACGCCTGTGAGCCCCGAGCCGATCTGCGAGGCGAGGCGGATGCGCTGGCTCTCGCCGCCGGACAGCGTGCCGGAGGAGCGGGACAGCGTCAGATAATTGAGGCCGACGTCGAGCAGGAAGGTGAGGCGCTCGCGGATCTCCTTCAGGATGCGGCCCGCGATCTCGTTCTGCTGCGCGTTCAGCGCCTCCGGCACGGTCTCGAACCATGCGCCGGCGCCCTTCACGGACAGCTCCGAGATTTCGCCGATATGCTTGCCGCCGACCTTGACGCAGAGCGCCTCGGGCTTGAGCCGAAAGCCCTTGCAGCCCTCGCAGGGGACGTCGTGGAAATATTTCGCCAGCTCCTCGCGGGCCCACTCGCTCTCGGTCTCGCGGTAGCGGCGGTTGATGTTGGTGATGACGCCTTCGAACGGCTTCTTGGTGTCGTAGGAGCGCACCCCGTCCTCGTAGGAGAACTTGATCTCGTCCTCGCCCGAGCCGTAGAGAATCGCGTTTTGCGTCTTCTTCGGCAGATCCTTCCACTTGGTGTCGAGCGTGAACTTGTAGTGCTTGCCGAGCGCGGTCAGCGTCTGCACGTAATAGGGCGACGACGACTTGGCCCAGGGCGCGATCGCGCCCTTGCGCAGCGTCAGATCCTTCTCAGGGATGACGAGGTCTTCGTCGACATGCTGCTCGACGCCGAGGCCGCCGCAGGCGGGGCAGGCGCCGTAGGGATTGTTGAAGGAGAACAGGCGCGGCTCGATCTCGGGGATGGTGAAGCCGGAGACCGGGCAGGCGAACTTTTCCGAGAACAGGATGCGCTCGGGCCCGCTCTTGTCGTGGATTTTCGCGGTCTTCTTCTTTTCCTCCGCAGGCGCAGCCGCCGCGGGCGCATCGGCGAACTCGACGACGGCAAGGCCTTCGGCGAGCTTCAGCGCGGTCTCAAAGCTCTCGGCGAGGCGCTGGCCGATATCGGCACGCACCACGATGCGATCGACCACCACGTCGATGTCGTGCGGGAATTTCTTGTCGAGGCTAGGGGCTTCCGCCAGCTCATGGAAGGTGCCGTCGATCTTGACGCGCTGAAAGCCCTTCTTGAGCCATTCGGCGAGCTCCTTCCTGTACTCGCCCTTGCGGCCTCGCACGACGGGGGCGAGCAGATAGAGGCGGGTGCCCTCGGGCAGCGCCAGCACGCGGTCGACCATCTGCGAGACGGTCTGGCTCTCGATCGGCAGGCCCGTGGCCGGCGAATAGGGCACGCCGACGCGGGCCCAGAGCAGGCGCATGTAGTCGTAGATCTCGGTGACGGTGCCGACGGTGGAGCGCGGGTTCTTCGACGTCGTCTTCTGCTCGATCGAGATCGCCGGCGACAGGCCGTCGATCTGGTCGACGTCGGGCTTCTGCATCATCTCCAGGAACTGGCGGGCATAGGCCGACAGCGATTCGACGTAGCGGCGCTGGCCCTCGGCATAGATGGTGTCGAAGGCGAGCGAGGATTTGCCGGAGCCGGATAGCCCGGTGAACACCACCAGCTTGTCGCGGGGAATCTCGACGTCGATATTCTTGAGGTTGTGCTCGCGCGCGCCGCGGATCGTAATTGCGCGCAGGCTGGAGCCCGCGTTCTGTTGTTGGCGCTTCGCCTTGATCACTTCATCCATCCGAGTTGCCCTCAAGGAAGCCCAAAGGTGCGCGATCGCGCCAACAAAAAAGGCGCGCTGCGCCCGGAACCGGGATCGGCGCCGATGGGTATGGCAGCGAACGTAGGAAGAACGGCGGCGGATTTCCAGTGGGACTTGCGAATCGTCAACGGATTGTTGGCGTGCTGGCGGGATCTGGCAGCAGGAACGCGCGGAACCGCTCGCGGAGCACCCAGCCAAAACAAAAAGGCCGGCGCGAGGCCGGCCTTTCGTGACGATGTGACCTCGGCAGGGAAGTTCAGTACTTCGCGACCACCGGGCCACCGAAGGTGTAGTTGAGTCGAACGGTAGCCATGTCCACGTCCTGCTTGATGCTGTCGGTGCGAGTGGTCACGCCGAGGAAGGTGAAGGTCTCGTTGTGCCTGCCCATGAACAGGTGGTTGTATTCGACAGCGACCGACCAGTTCGGGGCGAAGCCGAATTCTATGCCGGTGCCGACGGTACCGCCCCAGCGCGTTTCGTTCGCGGTGTCGAGCGTAACGCCGCCAAAACTGCCAGTGTACTTGTTGTGAGTGACGGCAGCGCCGCCCTTCACGTACCAAAGCACGTTGTTCCAGGCATAACCGACCTGGCCAGTGAAGAGGCCAATGGCGTCGATCCTGGTCTCGTTCACCAGCGGCGCGAGCGCGGCAGGCGAGCTGATGTTCGAACCCTTCAGGTCAGCCCAGTCCCCCTGGGCTTCGAGACCGAATACCCAGTTGGCGGACTGCCAGCGATAACCGATCTGGCCGCCGACGAGTGCGCCGGTCGCATTGTGACAACCTTCGGCCACCGCCGGAGCGACCACGAAGGGGCCGACACTGGTGAGATCCCAACAGTTGCGGCTCCAGCCACCGCCGGCGTTGGCGCCGAGGTAGAAACCGCTCCAGTTGTACACCGCGATCGGTGCCACCGGAGCCTTGGTGTAGGGGCGGGCTGCCAAATCGGCCGCCGAGGCCGGTGCCAACGCGCTGAGTGCGAACAAGCTGGCCGAAGCCAGCAAAAGCTTCTTCATATCCATTCCCCACTTCCATTTCTCATTCCGGTCTTCCGGAGAGCGGAAGAGCAGCGGACCTTATGACTCAAGCAACGTCATTGCTTTTACACCATTGAAGCCAAAGGTTGTGTCACCCAGCGGCCACACCCCTTCGAAAAGCGCGAGCGAACGGGCGGCCGCAACAAACAAAAAGGCCGGCGCGAGGCCGGCCTTTCGTGACGATGATGCGTCAGAGACGAAGCTCAGTACTTGGCGACGACCGGGCCGCCGAAGTGGTAGTTCACGCCGACCTGCACGGTGTGGAGGTCGAGAGTGCCGGTGTTGACCGGGAAGACGCCCGAGAAGTAGGTCTCGCCGCCCAGGCTGCGATAGAGGTACTCGCCCTTGACCGACCAGTTCGGAGCAAACATCGCCTCGACGCCCGCGCCGACCGTCCAGCCCGAATGGAACTGGCTCTCCGAGAGGCTCAGAACAGGGGGCGCGCTGACGCTGATCTTGTTGTTGATCCAGGCGTAACCACCCGTGGCGTACAGCAGGACGCTCGGGGAAGCGAGCCAGCCGATGCGACCACGCACGGTGCCGAGCGCGTCGATACGCGAACTGACCGTCGTGGGAACGAGGGCGCCACCAAAATCAACAAGACCGGTCGCCGAGGCGTTTACGTCAGCCCACGCGCCATCAGCTTCGATGCCGAACACGACGTTGGAGGTCTGCCAGTTGTAGCCAACGGTGCCGCCGACGAAACCGCCCTGCATGCGCGGATCATCGGAGCTGTTTTCCCAGGCGCCGCCACCGACGATACCCAGGTAAAAGCCGGTCCAGTTGTAGACCGAGGCAACAGGCGCAGGCGCCTTGGTGTAGGGGCGGGCTGCCAGATCAGCAGCCGAAGCGGGGGCCGCGAGAGCGAACAAACAGGCCGAAGCCAACAAAACCTTCTTCATTTTCAACTTAATCCCAGTCCCAGTTTCTGTTGTTGCCTTCCGTGGCGGAAGGGCAGCGGACTCAAACGGCCCAACTGACGCCGTCTTTACACCACCAAAGCCGCAAGTTGTGTCTCCGAAAAGCCACAACAGTCCAAAAGGTGATGGTTACTGACTTATTTACGTCCAGGCATGTGCCGAAAAAAAGAAGGGCCGGCGCAGGGCCGGCCCTTCCATTTGCTCGCGAAATGAGAGGGATATCAGTACCTCGCGACCAACGGGCCGCCGAAGCGATAATTCAGGCGGACTAGACCCATGTCGACGTCCTGACTGATGCGATCGCTCCCGAAGGCAACGCCCGCAGGCGTCGTGAAGGCGATCGTACGGTCGCCGAGGAAGATGTGGTTGTACTCGACGCCGAGCGTCCAGTTCGGAGCAAATCCGAATTCCAGGCCGGCGCCAACGGTGCCGCCCCAGCGGGTCTCGCGAGCCGACGCCAGCAGCGTGCCGGCGCCAGGCGTGCCAGGCGCGGCATAGACGTCGTACTTGTCCCCGACTACGGCGGCGCCGCCCTTCACATAGAGCAGCACGTTGTTCCAGGCATAACCGACCTGGCCCGTGATCAGGCCAAAAGCATCGATGTGAGAGCGGTTACGATCACCGGTGACCAAAGCGCTTCCAGGGAAGAGGAGGCTGACGTTGTCCCCCGAGAAGTCAGCCCAGTTGCCCTGGCCCTCGAGGCCGAACACCCAATTGGTCGACTGCCAGCGGTAGCCGATCTGACCACCGACCGTGCCGCCGGTCGCATCGTGACAGCCTTCAGCCACCAGAACGCCCGTGACCGGGGTCACGAAGTCCCAGCACTTGCGGCTCGTGCCGCCGCCGCCGTTGACGCCGATGTAGAAGCCGCTCCAGTCGTAAACCGCGGCGACCGCCGGGGCCGGAGCCTTGGTGTAGGGACGCGCAGCCATATCCGCCGCGCTTGCCGGAGCCGACAGCCCCATTGCCATTGCACTGATTACGCCGAAAAGAATCTTATTCATTGCAGTCTCCCCAAGTTTCGTCCGCTTCATGAAAGTCCCCGAAGCGGCTGATCAGACGCGACACCCATATGAATCAATTCCAAGGCAAAGGTAGCCTAAGGAAAGGGCAGAGTCCGTCTCCGGAATGCCACACTTGCGGATTGATTGAATGGGTTCCAACTTGATGAATGTTAAATGGTTTTTGCCATACTCGGGAACCCAAAAAGGTTCCATTCGAGGGCTGTCCTTTTTTGTGGCATGAGAGGACATGCGGGAAATTTCCGCTCGCTCGTGCCGAAGAACAAATCTGGAACAAACGTGCGCGCGATGCTATATGTGGGGATAACCTTGGGGGTGGCAGGCTGATCGGTGCCCGCAAGCGTATAGGGTCGCCCTAGCGGGCGCAGAGGAACGCGGGCAGCGGATTCGCCCTTTTGAAATTCAGTGGCATTCGGAGTGGAGAGCGGCGATGGCGGGAAGCGTCAACAAGGTCATTCTGGTTGGAAATCTCGGCAAGGATCCCGAAATCCGCCGCACCCAGGACGGGCGGCCGATCGCGAATTTGAGCATCGCGACCTCGGAGACCTGGCGCGACAAGAACACCGGCGAGCGCAAGGAGAAGACCGAGTGGCATCGCGTCGTGATCTTCTCTGAGCCGCTTTGCAAGATCGTCGAACAGTATCTGAAGAAGGGCGCAAAGGTTTACATCGAAGGCGCGCTCCAGACCCGCAAGTACACCGACCAGAGCGGCGTCGAGAAATACTCGACCGAGGTCGTGCTGCAGGGCTTCAACTCAACGCTGACGATGCTGGACGGCCGCGGTGGCGGCGGCGGAGGTGGCAGCTTCGGCGACGAGCCGGGCGGCGACTTCGGCTCCTCCGGACCCGTCAGCAGCGCGCCGCGCCGTCCCGTTGCCGCCGGCGGCGGCCGCAACAGCGACATGGACGACGATATCCCGTTCTGAGAGGGCGGGATTACTCGACGGAGATGCGGCGGCAACCTCGGCGCCGCTTGCGCCTCCCCGTCAGGAGACATTCCTAATTGACTGAACGGGCTCGGATTTTCCGGGCGCGCTTCATGTGTGGGGTGAGGTTCGTATCAAGCCGGGCAAAACGGGTTGACCGGAGGCCCCTTGACGCGTGTTCAGGCCGGCGTTGCGGGCGTTCATGAAGGACCGATTCCGGGGGCGTGCAGGGCGCTGTTCCGAAGCCGTAAGTTATTGGAAGAATAAGCGGAAAAAGGACTTTCCGAGGGCGGTCAGGGTGGTTATCCGACCCCGGATGCGCTATATGATTCCCAGACAAACCCTCACCGGATTTCCCCTTGGCTGACGACGATAACAAGCCCGGCGACCAGCCGGCGCAACCCTCGGACATTCGCCCCGTCTCCATCCTCGACGAGATGAAGAAGTCCTACCTCGATTACGCCATGAGCGTGATCGTGTCGCGCGCGCTGCCCGATGCGCGCGACGGCCTGAAGCCGGTGCATCGGCGCATCCTGTTCTCGATGAACGAGCAGGGCTTCACGCCCGACAAGAAGCACAAGAAGTCCGCCGGTATCGTCGGTGACGTCATGGGTAAATACCACCCTCATGGCGACCAGGCGATCTACGACGCGCTGGTGCGCATGGCGCAGGACTTCTCGATGCGCGAGTTGCTGGTGGACGGGCAGGGCAATTTCGGCTCGGTCGACGGCGACCCGGCGGCGGCCATGCGCTACACCGAGTCCCGCCTGACCAAGATCGCGCTGAAGCTGCTCGAGGACATCGACAGCGACACCGTCGACTTCCAGGACAATTACGACGGTTCCGAGAAGGAGCCGGTGGTCCTGCCGGCGCGGTTCCCGAACCTGCTGGTCAACGGCGCGGGCGGCATTGCCGTCGGCATGGCGACCAACATCCCGCCGCACAATCTCGGCGAGGTGATCGACGCCTGTATTGCGCTGATCGACAATCCCTCGCTGACCATCGACGAGCTCATCAACATCATTCCCGGCCCGGATTTCCCGACCGGCGGCATCATCCTCGGACGCCAGGGCATCCGCAGCGCCTACCATCTCGGCCGCGGCTCCATCGTGATGCGCGGCAAGGTCACGTTCGAGACCATTCGCAAGGATCGAGAGGCGATCGTCATCACCGAGATTCCGTATCAGGTGAACAAGGCGACGATGGTCGAGCGCATCGCCGAGCTCTACAAGGAAAAGAAGATCGAGGGCATCTCCGATCTGCGCGACGAGTCCGACCGCGAGGGCTATCGCGTCGTCGTCGAGCTCAAGCGCGACGCCGTGCCCGACGTGGTACTGAACCAGCTCTACAAGTTCACCCCGCTGCAGACGAGCTTCGGCGTCAACGCGGTTGCGCTCGATTCCGGGCGTCCGCAGACGATGAACTTGAAGGATATGTTGACGATCTTCGTCGGCTTCCGCGAGCAGGTCGTTACCCGGCGCACCAAGTACAAGCTGCGCAAGGCGCGTGAGCGCGCCCATGAGCAGGTCGGCCTCGCCATCGCGGTCGCCAACATCGACGAGATCATCAAGGTGATCCGCACCTCGCCGACACCGGCGGCGGCCCGTGACACCCTGATGACGCGCGATTGGCCTGCGCGCGACGTCGAGGACATCATCACGCTGATCGATGACCCGCGTCACCGGATCAACGAGGACGGCACGATCCGCCTCTCGCTGGAGCAGGCGAGGGCGATCCTCGAATTGCGTCTCGCACGTCTCACCGCGCTCGGCCGCGACGAGATTGGCGGCGAGCTGTCGAAGCTCGCCGGGGAGATCGGCGACTATCTCGCGATCCTGCGCTCACGCGCGCGCATCCTGGACATCATCAAGACCGAGCTTGCCGAGGTGAAGGCCGAGTTCGCAACGCCCCGCCGCACCGTGATCATGGAGCAGGAGGGCGAGGTCGAGGACGAGGACCTGATCCAGCGCGAGGACATGGTCGTCACGGTCTCGCACGCCGGCTACGTCAAGCGCGTGCCGCTGTCGGCCTACCGGGCGCAGCGCCGCGGCGGCAAGGGCCGCTCCGGCATGCAGACCCGCGACGAGGACTTCGTCAGCCGGCTCTTTGTCGCCTCGACCCATACTCCGGTGCTGTTCTTCTCCTCGCGCGGCCAGGTCTACAAGGAAAAGGTCTGGCGGCTGCCGATGGCCGCGCCGAACGCGCGCGGCAAGGCCATGATCAACATCCTGCCGCTGGAGCAGGGCGAGCGCATCACCACCATCATGCCGCTGCCGGAGGATGAATCGACCTGGGGCCAGCTCGACGTGATGTTCGCGACCACGGGCGGCAACGTCCGGCGCAACAAGCTGTCCGACTTCGTTGACGTCCGCCGCTCCGGCATCATCGCCATGAAGCTCGACGACAACGAGGCGATCGTCGACGTGCAGATCTGCACCGAGCGCGACGACGTGCTGCTGACCGCTGCGGGCGGCCAGTGCATCCGCTTCCCCGTCACCGATGTGCGCGTATTCACCGGGCGCACCTCGATGGGCGTGCGCGGCATTGCGCTCGGCGAAGGCGACAAGGTGATTTCGCTGGCGATCCTGCGCCACGTCGACACCACCTCGGACGAGCGCTCGGCCTATTTGAAGATGCGCCGCGCGGTCGCGGGCGAAGCCGCCGCAGACGAGGCGCCGGCCGATGCCGAGGCCGAGGAGACCTCGGGCAGCTTCCAGCTCCCGCAGGAGCGCTATGTCGAGATGTCGGCGCAGGAGCAGGTCGTGCTGACCGTCTCCGTCAACGGCTACGGCAAGCGGACCTCGTCCTACGAGTACCGCACCACCGGCCGCGGCGGCAAAGGCATCGTCGCTATGAGCGTCAACCACCGCAACGGCAATCTCGTCGCCTCGTTCCCCGTGGAGGAGGCGGATCAAATCATGCTGGTCACCGACAAGGGCCAGCTGATCCGCTGCCCGGTCGAAGGCATCCGCATCGCCGGCCGCTCGACGCAAGGCGTGATCGTGTTCGACACCGCCGAGGACGAGCACGTGGTGTCAGTCGAGCACATCACGGAAGAGGCCGAGAACGGGAATGGAGCGAACGGGGAATAGAGGCTGGCGAATCGGGACTCATCCACCCGCCGTTCCTCGCAGCCGATAGTGCCCCCTGAACGAGATCGCGCCCGTCGGGCCATTCCGACGGGCGCGAGCGTCGCGTAGTCTGCGACGAGACGTCACAGAAATTCCTGGGGTCTTGAGGGACCCGCCCGACACGAACCTGACAGATCCGATTACGGCGTGCGGTTGGCGGTCACGAGGCGGGCCTCGCGGACGTTGGCCTTGGTGCCGGCGCTACGCAGGCAGGACGCTTCGAAGTTCGGCCAGGCCTGCTGCGAGCAGTCACGGCCGATGCTGCGGATGTCGAGCCGGTCGCTCTTGGCCAGCGGCTGCGGCACGCTGGCTTCGACCTTCGGGGCAAAGCCGGGCAGGAGGGTGAGGGCCGCGGCAACACACGCAGACAGAGCGATCGCTGAAATGGTCTTGATCATGACAGTCCCCTGTGATGCGGCCGCCTACGCCCAGTACGCGGCCCGTCATTCGTTGGCCGGATTAGTAACCATGGCCAGTTTCCGGACGTCTTCGCCGATGTGGGAAATGGTTTCGTTCGCGCTCCGTTTTGTTTCGTGGCCGCCCGAGGACGAAACAAACCGGCTGCCGCTGACGCCCAACGGGACATTTTCGGAGGGGCTGGACCGGAAACGGGCTAGGAACCTGCCCGGCTTGCCGGCCCGGGCGGGGCGCGGTAGGACGGGGCCATGCCGCGCATCGCCTTCTACCCAGGTTCCTTCGACCCCATCACCAACGGCCATCTGGACGTGGTCCGGCACAGCGTTTCCTTGTGCGACAGGCTCGTGGTCGCGATCGGGGTGCATCCCGGCAAGAAGCCGCTGTTCTCGACCGAGGAGCGCCTCAAGATGCTCGAGGAGGTCTGCGGTCCGATTGCGGCGCAGGCCGGCTGCGTGCTGGAGGCGACGACGTTCGACGATCTGTCGGTGACCGCGGCGCGCAAGCACGGCGCGACCATCATGATCCGGGGCCTGCGCGACGGCACCGACCTCGATTACGAGATGCAGCTCGCCGGCATGAACGAGGCCATGGCGCCGGAGGTGCATACGGTCTTCCTGCCGGCCTCTCCCATGGTCCGCCCGATCACCGCCACTTTGGTGCGCCAGATCGCCGGCATGGGCGGGGACGTCTCGGCCTTCGTCCCGCCGCAGGTCGCGGCACAGCTCAAGGCCAAATTCGCCTGAAAACGGCGCGCTTCCTCTTCTCTCTGATCCGGAGTTGTCATGATCCGAATTCTCGCAGTTCTTGCCGCGCTTCTGTTCGCGGCGCCGGCGGTGGCGCAGCAATTGCCGGCAAATCTCGACAAGGCCAACGCCATCGTCATCGACAGCACCAAGGGCCGCATCGTCATCAAGCTCAGGACCGACATCGCGCCCCAGCATGCCGAACGCATCAAGCAGCTGGCGCGCGAAGGCTTCTACAACAACGTGCCGTTCCACCGCGTCATGGACGGCTTCATGGCGCAGACCGGCGACGGCCAGAACGGCAACGGCACCGGCGGCTCGAAATACCCGAACCTGAAGCAGGAATTCTCCAAGGTGCATTTTGCCCGCGGCATCGTCGGCATGGCCCGGCGCGGCGACAGCGTCGACAGCGCCAACTCGCAGTTCTTCATCATGTTCGCCGACGGCGGCAGCCTCGACGGCCAGTACACCGTGATCGGCGAGGTGGTGCAGGGCATGGACGTCGTCGACAAGCTGAAGAAGGCGCCCCCCGGCTCGCCCGGCGGCTCCGTCACCGATCCCGACAAGATGGTGAAGGTGCAGGTCGCCTCAGACATCAAATAGGCGCGGCCATGGCGCGCCGCGGTGGCAGGCTCCTGCTGGTTGCCGCGGTGCTGTTGCTCGCCACCTCCCTTGCGGCCGTGGAGGCCGCCCAGGTCGACACGATCCAGGACATCTTCCGGCACCTGCGCACCTGCTGGAGACCGCCGTCGCCGGCGAGGGCCCGCCCACTCGACATCACCGTCCTGGTGAGCTTTAACCGGGCCGGAAACATTCTGGGCCATCCGAGGATTACCTATGAATCCGCGGAGGCCTCTGACAACGACCGGCTGCAATACCGGATCGCGGTGATGGAGGCGTTGCAACGCTGCACGCCGGTGCCATTTACCGATGCAATGGCCGGCGCCGCCGCGGGACGTCCATTCGCGATCCAGTTCCGCAGCCGCAAGACGTCACCCGACAAGACTTCACCCCCAACGCAAGAGAGACGAGCATGAGCGTCACCGAAAACACCCTGATCCTCGAGACCACGCAGGGCCCCGTCACCATCGAGATGCGCCCCGACCTCGCGCCCGGCCATGTCGCGCGTATCAAGGAGCTGGTCCGTGAGGGCTTCTACGACGGCATCGTATTTCACCGCGTGATCGAGGGCTTCATGGCGCAGACCGGCTGCCCGCACGGCACCGGCACCGGCGGCTCCGGCAAGAAGCTGAGGGCCGAGTTCAACAAGGAGCCGCATGTGCGCGGCACCGCCTCGATGGCCCGCGCCGCCAATCCCGATTCCGGCGACAGCCAGTTCTTCATCTGCTTCGACGACGCCCGCTTCCTCGACAACCAGTACACGGTGTGGGGCAAGGTCACCGAGGGCATGGAGAACGTCGACAAGATCAAGCGCGGCGAGCCGGTGCAGAACCCCGACAAGATCGTCAAGGCGCGGATGGCCGCAGACAAGGAATAGTCACTCGATCCTCATCCTGAGGAGCGCGGAACGCGCGTCTCGAAGGATGAAGGCCCCACTGCTGCAACCCGGCCTTCATGGTTCGAGACGGCGCTAAGCGCCTCCTCACCATGAGGGTCTGGCTGTGTCGTGCCAAGCCTGCTCATGCGCACCGATCTCTTCGATTTCGATCTGCCGCCCGAGCGCATCGCGCTGCGCCCGGCGAGCCCGCGCGATTCCGCGAGGATGCTGGTCGTCGAGAATGGCGCGCTGCGCGATCAGATCATTTCCGACCTGCCGCAATGGCTGAGGCCGGGCGACCAACTCGTCGTCAACGACACCAAGGTGATTGCGGCGCAATTGAAGGGTCGCCGCATCGGCCGAGACACAGAGCCGAAGATCGAGGCGACACTGATCAAGCGTCTCGACGGCTCGCGCTGGCAGGCGCTGGTGAAGCCGGCCAAGAAGCTCGCCCCCGGCGACCGCATCCGCTTCGGCAACGAAGGCAAGGTCTGCCTGCTCGGCCATCTCGACGCCGAGGTCGAGGCCAAGGGCACCGAGGGCGAGGTGACGCTGTCGTTCTCGTTCCACGGCCCGGCGCTGGACCAGGCCATCGCCGATCTCGGCAGTCCGCCGCTGCCACCCTACATCGCCTCCAAGCGCACGCCAGACGATCAGGACCTCGCTGATTACCAGACCATGTTCGCGGCGAATGAAGGCGCAGTTGCAGCGCCGACCGCGGGGCTGCATTTCACGCCCGCGCTGGAGCAGGCGCTGCGCGACCGCGGCGTCGGCCTCAACCGCGTGACGCTGCATGTCGGGGCAGGGACGTTCCTGCCGGTGAAGGTCGACGACACCGAAGCCCACAAGATGCACGCCGAGTGGGGCACGATCTCGGCCGCAACGGCGGAGCGGCTCAACGCCGCGCGGAAGACCGGCGGCCGTATCGTTGCCGTCGGCACAACGTCATTGCGGCTGCTCGAAAGCGCAGCGCGCGAGGACGGCACGATCCAGCCATTCGCCGCCGAGACGTCGATCTTCATCACGCCCGGCTATCGCTTCCGCGCAGTCGATATTCTGATGACGAATTTCCATTTGCCGAAGTCGACGCTGTTCATGCTGGTGTCGGCCTTCTCCGGGCTCGCGACGATGAAGCAGGCCTATGCGCACGCGATCGCGAGCGGATACCGGTTCTATTCGTATGGCGATGCGTGTTTGCTGTTTCGAGCGGTCCCGTAGGGTGGATTAGCCGTCAGGCGTAATCCACCGCTTCTGTTTCCGCGGATATGAAAGAGGTGGGTTACGCCCAGCGGCCGCGCTTCGCGCATCCGCTAGGCTAACCCACCCTACGCACCTCCCGTTACGCCATCACCTTCTGCGGCAACAGCTCGGCGATCTGCACGGCGTTCAGCGCCGCGCCCTTGAGCAGCTGATCGGCTGCCACGAACATCGAGATCGAATGGCCTGAGGGGTCGCTGAGATCCTTGCGGATGCGGCCGACCAGAACGTCGTCCTGGCCCGAGGCGTCGATCGGCATCGGGAAGTAGTTCTTGGCGCGGTCGTCGACCACCTTGACGCCGGGCGCGCGCGCCATGATGGCACGGACCTGGTCCTCGCTGATCGGCTTCTCGCATTCGAAGGTGATGGCTTCGCAATGGGCGCGCAGCACCGGCACGCGCACGCAGGTGACGCCGACGGCGATGCTGTCGTCCTCGAAGATCTTGCGGGTCTCCTTGATGACCTTGGTCTCTTCGTCGTTGTAGCCGGTCTCGGGGTCGATGGCGGTGTTGTGGTTGAACAGGTTGAAGGCGTAGGGGTGTGGCATCACCTTCGGCGTATAGACCTGCCCGTTGAGGTTGGCGCGGGTGGATTCGACGAGCTCCTCCATCGCGGCGGCGCCGGCGCCGCTGGCCGCCTGATAGGTCGAGATGATCACGCGCTTGATGCGGTTCTGCTGGTGGATCGGCCACAGCGGCACCAGCGCGGTGATCGCGGCGCAGTTCGGGTTGGCGATGATGCCCTTGTGGTCGCGGATGCGGCTCGCGTTGATCTCGGGGATCACCAGCGGCACGTTTGGGTCCATGCGGAAGGCCGAGGAATTGTCGACCACGACGGCGCCGGCCTTCACCGCGATCGGTGCATACTTCCTGGAGATGCTGCCGCCGGCGGAGAACAGCGCGATGTCGACGCCGTCGAAGGAGCGCTCGGTCAACTCCTCGATGGCCACGCTCTGCCCGCGGAACGACACCGTCTTGCCGGCCGAGCGGGCGCTCGCCAGTGCCTTGAGCTTGCCGACGCGAAAGCCGTGCTTGTCCATGGTGGCGATGAATTCGGCGCCCACCGCACCGGTGACGCCGACAATCGCGACGACGGGATCGTTACTCACTTTGTCCTCCGTTGCATTGAGAATTTAGACAACAAAAAAGCCCCGGACCATCGAGGGCGGGGCTTGCCGTAGAGCTGATGCGTTTAAGTCGACGACCTACGCGCGCACGCCTCCCCGGGCCCCTTCGGCCGTGGTGGTTTTGGTCGTGCGTTTGGTGGTCGTGAACATGGCGGCGACTTATGCGGGAGAGTCTTGCGGCCGTCAATGGCTTTTCGGCCCGGCCGACGCCGGGGGCAGCCTGCCGCTATTTGGCACCCGCTATTTCCCCTTGGCGCCAGGCGGCTCCAGGGTGACCTCCTTGAGGTCGTCGCCGCTGACGACGACGATCGAGAAGTTCAGCCGGCCGCGCTCGCGGACCAGCCCGCCGCTGATGGCCTTGCCTGCGGCGGCGCGCTCGGCGACGCGTACGGCATCGGAGAGGCGGTGCCTGATCGCACCCAGCGCTGCGAGGTTGCTGCGGTCCTCGCGGTCGAGCTCGGTGAGGGGTAGGGCGGCTTCCCCGCCGACCAGTTCGCCGGTCGAAGCATTGATGGTGTGGCGCCAGATCCGGTCGTTGTGCAGGGTCTTCACGCGGTAGACCGGCACGCCCGAGCCGCCATCGAAGCTCACATCGGCGGTGGTGGCGCCGGCATGGCGGGCTTCGGCAATCGCCATGGCCTGGCTGATCGTGATCGAGGAGCTGCGGAACCGCTCTATTTCGCGGCTGACTGCCTGGCGGTCCGCTTCGGCATCACCATCTGTGTCGCTGTGAAGCGCGGTCGGCGTGCTCGCGGTCACGATGGCCTGTGCCGGTGCGGCGATGAGCAGCGCGGGCAATGCGATCGCAAGCAGGTGCGAGGTCCATCGTTGGGCAGTCGTCATGCTCGAAACCCTCGGCCAGCGAGTGTGCCGGATGATCGTAAAGAATTCGCGGCCGGCCTTGGGCATCGGCCGGCCGCGGAGCGCCGCGGCAGGCTGTACCCGCCGCGGCGATCGAAGCGGGTCCGGACCTCTTTGGGGCTGGTGAAAAAAGCGGCCCGAACCGACTTTAATGAAACCATACCGTATCGTTTTATTTCGGTCAATGACGCCGCATCGTCGCCCCCTGGGGAAAGCACGCAAGCTCACGGAATTGTCAGCGGGAGGAGCGGCGCCGTGGCGCGAGTTTCGAGGTGTCCTGGACGCGGTCGGCAGGTCCCAGCGCGCCGGCCAGGAACAGCTTGATCGCCGCGCGCATGCGCTTCTCGGCAGCCTTCAGCTCCAGCGCCGTTCCGAACGTCGCCATACGATGGGTGTGGCCGACGACGACGTCGAGGAACACCTCGGCTGCGATGGTGGTGTCGTCGACATCGAGCGCGCCTTGCGCCACCAGATGGTCGAAGAAGCGCGCCGTGGTGGCGACGGCCTTCAGCCAGCCTTCCTCCTTGCCGAGCTTGGCGACGTCGGGGAAGTTGATGGCCTGTGCCGTCATCATGCGGCTAAAGGCGACGGCATCCGGGCCGCAGGTGAAGGTCAGCATCTCGCGTCCGATCTCGACCAGCCGCTGCTCGACCGGGATGTTCGAGGCGCTGGAGAGCTGCGTCTCCGCCGCCGCCGACAGCGGCGCAAGCCAGCGCTCGATCTCGCGCCTCAGCACGGCCGCGAACAGACCGCGCTTGTCGCCATAGCGGGAATAGACGGTGGGCTTGCTGACCCGCGCAGCTTCCGCGACCGCATCGAGCGAGGTCGCATCAAAGCCGCGATCAAGGAACAGGCGGGTGGCGACCTCGATCAGCCGCAGATCGCGCTCGATCGCAGCGGTCTTCGTCGGCCGGCCACCACGCGATTTCGGCACCTCGCGCCGTGGCGCTGCCGGTCTTGTCCTGGTCGCAGTCAATCCCATGCCCAATGATTCCTGCGCGGTCGTGATATCGGTCATTCGCTCTATATCGCGCAGGAGCGGAGGCGTCATCGCGAATCTGGCCGAATTGGCCATATCGTCAACGGTTTCGGTATTGCCTCGTTCCGTCACGAGGGATCACGGCAGCGTCGAGGTCCAGGCCTGGCCGGATGCAGCCTTCTCGTATCCGTACTGGTAGAGCGCCCGCATATAGGTTGTGTCGAACCCTTCCGACGGCGGCGCAGGATAGTCGCGCGCGATGTAGGAGAGATGGAAGCCCAGCCGGTTGCGCTTGGCGAAATCGTAGGTCGAGAAGATGATCGAGCGCGTCTGCGATTGGGTGATCGCCGACAGGCTGCGCGAGGCGACGTCGATGGTGCCGTTGGAGACGAGCTCGAAGTTGCGTTCGATCTTCTTGTTGACGAGGATGTAGATGTCCACCTTCGCATTGCCGGGCAGACGGCCACTCTGGAACAGCAGAGCTTCGGGCAAGGTCAGCACCGGCGCGGTCACGCCGCCATCGACATGCATCTCCTGAAACTTGCGGCCCCCGCCTTCGGCATCGATCATGATGGGCGGAAACACCAGGGGAATGCTGGCGGAGGCCGCCATCACGTCGCGAAACAGCTTGAGCGCCTCGGGCGTTCCGACCGCGGCAATCTTGCCCATGTCCCAGATCGCGGTGCGCTGCGTGTCGAGGTCGGTCGTCACCACGAGCAGCCTGCGGCCCTTGGCGTGCTCGCGCGCGACCTGTGCCATGATCTCGGGCCCGACATAGCGTGCGACGAGCTCGCGCAGCCTGGTGTTGCCAAACAGGCCGGATCCGAACAGCACGCGCATGATGCTGGGATCGTTCAGGAGGCTCTCCGCGATGCCGCTGGTGTAGACCTCCTTCAGCGTGTCGTCATATTGCGGTCCGAGAAACGCGAACGGCGCGATCAGGCCGCCGGTGCTGACGCCCGAGACGACCGAGAAGGTGGGGCGGGTTCGGGCCGCGGTCCAGCCGTTGAGCACGCCGACGCCATAGGCGCCGTCAGCGCCGCCGCCGGACAGCGCCAGATAGGTTCTCGTCGCAGTGCTGTTGTCTTTATCGAAGCTGAACTTGGTGACCGGCTCGTCGGCGTAGCGCCGGAGGCCGTCGATATCCAGCACGCGCGAGGCGCTGGCTTCAGCGGCCGTGTAGGGCGTGCGGGGCAGGGCGGTGCAGGCGCCGAGCGCCAGGCTGCAGATCAGGACCACCGATCCGATCAGGCCCACGCCAGTCTGCCTGATCCGGTCACGCGAGGAGACGGATGCGTCGGTCGAACACGAAGGGTACGGCATTGTCGGTGGCTGGCGATCACGCATCTACCGCCGCCGGCAAGTTCGCCGCGGCATCTCGTTCCAGCCCCCAGACAAAAACTACACTGTATCGTTTCGTTTGACAAGGGTGCGGGCACACGATCCTTGTGTGGGTCGTTGTCCAGTCTGATGCACAAACCGGCCCGAGCGCGGTCGGCGGGTTGATCAGCCTGCTCCGACACGCAATAAGCACCGCCATGAATCCCGACAATGACCTTCCCAATCACTTTGAGTTGCTCGCCACCGACGGGGCGGCGCGCACCGGGCGCCTGACCACCCCGCATGGCGTGGTGCGGACCCCGGCCTTCATGCCGGTCGGCACCGCCGGTGCCATGAAGGGCATGCACTGGCGCGAGGTGCGCGATGCCGGCGCCGACATCGTGCTCGGCAACACCTACCATCTGATGCTGCGTCCAAGCGCCGAGCGGATCGCGGCGCTCGGCGGCCTGCAGACGTTCACAGGCTGGAACGGACCGATGTTGACCGATTCCGGCGGCTTCCAGGTGATGTCGCTGGCGGATTTGCGCAAAGTCAGCGAGCACGCCGTCACGTTCCGCTCGCACATCGACGGCGCCAAGGTCGAGCTGTCGCCGGAGCGGTCGATCGAGGTGCAGCGTTTGCTCGGCTCCGACATCGCCATGCAGATGGATGAATGCGTACGGTTGCCTGCCGAGCGCGCCGACATCGAGCGCGCGATGCAATTGTCGCTGCGCTGGGCGGAGAGAAGCAAGCGCGCCTTCGCGAGCGCCCCGGATGGCCACATGCTGTTCGGCATCGTGCAGGGCGGCGACGTGCCCGAGCTGCGCCATGCGAGCGCGCAAGGTCTGGTCGGGATCGGCTTCCATGGCTATGCGATCGGCGGGCTCGCCGTCGGCGAACCGCAGGCGGTCATGCTGGCGATGATCGACGAGACCGCGCCGCTGCTGCCGAAGCAGCGGCCACGCTATCTGATGGGCGTCGGCACGCCCGACGACATCCTCGAAGCGGTGAAGCGCGGCATCGACATGTTCGACTGCGTGATGCCGACCCGCAACGGCCGGCACGGCGTCGCCTTCACGCGCTACGGCCAGGTCAATTTGCGCAACGCGCGCCATGCCGACGATCCACGCCCGCTCGATGAAGAGAGCTCATGGCCGTCGACGCGGAACTGCGCGCGCGCCTATCTGCATCATCTCGTCAAGGCCGGCGAGACGCTGGGCGCGATGCTGCTGTCCGAGATCAATGTCGCGTACTACCAGTCCCTGATGCAGGGCATCAGGGACGCGATCGCGCAAGGAAATTTCGAGGAGTTCTATCAGCGTACGCGCGCGGACTGGGCGAGGGGCGATATCGCCCCGCGCTAGCTCAACAGTCCAAACTCAGTTGCACACGAGCCGCCGCTTCACGGCATGCTTGGTCACGAAGCCGTAGCCGCAATTGTCGCAAGTCCAGAGGTAGCTGATGATGTGGTCCGAGACGTAGGCAGATGCTTCAGCGGCGACCATGGAGTCGGCGCAGACGGGACAGGTCGGCAACTCGCTGCAACGCGGATCACGCCTTAGCGCTACGGTCGACATCACTTCAGCAACCGCTGACATCGTGGTGACCTCCCTGCTTTGAGACCTAAGTCTAACATAAGCAGAATCAGTTGACGAGGTCGCAACACAAATGCGTTGGTTTTCTGCTAATTAAAGCTCACGCGATTTTGCGATGCAGCGTATTTAACATGTGCTGCATAGCCGCTTGCGTGTCGCCGCAAGCTGTCCGTAACTGCGCAGGGCCGCGACAGACGTGCAGATCGTCGCCACAGGGAGTTCATCATGGACGTATCGTCCAACACGGGTGCAGCGCACCAACCCGGCCGTGGCCGGATCTATGACTCGATCGTCGATGCCTTCGGCAACACGCCCATCGTACGCTTGCGCCGGCTGCCCGGCATGCACGACGTGAACGCGACCATTTTGGCAAAACTAGAATATTTCAATCCTGCCGCGAGCGTGAAGGACCGCATCGGCGCGGCCATGATCATCGCGATGGAGAAGGCGGGCATCGTCAAGCCGGACACCGTGCTGATCGAGCCGACCTCCGGCAATACCGGCATTGCGCTCGCCTTCGTCGCGGCCTCCCGCGGCTACCGGCTCAAGCTGGTGATGCCGGAATCGATGTCGATCGAGCGACGCAAGATGCTGGCCTTTCTCGGCGCGGAGCTGGTGCTGACGCCGGCGGCGCAGGGCATGAAGGGCGCCATCGCGGCCGCCGAGGAGCTCTTGAAGACGACGCCGAATTCGGTGATGCCGCAGCAGTTCAAGAACCTCGCCAATCCGGAGGTGCACCGCCGCACCACCGCGGAGGAGATCTGGAACGACACCGGCGGCAGCATCGACTTCTTCGTGGCCGGCGTCGGCACCGGCGGCACGATCACCGGCGTCGGCCAGGTACTCAAGCCGCGCAAGCCGGGCTTGCGTGTGGTCGCGGTCGAGCCGGAGGAGAGCCCGGTGCTCTCGGGGGGACAGCATACTCCGCACAAGATCCAAGGCATTGGTGCCGGCTTCGTCCCTGACATCCTCGACCGCTCCGTGATCGATGAGATCGTGAAGATCAACTCGACCACGGCGATCGAGACCTCGCGCGCGCTGGCGCGGCATGAGGGCATTCCGGGCGGCATCTCCTCGGGCGCCGCGATCGCCGCCGCACTCGAGATCGGCAAGCGGCCGGAAGCTTCCGGAAAGACCATCCTGGCGATCGTGCCGTCCTTCTCCGAGCGGTATCTTTCGACGGCTCTGTTTGAGGGAATCTAGGACATGGCGGATCAACCGAGACGGCCGCGCACGCTGGGCGATGCCAGGACCGAGGCCGAGGCGGCGTTCAAGAAGGTGACGGCCAAGGTCGCCACGGCGCCGCCCAAGCAAAACGCCGTGCCCGGCATCAAGGAGCAGGTCACGCTGCGCATCGACCAGGACGTGCTGGAGTTCTTCCAGGAGGGCGGTCCTGGCTGGCAGGATCGCATCAACGAGGCGCTGCGCAAGGTGGCAGGGAAGTAGACTTCGCGGATGGGCTGTAGCTCCTCATCCTGAGGAGCTTGCGAAGCAAGCGTCTCGAAGGATGAAGGCCCCGCTGGTCGAGGCGCGCCTTCATGGTTCGAGACGGCGCTTCGCGCCTCCTCACCATGAGGATCACAAACGAAAAAGCCCGGCGCGAGCCGGGCTTCTGTCGTCTGGGATCCGTCTCGCTCTCAGCGGCGGAACATGCCGCCCATCATGCCGCCGACGACGCCACCGACGAAGGCCGCACCGGCAGCATCGCCGGGATTGCTGCGTGGCTGGGGAGCCGGTGCCGGCGCGCTGCTCTGAGCCGGGGCGGTGGCGGCGCGCCGAGCCGGCTTCTGGCTGCCGTCGCTCGCCGTTGCCGGGGCAGCCACGATTTCCGAGAGCAGGGCCTTGTGCTGGTTCTTGTTGAGATAACCCGACGAGGGATAGCCGCGCGCAGTCTGCCAGCGCTTGAGCACGGACCGCGTTTCGTCGTTGAAGACGCCGGTCTGGTTGGTGTCGAAGCCGAGCGCCGTGAGTCGACGCTGCACGTCGCGACGCTTGTTCTTGTCGAGACCGATTTGGTCCTCGGTCACTTGGGTAGCCTCATCCGTGAAGGTGGCGGGATCGACGCCGGCATTGAGCGTGCGGGTCGCGGTCGAGGGGCCGCTCTTGATCGCCGCTAGCCGCGCCAGCGCCAGCGCCTTGAACTGGCCGTTCGGGTAAGCGGTGAGGTAGGCATTGAGCTCCTCGGCCTTGTTGGACTCCTTAACCGAGCGCCAGTATTCGAGCTCGACACCGTCCGAGCTTCCGGTCGCCGCCGGCACAATGCCGGTCGCGGTCGGGGCCGCAGCGGCGACCTGGGTGGTCGGCGCCTGATTGAGATAGACGGAGCCGGTCAGGTTGGTGTGGCCCCAGGGCAGCTGGCCCTTGCGGGTCTCTTCATTGACCTGAGCGCGCACCGACGTCATGGCCTGCTGGATCTCGACGCCGGGCTTGGTGATGTTGTCAATCAACGCCCGCGTGAACGGGCTGTTGTTGCCTTCCTGGCCGTCGAGTGCGGTCTGGCCCGGGCCGGTGGCGAACGCGATCAGCGTGCCTTCGCCGGACTTCATCTCGGCGAGGCCGCTCTGGACGTTGACGCTGCGGGTCGCCGAATTCGACTTGATCTTCGCGGCGAACGGATTGTCCCGGCAGGCGTCGAGGAAGACGAGCTTGACCTTGGCATCGCCCATGGTCTGCTCGAGCGTCAGGTCGATGTTGATGGCGGCGCCCAGCTTGACGTCCATCTCCGACTTGATGTCGGCATCGACGGGCAGCAGGTAATTGGTGCCGCTGACGGCGATGCCGTGGCCGGCATAATAGAACAGCGCGATATCGGAGCCTTGCGCCTTGCGGCCGAAATCAAGCAGCTTCTCGGTCATCTGGTCGCGGCTGAGATTGGAGCCTTCGATCACCTCGAAGCCGACATTGCGCAGCGTGGCCGCCATCGCCTTGGCGTCGATCGGCGGGTTCGGCAATTGCGCGACGTTCTTGTAGGAGCCGTTGCCGACGACGAAGGCGACGCGGCGGTCAGCCTTGGCGGCACTGATCGACAGCGCCATGCACATCAGCGAAGCGAGGAGGGTGAGATAGCGCATTCTGAAATCCCCAGAATCGAATTGCAGGCAGCAACAAATCGGCCACGAACCTACACGAAGTGCCCGACTTCGCGCCACCAAAACGGCAGTCCGTTGCGTTCAACCCGCTGCTGTGTGGCCGAATGTGCACGATGGAGTGTCGCTCCAACGTGATCCAAATCACACGGCCACTTGGTTTTGTCGCGCGAGACGGCGCCAGGTTCACCTGGCCCGGGCGGGAACCGACGAAGCGGGCTTCAAATTGAGTAAATTGCCGAACAGGATCAGCGCGGCGCCGAGCACGGTCCAGGCGTCGAGCCGCTCGGAATACAACAGCCAACCGGCACTTGCAGTCAGTGGAACCCGCAGGAAGTCCATCGGAACCACGACCGTCGCGTCAGCGTAGCGCATCGCACTGGCCAGGCAATAATGTGAGAACGTGCCGCAGACGGCGATCACGCCGACCCAGCCCCAGACATAGAGCGACGGCCACGTCCAGACCAACAGCGTCGGAATGAAGCCCGCAACCGACTGCACCACCAGCATCCAGAACAGGATCGAGAGCGCACTCTCGGTGCGGGTCAGCGATTTGACCAGCGCCATCGCGACGCCAAATCCCATGGCGGCGCCAAGCGCGATGAGCTGCCCCGGATTGATCTCCCCGGTTGAGGGGCGGACAATGACGATAACGCCGACGAGGCCGAGCACGATGGCGGCGATCTTCCATGGCGTCATCCGCTCGGACAGGAAGCTCGCCGCGAGGACGGCCGTCCAGATCGGCATGGTGAACTCGATTGCCACCACCTGGCCGATCGGGATCAGTGTCAGTGCGAAGAACCAGCCGAGTTGGGCAACATAGTGCACCAAATTGCGGCCGACATGCTGCGGCAGGCGCGATGTCTTGAGTACCTTCCAGCCGCCGGCGCGGTAGATAATCGGTGAGAGCAAGACGAAGCCGGCGAGCGACCTCATTTCCATGATCTGAAAAACATTCAGCTCGCGCGTGGTCTCGCGCCCGGCCACTGCCATGATCAGCATCAGCGACAGCCAGCCGGCCATCCACAGTGCAGCCATCATTTTCGACGGTGTGGTGCTCATCTGCGGCGGATACGGAAAGGGATGGACCAAGGAGGGGCGGCCGGTATCGGCGACATTGCCGCCGTTTGCAACGGCCAAATCTGCGGATGCAGCGATGCCGGGCGGCATGCTAAGGCATCAGCGAACAACGACAAAGATCGGGAGACATTGCCCATGCGCATCTTGCAGCCGGCCGAGTGGAAAAAACCGCGCGGCTTTTCCCACGGCGTCGCGACCGAGGGGCCGGGCCGGTGGGTGGTACTCGCCGGCCAAACCGGGGGCGACGAGGCCGGCAGTTACGATCCGGACATGGCAGCCCAGGTCGCGACGGCGCTGAAGCGGATCGTCAAGCTGCTGGGCGAGGCCGGTGCCGGCCCCGAGCACATCGTCCGCCTGACCTGGTACCTGACCAGCCGCGCCGAGTACGAAGCGGCAGGTGCCGGCATTGGCGCGGCCTGGAAGGAAACGCTCGGCCGCAATTTTCCACCCTCGACGCTGCTCTATATCGGAGGCCTCGTGGACGAGCGTGCCAAGGTCGAGATCGAGGTCACGGCGTTTGTGCCCGGCCCATAAAAAAATCGATCCGGCGCGGGCGCCGGATCGATTGTCGCGTGAGCTAGCGTCTTATTTCGACATCGAGATGTGCGCGCCGCGGAACTGACTGTCCGCGCGCATCGTGACGTTCTGCTTGTTGCCGGACGTCTTGAGAGAGATGTTGGCGTTGAAGCCCGCGGTGGAGGCCACCAGCTCGTAGCTTCCGCCGCTGCCGCGGCCCTGGAGCGAACCGGAGATGTTGCGGCTGGTCTCGGACCAACTGCCTGCAATGGCGCCGCCTTCGGCCTTCACGTTGGCGCCGAGGTTGAATTTGTAGGCATCGCTGGCGCAGGTCAGCGACATCTCCATGGTCGGTCCGATCGGAGCGTATTTGGCCCGGCAGCGGATCCGCTCGGTCGAGCCGTCATCCAGCGTGACCGTGCCACCGCCGCTCCAGCTGCCCGCCAGCGGGGCGAACGGGCCGGACTGGGCACTGCTTTCGGTCGCGGCGATCCCAGCCCCAAACAAAACGGCGGCCGCGATCAGCAGCCGCCGGTTCCGGGCGCGAGCCTCAATTGGTTTATTGGCGCGATGCTTCCCACCGCCCGCTGCACGGTATGCCTGCAGATGCTCCATTCCACTTCCCCGATCCGGCGTTGCCGCTGAGTTGACCGTTGGCATATGCACCATTGATCGAAACTTTCACAAGTCCCCCGCTGCCGATGGTGCCGGAAACGTTAGCGCCGGGCGCGGTGATCTTGCCGCCGGCAACCGTCAGCATCGAGCTTGCGGTCGGCTCGCACGAACCGCTCTTGGTCACGATGGTGACTTGCCAATTGCCGTCATAGGGATTCTGGGCGAAGGCGGGGGCGGCGAGGGTGCCAGCGAGAACTGGGGCGGCACAGAACACCGCAATGCGACCAAAACGCATGAATTCGTCCTTGAATGTGTCTGAGTTGTTGACGCTTATTCGGACGAAATGTGACGGAAATTTGTTGCGATGCCAAAGCGAAAATTGTTCCTTTGGGAACAATGGTTTATTTGCGCTTTTGGCTCCAATTTCCGAAGCAGAATCAAGGGCGCCGCACGTTAAGGGTAAACGTCAGGACGACTCGGAAAGAGCTTGCTCCAGGAGACTTCGGCTCAGAGGGTCTTGGCTCAGGAGAGGCTCGGCGCGGAGGTCGCGAACTGCTCGTCCTGGACTTTGGCGGGTAGCGCCTTGTGGACCTTGGCGTAATCGATCACGTCGGCCAGCAGCTTGAGCCCGAGCGGCGCCAGCGCGCGCTCCCAAAGCTCTCGTGCGGTCTCGCCCTTCTTGACGAAGCACCAGTCCTGGGCGGCGATCGCGCCGGCATCCATGCGGTCGGCGAGATGGTAGATCGTGCCGCCAGCGATGGGGTCGCCTTCCTTGATGGTCCATTCCACCGCGGCCTTGCCGCGGTGGCGCGGCAGCAGCGAGGGATGATAGCCGATCCCGCCGAGCCTAGCGGCGGCGAGCGCATCCTTGCCGATCCTGGCATGGCTGTGCGCGGTGATGATCAGATCGGTGTCCGGGGCGATCTCGGAGGCCACCACCAGCTTGGGATTGGCTTGCACCTGCACCTCGATGCCCGCCGCCTTGGCCGCCGCGGCGAGGCGGTCGTCGGCGTCCGCCACCACGACCCGGACGACCGAGACGCTATGCTCCCGGAGCATGTTCAGGGTGGTCACGCCAAAATGGCGGGAGCCGACGAGGGTAATTCGCATGGGTGTCCGATCCGTCTCGCAACTGCGTCACCCCCGATAACACGTCCGCATGCCCTGTCACCACCCGCGCAGCGTTTGCGTGGGTTATCAACAATGCGCCGGGCGCCGCTTGCGCGAACGCCGGGATTGCGCCGTCGAGCCGTCCGGCGCCTTCCAAGCGGGCATGACATCGGCTTGGGAGCGAAGGCAATGCGCAGCGTCGGGTTTTTCGCTGTCGCGACACTGCTGGCGGCCACTTCGGCCCAAGCTGGCGGGCCTTACCCGGCGGTCCCGACCGGCGTTGCGCCATCAGGTGGCGCCGATCTCGGACGCCTACCGTTGCCTGGGGCCCTGCGTCGTGGACGAGAGCCTGTAGCGGGTTCCTGTGTTTCGTTCTTAACAGAGATGCCTCGGATTGGCTGACTCGGATTGGCTGATAAGGGTGCGCCAACCGGGGCTGGTGACATTTCAAATCAAACCCGCATCCGTTTTCGACCCCGGCTTTTGGCCGCCGGCGGCCTTTCATGCCCACGACTGACGAAATCATCGAACGGTAACACGATCTCAACCAGCTTGGCGTATCGACGAATCCGTCGCGGATTTGTATTGCGTACCGCGACACCGAAATCGTCCGCCGGCGTGGGCGCGCCGCCGGGCCTTTTCGCCGGGACAGATCTCATGCCGAACGCGATCGAGCAGATCGTCGACGCCTATGTGCGTCTGAAGAACCGCCGTGGATTGGACGAGCTGATGATGCACAGGCAGCGGCTCGCGGTCGATCTGAAGAGCCGGTCCGGCTATGATTTCAGCCTGCCGATCGGTCAGATCGACGAGGAGATCGCGATCATCGAGGCGGGGCTCAGCCGGCTCAAGTCGGATAAGTCCACGATCTAGACGTCGGCATCGTGCGCGATGCCTGGCGTTGACGCATTGTCGCAGTCCGAGCCCGGTTCATGCGGGGTTCAGGCCAGCCATGCGTCAATTGCCACGTCGTTTCGTGGGACGCGAATCCTGATAGGCTTGTCCCCGTGTTTTGAAGGAATCGTCATGATCGAACTTGCGCTGGCCGGCCTGCTTGCGTTTGCAACCGTGCCTGCGGCGCCGACAGCGCCCATGGTGGAGCAGGTTCAGTTCAGGGGCGGTCCGGGCGGGCAATGTCCACACGGCTACGATTACAACCACTCGAACGGCCGCTGCTATCCCAACGACCGTCACGCGCCGGGTGTCTACACCGGGGGCCACGGCTCGGGCTATGGGCGCCGTGGTGGCCTGTGCCCGCACGGTTACGACTATAATTACTCGACAGGCGAGTGCTACCCGAATCGTGCGCACGCGCCCGGCGCTTACGGTCGCCCTCAATATTACGGACGACGCGGCGGGCTCTGTCCGGACGGCTATGATTACAATTACTCGCAGGGACAGTGCTACCCGCACGGGGCACGTGCGCCGGGCATGTATGGGCGGTAGTCATCGCCGTGCTGAGGCGGGCGCTCAGTCGCGCCGGCCGCCGTCGATCACCGTGAACAGCGGCCGCGCCGGGGTGGGTTCGACCAGCAGCTCCTCTACCAGTGCGGTTGCGGCATCGACATATTTTCGGGTCGGCTTGTCGAGAGGGCGCTTGGCCTCGTCGTCGAGCGCGACTTTTGCGGCCTCGACCAGCTTGCGCATGCGCGCGGCATGGTCGTCGCCCGCGGTCAATGTCGCGCGCGCCAGCGAGCGCAGCACGAACAGCTCGCCCTCGAGACGAAGCAGACGGTCGTTGAGCCTGGTCAGGACGGCGTTGAGGTCGGCCATGGCGTTCGAAGCGGAGGATCCGTCCTGATCTAGCCGCGATCGGTGAACGGAGTGCAAACGGCGCCGGCGCAATTCGGCGGATCCGGCGTCACCGCAGGCGGCTTACCATTCGACGCCGGCCCAGCGCCGCCCGAACACCGGTGGCCTCGTCTTCACGGCCTGCCAGCCGAAGAAGTGGTGCTTGCCGGACCAGGCATGCACGATGCCGCTGCAGATGCCGCATTTGAAGCTGCCGCTGTGAGCCTCGCTGTGCTCCTCTCTGGTCGCGGTGTAGTTCATGCCGCAACCGGTGCAGGTGAATTCTTCGGTCGTCCAGATGCTGTTGGCCATGGCCCAGAATGCGTTTCGGTGACTACGAAGAACGGTAGTCACCAGCATTTGCAGCGGCGTAAACCGGCGCGGGGAAATCCGGTTAACCCGCGTTAGCCAAGCCGGGTTGGGACGGGCGATGCGGTATCCGGCAGCCGGTCGTCTTGACGCCAGATACGTTGCTGGCAATAACGGCTGAGCCCGCAAGCGCGGAAGTTGCGTTCATGCCGCAAGGAAAGCTGTGCCCGTGAAAAGCCTCCGTCAGTTGCTGACGGGCGAGGACGTCATCCAGCTCGTGATCCGCCTCGGCCTGCTCGCCCTGCTGATCATCTGGACCTTCCTGATCATCCGCCCATTCGTGCCGATCCTGGCCTGGAGCGGCGTGCTGGCGGTCGCGTTCTATCCGGCATTCAGCTGGGTCGCCAAGATCCTGGGCGGCCGACCCAAAACCGCAGCAATAATCCTGACCCTGATCACGCTGGGTATCGTCATCGGCCCGGCGACCTGGCTCGGCATCAGCGCGGTGGACGGCGTGCGTGAGCTGGCGCACCAGCTCGGCACCGGCGACCTCGTGCTCCAATCGGCTCCGGAGCAGCTTAAGTCCTGGCCGCTGGTCGGCCCCTGGCTCTACGAGCTCTGGGATCAGGCCTACAACAACGTTCGGACGGCGGTGCGCGAGGTGGCGCCGTATCTTCAGCCGCTGGCCGGCCCGCTGCTCTCGCTCGCGGGCGACGCCGGCCTTGGCACGCTCCAGTTTCTCGTCTCCGTGTTCGTGGCCGGCTTCCTGTTTCCGCATGGGCCGCGCCTGGTCGCGGCCGGCCGCAACTTCCTGTTTCGCATCGTGCCGGAGCAAAGCGAGCATTTCCTCTCGCTCGCCGGTGCGACCATCCGCGCCGTGGCGCAGGGCGTCATTGGCGTGGCGATCGTCCAGGCGCTGCTCGCCGGAATCGGCTTCAAGCTCGCCTCGGTGCCGAGCGCGGGCCTTCTTGCCTTCATCGTGCTGCTGCTCTCGATCGTGCAGATCGGTGCTTTCCTGGTGCTGCTGCCAGTGATCATCTGGATCTGGACCGCTAAGGACGTCACCACCGCGCTGCTGCTCACCGTGTTCTTCGTCCTGGTCGGCTTCATCGACACCATGCTGAAGCCGCTGGTCATGGGCCGTGGCCTGACCACCCCGACCATCGTGATCTTCGTCGGCGTGATCGGCGGTACGCTGGCCCACGGCATCGTCGGACTGTTCATCGGACCGATCATCCTGTCGGTGGCCTGGGAAATGATGATGGCCTGGATCAGGACCGAGGACCGGGCGGAGGCGGGGAAGGGTTGATCTCGCGCCCGCCAGCGCGCGGACTGCCCGCCATGGCGCACCGGGATCGGGTACGGTTCGGCCTGTGATCAAGCTGCGTCGCTAACTTGTCTGTTTGACTAGACAAGTTACCATTGGGTCGATTCTGTTTTCGACAACGGCAGCAATGGCAAAGTCTTCCAAGCTGGTTGCCGCCAGGCGCGGCAAGGTATTGTTGGTCAGACGCCGGTCGGACGGCCTGTGGATGTTTCCGGGCGGCCGCAAGCGTGCGCGCGAGTCGGAGAAGGACTGCCTGCGGCGGGAGATCAAGGAGGAATTGCCCAAGCTGAAGCTCGGCAGGATCAGCCTCTGGAAGGAAGTGAAGGCGAGGAACAAGCGCTCCGGCCGCAAGATGAGCGACGCGATCTTCATCGCCAAGTCCGCCAAGGGCAGGCTGGCGATCGGCGACAAGAAGGAGATCGACCGCGCCGCCTGGCACAAGCCCCGCGGCATCCGCCTGACGGCGACCTCGCGCTACATCCGCGACCGCCTGTTTCCGCGCAAGCGGCGGCGAAGCTGAGCCGCTAGTCCTCCCGCGCCGCCGATCGCGTCCTGCCAGCAAACCTCCTCGATTGCGCCACCTCCGGCTCGGGTGCGGCGAGCTTCGCGGCCTGGAGCTCCCGCATCTCCTTGCGGGCCTGGCGCGCACTGCGCATCGCCCGCTTGATGAAGGGATGCTGCGAGTCCTCGGCGAAGAACAGCACGACTTCGCAGCTCGGACATTGCCTGGAATAGCCGTCCTGCAACCGGCCGGCGCGATCGCGAAACACGTTCTTGCACCGCGTGCACTGAACCTGGACCGAACTCATGCGCGGATGACAATCACTTTGAAATGGATCGTCAGCTGATCCGAAATGTCTGAAGAAAGCTTGAATGCCGGCTTGGCTGGATGCCGTCAGATATCGCCGAGCCAACAAGACGTGTGAACCAGTTCACAAGCGCGCGGCGAAACCGCTGCTATGAAGACGTCATTGCTTAACCGATTCATTTCGAACGAAACGCCCCAGCGTGGCTCCAAGCGCTGGGGCTTTTTCGTGCCTCCATTCTCACAGCCAAGAGCAGATCGAAAGGGATCGCGCCGCCGCCTCGAACGTTATCGAGGAGGGGTGCGTTCGCAGGGCAAATCCCATATGCATGGCGCCGAGCTGCCGATTCGAGGGGCAAGGCGGCTCGCATTCAGTTTGCGGCGGTTCAAGAGCAGAAACGGGTCCAAGTGAGGCTTTCCACGAAGGCAAGGGTGGCCAAGAAGCCGCCGAAGAAGAGCAAAGGATCGCAGCGCGCCACGATCTCGTCTTCGTCGCCTCTCGGCATGATGGCCCTTCATCTGCTTGGACAATGGAAGCAGTCCGGACGCAGCGGCATCGTGTTTCTCGCCGAGAGCGAGAACAGGGCGGAGCGGCTCGGCAGCGTCATTCACGCGCTCGACCCCGCCTGCGAGGTGCTGGTGTTTCCGCGCTTGAATACCTTGCCGTTCGATCAACTGGAGCCCTCGCACGAGCTCGCGGGGCGCAGAGCCTCCGTGCTGAGGCGCCTTGCGAAGTCCAAGAAGCCGGTGTTTCTGGTATCGACGGCCGAAGCGGTGATGGAGCGGATGCCGCCGCCGGCCAGCCTGTCGCGCCTGAGCCTGAGCTTGAAGGTGGGCGGCACGTTCTCCGAGCAGGAGCTGGAGTCCCGCCTGCAATCCCTCGGTTACGATCTTGACGATGAGCCGGATTATCCGGGCGGGGCGCTGTTCCACGGCCAGACCTTCGAGATATTCCCGGCGGGCGCGCTGGGGCCGTTCCGGATCGAGCATTCGCAGCACACGATCAAACGGATCGTGGCCTTCGACCCGCATGAGCATAGGATCATCTTCGAGACCAGGGAGCTGCTCGTCGATCCCATGTCGGAGCGGCTCGGCCTTGCCGGCAAAGGCGGCAAGCGCGCCAGCCTGTTCGATTATTGCGCGGGCGCCAGATGGATCGCCGATGCCGGCGTGCCGTCGCATGCCGACGGATGGCTCGATACGATCGAGGAGGCCGCGCCCCGCAGCGAGCGGGAGCGCGAATATCTCGGGCGCAGCGATTGGAGGCGGCTCTCCAAGGGCATCAAGGTGCTGCCGCGGACGGCACCGTTCCAGGCCATCCCGGAATTTTCGAAGCTGACATCCTCCCGGAAGGCGTTGCGTGGCTTCGTCGAGGAGACGCGCCGGGCCGGGTCGCGGCTGATCCTCGTTGCCGCGCACGAGGACGATCTGCGCGTGATGGAGCGGATGAGCGGCGTCAAGGCGGAGCGCTGCGAAGACTGGGAGGAGGCCGCGCGCGGGCGGGGCGGCGAGGCAGCGCTGCTCGCCGATCTCGATGCCGGTTTCGTCGTGCCGGCGAAGAAGCCTCTGGTCGTGGTGACGGCGTCCGACGTGCTCGGCAGCCGCGCGCATCATCCGCAGCCGATGGCGCGCGCCTGGAGCGCGGCCTTCGACCATGCCGATGCGCCGGAGCAGGGCACGGTGGTCGTTCATCTCCAGCGCGGCCTTGCCGTGCTCGACGGCCTGCAGACCGTCAACACCGGCGGGGGCGCGATGCGCGAGATGATCCGCCTGAAGTTCGCCGGCGACAATGCGGTGCTGGTGCCGCCGCCCGATCTCGCCTTGATGTGGCCTTACGCCGCCGAGCTCGGCAGGCTTTCGCTCGATAAGGCGGACGGCAGCACGTGGTGGGCGCGCCGCAGCGAGGCCGAGCGCGAGATCCAGATCGCCGGCAAGGCGCTCGCCAAGCACATCAGCCAGCGCCGGCGGCGGCGCGGCGAAAAGCTGGTGCCGCCGGGATCGGCCTACGAGAAGTTCGTCGCGCGTTTTCCTTACTTCACGACGATCGACCAGGCCCAGGCGATCCGGGACGTGCTGGATGATCTCGCATCCGGCCATCCGATGGATCGGGTGATCTGCGGCGATGTCGGCTTCGGCAAGACCGAGGTCGCGCTGCGCGCCGCAGCCGCGGTGGTGCTGTCAGGCAAGCAGGTGGCGGTCGCGGTGCCGACGACGGTGCTGGCCCGCCAGCACGTCGCGACGTTCCAGAAGCGATTTGCCCCGTTCGGCATCGAGGTCGGCAACCTCTCGCGCGCCACTTCGGGCGCGGCACTGCGGGAGACCAAGGAGGGCCTGCGCAGCGGCCGGATCAAGGTTGTGATCGGCACGCAGGCGCTCACCGGCAAGGACGTCAGGTTCGACGATCTCGGCCTCGTCATCGTCGACGAGGAGCAGCATTTTGGCGCTGCGGAAAAGGCAAAGCTCGCGGGGCTCGCCAAGAACGTGCATGTGCTGATGATGAGCGCGACGCCAATCCCGCGTACGCTGGCCGCCGGTCTCGCCGGCTTCCGCGATCTCAGCGTGATCGCCTCGCCCCCGGTGCACCGGCTTCCGGTCGCGACCCGGATCGCGCCGCTGTCGGATGCGGCGATCGCCTCGGCGCTGCTGCGCGAGCAGCGCCGCCACGGCCAAAGCTTCCTGATCTGCCCGCGCATCCAGGATCTCGATCCCATGCTGGCGCGGGTGCGGGCCGTGGCGCCGGACCTGCGCATCGTCTGCCTGCACGGCAGGTTGGCGGCCGACGAGATCGACGACCGCATGATGAGCTTCGTCGAAGGCCATGCCGACGTCCTGCTCGCGACCAACATCGTGGAGAGCGGTCTCGACATTCCCCGCGCCAACACCATCGTGGTGTGCTGGCCGGAAAAATTCGGCCTCGCTCAATTGCACCAGCTGCGCGGACGCGTCGGCCGCGGCGGCATCCGCGCCTTCGCGCATCTGCTCACCGAGACGGAGTCCGGACAATCCGAGAAGCGCCTCGCCGTGCTCGAGGAGTTCAGCCGGCCGGGCGCGGGCTTTGCCATCAGCGAGCGCGACCTGGATCTGCGCGGCGCGGGCGATTTGTTCTCGGAGCAGCAATCCGGCCACGTCCAGGTGTTCGGGCCGGTGCTCTACAGCCACCTGCTGAAAATGGCCTCGGAGAAGAGCGACGAGCAGCTGTGGGTGCCCGACCTCAACCTGCCGGTCGGGGACATGCTGCCCGAGAGCTATGTGCAGTCCGAGCCGGTGCGGCTCGAGCTCTATGCCCGCGCCGCACGATGCAACGACGAGGACGATCTCGACGACCTCGAGGAGGAAACCTCCCGCCGCTTCGGACCCTTGCCAAAGCTCGCGCGCGACTTCTTCGCCGCGGCCAAGCTCAGGATCGAATGCAAGCGACGCGGCATCATCCGCCTCGACGTCGGGCCTGAAGCTGCGGCCGCGACGTTCCTGCCCGGACGCCTGCGCAAGTCGCGAGGCAAGTCACTGCAACGCGACGGCGACCGCGTCGTCTATCACAGCCCGATGCGCGATGCGCCGTTCGAGCGGGTAGAGGAACTGTTCGAGCTGCTGGACGAGGGGTAGGGGCTTGCGCGTTCGTCAGCGCTCGCAACTGCGAATTCGTAGCGGAAACCCTGCTCCACCATTATAGTTAATTTGGGCGTGGCGAAGGAGATCGTCCGATGTCACATGCCATTCGTCCAGTGATTGCCACGATTGTCGCAGGCTCATGTCTGTTGGCCCTGGTGCAAGCGGGCGGCGCAAATGCCGGCTCCGCCGGAGCGGGCATGGGAACGGGGCAGGGTAGCGCTGGCGGCTCGGCGCCTTCTGGAATGGGGACGAGTGCGGGCAATGCAGGTCCCTCAGCACCCCCAGGGATGGGGACGAAGGACATCGCGCCCGGCGGAGATCTGGGCACCAACAGCGAAGCGACCAATTCGAACGTCCAGCCCGCCACGCCTGCGAGGTCGCGGGCGGCAGCTCAGGCCGCGAGAAATGCCGGGGCTGGTCGCGCTCAAAATGGCCTGCCGATCGGCGCAATTGGCAGCGGCACGAGCAATGAAGATCAAAAGGCCGCTGGTTCGGCGTTCTCCCAAAGAAGATTCCGACCGGCAACACAGGCTCAAGGAAACGCCAGTGTTGGTTCAAATAGTCTGTCAGGGAGAGGTTCGAGCCTTTCGGACCAGATCAGTCGGCCGCGAGCCGCACGAGCTGGAGACAAGGTGCTGGATGCCAAGGCCCGGGTCGAGCGACGAACGACTGTGTCGCCCAAACGCGTTACGAGCCCGATAGGACCAGGTTTGTAATCTGCGAGCGACGGGGGAACAGGTCGACTCGGTGCATCGCGCTCTACCAAAGCACATGTGGCGCTCGCGGTTTGAGCGGACGCACGAGCTGTTCGAGCTGCTGGACGAGGGGTAAATCGGAAAGTGCGAAAACAACCCCATGCACAGTAGCTATGTGCTTGTGCGATAAGGCGTTCTGCATTCGGCGCGTCCATCGCGGCCGAGGTGGCCCAAGCAAGCGTGGTCCACGACCCGAATCAGGCCTATCGTGCCGAGTCCGTGCCGGAGGCGCCGTCACTTGGCCGTTGATTTGTCGGGCAAAACAGTGGCATTATGCCAACTTCGGAAAATCCGTTGCTGGCATGGCTGTTGCCGGATGCGCGGCGAGGAGCTTGCGCCGGATCCGTAATCGGCCGGGGGCGCCGGCCCGTCCGCCGGCCGCGCCGCTAACGCGGAATTAATCCAGAAAGCCGACAATTTTAGGCAGTTGTGTATGGGTGCTGCGTAAGCGGATCGTCGCGAGGGCGTTCCAGGGGGCGGCTTCCTGTTGCTCGCTCCATGGGGGTCAGTGCAAATGACCACGTCCTTCGAAACGCCAAGCTTCGCCGAAGAGCTCGACGCCGTCGCCCTTGCAGACGCTGCAGGCGCGCAGGAACCCGCAGGCCCGGAAGCTGAAACGCCGCCAATCACGCCCCGCCGCAAGACGATCCTGCCGCTGGCGGTGTGTGCCCTCGCCATCAACGGCGCGGCGGCCATCTATACGTCGCCCTCCGGCATGCCGTCATTGAATGTTGCCAGCCTCGCCGAACTGCTGCCGCGGCAGGAGGCACCGGCACCGAAACCGGATCCGGTCGTCACCGCCCTGAAGGAGATCCAGTCGGCCCAGCAGCAGCACACCGCTTCGCTGCATGAGAACAACCAGACGCTGCAGCAGAATGCAGCCTTGCTGCAGCAGGATTCACTCTTGCTGCTGTCGCTGCGGCAGAGCATCACGGACGAGCGGGTCGACGTGAAGAAGATCTCCTCGCAGCTGTCCACGCTGATCGCCAAGGTCGACTCGCTGCAGAATGTGATGATGTCGGACGTGACATCGTCCGTTCGCAGAGCGAATGCGCGCTACGGACTATCCGCCGCGATGCGCAAGCGGCTGGTGCGTGAGCCCAAGCCCCTGGGGCCTCTAGGGCCGGTGTCGATCGGAGGGGCTCCGCTGACCGCGCCGGCTGCGGTGGCGGCGCCGGAGAGCTGAGGACGCGTTCTGGCTAGGCCGCTTCCTCCTTGAACGAGGTATAGACCCGGCCTGTGGGATCAACGACCCGAACGTCCCAGCATCCGTCCTCGACCAGCTCCCTGGCCTTTTTGAGGGCCGCGGCGAGTGAGGACCGCTTGAGATTGACGACGCCCGCCGTGTCGAAACCGTTGATTTCAAACATGCCGTCCCTCCGGTTTTGGGGAATCCTACACGTTTCCGGCGCGATGTCAGCGGGTTTGTCAAAGTTTCAGTTGCTGGGCCTTGGCCTCCAACCGTATTCCTGATGGGAAATCGTGGCGGTGATGTCGGCCTCTTTGTCTGCCGAGAGGCGCCAGGCCGCCACTCCGAAGCACAACGTCAGGACCAGGGCCGTCGCAAGCAGAAGCATCGAGACGAAATGGCTCACGCGCGTCACCAGCGGTTGGAAGCTCCGAGAGAGCGAACACGGGTTGCCGATTCGGAAAATACAGACGGGCTGACCTAAAGCCCTGGTTTCCACATCAAGTCACACAGGACCAAAGGCGCTCACGATCCCGATCGTGATCGGGACCAGCGCGACGATCGTCCATAAGGCGGGCGAGCTGGAAGACAGACCGGCGAAAAAGATCAAAAGACCGAAGCCCACAAGGGCCGCCGAGATGGCATAGGCGAGTGCTTTTTCCATCGTTCGATCCACGAGGAAACGGGATGGATTGCGCCTGTAGGACTCAGTGCCGATCGAAACGTTCCCATGCTGATCTGGATTGGCGGTGCATCAGCATCTCCGCAGCTCCGCTCAGCATGTCGACCACCAATGCGGCTACGAAGCCTGGAGCCACAAAATCACTGGGCCATGTCTGCGCGGATCGGGCACCGGATCCGCGACGTGCTTCTAAGGCCATGACGGGTCGGTCCCGGCCTTCCGCTCAACCATCGCCATTTCCACTTGGTCAGCAAGGACCGTGAGGTGGCTTGCGAGCCTGTCGAACACTTCGCGCTTGGCCGGATCGGTAGCCAAGTCGCGGATCAGGGCGCGTTCGGCCGCATCTTTGCCAAGTTTCTCGATCTGCGCCAGATAGTCCTTCATTGGCAATTGGCTTCGTTCTGCGCAAACAAAACGTACAAGCAATGTGCGAAAGCGAGCAGAAGCGATTGCCGATTTTTCCTAGTCTTCGGTGGCTTTGGCCTTCCCCAAAGGTCCAAGCACCTCCAGCGGCCCCGGCCTCACACCCCAAAAGCCCCCCACGGTCGGGGCCGTCATTGGCGCTAGGCGCGATTTGCGATCGTGGCCGTTACGCCTGCCTCTGAGCGTTCGCGGATGGAGGAGCCGAGTCGCATCGCACGAACTGCGACAACGGCGCAGCACTCTTCAAAGGAACTGACTCCATGCCTCTGCATTCCTCGATTGCATGATTTTCCCACTTTTCGGTCGGCTCGTTGACGGAGGGGGTACATGGGCACTTTCGATCACACCGCTGTTCTGAAGCAGCGTTTCGATGAGCTTGCTTCTGGGCTTTCCGCATTGGAAGATCTGCGCTCGCGCGTAGTCGCAGCCGAGCAAATGCAAGAGAGGCATAGTCACGCGGGCAAGCCGCCCCCGACAATTCGCAAGGGTGGCAACCCTAAATCGCGATCAGCAGAAACCGATCGGCCAAAGAGGCGCTAGGCGCGGCCCCCGGTTCACGCTTCAGAACAAGGGCCGCCGCCCTGGAACAGCGGCCCTACCGGGTTACGATAGATCCGAGATGAAACTTGCCAGCCCCGGTAACGACATGTTCGTCCTGGAGGGACGTTCCTGCATCAACAAACGTGAATCCAAAGGAACGGCCCCGGGCGTCCCGGGGCTGGCTGCGGACACACCGAGGCCGCCCGACGCACCACTCAGCGTGGCACGCCGGGTGATATCGTCTGCTCAAACATTCGAGCTGGGTGTCTCAAAAGATACCGTCCAGCATTAAAATTTCGAGGTCTAGGCCAGAACCAGCCCCGACGGCAACGCGAACGGCGGCCGGTGAACACGTTCGAATGCGGCGCCCGAGAAAGGAGGCCGCAACCATTGGGGCCTACCGGTTCACGCTGGCGGACCACCATCGTTCGCCGCACGCGACCTCTCCGCGCGTGAGGGCATCAGCAGAAGTAGCAATTGTTCAGCTCGCTCCTTGGTCAGATTGGCCGCCATATCGGTCCCGATCAGTGCTGGGCCCCTGCGTTCTCGATCGTAGACCATCCAACCCTTGCCGCCCATGCGAATGAAAAATCGGCTTTGCGACGGAACCTCGTCAGTCAATGAAGCATGCTCCCGATTTGCCCAGCACCTCTCAGGAAGCGGCATTCTTCTTTGTAGCTTCATTCGCATATGTGAATCGTTTCGGGAAAAAGTGGCAATTGGTCGAGTTTTCGTTCACAGTTGAGTGCACTGTCACCGTAGATTGTCAGATCCGGCGGGGGGCTGCTTGGAACGCCTCGCTTGACTTCACGACCGTGGTCACGCGCCAGCGGTTGTTGAGTTCGTGGGGAAGCCAATGATGTGCGCATCAACCGGCGAAGCTCCGGCCTTCCTGCGTCAGCTCGAAGCTCTCGCCATTTGCGCAGAGCAAACCCGCCTCGACCATTTGCTTGGCAAATGACAGGCTGCACACCGGCTGCGAGCCGCCCGGATGATACAGCCGCGTGCCCCGCGCGATCAGGTGCCCATACAGCAGAGCGAGCCGCAGCGGCCTGACCATCCCGGGCGAGACATTTGGCATTCCTGCCAAAGCGTGCGGAAGGCCCTTCGTTCCTGCGTGGAGTCGAACGACTGACAATTGTCAGTCTGCGGAGCATTGACCGCGGCTGGCTGCAGCTAATCGCCCGCGAGCGACTGCATCGCTTCCAAGAGGCGTTCAAGCCCGAACGGCTTCTGGAGCATGATGCTGCCGGACACCGGACGCGGAGCGGCGTGCGTGTAGCCGGTGGCGTAGATCACAGGCATGCGCGGATTGGATTGCCTGCACTGGATGGCGACATCCCAGCCCGTCAGGGAGCCTGCCAACCTGATGTCGGTGAACAAGAGATCGGGTGTGGCTTCGGCACAGAGCTCGAGCGCGCGCTCGCCGCTATCAGCTTCCATCACCTCGTGCCCGTGAGTCTCCAGGATGTCGACCACCACGTCCCGGATCAGGTCTTCGTCTTCGGCTACAAGAACCCGCAAGTCTCCCTCCAGTCGCGCTCTTCGTCCACGACATGAGGACCCATGCGCAGAAAACATAGTGCCGGCTGGTCGGCGCCGCCTCCGCCAACTCGGCCGACGAGCCAGCGAGACTCAAGCTGGAACGGGTGACCTTTGTTCCTGCCCACCTGCTGAGCCGGACGGCATTTCGATTTTTGCTACTTGATTTTATTGGTGAGCGCGCTGGGCTCGAACCCAGGGCCGGGAGCCTGGATCGGGCAATGAACCAAGAGCATGCGAGGCGACTATTTCACCGACATGGAGCAGGACGACAGCGACGCTGAGGACGATGATCCGGAGGAGGCGAAGCAGCAGGCTCCGGAAATGTGCCCGTGCGCTTGATTCTGCTCATGCCATAGCGGTTGTCTCACGAGTCTCGAAATCGAACGCTGCCGGGCTCGAAATACATGTCCCGGCAGCGTGTCATTCTCAAACTGAGCGCTGAAATCCCAGTTGGCTTCGACTGTGCAACGGACATGCCACAGGCTTGTGACAGGAGCCCGCCGGTTCGCGCTGGCGGGCCTTTGATAGCTTAATAGTAATGGCGCCTTGGGCGGTGATAATAGTCGCCATAACCGTAATATCCCTGCCGGCCCTGCTGAAACTGTGGCGGCACCGTGCCGTTGGGGTAGCACCGACCGTCTCGAATATCGACGTCGGCGCCGTGGCCGCATCGGACGGGATGTCTACCGTAGCCTCCACCGTAACCTCCGCCGCCGCGATGATAGTACTGCCGCGCAGCTTGTTCTTGAGGAGGGAGGGCTCCGTTCGGATAACACATGCCGTCTCGGGCGCTCAGGTCCCAACCGTGGCCGCATGGAGGCGGGTGTCTTTGCACACCATACTGGACCTGCTGGATGGGTGGCTGAACCAGCCCCGGCACGGGCGGGCCCATAAGTAATGCTGCGGCGAGCACGGAAACGATCATCTGAGAATCTCCATGGGGCGCAGCGTGCCTCAGCACGTATGAACCCGCTGTGAATGGCACGGCTCACGTTGGCGGCTTCTTCGCAAAGCCTAGGGTTAGCACCATAACCACTGCCAAGAGAACCCAGCCGACAATATCGATGGCGGTCATGGCTGCACCCGGCGAGTGTGCACACTGTGTGCAGGCCCCAAAAATCCCCTCAACTCGAAGGGCTGAATTTTGGCTCTAGGTGCTTGATTAGCTTGGTGAGCGCGCTGGGGCTCGAACCCAGGACCCCGTGATTAAAAGTCACGTGCTCTACCGGCTGAGCTACGCGCTCCCATGGCCGCTGATGGCTCGAAGAGATCGCCATCGTGTTCGGACATTCGAGAGGCATGTCTTGCCGCTTCGCCTAGAGATCGCGTCGCGGGGAAAACCGGCTGTTTCCGGATCATGCCTTCGGCCCGCGCTGTGTAGGGGGAGTGGCTGCGGAGGTCAATAGTGCGGGTGGTTGCCGAAGATCGCGGCAGGAGCGGGGATTTGCCTGGGCTATCCGTCGCTTAGGCCAAAATTCTCACCTCGATTGGCGGCCGGTCATCCACGCCGGAGACCACGTGATTCCAGGCACGAGGCCGAAGACCGGCGTGGAGCAGGATCAGTTCGTCTCCCGCCGGACCTCGCTCGGCACCGGCTGCGGCGTGCCGGTCGGGTGGGGCAGCGCGACCGGGCGCAGGCCGATCAGCTCGGCGGTGCGGATCGCGCTGTCGCGCCAGAACTGGAACGAGTTGATGCGGCTGAGCTCGAGGATGGCGATGGCGACGGCGGCGAGGAACGGCAGGCTCTGCAGCACCAAGACGCCGGCGAAGATGTAGATCTCGGTGATCTGCTTGTAGCTGTTGGTGGCGATCAGCACGCCGGCGCCGACCAGGAGCAGGGTGCCGATCACGGCTTCCCAGAACGCCTGGAACTCGATCGACATGCGGGACAGGCCGCCTTTGGAGGTGCGGGCGAAGGCGATGTGCTCGGTGATCAGGCCCTGCGCCACCGCGCGCGACACCGTCCATTGCACGCTCATCGCCGCGATCATGGCGCCCAGCATCTGGCCGGGCTTGATGGCGACGCGGGCGCGGTACATCGACAGGAAGTGCACCAGCGAGACGATGAAGGCGCCGACAATCGGCAGCGTCAGGATCTTGTCGGGAATGGCGATGTCGGCGAAGGCGACGATCGGCACCCAGATGAGGTTGAGCAGCGCCACGACCACGCCGAGGCTTTCGGCGCCCAGCCAGTTCAGCCAGCCGAGGCCATATTCGCGCTTCTGGTCGGGCGTCAGCCGGCTTGCGCCGGGCAGGAAGCGGCGCCAGTGCTTCTTGACGATCTGCAGGCCGCCATAGGCCCAGCGGTGCCGTTGCTTCTTGAAGGCCTCGTAGGTGTCCGGCAGGAGGCCTGCGCCGTAGCGGGTATTCGTGTAGTGGGTGGTCCAGCCGAGCTCTTGGATGGCAAGGCCGAGATCTGAGTCCTCGCAGATCGTGTCGCTCGACCAGCCGCCGGCCATGTCCATCGCGGCGCGGCGGATCAGGCACATCGTGCCGTGCACGATGATGGCGTTGGCCTCGTTGCGCTGGACCATGCCGATGTCGAAGAAGCCGGCATATTCGCCGTTCATGATGTAGTGCATGATCGACAGATCGCCGTCGCGGTGCTCCTGCGGCGCCTGCACGAGGCCGACGCGCGGGTCGGCAAAAGCAGGCACGAGGTCCTTCAGCCAATCGGGCTCGACGACATAGTCGGCATCGAGGATGCCGATGATCTCGGCATCCGCCGCGGTGCGGTCCATCGCAATCCGCAGCGCGCCGGCTTTGAAGCCCTGCACCTTCTCGGCGTTGATGAACTTGAAGCGTTCACCGAGCGCGCGGCAATGGTCCTGGATCGGCTGCCAGAAGGCGGGATCCGGCGTGTTGTTGATGATGACCACGCATTCGTAGTTCGGGTAGTTCAGCCGCGACAGCGCATCCAGCGTCTGCTTCAGCATCTCGACGGGCTCGAAATAAGCGGGGATATGGATCGAGACCTTGGGGCAGTAATCCTCGGGCACGTTCTCGACCGGCTTGTTCTTGGCGATCAGGCGCTGCGGCGGCCGGCCGAAGGCAACCGCGGCGATCTCGTCGATGCGCGCCATCGCGATGAGGACCAGCGGAACAAGGAGGATCATGCCGAGCGTCAGCGCGAAAGCGGAGCCGAACAGGAAGTAGTGGCCGTTCCAATAGGCGAACACGGTCGCGGCCCAGGCGCCGACGCCGTTGGCGGTCGCCGACAGCAGGAAGGCTTGCCTCGCGGTCGCCTTCTCGATCCGCAGGATCGGTAACGACAGCAGCACGCCGACCAGCAGCGCGATACCCATCAGCTTCCAATAGTCGGGGTTCTCGACCGGGCCGGTCCAGGCGAATTTCGGCTCGCCGCTGGCATTGAGGACGCCCCAATACGGACCGACGCCGCCTTCGAAGAATTTCCAGGGCCGATCGAGGGCTTCGACGATGTTGTAGTCCATGCCGAGCGCTTCGGCGCGGGTGACGAAGTTGCGCAAGGTCAGCGCCTGCTGGAACGGACCTGGATCTGCGTTGCGCAAATTATAGCCTGCGCTCGGCCAGCCGAACTCGGCGATCACGATGCGCTTGCCCGGGAACTGATTGCGCAGGAGGTCGTAGCGGTCCACGGCCTGGTCGACGGCCTGATCCGAACGGAAGTTTTCCCAATAGGGCAGCACGTGCGCGGCGATGAAGTCGACGCTGGAGGCGAGGTCCGGAAAATCGCGCCAGATGTTCCAGATCTCGCCCGTCGTCACGGGAACACGGACCGCGCTCTTGACCTTCTTGATCTTGCTGATGAGGTCCTCGACCTTCATCTCGCCGCGGTAGATCACCTCGTTGCCGACCACGATGCCGATCACGTTGCTGTTCTTGCGGGCGAGCTCGATGGCGGCCTTGATCTCCCGCTCGTTGCGATCCTCGTCCTTGTCGATCCACGCGCCGACCGTGACCTTGAGGCCGAACTCGGCCGCGATCGGCGGCACCAGCTCGCTGCCTTCCGTCGCGGTGTAGGACCGGATCGCTCGCGTGAGGGTCGAGAGCTTCTTCAAGTCCGCGCGAATCTTGTCGGGGTCGACCTTGAGGTCGACGACATGGCCCGGTTCGAACGGCGTATAGGACAGGCTCGGCACCAGGCCCTTGAAGTCCGGCGCAGGTTCCCTGTCGCGCAGGACTCCCCAACTGCCTGCGTGGAGCGCAGACACGAGCAACAGAACGGCGGCGACAACGCGCATCGCGGCTAAACCAATAGGGGCTGAGGTGGCAGGGAAGCGGATCCGACCCCGAGATCCGACCAAGTCCGCGGCAAAGGGAGCATATCTCTGCCGCGCGGTTTCACAACTGTCATGGCCTCATGTCCTTATGAGGGCATGGCCTTTTCGAACGACGCGCGGCAGTGCCAACCGTCTCTATGGCCGGTCGTTCCTGAACGGCAGCTGAAACGACCGGAGCGATTTTGGCTTGGGCTATTTCGCCGGCGTCGGGGACGGGCTTGCCGCAGGCGAGGGGCTCGCGGCGGGCTGCGGCTGCGCATTGGCGGCCGGCGCTGCCGGCTGAGCGGCCGCGGCCGCCGCCTGCTGCGGCTGGGCGGCCGGGTTGATCCAGCACGCGTGCACGCGGCTATCCAGAGTTTCGGCCACCTTGGGGTCGATCTGGCCGCCGAAACGGGTCAGGCAGCGGAACGCGGCCTGGATGTGGCCGCCGGGACAGCCGAAGCGGTCGTAGAGGTCGAGATGACGGAATGCGGTATCGAGGTCGTCCCGCCACATCAGCCGCACCACGCGCCGGCCGAGCCAGACGCATTCGGGATTGCCGGCCGGGCCGTTGATGACCTGGGCGGCTTCCGCGAACTCGTCGGTGCGGCGCTGATTCTGGGCGGCGTCCTTGGCGGCGTCGGCGGGCTGGGCTGCCGCCTTGCCCTGTTCGGGGCCCGGCGGACCGCTCTGGGCGGAGGCGCCGCCAGCACCGGTCAGAACGAGCAGGCAGGAGACGGCCAAGGTGGCGGCGAACTGCCGCAGGACCGCATTTCGTGACTCGAACACCCGTTGCCGCATGAATTCCCCAATGTATCCGCTGGCCGTCCGCGTCAGGAGCCCCGCGGACGCGCTAGCTGATGGCGTCCAAATGGGTCTCCAATGCGGCGGAAAAGTCTTTCGGAGTCCATGACCTGTATTTCGAATTTTGTCCAGCAAAGTCACGATCCTAGATCCCGGTGAACCGGCGCAGGTAAATTCCTTGGGGGCGCAAGGGATCCACCGGACGTGCCCCCTTGGCAGACGGCGTGCGAGAAGGTAATCGACGGCCCTTCGCGGAGGACGGAACCGATTTCTCTTCGTACGCCACTGGCGCTTCTGCTCGTCTCACTGGGTGCGATCGCTGCCGTGTGGTGGTGGCTTGCCACGCCGATCACGCTCGCGCGCGCCCCGATCGATCCCGCCGACAAGGTTCAATGCGTCTCCTACGCGCCGTTCCGCGGCGAGCAGTCGCCGCTGGACGCATGGACCCATATCGATGCCGACCAGATCGAACAGGACCTGCGCCAGCTCAAGGAGATCACCGACTGCGTCCGCACCTATTCGCTGGAGAACGGGCTCGACCAGGTGCCGGCGATCGCCGCCAAGGTCGGCGGGATGAAGGTGCTGCAGGGCATCTGGCTCTCGAGCAACCGCACCAAGAACTACGAGCAGGCCGGGCTCGCCATTCGCCTCATCAAGCAATTCCCTGACGTCATCACCTCCGTCATCGTCGGCAACGAGGTGCTGCTGCGCGGTGAGATGACGACGGCGGACCTCGTCGCTCTCATCCGCCTGGTTAAGACCCAGGTCGGCGTGCCCGTGACCTATGCCGATGTGTGGGAATATTGGCTGAAGAACCGCGAGGTGTATGACGCCGTCGACTTCGTCACGATTCATATCCTGCCCTATTGGGAGGATTTCCCGATCAGGGCGAAGTTCGCTGCCGCCCATGTCGAACAGATCCGCGAGCGCATGGCGGTGGCGTTTCCCGGCAAGGAGATCCTGATCGGCGAAACCGGCTGGCCGAGCGCGGGCCGCATGCGCGACGGCGCACTGCCCTCGCGCACCAATCAGGCGCGCGTCGTCTCGGAAATCCTCGGCCTTGCGAAGGCGCAGAAGTTCCGCGTCAATCTCATCGAGTCCTACGACCAGCCCTGGAAGCGCAGGCTGGAAGGCACCGTCGGCGGCTATTGGGGCCTCTACGACTCGGTGCGCAGGAGCCTGAAATATCCGCCGGGACAGCCGATCAGCAATTTCCCGTACTGGAAATGGTACATGGGCGCCGGAATGGGGCTTTCCGTGCTGGTGTTCGCTGTCGCGCTGATCACGCTGCGCCGCCGGCCGTGGACACCGCGTTTCCCGGCCTGGCTCGGCGTCGGCATCTCGGCGACGACCGCCGGAATCCTGCTCGGGATCGGCGCCGACAAGATGTACTACGAGAGCTACGGGATCGGCGGCTGGCTGCTCTGGGGCGCGTTGCTGCTGGCCGGCATCCTGTCGCCGATTTTCTGCGCGCAGGCGATGGTGATCGGCCGCAGCCTGCCGACCTTCCTCGACCTGCTCGGCCCGCGCGAGGGCCGGAAATGGTCGAAGCTCACGGCGGTGCTCGGCCTGACGCTGGCGGTGACCGCGGTGATCGCTTCCGCGACCGCGCTCGGCTTCGTGTTCGATCCGCGTTACAAGGATTTTCCTTACGCCGCGCTGACGATGGCTGTGGTGCCGTTTGCGCTTCTGATGCTGAACCGGCCGCAGATCGGCCAGCGTCCGATCGCCGAAGCGGTGTTCGCGGGGGTGCTGGCGCTGTCCGCCGTGTACGTGCTGTTCAACGAAGGTCGCGACAATTGGCAGTCGCTATGGACCTGCGCGATCTATCTGTTGTTCGCGCTCACGCTGTGGCGGGCGCGGGCCGAGCAAAGCCAAGAATAAGCAGGCCGATCGCAAGGCCCGACAGCACGACATTGTAGAGCACGATGCCGAGGCCGGCGGCGATGAGGCCGACGGTCAGCAGCACGATCGACGGCCGCATCAGGTTCAGCGTCGCAACCACCAGCGCCACGATGCCGAACACCGAATTCTTGAACAGCACGGTCGAGACCGAGCGCGACTTGCAGACCAGGGTCTGAAGCCCGGCGTCGCAGGCGAGCGCGACCTGCGAAAATTCGATCGCGAGATAGCGCACGTAGAGCGCGCAGCCGACGGTGACGAATCCGACCACGAGCAGGAACTGCACCTGGTAGGGCGTGAGGCGGAAGGGCTTCTTTGTCATGGCCGCAATATGGTCGGGAAGGCGCGGCCAGGCAACAGGGCAGGCGAGGTTTCTGTTGATCCGCCCGGGCACTCTCCAGGAACACGCGAGCCTCCCGCTGGTTCTCAACATTGTGTTGCCAACACCGCCTAGGAGTGAGGCATGGACAAGCCGACGCAGGAGCAGCTGAGCGAGCTCAAGAGGCTGAGCAAGGAGGCGCGGGTCGAGGATTGGTCGGACATCGTCCAGTCCAAGGACGAGGGGAGATGCGCATCCGCGATCTGAAGGAGAAGGCGCGCATGGAATAGGTCATCGCCTGCGCCAAGGGCGATCAAGGACGATCAGCTGCGACCTTGCGTGTTCCGGCTCTGCTCCGCCAGCCGGCGCTCGTATTTTTCCGCCAAGGCGAGCAGTCGCTTCCTGATGTGGGGATCGGCCAGCTCGGCCAGTTCGCGGATCAACGCGAGTTGCTCCCGCAGAAAGTTCGCGTCCGTCATCTCCGCTCCGAATCAAGTCCGGTGCGGAGTGTGCCGTGTCAGGTTGGTCTCGTTCGTATCATTTGGTACTTGGGCGGAGGCATGAAGCCGCTCACCGGCCATGTGCGCCTACCAGACTTACTTCAACCCCAGGCGACGTTCGAGCCAGCTGAGCGCGAACAGCACGAATAACGTGACTGCGATGGCGGCGCCCACCAGCAGCCAGGCGCCCAGCGCGCAGGCGATGCCAAGACCGGCAGCGATCCAGACAGTCGCCGCGGTAGTGAGGCCATGAACCGTCTTGGCCTTGACGTCGTGCAGGATGACGCCCGCACCGATGAAGCCGACGCCGCTCAGCACGCCGGTAACAATGCCTTGGACCACCCTCGAGACTGCATCCGGGTGGTCGCGCAAATTCTGAAACTCGATCACGGAAATCGAGATCAGCGCAGAGCCCAAGGCCACCAGCGCCAGGGTGCGCATGCCCACCGGCTTGTCGTTCATGTCGCGGTCGATGCCGATCACGAGGCCCGTAGCCGCCGCGACGAGCAGTCTCAGCACATCATCCAGTTCGTTCATCAAGACCCGCGTTTCTGGAGGGGCGACGCTTCGCGCACGTCGGACATGGACCTGCGAACTTGCTGCCAAGCGCGGCCGAGGTCCAAGCGTCCGTTGGTCGCATGCTGGCTGCGTGCGCGCCGGGACCGAGGCGTCATTGCCGCCTGAAGAACGACGACAGCGTCGATCCCGCGGACGACGCTGCCGCCTCCGGTTTCGCCGGTGCTGGCGCCGGCTGCGCGGCGGGAGCGGGGGCGGGCTCGTCGCGCTTGGTGCGTTTTGAGGAGTAGCTGCGGCGGCGTTGCGGCTTTTCGGGCTTCGCGCTCGACACAGGGGCCGTTTCAGCTGGAGGGCCAGCGTCCTGGCTCGTCTCCGAACCCTTGTCCGGGACTCTGTCCTGAGTCTTCTCTTGCGCCTTGTCTTGTACCTTGTCCGGACCGCCACGCATCGACAGGCGCTGGCCATCGAACACGGTGGTCTCGCAGTGACGATTGCTCTCGGCGAGACCCGCGCAGAATTTTGCGGCGGCGGCGGCATTGACCAGGGGGCCGGCGCCCAGGCGGAGCTGCATGCCGAGGCCGGTGTTGCCTTCCTTGATCATGATGATCGGCCGCAGCGCTGCGATCTCCGGGTTGGACTTGGTCACGCCGCGCCAGAGCGCGCGCAGGCCGTCGATCGAGTTGGCGCCGCCGAGATCGATCGCAAAGCGCGTCTGCTGAACGGCGATGGCAGGGGATTCGCTCTCGGCTGGCTCTGGCGGCTTGGTTGCTGCCGCCACGATTTCGGCTGCGGCGGGCGCCGGCTCGGCCTTCTGCTCGGCTGTCTCAGGTTGAATCAGTTTCGATGCGGCCGGGTCAGGTGGCGCCATGAGCGACTTGGCGGGCACCAGCGGAATGGTCGGCAGCGCCGAAGTCATGGCCGGATTCTGTTGCACGAGCGAGGCGGCGGCCGCGGTCTGCGGCGGCGGGCTCGGCGGCTCCTTCAACGTTTCCTTCTGAGCATCCTTTGGCGAATCCTTCTGAGCATCCTTGGCGGCTTCGCTGCGCGGCTTCTCGCTCGTCGCCGTCGGCGTCGAAGCAACCGGCGCGACATTGGGAGCCGCGGGTGCTGCGTCCTGCGGCTTCGCGCCCGGCGGCGGCGCGGCCGCTTGCTTGGCAATGGCGCCGGTGACGGAATCGAGCCCTTGCTCCAGCACGGTGACGCGCGAATACAGCCGGTCGCGGTCGCTGTTCAGCGTCTCGATCGCGGCGGCGAGCCGGCGCGCTTCGTTCTGGCTCTCCTTGGTCAGCAGCTGCAGCCGGTCGGCCTGGCGCACGAGATCGGCGGACGCAACCTGGTCGCGCCGCCAGCCGAGCTGGGCCTGGTTGACCATCACGGCAATGACGACGGCGCCGACGGCCGCCACGCCCCACGAGCCCAGCCGCCACATCAAGCGCCCGTCGAAGGCGCTTTCCTCGGCCAAAAGTCCGGAGAACAGCCCGCCGGTCTCCTTGGTGGAGAAAGCGTCCGCCAGTGGGTCGGAATCCTTTGCCATGAATGTTAAGCGCCCAGCCCCGTCCGGCTTCCCCGAATCAATCAGGGAACATTAACAGGAAAAGCGCGCCGCACTTGAATTCCGGGCGTTTGCGGGGGTAGCAAGGCGATAGCTTCCGAGGGCGTTGCCGCCCGTCCGCGCCAACTTGATTCGGCCATAGCTGTCAGGATTTCGATGACCGCCCGTTCCAGCCTCACGATCGTGCTCGCCGCCGGCGAAGGCACGCGCATGCGATCGAGCCTGCCGAAGGTGCTGCATCCGGTCGCGCACCGGAGTCTGCTCGCGCACGTGCTCGCCGCCGCACCCAAGGGAACCGGCACCTCGCTCGCGGTGGTGATCGGCCCCGATCATCAGGCAGTCGCGGATGAAGCCAAGCGCATCCGCCCCGACGCGCTGACCTTCGTGCAGGCCGAGCGGCTCGGCACCGCGCATGCGGTACTGGCGGCGCGCGAGGCGATCGCGAGCGGCGCCGACGATCTCCTCATCGCGTTCGGCGACACGCCGCTGATCTCGGCCGAGACCTTTGCGCGGCTGCGCGCGCCGCTCGCCCGCGGCGCAGCCATTGCCGCGCTCGGCTTTCGCGCCGCCGACCCGACCGGCTACGGCCGCTTCATCGTCGAGGGCGACCGCCTGGTTGCGATCCGCGAGCAGGCCGATGCCAGCGCGGACGAGCGCAAGATCGATCTGTGCAACGCCGGCGTGATGGCGATCGACGGCCGCCGTGCGCTCGACATTCTCGGGCAGATCGGCAATGCCAATTCCAAGGGCGAATATTATCTGACGGATGCGGTCGAAATCGTCCGCAGGCAGGGATGGGAGTCGGTGGTGATCGAAACCAGCGAAGACGAGGTGCGCGGCATCAACACCAAGGCGCAGCTCGCCGAGGCCGAAGCCGTAATGCAGGCGCGTTTGCGCAAGGCGGCGATGGAGGCCGGCGTCACGCTGATCGCGCCGGAGACGGTGTATCTGTCCACTGACACCGTGTTCGGCAAGGACGTGACGATCGAGCCGTTCGTGGTGATCGGCCCCGGCGTGTCGATCGCGGACGGCGCGGTGATCCACTCGTTCTCGCACATCGTCGAGACGACGCTCGGCAAGAAGGTCTCGATCGGACCCTATGCGCGGCTGCGTCCCGGCACCTCGCTCGGCGACGGCGCGCGCATCGGCAATTTCGTGGAGACCAAGGCGGCGACGCTGGAGGCCGGCGTCAAGGTCAACCATCTCTCCTATATCGGCGACGCCACGGTCGGCGCGAATTCCAACATCGGCGCCGGCACCATCACCTGCAACTACGATGGCTTCAAGAAGCACAAGACGGTGATCGGAAAGGGCGCCTTCGTCGGCACCAACTCCTCGCTGGTCGCCCCGGTGACGATCGGCAATGGTGCCTATATCGGCTCGGGCTCGGTGATCACGAAGGACGTACCCGACGACGCGATGGCGCTGGAGCGGAGCCCGCAGACCATCCGGGAAGGCGGCGCGGCGCGCTATCGCGAGATGAAGACCGGCGGCAAGAAGCCGGAGACGTGAGCGGCGCTATTCTTCGTCGGCGAATTCGGAGAAGATCGCGCGGGTCAGGCGCCAGCCGCGCGGCTTGGCGCGCTTCACCGGCTCGCCTTCGGGATGCTTGATGAAGAGGGGCTTGTTCTCTTTGCCGCGCAGCGGCGGCGGCCAATGCGCAAGGTGCGTGCCCGTGGTCTCGCTGGCGCGCAGATACATCGACGACAGACCCTTGCGGTCGGATGAGCCTTTCATGGCCTGGTTCTCCTGACCCGAATCGTTGGCCAAATGTATTGACAATGAGTTAACTGGCGCGGTTTAAGGCCGGCCAATTCGACGCAGACGACGCAGCGGTCGCGGGCCCGTGCTGACTCAATCAGCAATAATTATTGAGTATCTGGTTCCCTGCGATTTTCGCTAAAAACCGGGCGTGTCGTTTAGGCGATTTTCGACGATTTGGGGGATAGTGATCCGCATGTGCGGGATTGTCGGCATTCTCGGGCGCGAGCCGGTTGCAGAGCAATTGGTGGATTCGCTCAAACGCCTCGAATATCGCGGCTACGATTCCGCGGGCGTGGCCACGCTCGAAGGCAAGCACCTGGAGCGCCGCCGCGCCGAGGGAAAGCTGAACAATCTGGAGAAGCGGCTGGAGGCTGAGCCGCTCAAGGGTACCACCGGCATCGGTCACACGCGCTGGGCCACCCACGGCAAGCCGACCGTCAACAACGCCCACCCGCACGCGACCGAGCGCGTCGCCGTGGTCCACAACGGCATCATCGAGAATTTCCGCGAGCTGCGCGAGGAGCTCGAAAAGAAGGGCACGGTGTTCCACACCGAGACCGACACCGAGATCGTGCTGCATCTCGTCGACGATTTGCTCACGCGCGGCAATAAGCCCGTGGAAGCGGTGAAGCTGACGCTGGCGCGCCTGCGCGGCGCCTTCGCGCTCGGCTTCATCTTCGCCGGCGACAACGACCTCATGATCGGCGCCCGCAACGGCCCGCCGCTGGCGATCGGCTACGGCGACGGCGAGATGTATCTCGGCTCGGACGCCATTGCGCTCGGCCCGTTCACCGACACGATCAGCTATCTCGAGGACGGCGACTGGGCGGTGCTGACCCGCAAGAGCGCCGCGATCTTCGACAAGGACGGCCATGCCGTCCAGCGCGACAAGATCAGGCACGCCGCCTCGACCTCGCTGGTCGACAAGGCCAATTACCGTCACTTCATGGCCAAGGAGATCCATGAGCAGCCCGAGGTGGTCGGCCACACGCTGGCGCGCTACGTCGATATGGCGACCGAGCGCGTCGCGCTACCGGTCAAGCTGCCGTTCGATTTCAAGAACATCCAGCGCATCAACATCACCGCTTGCGGCACAGCGAGCTATGCCGGGTTCGTCGCCAAATACTGGTTCGAGCGCTTTGCGCGCCTGCCGGTCGAGGTCGACGTCGCCTCCGAATTCCGCTACCGCGAGGCCCCCTTGCGCAAGGGCGACCTCGCCATCTTCATCTCGCAGTCGGGCGAGACCGCCGACACGCTGGCGGCGCTGCGCTATGCCAAGGCCGAGGGCGTGCACACGATCGCGGTCGTCAACGTGCCGACCTCGACGATCGCGCGCGAGAGCGAGACGGTGCTGCAGACGCTGGCGGGACCCGAGATCGGCGTCGCCTCGACCAAGGCGTTCACCTGCCAGCTCATGGTGCTGGCAAACCTTGCGATCGCGGCCGGCAAGGCGCGCGGCGAATTGTCGGACGAGGACGAGACCAAGCTGGTCCACGGGCTCGTCGAGGTTCCGCGCCTGATGGCCGATGCGCTCACGAGCGAGCTCCAGATCGAGAAGCTGGCGCACCGGATCGCCAAGTCGCGCGACGTGCTCTATCTCGGCCGCGGCACCAGCTTCCCGCTGGCGCTCGAAGGCGCGCTCAAGCTGAAGGAGATCTCCTACATCCACGCCGAGGGCTATGCCGCCGGCGAGCTCAAGCACGGCCCCATCGCGCTGATCGACGAGACCATGCCGGTCGTCGTCATCGCACCCCACGACCGCGTGTTCGAGAAGACCGTCTCCAACATGCAGGAGGTCGCCGCGCGCGGCGGCAACATCATTCTGATGACCGATGCCAAGGGCGCGGCGGAGGCGACGGTCGAGTCCCTCGTCACCATCGTCATGCCCGATATGGCAGCAGCCTTCACGCCGATGGTCTATGCTGTCCCGGTGCAGCTGCTCGCCTATCACACGGCCGTCGTGATGGGGACCGACGTCGACCAGCCGCGCAACCTCGCAAAATCGGTGACCGTGGAATAGGCAATCTGGATATCGATCGGCCGCTCTCTTCCAAAACCTGCTAGAAGACCCTAGCTTGTGGTAGCGACCGACCTGGAACCCGAATGACCCCCCGCGACGACGCGCCTGCGCCTCTTGATCCCGTTCCGGAACCGCATACCGGCCTGATGGGCCGTTTCCGCAATTATTTCCTGACCGGCCTCGTGGTGACGGGGCCGATCGCGATCACCCTCTATCTGGTCTGGTGGTTCGTTACCTGGGTCGACGGCGTGGTGCGGCCGTTCGTGCCGCTGGCCTACCGGCCGGAAACCTATCTTCCCTACGTCATTCCCGGCTGGGGACTGATTGTCGCATTCTTCACGCTGACGCTGGTCGGCTTCCTCGCGGCCAATCTGATCGGCCGCACGCTGGTCGATGTCGGCGAGACCTTTCTCGGCCGGATCCCGGCGGTGCGCGCGATCTATCGCGGCCTGAAGCAGGTGTTCGAGACGCTGTTCTCGGGCAAGGGCTCGAGCTTCCGGAAAGTGGGCCTGGTCGAGTTTCCTTCGCCGGGCATGTGGTCGATCGTGCTGATCTCGCAGTCGCCGAACGAGGACATCTCGCGCAGCCTGCCGGGGCAGGAGGAGCACGTGTCGGTGTTCCTGCCGTGCTCGCCGAACCCGACCACGGGCTTCTTCTTCTATGTCCCCAAAAGCAAGATCATCGAGGTCGATCTCACCGCCGAGGACGCCGCGACGCTGATCATGTCGGCCGGCGTGGTGCAGCCGGGCTCGTCGCCCGATCCGAAGAAGGCGGCCGCGCTTGCGGGCATGGCGAATGCTGCGCGGATTGCCAATGCCTCCACGCTCCGGCCCGAGCCTGCGAAGGCGGAGTAGGGCCATTCCGCCGCGGGATGGTCGCGTTCACGCGGGCGCATTCGTCCTCTGTTAGTCTCAGGTCGACCGAACCTGCCGCTCGGAATTCGACCTGGAGTGCACGATGTCCAAAACCATTGCGATCCTCGCCCCCGGCGCCATGGGCAGCGCCGTGGCCCGGCGCCTCAGCGAGAACGGTGCGCGCGTGCTGACGTCGCTCAAGGGGCGGAGCGAGGCGACGCGCAAACGCGCCGCGGACGCCGGAATGGTCGGCGCCGAGGACGATGCGATCGCGGACGCCGACATCATCCTCTCGATCGTGCCGCCGGGCGAAGCCGTCGCGCTGGCCGAACGGCTGGCCGCGCTGATCGTCAGGCGCGAGAAGAAGCCGGTCGTGGTCGATTGCAACGCCGTCAATGTCGATACCGTGCAAAGAATTGAGGAGATCATCGGGTCGGCGCAGGCGCCGTTCGTCGATGCCGGCATCATCGGCTTTCCGCCGCAGCCAGGTGGCAAGAGCCCGGCCTTCTACATGTCGGGCGAGCATGCCAAGGACGTTGCCGTGCTTGGGGATCTCGGCCTCGACGTGCGGATCGTCGAAGGCCCGGTCGGCGCGGCCTCGGCGTTGAAAATGTCCTATGCCGGCATCGTCAAGGGCCTCGCCGGCATCGGATCGGCGATGGTGATCGCAGCCACGAAGGCGGGCGCGGCCGATGCACTGCGCGACGAGCTCGCGCTGAGCCAGCCCGCCATCTTGGCGCGGCTCGAAGTCGCGCTGCCCGACATGATCCCGAAGGCCTATCGCTGGGTCGCCGAGATGCGGGAGATTTCAGGATTCCTCGGGCCCGATCATCCGGCCAGCCAGATCTACGAGGGCTTTGCGCGGTGGTTCGAGCATCTGGCGGAGGATGCGAAGGGGGAGGCTGTGGATGCGGGATTGATGAAGACCTTCGCGGCGAGCATCGCGCGGAAGAAGGCCTGATCGCGCGCATTCTCGCTCTCTCAACACGTCATTGCGAGCGCAGCGAAGCAATCCAGGCTGCCTCCGCGGGAAGATTCTGGATTGCTTCGCTGCGCTCGCAATGACGTGGAGGTTCCGGTGCCTTTGCGTCTGTCACGAATCTTGCGGCACTGCCTCAAAGTTAGCCCGCTCCGATCAGCGGAATCGCCTCGTCGCGCTCATAGAGATACAGCAGGCACCGCAGCGCTTCGCCGCGTTCGCCCTTCAGCTTCGGATCCTCCTTGAGGATTCGCAGCGCCTCGTCTCTTGCCTGGGCGATCAACTGGCCATGCACCTCCGGGCGCGCGATGCGGTAGCCGGGCAGGCCGCTCTGGCGCACGCCCAGCACGTCGCCTTCGCCGCGCAGCTTCAGGTCTTCCTCGGCGATGCGGAAGCCGTCGGTGGTCTCGCGGATCACTTTCAGCCGCGCCTTCGACATCTCGCCGAGCGGCTCGCCATAGAGCAGGATGCAGGTCGATGCTTCGGAGCCGCGCCCGATGCGGCCGCGGAGCTGGTGGAGCTGGGCAAGACCGAAACGCTCGGCGTTCTCGATCACCATGATGGTGGCGGCCGGAACGTCGACGCCGACCTCGACCACGGTGGTCGCGACCAGCAGGCCGATGTCGTGCGCGGCGAACTGGGCCATGACGCGGTCCTTCTCGGTGCCCTTCATCTGGCCGTGGACGAGGCCGACGCGATCGCCGAAGCGCTTTTGCAGGGTCTCGAAACGCTTGGTGGCGTTGGTGAGATGCTCGGTGCCCTCAGCCTCGGACTCCTCGACCAGCGGGCAGATCCAGTAGACCAGCTTGCCGGCTTCGAGCGCACGGCCGACGCCTTCCATGACCTCGCCGATGCGGCTCATCGGCACGGCGCGGGTATCGATGGGCTGGCGGCCGGCCGGCTTTTCGCGCAGCTCGGAGATGTCCATATCGCCGAAATAGGTCAGCACCAGCGTGCGCGGGATCGGCGTTGCGCTCAGCACCAGCACGTCGACAGCCTCGCCCTTGGACGTCAGCGCGAGGCGCTCGCGCACGCCGAAACGGTGCTGCTCGTCGACGATGGCGAGCGCGAGATCCCTGAACACGACATCGTCCTGGATCAGCGCATGGGTGCCGACGAGCAGGTCGATCCCGCCCTCGGCGAGCTCAGTGATGATCTCGCGCCGCTCCTTGCCCTTCTCGCGGCCGGTGAGGATCGCGACCCGCAATCCCGCGCGCTCGGCGAGCGGAGCGATGGTCTTGATGTGCTGGCGCGCCAGGATCTCGGTCGGGGCCATCAACGCGGCCTGCTTGCCGACCTCGGCGACCGCGGCGGCCGCGAGCAGCGCCACCACGGTCTTGCCGGAGCCGACGTCACCTTGCAGCAGGCGCAGCATGCGCAGCGGCTGCTTGAGGTCTTCGGCAATCGCCGCCGCAGCGTTGCGCTGTGACGGTGTGAGCGCGTAAGGAAGGGCATCGATGATCTTGTTGCGCAGATGCCCGTCGCCGGCATTGCGCACGCCCGCAGGACGGCGCAGCTGCGCGCGGATCAGGGCGAGCGCGAGCTGGCCGGCCAAGAGCTCGTCGAAGGCGAGGCGCGACCAGAACGGCCGGTCGGGCAAGATGTCGGTCAGCTCGACCGGCTGGTGCACGCGATTGAGCGCCTCCGCGATCGGCGGGAAGTCACATCGGCGCAGCACCTCCGGGCTGATCCATTCCGGCAGCGCGGGAAGCTTTTGCAGCGCCTGCGCGATCGCGCGGCGGAGCGAGCCGAGCGCGAGCCCTTCCGTCAGCGGATAGACCGGGTCGATCCCTGACAGCTTCGAGATCGCCTCCTCGTCGAGCACGCGATCGGGATGCACGATCTGCGGGATGCCGTCGTACATTTGCAGCGTGCCGGAGACGAAGCGCTTCTCGCCGACCGGCAAGAGCTTCTCGACAAAGCCCGGCTTGGCGCGGAAGAAGGTCAGCACCACGTCGCCGGTATCGTCGCTGGCGTAGACCAGATACGGCGCGCGCGAACTGCGCGGCGGCGGCGGGCGGTGACGATCGACGGTGACCTCCAGCGTCACCATGGTTCCAATTGCCGCGTCGCGGATCTTCGGCCGGGCCCGGCGGTCGATCACCTGGCTCGGCAGATGCAAGAGCAGATCGATTAGCCGCGGCGTCTCGCTGCGGCTGAGCAGGTACTGCAACAGCTTGTCCTGCTTCGGACCGACGCCGGACAGGCTGGTCACGGGAGCAAACAGTGGATTGAGCAGGCTGGGGCGCATTCGGGGAATCTAAGATCGTTCCTCGCCGTCATGCCCGGCTTTATGCCGGGCATCCACGGCTTTTTTTCCGCGCGACGTGGATGGCCGGGACATAGGCGAGCGGAAGCGACGCCGTCCTTCAGACGGCTATGCCCGGCCATGACGGATTGGAGGGACGACCTCCCGCAACAAAGGGCTGACACCGGGGGTCCAAGTGGCTATATCACCCCCGCCCGGCACGTCCGGGCTTTCTGCGTTTGACTGGATTTGAGACATGACGGGAACGACACGATCGAGCAGCGGGCTGGATGACCGCCGCAAGCGGCTTCTGTTCCGCTGCTGGCACCGCGGCACGCGCGAGATGGACCTGATCCTCGGCCGCTTCGCGGATGCCGAGATCGGCAATCTGTCCGACGACGAGCTGAGCCAGCTCGAGACCTTGCTCGAGGTCAACGATCCCGATCTCTATGCCGCCATCACCGGTGACAAGGTGCTGCCGGCCGACGTCACCGGCGCGCTGTTTGCCCGCATCAAGGCGTTCCCGATCGCGGACGACAACGCATGAAGCAGGGGATGAAATCTCCGGCCGAGCTGCTCGCGCCCGGCCGCGCGCTGACGCTCGCCAATGTCGCGGAAGGTGCCGAAGGCCTCGTCGTCTCCGATCTCGCCCGTGCCATCGCGGCGCGGCCGAAGAAGCCGGCGGTCAGCCTCGCCGTGGTCTGCCGCGATGGCGGGCGCATGCAGTCGCTCGAACGCGCACTTAGGTTCTTCGCGCCCGATCTGCCGGTGCTGACCTTCCCGGCCTGGGACTGCCAACCCTATGACCGCGTCTCGCCGCATGGCGGCGTTCTCGCCCAGCGCCTGACCACGCTGGCGCGGCTGGCCTCGCTCACCGGCAGCGACAAGCCGCTGATCGTGCTGACCACGGTGAACGCGGTGGTGCAGCGCGTGCCCGCGCGCGAGCTGGTCGCGGCGCAGGCGCTGTCGGTCGCGCCGGGCAACGTCGTGCCGATGGACACCGTCGTCGCCTGGCTCGAGCACAACGGCTACAACCGCTCCTCCACCGTGCGCGAGCCCGGCGAATACGCCGTGCGCGGCGGCATTTTGGATCTGTTTCCGGCCGGCCTCGAGCAGCCGGTGCGGTTCGACTTCTTCGGGGACAGCCTGGAATCGATCCGCTCCTTCGACGCGGAGACCCAGCGCACGCTGCTCGACATGCGTTCGCTCGACCTCGTGCCGGTCTCCGAGTTTCAGCTCGTCACCGACACCATCCGCAGATTCCGCATGGGCTATGTCGCCGAGTTCGGCGCGCCCGAGCGCGACGATGCGCTGTACGAGGCCGTCAGCGAGGGCCGCCGCCATCCCGGCATGGAGCACTGGCTGCCGTTGTTCCAGGACCGGATGGATACGCTGTTCGACTATCTGCAAGGCGCTCCGATCGCGATCGAGCCGCAGGCCGAGGACGCCGTGCGCGAGCGCTTCAAGCAGATCCTCGACTATTACGAGGCCCGCCGCGAGGCGATGGAGCATCCCGGCGGCGGCGCGATCTACAAGCCGCTGCCGCCCGACCGGCTGTACCTGACCGAGGAGGAATGGACCAAGCGCCTCGGCGCGATCCCGCTGGCGCGGCTGACGCCGTTCTCGGTGCCGACCGATGGCACCGGCGTAGTCGATGCCGACGCGCGCAAGGGCCGCGACTTCGCGCCGGAGCGCAACGACAGCAATGTCAACGTGTTCGAGTCCGTGGTCAGCCACGTCATGGCGCTGCAGGCGCAGCGCAAGAAGGTCGTGATCGCGCTGTGGACGGAGGGCTCGCGCGACCGCATGACCTCGATGCTGCGCGACCACAAGCTCGCCCACACCACCAGCGTCAACTCATGGCGGACGGTGCAGGCGACGCCGCGCAACGAGACTATGCTCGCCGTGCTCGGCCTCGAGAGCGGCTTCGAGACCGACGAGATCGCCGTCATCAGCGAGCAGGACATCCTCGGCGATCGCCTGGTGCGGCCGCGCAAGGCCAGTCGCAAGCTAGACAATTTCATCTCGGAGGTGACGAGCCTCACCGCCGGCGACATCGTCGTCCACGTCGATCACGGCATCGGCCGGTTCATCGGCCTGCAGACGCTGGACGTCGCCGGCGCGCCGCATGACTGCCTCGAGCTGCATTATGCCGCCGAGACCAAGCTGTTCCTGCCGGTCGAGAACATCGAGCTCTTATCGCGTTACGGCTCTGATCAAACCACGGTCGAGCTCGACCGCCTTGGTGGCTCGGGCTGGCAGACCCGAAAAGCAAAACTGAAGAACCGCATCCGCGAGATCGCGGGCGAGCTGATCAAGATCGCGGCCGAACGCATGCTGCACGAAGCGCCGAAGCTGCCGGTGCAGCAGGGCGTCTACGACGAGTTCTGCGCACGCTTCCCCTATGACGAGACCGAGGACCAGCTGGGCGCGATCGAGTCCACGCTGAAGGATCTCGAAAAGGGCCGCCCGATGGATCGCCTGATCTGCGGCGACGTCGGCTTCGGCAAGACCGAGGTGGCGCTGCGCGCCGCCTTCGCCGTGGCGCTCGACGGCAAGCAGGTCGCGGTCGTGGTGCCGACCACGCTGTTGGCGCGTCAGCACTACCGGACCTTCAGCGAGCGCTTCAAAGGCTTCCCGGTCAATGTCGCGCAGGCCTCGCGCCTGATCCCGACCAAGCAGCTCAACGAGGTCAAGAAGGGTATCGCCGACGGCTCGGTCGACATCGTCGTCGGCACCCACGCGTTGCTCGGCAAGGCGATCAAATTCCGCGACCTTGGCCTGCTCATCGTCGACGAGGAGCAGCATTTCGGCGTCAGCCACAAGGAGCGGTTGAAGGCGCTGCGCGCCGAGGTGCACGTGCTGACGCTGTCGGCGACCCCGATCCCGCGCACGCTCCAATTGGCACTGACCGGCGTCCGCGAGCTCTCGATCATCGCATCGCCCCCGGTCGACCGTCTCGCGGTGCGAACCTTCGTCGCCCCGCACGATCCCCTGATGATCCGCGAAGCGCTCCTGCGCGAGCGCTATCGTGGCGGCCAGGCGTTCTACGTGGTGCCGCGCATCGACGATCTCGCCGAGGTCAAGGACTTCCTCGACAAGAACGTGCCCGAGATGAAGGTCGCGGTCGCGCATGGCCAGATGCCGCCGGCCGTGATCGAGGACATCATGACCGCGTTCTACGACGGCAAGTTCGACGTTCTGTTGTCGACCACCATAGTCGAGTCCGGCCTCGACATCCCCAACGCCAACACGTTGATCGTGCATCGCGCCGATATGTTCGGCCTTGCCCAGCTCTACCAGCTGCGCGGCCGCGTCGGCCGCTCCAAGCTGCGGGCCTATGCGCTGTTCACGCTGCCGGCGCAGCAGAAGATCACGGCGCAGGCCGAGCGCCGGCTCACCGTGCTGCAGTCGCTGGAGACGCTGGGCGCCGGCTTCCAGCTCGCCTCCCACGACCTCGACATCCGCGGCGCCGGCAATTTGCTCGGCGAGGAGCAGTCCGGCCACATCAAGGAGGTCGGCTTCGAGCTCTATCAGTCGATGCTGGAGGAGGCGATCGTCAACCTCAAGGCCGGCGTCTCCGAGCCCGCCGCCGATCGCTGGTCGCCCCAGATCACCATCGGCATGCCCGTGCTGATTCCGGAGGACTATGTCAGCGACCTCTCGGTGCGGCTGTCGCTGTACCGGCGCCTGGCCGATCTCGACACCGAGGAGGAGATCGAGAATTTCGGCGCCGAGATGCGCGACCGCTTCGGCGTGCTGCCGGACGAGGTGCGCTATCTGTTCAAGGTCGCCGCGATCAAGGCGTTCTGCCGCCGGGCCAATGTCGAGAAGATCGACGCCGGCCCGAAGGGCGCCGTCATCGTCTTCCGCGACAATTCCTTCGCCCATCCCGAGCGCCTCGTGAGCTTCATCCGCAGCTACGGCCAGGCCGCCAAGGTGCGGCCCGACATGAAGGTTGTGTTCCTGCAGGACTGGGAGACCCCGGAAGAGCGTCTTGCCGGCACCACGGAGATCATGCGGCAGCTGGCGCAGCTCGCCGAGAGCAAGAAGGCGGCGTAGAGGCACCGGCCTCACCGCGTCATTGCGAGGAGCCCTTGCGACGAAGCAATCCAGAGTCTTTCCTCGGAGGGATTCTGGATTGCTTCGCTGCGCTCGCAATGACGGTGGTTATTGCGACAGCCCGCGAGAAAGCTAAGACGCCGCCCTTGACGCGTCCGCCGACAGCCGCGCCAGCAAGGACCTTGCCGTATCCGACGGCGACAGCGAGTCCACGCTGACCACGGGATCGCTGCGCATCTCGTGCTTGCCATTGGAGGTGTGGCGCATCACCGCCGACAGGCGGCGCGCAATCATGTGCGCGGTGCGAAAGTCGGTCTCGGCGAACACGACGATGACTGAGCCGTCCTTCTGCGCGGCGCCGAAATCCATCTGCCGCATCAGGCGGCTCAAGATACGCGCGGCGTCGAGCTGGGCGCGGGGATTGTTGGGATCGAAGGCGAAGCGGGCGACCGAAAGGCCGCCGCCGCGCGCCAGCGTCTGCTCGACCGCCTTGGCGAAATCGCGGGCGAAGGCTTCCACCGTGAGCAGGCCGCTGCGCGGATCGAGCCAGCCGCCGGCATCGATCGAGCGCAAGGTGCGGCTCAGCTGCGCTTCCATGGCGTGCTGGCGGATCAAGGGCAATGCGTTGGCCGCGATCCTCGCCGGCTCGCCCGCGATCAGCTCGAGATTGGGCAGGTCGTAGCTCTGGGTGAGCTGGTGGGCGGTGACGACCACGGGCAGGCTGCGGAAGCGGGTGTCCTCGGCGAGCACGGTCAGAAACGCATCGGTCACGCGCGCGGTAAAACCTTCAGCGAGCACGACGCCGTCGAGATCGCGGGTGTTGAGGTGTTTCGCGGCCGCCTCGATCGAGAGCGCACCGACCACGCCGACGCGCTCGCCGAACGCGACGGAGAGCGCAGGGTAAGCCGCGCCGCGGCCGATCAGGAGCACGGTGGCATCGCGTGCGGGATCGCCCTGCGGCAGCGCGATTTTCACTTCGGGCAGCCGGCGCAGAACCGTTGCGTGCAATGTGCGCACGCGCAGCGCCGCCCGGAGCCGCGCGATCAGCCGGTCGGGATTGCCGCCGCGCGAGGAGAAGGGCAGGGCGTTGTGCGGCAGCGTGCCCGCCGCATCCAGCGCCACGAAGGGCAGGTAAGGCGATTGAGCGGCGATCTTCTGAGCAAGCCGCGTCACATGCGGCTCGTGTCCGGCATGGACCGCAGCGAGAACCGCGGCCGGCTGCACCTCTTCGACCGCGCGCGGCGCGCTGGTCCAGTCGGTGTCGACGACGGGAAAGAGCCGGGCCTCGTCCAGCGCCGCCACGAAGGCGGGGCGTTCGGCATCGGACACAAACAGGATCGGGCCCGCCTGGGACATGTAAAAACTCTGATCGCGCAACAATTTGCCGCCGCAATCTAGTTTGGCCGCCTTAATGCTGCGTCAACGCAGGCGCTGAAACCGCGCCTAGACAGGCCCGGAGCGGTCGCGAAAAGCCTCGACCATCAGGGGGTTAAGCCCGAGCTCGCTGAGCGCCTCGCGGGCGCGGGCATTGTCCTGGGCGCGCCCGGCGAGCCGGTGGCCGGAGAGGCGGTCGGGCAGCGCCGTGAGCAGCGCGCCCTGGCCGAGCCGGCGCGCCCATTCCTGCAGGTCGTTTGAGAGGAAGCGATAGCCGCCGACCGCCATGATGCCGGAGGGCGGCGCTGTGATGCAGATCGCGCCGCTCGGGCGATCGAGCCGCGCGGCATAGCCGGTGTCGACATAGTCGCGCGGCGGCTGCGCCGTCAGCGTCTCGCCGACCGGCTGCGGCGGGGCGTAGGCCGCGATCGGCACCATCGCGCCGCGCAGGCCAAGCGTGCCCTTCGGCGTCAGCAGGATCTCGCCGGCGATGGAGGAGCCGGACTGCTCGCGCGGAGCGCCGTGCGGCCCCGGCATCACCGGCACCGGCATGCCGTCCTCGCCGCGGCGGGCGCCGAACAATCCGGCCTCGCCGAACAGGTAGACGTCGGTCAGCGGCGCATGCGGCGCAATCCAGGCATCGCTCGCCGCGACCTGCTCGGGCGCGCGCCACAGGCCGATGACGTTGCGCAAAGTCGGCATCCGCGCCGCGAGGTCGGCATCGCCGAGCCGCAGCGCGAGCTGCGCCGGCGCGATCAGCACCTCGCATTCGTGCTCGTTGATCTGCTGCTCCAGCACATCGTTCTCGAACGGATGATGCAGCGCCATCGTGCCGCCCGAGAGCAGCCACACCGCGAGCGAGGAGGCGAGCCCTGCGAACGACATCGGCGTGAACGCCGCCATCACGGTCGCGCCCTGCTTGATGTCGGCTTCGAGCGACATCGCAAGGCCGCCCGCGATCAGGCTGAAATGCGGCCGCGGCACCGGACGGAAGCCCTCCGCCGTGACGTCGAAGGAGATCATGGCCGCCTTGCGGCCGTCCTGGATCACGGCGCGCGTGGTGCCGGGCGGGCGTGCCAGGACGTCGTCGAGCGAAGCCATGCCTTCGGGCAGGTCGCTTCCGAAGCCGTAGACGTGCCGGATCGAGAACGCCTCGGCCGCGGCGTGCATGGCGAGATCAGCATAGCTGACGCCGTCGACCGTGCTCATGGTAACGATGGCGCGCGCGGCGGTGCGGTTGAGCGCTGCGGTCAGTTCCGCATGGCGCCAGAGCAGCGGCAGCACGGCGACGACGAGGCCGGCGCGATGGGCGGCGAGCACGGTCAGCACGAACTCGACCGTGTTGGGCAACTGGATCGCGATCACGGAATTGGCGGGCAGGCCGGATTCGACGAAATGCGCCGACAGCGCCTCGATGGCGGTATCGGCCTCGGTATAGCTCATCCGCCGCGGCTGGTGCCCGGTGATGCGTGCCTTGTTGAGCGGATCGAGCAGGGCGGTCGCGTGCGGCTGCCGCATCAGCGTGCGCTGAAACAATGTGTCGAGCGTCGGCGATATTGCTGGCTGGTTCACGGCGTCACTTCGCTTGATGAGCTTGCGGCTGCCCCTTCGACCACCAGGTCTCCGGCAAATAGCCCGAGAGCGAGGTGGTCTTGGGCCGTTCTATCCGATTCCAGCGCGCGATCCATTGCTCCGATACGTTAAACAGCGGGATTGTGTAGAAGCCCGCGATCAGAGCGCGGTCGAGCGCGCGCACCGCCGCAACGAAATCCGTATGTTCACGGGCCTCGAGCAGGGTGGCGATCATGGCATCGACGGCGGGATCCCTGGCGCCCATGTAGTTGCGGGTGCCCGGATTGTCCGCGGCCGCACTGCCCCAATAGAAGTACTGCTCGTTGCCGGGCGACAGCGACTGGTCCCAGCGGTTCTGGATCATGTCGAACTCGTAGGCGAGCCGGCGCTGGTCGAATTGCACGGGATCGACCGAGCGCACGCTGGCCTCGATGCCGGCGCGTCTGAGGTCGCGCTGGAAGGCGAGCGCGATGCGCTCCTGGTCGCGCGTCGTGACCATGATCTCGAAGGTGAAGGGGCTCTTGGTCGCGCGATTGCGCAGCACGGTGCCGTCGAGATCGTAGCCGGCCTGCGACAGCAGCTTCAGCGCGGCGCGCAGCGTGGTGCGGTCGCGGCCTGATCCGTCAGTGACCGGCAGGCGGTAGCTGCCGTCCAGGATGTCGGGCGGAATCCGTGCGGCGAACGGTTTGAGCAGCTCACGCTCGCGCGCATCCGCAGGCTTGCCATAGGCTGATAGCTCCGAGCCGGCGAAATAGCCGGCCACGCGCGAATAGAGCCCGAAGAAATAGCTGCGGTTCACCAGCTCGAAATCGAGCAGCAGCGTCAGAGCCTGCCGCACGCGGATGTCGGCGAAGACAGGACGGCGGGTGTTGAACACCAGGAATTCGGACGGCTGCGGCAGGCCGGGCTTGACGGTGTCGCGGATCACCTCGCCGCTTTTGGCGGCTGGAAAATCGTAGCCGTCGTGCCAGCGCAGCGGCTCGTGCTCAACGCGGAAATCGTAGAGGCCGCGCTTGAACGCCTCGAACTGCCCGTTGGCCTCGCGAAAATAGTCGAGCCGGATCTCGTCGAAATTGTAGAGCCCGCGATTGATGGCGAGGTTGCGGCCCCAATAATCGGGATTGCGCGTGAGTGTCATGCTGGCGCCGGGCTTCACCGCGGTGACGCGATAGGGGCCCGAGCCAATCGGCGCGGTCAGCGTCGTTTCCTCGAAGGTCGCGACGTCGATGGCGTGCTTCGGCAGGATCGGCATCAGGCCGAGAATCAGCGGCAGCTCGCGGTCGTTGGCGCCTGTCAGGTCGAATCGGACGGTGAGGGGGTCGGGCGCTTCGACCTTGGCGACCTTGCCGTAGTATTGCCGGTGATTGGGGCGGCCGCGGTCGCGCAGCAGCTGCCAGGAGAACAGCACGTCCTCTGCCGTGACCGGCTTGCCGTCGGAGAAGCGGGCGCGAGGATCGAGACGGAAGGTGACGAAGCTTCGCTCGTCATTGGTTTCGACGGTCCTGGCGAGCAGGCCATAAAGCGTGAACGGCTCGTCCTGCCCGCGCGCCAGCAGGCTCTCGACCACGTAGTTGCGGACCGGCTGCACCGCCAATCCCCTCACGATGAAGGGATTGAGGCTGTCGAAGGTGCCGAGAATGCCCCAGGTCAGGCGCCCGCCCTTGGGGGCATCGGGGTCGGCGTAAGGCATGTGGCTGAAGCCGGCGGGCATCGCCGGCTTGCCGTGCATGGCGATCGCATGGGCCTCCTCGGCCGCGGCGGTGCCCGCTGACAGCATCCCGGCAAGTGCAAGGGCAAGCGTATAGGGGCGGAGACCGGGGCCCTCGAAGAGGCGCTGGAACATGAACATCGGCACAAGGTGATTCGAGGACCGTCGGGCGAATCTTATCACAGGGAATTTGATGGGGCTTTCGCGCCAGACCGGCCAAAGACGCTTGTCGGCATTGATCTTTTCGTCGGCCACGTTAAGAAGGCACCCAATCGCGCAAGAGCGTCGAGCCCGTCACTTATCCGCCTCAATTGACGGGGAGAGAGCCGCGCCCAAGGCGGCCAGGTTCGGCGCTTCGGAGCGGTTCGGGCACTTCCCGTTCAGAAAGGGTTTTCCGCAATGAATTTCCGTTACTTGGCCGCGTCCGTCCGGCCGCGCGGGCGACTTCTCGCCCTGTTGACGGCGACGGCGTTGGCCGTTCCGTTTGCCGCCGAGGCCCAGACCCCTGCGCCGGCCCCCGGCGCAGGGG
>NZ_JADYVQ010000039.1:0-16679 GCF_020193895.1 Bradyrhizobium sp. NBAIM14 | reverse complement strand
GGGGACCACATGGGGCGGGGGATTGAAGGCTGGGGCAAGGTGACGAGGTCCGGACTCCTAGGCACTCCGGACCTCGAAACTTTTTAGATTGAACGCAGCAACGCGCCGTCCGGTGGGGCATCCGGGCGGCGCGTTGTCGTTTCAGAGCCTCTTTGTTTCGGCGCTTAGCGTGTCTGCGGCTCCAGCGTCACCGTGCAATCGCCCTGCCCTTGCGTCGCGACCACGATGTTGCCCGCGGGAGCGCCGAGAGCGATCGGCGTGGACGAGCCGCCGCCAGGCATCTGGACGATCACGCTCAGGGAATCGGTGCGCGCAGTCGAGCCCACGGTGGTCGGCTCGGCCTGAGCGACGTTGCCGGAGGCATCACGTCGCATGATCTGGCAGTTCACCATGTTGTTTCCGCCGGCCGCCGCCATGCCTGACGACGAGGAGGTGCTGCCACCCATTTGGGCCCGGGCCCGCGACGGATCGCGGGGTACCTGGCTGACGATGCGATGCGAGCGCGGCTCCACGATAATGACCTCGTCTTCCGTCGTGAAATATTCGTAGCCCCGATATGCAGGCTCGATCGAGACGATCTCGGGCGGCAGCCGATGCAGACGCACGCGCGAGGGAATCGTTTCGCCAACCCGGATCGAGATGTTCAGATTGCGCTCCGGCTGCGCCAGGCGTGCGCGGCTCACCGTTTCGGAGATCCGCACCTGCCTCTCGGTCGTCACCTGGGCCTGCTGGTTGACCTGCGTGTTGGTCTGCGTGGTCTGATTGGCCTGGTTGGTCTGCGTGCCCGTGGAGCCGGGCGCGGTCTGTGCGTTGTTGGTCGGTGCCGCGCGGCTGGTATCCGTCGCAGTGGCCGGCTGGTTGCTCTGTTGCTGCTCGGCGGCACTGCGCGGCGGCTGGGCCTGGTTGCGCTCGTTCTGGTTGGCTGTAGCTCCGGTGCGCTCGTTCTGCTGGCCAGCCGGACCAGTCGTCGGGCCAGTCTTGGATCTCTCGGATTCGGCGGTTGATTTCTGCGGCGCAGCCTTGTCCTGCGCAGCCTTGTCCTGCTTGGTTTCCGCACCGCTCTTGCCCGCATCGCGTCCGGGCTTGGTGCTCTCGGCCTCCCGGTTGCGATCGCGCGAAGGCTCACGAGAGTCTTGTGCCTGGTCCCTCGCCTTCGGTTGATTGCGCTCCGAGGCCGTCGCCGGCTGGCGCTTGTCGTCACTTGCCTCGCTCTTGGCAGCGCCGCCTCGATCCTCGCGGCCTGCGCCCTGAAGCCGCTCTTGGGCGCCTTGCGCGCGCTCTTGAACGCGTTCTTGAGCCGCACCACCGCGCTGCGGAGAAGCGCCCTTGGCCGGCTCCTCGGTCCGTTTCGGCTCGTCCCTGCGCTCACCGGGCGCCTGGGCATAGGCAAGGCCGGATGCGAGCATGAGCCCGACGGCCGCAGTCGATAACATCAAATGTTGACGCATGGTCCCTCTCCTCGACAATTCGCAACAATAAACGCGAACGTTCTGTTCGTACGAAGGTTCCTGAGCAGGAACGCAGTCGTGGAGGTGAGCCAATCAAGTCGCCATTACATCGCATCCTTCAGCGTCAGCCGCGCCGTGAACGTCACGCTGGTCTTGCCGACCAGCGCCATGCCTTCGACTTCCGCACCGCCGGGGAAATAGTCGCCGGAAAAGCCGCAGGTGACCTCCCTGCCGCCGAATGCGAGCGTCCTGCCGACCGCCTCGGTGTGCTGATTGACGATCATGTCGCCCCGCCACTTGCCGTTCCGGAAGGTGTAGCTGCCGGTGTAGTAGAAGTAGCTGTCGCCGCCCATGATGCGGCCGTCGCTGAGCACGACCACGCCCCTGGCCTGCCCACGCTTGCCGTCCCGCATCTCGATGTCGAAGATGTAGAGGCCGTTGACGACCCTGGCCTCCTCACCCGCTTCCGCTTCATCGCCAGCTGACATCCGATCATCCCCACCGATCCGCTGCCCCGATCAGTTCGGCACGTTCCGCTCGAGATCCTCGAGCCATGCCGCTGCACTCGAATCCGAGGGCGCGCGCCAATCGCCACGCGGCGACAATGAACCGCCGGCCGAGACCTTCGGCCCGTTCGGCATGGCCGAGCGCTTGAACTGGCTAAAGGCGAAGAAGCGGCGCAGGAACACCTCGAGCCAGCGGCGGATATCCGGCAGGTCATAGGCCCGGCGCCGATCGCTCGGGAAGGCCGGTGGCCATTCGCCCTTGGCAACGTCCTTCCATGCCTGAAGCGCCATGAAGGCGATCTTTGACGGCCGCATGCCGAAGCGCAGCGTATAGAACAGGTTGAAGTCCTGCAGCTCGTAAGGTCCGACGGACGCTTCCGTGCTCTGCGGCTTCTGGCCGGCCTCGACGGGCACGAGTTCCGGCGAGATCTCGGCCACAAGGATCGAGCCAAGCGTCCGGTTGACGTCGTCGCTGAACTGCTTGGAGGAGATCACCCAGCGGATCAGATGCTGGATCAGCGTCTTCGGCACGCCGGCGTTGACGTTATAATGCGCCATCTGGTCGCCGACACCATAGGTGCACCAGCCGAGCGCGAGCTCGGAGAGATCGCCGGTTCCGATCACGATGCCGCCGTGATGGTTGGCGAGCCGAAACAAATAATCCGTGCGCAGGCCGGCCTGCACGTTCTCGAAGGTGACGTCGTAGACCTTCTCGCCCTTTCCGAAGGGATGGCCGATATCCTTCAGCATCTGCGTCGCCGTGGTGCGGATGTCGAGCTCCTGCCAGCTCGTCTGCAACGCCTTCATCAGCGCGAGCGCGTTGGTCTTGCTCTCGCTGCCGGTGGCAAAGCCCGGCATGGTGTAGGCCAGGATGTTCTCGCGCGGCAGGCCGAGCAGGTCGACCGCCTTGGCGGCGACGATCAGGGCGTGGGTGGAATCGAGGCCGCCCGACACGCCGATCACCACGCGCTTGGTACCGGTGGCGCGCATGCGCTGCACCAGCCCGGCGACCTGGATGTTGTAGGCCTCGTAGCAGTCCTGCTCGAGCAGGCTCTCATCGCTCGGCACGAATGGAAAGCGCTCGACCTTGCGCAGGAAGCCGATATCGGCGGCCGGCGGCTTCAGGGCAAATGTCACCTTGCGGAAAAATGCCTCGCGCTGCCGCCGGTTGTCGTCGAACGTTCCCATCAGCGCGCGCTCCTGCCGGAGCAGGTCGAGGTCGACGTCAGCCAGCGTGATCTGGCCGCCCTGGCGGAACCGCTCGCCCTCGGCCAGCAGCACGCCGTTCTCGTAGATCGAGGTCTGACCGTCCCAAGCGAGATCGGTGGTGGATTCTCCGGCCCCGGCCGCGGAATAAACGTAAGCCGCGAGGCAGCGCGCCGAGGTCGATTGGCACAGCAACGCGCGCGAGCGCGCCCGGCCGATCGTGATCGGGCTGCCCGAGAGGTTGATCAGCACGCTCGCGCCCGCAAGCGCGAGCTCCGAGGCCGGCGTCACCGGGATCCACATGTCCTCGCAGATCTCGACGCCAATGGTGAGGCCCGGAACGTCCTCGGCCGCGAACAGGAGATCAACGCCGAACGGCGCATGCAGGCCGCCAAAGGCGATGGTCTCACCGGCGATGCCGGCGCCGGAGGCGAAATGCCGTCCCTCGTAGAACTCGCGATAGGTCGGCAAGTAAGATTTCGGCACGACGCCGAGGACGTTGCCGCGATGAATGACGACGGCGCAGTTGTAGATGCGATTGCCGAAGCGCAGCGGCGCCCCGACGATCAGGACCGTCATCAGCCCCGCCGAGGCCGCAACGACGCTTGCAAGCCCGCGCTCGACCGCATCAAGCAGCGGATCCTGCTTCACCAGGTCCTCGATCGCATAACCGGACAGGCACAGCTCGGGAAACACCGCGACCGCGACCGACTGCTCATGGCAGGCATTGGCCGCCGCCAACACGGCCTTCACGTTGGCGCTGGGATCGGCGACGTGGGAGGTGGTCACGCAGGCTGCCACGCGCGCAAATCCGTGGGCGTAAATCGAGTGGAAAGTCATCGAGCGCAGTACCCTCAAATCTCTCGCCGGCGGCCACCGCCGTCAGCTCCGGTCATATTTAGCCCATCGATCTGGCCCCGTGCAGGCCATCCGCCGTCATGCATAACGGATTTGCGCCCCATCCGGTCCAGTGCCGGCGAGGTCAGGCGCTGCGGGCCAGCACGCCGGGCAGATCGCCGCGCAGCCACCCGGCGATCCGGGGCCAGGCATGCGCATGGGTGCGCGCGCCCATGAACAGGCCGAGGTGGTTGCTGGGCTCGGATGCCGCTGCAACGAAGGCAGGTGGCGTACCGACGAGCCCCGCGGTGGCCAGCGCTTGCGTCGCTGGCACTACATCGTCGTCGAGGCCGGCGAGCAGGAAGATCGGCGCCTTGACGTCCTTCAGATCGATCGGGCGCCCGAGCGCGACGAAACGGCCCTCGGCGATGCGGTTCTCCCGGAAGATCGCGTTGACGATCTCGAGATAATAAGTGCCCGGCAGGTTGAGCGTCTCGGTGTTCCAGCGGTCGAACCGCGCCAGCAGCTCGGAGCCCTGCTCGTCCGAGAGATCCCGCTGCAATGCCGTCCTGATATCGTCGTTGTCAGGGGTTTTGGACCAGAAGCGCAGCATCTCCTCGCCGCTGACATTGCCGCCGCCGCGCGCGACGAGCTGGTCATAGACCAGCTCGGGCGCGTTGCGGGCGAGCCGGGCCAGCGAGGACTCGATCGACAGGTCCACGGGAGCACCGACCAGAACCAGCCGCCGCACCTTGCCTGGAAAGCGCGCGGCATAGAGCAGCGACAGCCACCCGCCCTGGCACAGCCCGACGAGATCGACCGGCGCGCCGATCTCGTCGATGGCGACGTTGAGATCGCCGAGATAGCTGTCGATCGAGAGATAGCGCATGTCCGGCGTCGCTGACCGCCAGTCGGTGAGATAGATCCGGTCGATGCCGCCGTTTTGCAGCGACTGCACCACGCTGTGGCCTGGGGCGAAATCGGCGATCAGGGCCCGGTGCAGCGCATAGGGCGCGCAGACCAGCGCCGGCTGGCCGGACCGGGTCTGCGAGCAATCGCGCAAGTCCATCGTCGGGAGCTCCAACGCAACGCGGCTCGGCGTCGTCCATGGCAGGCTGCTGTCATCCTGTTGCTCGGGTGCCCGCTCCAGCCACCAGAAGCAGGCATCCATGGCGAGCTGCGCTGCCGCAAACGGCCAGAGCCGTGGATCATCATGAGCCTGGGCTGACCTGCGTGGCGGTTTGGAGGTCTTGTCCACCATGGCTACCTCGACATCCTCACAGAAACGCCTCGAGGCTCACGACGGCAATGCCGAGGTCCCGAAAACTCCGATGGGTCGCCGCGACCGAGCCGTCGAGATCGATGCCGCGACAGGCATCCTCGATGACGGCCACCTCCAACCCTGCCTTGCGCGCATCTTCCGCCGAGAAGCGGACGCAGAAGTCCAGCGCCAGACCTGCGACAAAGACGGTCTTCAGCTCGCGTTCGCGCAAATAACCAAGCAATCCGGTCGGTGTCCGATGGTCGTTCTCGAACAACGCCGAATAGGAATCGATGCCGCGGCGAAAGCCCTTGCGCACCACGAGGCTTGCCCGTGTCACGTGGAGATCGCGATGAAATTCCGCGCCGGCCGTGCCTTGCACGCAATGCGTCGGCCACAGCACCTGCCGGCCATAGTCGAGCTCGATGGTCTCGAACGGCTGCTTGCCGGCATGGTTCGGCGCGAACGAGACGTGGTCGCTCGGATGCCAGTCCTGGGTCAGCACCAGATTGGCGAATTTTTGGGCGATCCTGTTGATGGCGGGCACGACCTTCTCGCCACCGGGAACGGCGAGCGCCCCGCCGGTGCAGAAGTCGTTCTGCACGTCGATCACCAGCAACACGTCGCGGTCGGAAATCTTCATCGCCGTCCCATTTCGATCTGCCGGGCGCGACGGCGCCGGGCGACCACCTCAGTGTCGGCCTTCCCGCGCGGCTTCGCAACCACTGGCACGCGCGGCAGCTGCGCGAATTGGTCACCGTGGCCGCCACGATGCAACGGTTTGACCTCGTCCGTGTTGACTAGGCGCACCCAAGGGCAGATTCTCGCACCGCCCGCGCCAGGCGGATCGGGTCGAAGCAGCGGAGGACAGGGCTGCCAGGGCCTGAAGGTCGTGGCGGCGATGAGGCCATGAATATCGGCAAGACCGGAAAAATTCTTCTCGCCGATATCGGCGGCACCAATGCGCGCTTCGCGCTGAGCCCGAGCGGTCAGACCGGACCGATCGACTATGTCAAGGTCGCCGACTTCCCGACCGTGCGCGAAGCCATCGCGGACGTCTTGGCGCGCCGGTCCAACGGCGAGCAGCCCCATCGCGCGGTGCTGGCCGTGGCGGGTCCCGTCACCAACAATCGCTGCGTCATGACCAACAGTCCCTGGGTCATCGACGGCAACGAGCTGCAGTCCGCGCTCGGCTTCGACAGCGTCCATGTGCTGAACGATTTCGAGGTGGTGGCCTGGTCCCTGCCTGCCTTGGAGCCTTCAGACCTGGTCCCACTCGGCGGCGGCGACGGCCTGGCCGGCGAGCCGTTGCTGGTCGTGGGGCCTGGAACCGGATTTGGTGTGTCCTGCCTGGTCGACCGCCATGGTTCGCGCCTGGCCGTCGTTACCGAGGCTGGACATGCGACCCTGCCGGCGGAGAACGAGCGCGAGGAGCGCGTGATCGCCTGCTTGCGGCAGCGCCTCGGCCATGTCTCGATCGAGCGCGGTGCCCTCTCGGGCTCGGGGCTGCAAAACCTGTATGAAGCGTTGGCTGAGATCGACGGCGTCCAGGTGCCGCATCGCGATGCCGCCGGGATCACCAAGGCGGCCCTGGAGAACAGCTGTCCGGTCAGCCGCGCGACGCTCGAAATGTTTTGCGCCATCCTCGGCTCGGTCGCCGGCAATCTCGCGGTGACCTTCGGCGCCCGCGGCGGCGTCTATGTCGCCGGCGGAATCGTGCCGCGCTTCCGCGAGTTCCTCGCCGCCTCCGCTTTCCGGGCGCGCTTCGAAGCCAAGGGACGGTTCCGGGATTATCTGCGCAACATCCCGACCAGGCTCGTGATCAAACCCGATGCGAGCTTCCTCGGCCTGACGATGTTTGCCGAGCACAATTCTGGCTGAGGGCGCCCCCGCGGCGAGTTCCCGTCATGCACAGCTGATTGCGGCACATCTGCGGTTCCACGCAGGTTCGTGCTTGCCTACCTGTTCCCGATGAGAAACAATCTGTCCGTGTGTGGCGTAGTTGCGGGGGCGTGACATGCGTAAGCAGGATTCGGGTTTCGACTATCACCGCTATCACCGCCTGTTGCGCGAAGCGGACAGCGAAGACAAGCGGCTGGCGCTCATCGAGCTCCTGATCGAGGAAAAGGCCCGCGACCAGCTGGCCGCCCAGCGCGCTTCGGATCGCGCGGCCATGACGGCTCATACCATTGCCAGGGTGCTGAGGAACGGCCGCAACCCTGCCGGTTGAGTCCTTCCCGCCAGGCGGCAAAAGCGCGATCGGTCAGCTCGGGATAGTGGCCGACGGCTCCGGAAACATCGAGTCGATCATCGCCTTGAGCTGATCCATCGCGATCGGCTTGCGCAGGATCGGCCTGCGCCGGAGCAAGGACGGCAGCAGTTCCGGACCGTAGCCTGTGGCGAACAGAAACGGTTTTCCACGACGTTCGATCAAATCGGCGACGGGGTCGACATAGACGCCCATCAGATTGATGTCGAGGATGGCCAGATCGTACTGCGCGGTCATGGCAAAGGCGCTGGCGTCGCGCACATTGTCTGCCTCCGCAACGACGTGGTGGCCGAGTTCCTCCACCATGTCGGCGATCATCATCCGGATCAACGCCTCGTCTTCGACCAGGAAAACGGAGAGTCCGTCCGCCATATCAACCCCGCAATCAGCCGTGCGAAGCTAAGCATAACCGAATTGCGCTGTAGATACACGAATTCGTGGCGGGCGCCGTTAATTCACACGCGCCCGAACCGATTCAACTTGATCAATCCAGTCCGCGCTCGTGGCTGAGGCGCACCATTGCCTGGATGAACACCTGCTTCTGCTTGTCGTCGAGGCTGGAAAAGAGCGGCTCGGCGGCATCGGCGACGTTGCGCTGATCGCCGGCGCGATCGATCAGGAACTGGGCCTCGTTGCGCATCTGCTCGATGATGTCGTCGGGCGGATCGCGCTTGGCGCGCGCAATCCGCAGGTTGAGCCGCTCTGCGCCATTATGCCCAAGGTAGTGCATCGCGCTTGAGAAGCCGTACCAGTGCTTCTCCTGATCCGGCGTGAGGTTCAGCTCGCTCTTGATCCGCTCGATGTAGGAATCGCTGTTCGCGACGATCTGCTCGGCAGTCAGCTGCGGCGCACCGGGCTGGGTCAGAACCGTGACTTCCTTGTTGTCTTTACCCTTGTTGTCCTGCGGCGCGTTCTTCGCCTCCTTGGTCGCCTTGGCGCTCTTGCCCTTGGCGCTTTTGCCATCCTTGTCTTTGGCCCCGCCCTGCTGCTTGGAATCCTTAGCCGCGTCCTTGCCGGCCTCCTTGGGCGGCGGCGCCTGATTGCCGGTGTTGGTGTTGCCGACACCGAGCACGCCGGTGAAAACGCCAACCACGCCACCGATGGCGCCACCGAGCACACCACCGACCGGACCTGCCGCCTTGTTGCCGGCTGCGGCGCCTTCCTGAACGCCCTTGACCAGACCTTGAGCATTCGCCACCGCGCCGGCCCCGAGCAACAGCGCGAGCATAGACCCCAGCGCCAGGCATCGCCGCAGATGAAGCCGCGCTGGTGCCGCCGGTTTGATCATTCTCGTCTCCATCATCGATCTGGCCTGTCAGCGAGGATCAGCCGCTAGGCGCAACTCTATCGTTTCCGCCGCTTCGAGGTCCAGACGTGGCCGATTGCTGTCCACGCCCGAAAGGTCTTTCACGCGAAGCGGTTATCCAGCCTCTTGCGAAACTGAGGCGCAATTGCGCACGGCAGCGTTCGAGGCCGTTTGGCGCGAAGTGTGCGTCGCAAAAAAACACCGTGCGCTGCGCCTGTGGCCCTATCGCCTTGCCAGACGTTGCGACCTTTCCGGGCACAACATGAGTTTTGGACGCGGAGCCGTTCGGCTTTCTCGACAGACGCGATCAATCATGATCTGATCGCGCTACCAATTTGCTGCGACAGGCGTGAATTGCCCACGCGGGCCGACGGCACCAACAAGAAAATCGACAACAAGAACTCAAGAAAGAAGTCTCAGAGGAAACTCCAACAACAACACCCAAGCGAGGAAACGAGATGTCACGCAAGACACTGACGCGACGTCAATTTGTGGCTGCCACTGCAATGTCCTCCGCGGCGCTGATCTCGGCGCCCTATGTCCGGGGCGCTTACGCCGCCGGCAAGCTCTCGATCGGCTTCTGGGACCATTGGGTGCCGGGCGCCAACAAGGCCTCGACCGAGCTCGTCAACGAATGGGCGGCGAAGGAGAAGGTCGAGATTTCCATCGACTACATCACAAGCCAGGGCAAGAAGATCGAGCTCACCATCGCGGCCGAGGCGGCGGCGAAGTCAGGTCACGATGTCCTGGCGATGCCGACATGGTGGCCGCACGCCCATGCCGAACTGCTCGAGCCGGTCAATGACATCATGGAGCCGATCATCAAGCAGAACGGCGACGTGAACGGCACCGTCAAATATCTGGGACGGGCCGGCAACAAATGGCTCGCGGTGCCCGCAACAATCGGAAGCCAGATCAAGGGGCCCTGCTCCCGCATCGATCTCCTGAAGAAGTTCGCCAATATCGATATCCAGGAAATATATCCGGCGGGCAGCCAGCCCAAGGCCGACAACTGGAACATGGAGACATTCCTGAAGGCGGCCGAGGCCTGCCAAAAAGGCGGCGTGCCCTTCGGCATCGGCCTGGGCGAGACCACCGACAGCACCGACACTGCCGGCGCCATCTTCCAGTCGTTCGGCGCTGAGCTGGTCAATGCCAAGGGCGATCTCACGGTGAAGACGGACGCGGTTCGCCAGGCGCTCGAATTCTACAAGAAGCTTATCGCGGTCCTGCCGCCCGACGTCGCCGCCTGGGATGACGCCTCCAACAATAAGTGGCTGATCTCCGGCAAAGGCGCGCTGATCATGAATCCTCCGAGCGCGTGGGCGGTCGCCAAGCGCGACGCGCCGCAGGTCGCCGAGCAGTGCTGGACCCACGGCATGCCGTCCGGTCCGAAAGGCCGTTATGCGCCCTACCTGCCTTATTTCTGGGGGACCTGGAGCTTCTCCAAGAACAAGGAAGCGGCGAAGAGCCTGCTCACGCATCTGTCGCAGCCGTCATCGATCGAGAAGTTCGTGGCCGCGAGCGGCGGTTACGACCTGCCGGCCTACGCGAACATGACGACGCTGAAGACCTGGCAGGAGGAAGGGCCGCCGAAGGGCACCCTTTATCACTACCCCAATCCCCACAATCACCAGACGCTGTCGATTGCTGCCTCTCCTGCTCCGCCCAAGATCGCCCAGCAGATCTATGCGCAGGCCACGCTGACCAAGATGTGCCTCCGCTACGCGCAAGGCGAGAAGATGGAGGCGACGCTCGCTTGGGCGGAGGGTGAGTGCGAAGGCTTCATGCGAAGCTGAGACAGAGACCGGCGGCTCACGCTGGACGTGAGCCGCCCGGTCTGGCTGCCGCCACAAGCTTCAATTTCTGAAGCCGGTTCCGCCGGCTTCCGTGCGAACGATCCTGCGAGGAAGATGCATCATGGCTGATGCCGTAGTTCGGCAACCCGGCGTCGCCCGGCCTGCGAGCGCCCGAAAACGTGCAAGCCTGCACAACGCCCTCAGGCGGAAATCGACCGTGGCGTTCCTGATGACGCTGCCGCTGATCCTGCTGATCACGCTGCTCGTGGTCTATCCGGCCTTCTATTCGCTGCATCTGGCAACGCTGAACAAGTCGATGCAGAAGTTTGTAGGCTTCGGCAATTTCGAGTTCCTGTTCAGGCGCGACACATTCTGGCTGGTGGTCAAGCAATCCTGCATCTTCGCCATCACGGCCGTGGTCTTCAAGGCCCTGATCGGATTCGTCGTCGCGCATTTCGTTCACAACATTCCGGCCAAGGGCCAGCGCAAATGGCGCGGCATGCTGCTCGTGCCCTGGGTGATCCCGCCCGCGATGAGCACGCTTGCCTGGCTCTGGCTGTTCGACCCGTCCTACAGCGCCTTCAATTACACACTTGCATTCTTCGGTATCGGGCCCATCCCGTGGACCGGCGACGCCGCCTGGGCGCGTTTCGCCGTGATCCTGGTCAACGTCTGGTATGGCGCGCCCTTCTTCATGATCATGTATCTGGCCGCCCTAAAATCGGTGCCCGATCAACTCTACGAGGCCGCCGCCATCGACGGCGCCAATTGGTGGCAACGCATCTGGTATGTGACGCTGCCGATGATGCGCAACATCATCGCGATCACCACGCTGTTCTCCCTCATCGTCACCTTCGCCAATTTCGACATCGTGCGCATCCTGACCGCGGGAGGCCCGCTGGATCACACCCATATCTTTGCGACATGGGCGTTCCGGGTCGGCATCGAGGGCAGCGACATTCCGCTCGGCGCCAGCGTCTCGCTGTTCATGGTGCCGATCCTGGCGGTCGCCGCAATCTTCATCCTTCGCGACGTCAACAAACGCGGGAACGAAGCCTGATGAGCACCATGACAATCGACAAGGCCGGACCGCGCCGCAACGTCAAATACGGCAGCATGAGCCGCGACCGCGCCTGGGCGCTGCGCTGGTCCTACTTCTTCCTGGTGCTGTTTGCGATCTTCTCGCTGACGCCGCCACTCTACATGCTGATCACCTCGCTGAAGAGCAGCGCCGAGATTTCGGCGGCGACCAACCCTTGGTGGGTGTTCCATCCGACGCTGGACAACTATGCCGAGCTGCTGACGTCCAACCAGTTCCTGCGCTTCTTCTGGAATTCGGCGTGGGTCTCGATCATCGTGGTGACCCTCACCATGCTGATCAGCGTGCCGGCCGCGTTCGCGCTGGCGCGCATGAAGTTCTGGGGCTCGGCGACACTCGCCACCGGCGTGTTCCTCACCTACCTCGTCCCCGACAGCCTGCTGTTCATTCCGCTATTCAAGATGTTCGCGCTGATCGGCGACTGGACGGGAGTCCAGCTGATCAACAGATGGTACGTGCTGCTCTTCATCTATCCGACGCTGACGGTCCCGTTCTGCACCTGGATCATGATCGGCTACTTCGCCTCGATCCCGAAGGAGCTCGACGAGGCCGCCATCATCGATGGAGCGTCCTGGTTTCAGACACTGACGCGGATCTTCATTCCGGTCGCGCTGCCCGGGCTGATTGCCGCGACCATCTTCGCCTTCACCGTATCCTGGGCGCAATTCCTCTATCCACTCGTGTTCACGACCTCAACGGACCAGCTCGTTCTGCCGGTCGGCATCATCACCACGCTGATCAAGGGCGACGTCTTCAATTGGGGACAGATCATGACCGGCGCGCTGCTCGGAGCCGCGCCGCCGCTCATCATCTACGCCTTCCTGATGGACTACTACATTGCCGGCCTTACTGCCGGTGCGACAAAGGGTTGAAAGCGAGGGGTTGAACTGAAATGGCCGACGTTTCCTTGCGGAAGGTAGTCAAGCGTTACGACGATGTCGAAGCCGTGCGCGGCATCGACCTCGACATCGCCGACCATGAGTTCATTGTGCTGGTCGGCCCCTCCGGCTGCGGCAAGTCGACCACGCTGCGCATGATCGCAGGCCTCGAGGACATCAGCGACGGCGACATCATGATCGGCGGCGATATCGTCAACGACGTGCCGCCGAAGGACCGCGACATCGCCATGGTGTTCCAGAACTACGCGCTCTACCCGCATATGACGGTCGCGGAGAACATGTCGTTCGGGCTGCGGCTGAAGCACTATCCCAAGGCCGAGATCAAGGCGCGGGTGACCGAAGCCGCCCGCCTCCTCGACATCACCGATCTGATCGACCGCAAGCCGAAGCAGCTCTCCGGCGGCCAGCGCCAGCGCGTCGCCATGGGCCGCGCCATCGTGCGCAATCCCAAGGTCTTCCTGTTCGACGAGCCGCTGTCCAATCTCGACGCGAAGCTCCGCGTGCAGATGCGGATCGAGATCAAGAAGGTGCACCAGAAGGTGCGCACCACGACGGTCTACGTCACCCACGACCAGGTCGAGGCGATGACGCTGGCCGATCGCGTCGTTGTCATGAACAAGGGCAAGATCGAGCAGATCGGCACGCCGAACGAGCTCTACCACAAGCCGGCGACGCGCTTCGTTGCCGGCTTCATCGGCTCACCCGCGATGAACTTCATCCCGTGCCGGCTCGAGGATGTCGGCGGCACGCTTCAGCTGCGCCTCACCGACCGCCTCGCCTTCGCGCTGCCGCCGGCCCGCGCCGCGCGCTACAACGCGCTGCCACGCACCGACAAGCTGCTGCTCGGCCTCCGTCCCGAGCATCTCACCGAGTGGCATGCGCATCTGGCGCCCGGCGTCGAGACTTTCGACACCGTGCTCGACGTCACCGAACCGATGGGGATGGAGACGCTGGTCTATTTCGGGCTCGAGGGCACGCCGGTCTGCGGCCGCGTCGATCCCAATGCCGGCGCCAAGGACGGGGCACCCATGCGCCTGGCGATGGACCTCAACAACATGCACCTGCTAAATGAGGAGACCGGCGTCGTGTTGTGACGCCGCGATCCAAGAAAAGCGAGCAGGCAGGGGAGCGATGGCGACCAACAAGAAGAAGATTTTCGTTACGCAGACTTTGTCGCAAGGGGCTCGCGCCCTCCTCACCCAGCGGGACGATATCGAGCTCGTCGAGTTTCCGAACCTGATCTCGGCGAAGGATTTCGAGGCCTTGTTGAAGAGCCATGCGCCGGTCCATGGCGTGGCGCTGGGCGCCACCGCCTTCGGCGAGACCGAGCTCGAGGCCGCGCGTGACATGAAGGTGGTAACCCGCATCGGCGTCGGCTACGACGCCGTCGACGTGCCCGCCCTCTCCCGCCGCAAGGTGCCGCTGATGGTCGCCGGCAGCGCCAATTCGCCCTCGGTTGCGGAGGCGGCGCTGTTCATGATGCTGACGCTGGCCAAGCGCGCGCAGGAGCTGCATTCCTGCGTCAAGGAGGGCACCTGGGCCGACCGGCTCGGCATGCTGCCGTTCGACCTCTACGGCAAGACCGTGCTGATCATCGGCTTCGGCCGCATCGGCAGCCGCACAGCGAAGCGCTGCCTGGCGTTCGAGATGAAGGTGCAGGTCTACGATCCCTACAAGGACGCCGCCGACATCAGGGCGGCCGGATGCGAGCCGGTCACCGACCTCGATGCCGCGCTGCCTCACGCCGACTTCGTCACCATCCACTGCCCGAAGACGCCGGAGACCGTCGGCCTATTCGATGCCGACAGGATCGGCCGCATGAAGGATAGATCCTACCTCATCAATACCGCGCGCGGCGGCATCGTGAAGGAAGCGGCGCTCTATGACGCACTGACGTCCGGAAAGCTCGCCGGCGCCGGCATCGACGTGTTCGAGGTGGAGCCGCCGCCGGTCAGCAACGCGCTGTTCGCGCTGCCCAACGTCATCATGGCTCCGCACGTGGCCGGCGTCACGGTCGAGGCGGTGAGCCGCATGAGCGAGCAGACCGCGCGCAATATTTTGAGCGTGCTGGACGGCGATCCCATCAGGCAGAACGTCATCAACCAGGACGTGCTGGGCTGAGATTATGGAAGGTCAGCGGCTCACCCCGCCGCCTTCGGAACGCCAGAAAGCGTCCCATTTTGGTGCAGATCGGGCCCCAACTCAGCCTTAATCAAACGCGCGTAATGGGCTTGAAACGCGGCGGCGGTGGGACAGACTGGCCGGCGCGGCGAGCTGGAGGATGGACCCTTGTCAGAGATCGACCCGACCGACCACGCGCTGGCGACCATCGCCAGCATCCTGGAGCACCCCGAGCCCGTTCTCGTCATTCGCCAGACCGAGACCGAAATCGTGGTCGCCGGAGAGCGTGAGCACATCGCGTCTGACGAGCCGCCGATCGTGGACGAGCATCCGGTGATCGACGAGCATCCCGTGGTCGAGGAGCAGCCGCTGGCGCCGGAGCACACCGATGCCGATGGCTACAGCAAGGTTGGTCCCGGACCCATGGTCGCGATCCGTCTGAAATGGACGGTCCATCGCGGCGATGACGGCCAGTACTACGTCCACGAGACCATCGGCGAGCAATCCGCGCCCGTGGTCAGCGGTCCCATGACGAGCGAGGCCGCGGTGCGCTTCGTCGACACCCAGCAAGACGAGGCGCAGCGGCGCTTCGAGCTGCTGCGCAGCGAGATCGCCGGCCGCAGCTCGCTCGCCGATTACGAACGCAAGGGCGAAGCGTAAGACCTCACTTCCTGCCGAGATAATCCTTCTTCACCAGCTCGACGCCGGCGTGCCGGAGCAGGTCGTAGGCCGTGGTGACGTGAAAGAAGAATTGCGGGACGCTGAACGTCAGCAGCAGCGTCCGCCCGGTGAAGGGCAGCTCGGTGCCGTTCTTCAATCTGAAGAAGACATTCCGATCCGCCGCCACGTCGATCTCCGCGCGCGGCAGGCTCTCGATGAACTCGATCGACGTCGCTATGCGCGCCTGCAGCCCGGCCATGTCATGCTCCAGCGCCGGCAGCGTCACCGGCTCGCACTGCGCCAGCAGGGCCGGCGCGACCGTGGCATGGCGGCAGGCCTCGCCGACCTGCTGGGCGAGGTCATACATGTTCGGCGCAAGGCGCATGCCGAGCAGAATCGCCGGATCAAACTTCCGGGCCTCGGCATACGCGACGCCCTTGTCGAGCAGCGCCGACAGGTTACGCAAATAGGGCACGAACAGGCCGACCGAGGCCTCGTAGATCGAGATCGTCACTTCAAGGATTCCCTTCGATTTCTGCCTTCCGAAAAGTTGTCCGCTTTTCGGTCGACCAGTGGCTGCACATTGCCATGGAATACGGCGCCTGCAAGAAGATCTGCCCGGCCTGGTTCGATAAGGCCGTGTCCTTCCGTCGCTTTGCCTCGCCAAACTTTGGACCGGCTCCGGGCCTATTGAACCCGGAACCGCCGGGAGACGACTCACACCAACGACAGTGATCTAGATCACTTTTTGCAAGCGAGCCGGCGCGTAGCGTCGGTGCGGGGACCACCTGTTCAGGAGACGGAAATGAGGAAGCTGTTGGCCACGGCCGCATTCCTTTTGGCGAGCACTGCCGCGCAGGCGCAGTACACGTTTGAATATGGCGGGCGCACCATCCGCATCGATCCGGACCGCGGCACGGTGCAGATCCCCGGCGTCTACGACAACACAGGCCAGAATAAGCCCAAGAAGGCCAAGAAGAACGAGACGGCGCCGCAGCAGGCTACGGTCGACCCGCAAGCGCCGGCTGCTCCGGCCCCAGCCCCCGCTCCTGCTGCGCCGCCCGCAGCCGTGCAGGCGCCCGCGGCCGTACAAGCGCCCGCGGCCGCCGTCGCGCCGCCTCCTGCGCCGCCGGCTCCGCCGACGGCCGCGACCGCGGCCAATACACCGGCCCAAACGGCGGTTGCGCCGCCACCTGCACCACCTCCGGCTCCTGCGCCGGTCGAGCAGCAAGCCGCGCCCGCCGTGGCCCCGCCGCCCGCCCCGGCCG
>NZ_JADYVQ010000038.1:0-20761 GCF_020193895.1 Bradyrhizobium sp. NBAIM14 | reverse complement strand
AGGACGAGGACGGCAAGACCGCGATGGCGGTCGGCGTCGACCTACGCGGCGAATCCTATGGCCTCCTGATCGACCAGATCGGCGAGGTGCTGCGCCTGCCCGAGGACGGCAAGGAAGAAAACCCCGTCAACCTCGACCCCCGCATGGCCAAGCTCGCCGGCGGCGTCCACCGCCTCGACGGCCAGCTCATGGTCGTCCTCGACGTCGACCGCGTCCTCGAGCTCGAAACCAAGACGCAAATGGCCGCCTGAGCCAACGAAACATCGAAGCCGGAGAACAGAAATGAAGACGTGTTTGGTGGTCGATGATTCCAGCGTGGTGCGCAAGATCGCGCGCCGGATCCTGGAAGGTCTGGAGTTCGAGGTCACCGAGGCCGAAGACGGCTCGAAGGCGCTCGAGATCTGCCAGCGGCAGCTGCCCGACGCGGTGCTGCTCGACTGGAACATGCCGGTCATGGACGGCTTCGAGTTCATGGGCCACATGCGCCGCCTGCCAGGCGGCGACCAGCCGAAAGTGGTGTTCTGCACCACCGAGAACAACGTGGCTCACATCGCTCAGGCGCTCAGCGGCGGTGCCAACGAGTACATCATGAAGCCCTTCGACAAAGACATCATCGCCGACAAGTTCGCTGAAGTTGGTTTGATCCCGGTCGGACAAGTCATGGTCTGAGTGTGTCAGGCCCAAAGCGCTTGGGCCAGAGTGTTCCAGTACAGCTTTCGAGAGGCCATCCGTGACCCCGACCGAGTATGAGTACCTGCGTAAGTTCCTGAAGGATAATTCCGGTCTCGACCTGTCCGCAGACAAGCAATATCTGATCGAAAGCCGCCTATTGCCGCTGGCTCGCAAGGCCGGGCTCTCCGGCATCGCCGAACTCGTGCAGAAGCTGCAAGGCGGTTCGCGCCAGCTGATCACCGACGTGGTCGAGGCCATGACCACCAACGAGACTTTCTTCTTCCGCGACAAGGTCCCGTTCGATCATTTCCGCGACCACATCATGCCGGAGGTCATCAAGGCGCGTGCGGCCAAGCGCAGCGTGCGCATCTGGTGTGCCGCGGGCTCGACCGGGCAGGAGCCCTATTCGCTGGCGATGTGCCTGAAGGAGATGGGCGCAGCCCTCACCGGCTGGCGCGTCGAGATCATCGCGACCGACCTGTCGCAAGAGGTGCTGGAGAAGGCCAAGGCCGGCGTCTACAGCCAGTTCGAGGTGCAGCGCGGCCTGCCGATCCAGATGCTGGTGAAATATTTCAGGCAGACCGGCGAGACCTGGCAGATCAATCCCGAGTTGCGGGCGATGATCCAGCACCGCCAGCTCAACCTGCTGCACGATTTCGCCCAGCTCGGCACCTTCGACGTCATCTTCTGCCGCAACGTGCTGATCTATTTCGATCAGGACACCAAGATCAATATCTTCAACCGCCTGGCGCGCCAGATCGAGCCCGACGGCTTCCTGGTGCTCGGCGCCGCCGAGACCGTGGTTGGACTGACCGACACGTTCCGGCCGATTCCGGAGCGGCGCGGCCTCTACAAGCCGAATGATCCGCGCGCGGCCGCGGCCAAGCCGGTTCTCGCCGGTGCGGCGCCGCGCATGGCGGCGATGGCGGGACGATAATCATGGCCGAGGATGGCAAGGGCGCGGAGCGTGTGACCTTCAGCCGTGGCTATGATGTCTGCATCATGGCCATCGACGGCACCTGGCGGCGCGACTGCAAGCTCAACGCGATCTCCGACACCGACGCGGTTCTCACGGTGGAGGGCTCGATCCAGGGCTTGAACCTGAAGGAGTTCTTCCTGCTGCTGTCGTCCACGGGTCTCGCCTATCGTCGCTGCGAGCTGGTCCGTGTCAACGGCGCCGAAATGGACATCCAGTTCCTGCGCGGCAAGAACCGGAAGAAGCGCGGTGCGGCCGGTGGCCACGACGCCGCGGCCTGATCTCGCCGCCGCCGTCGCTGCGCTTTCCCGCACTTTGCTTCACATTTGCTGAACGTTTCCGAGTCAATTGCTCGCGGCAGCTTTACGCGGCTTCAGCGCGAGCCGTGTATCCATTGACGCTCTCAATCCCAGGATACGGCAATGCCCAGAAGTTCTCTTTCCCCGATCTCGTCAAACCTGCCCGACGGCGCCGAGCGGCGTGCACTTCAGCTCCTGGTGGTCGATGACGACGCCACGCAGTGCCGCCTGATCACGGTCGCGGCCAAGCAGGCGGGCCACGAGGTCACTGTGGCGCCATCGGTGGCGGACGCGATCGAGAAGCTGCGCGCCGCGCGCTTCGACTGCGTGACGCTCGATCTCGTGCTGGAGGATGGCGACGGCGTCGACGTGCTGCGCGAGATGGCGAGCGCGAAGTTTGCAGGCTCCGTGATCGTCATCAGCGGCATGGACGGCAAGCGCCGCAGTGCCGCCCGCAGCTTCGCCCGTTCGGTCGGCATCGAGCTCCAGAGCCTGCCGAAGCCGCTGGATCTCGCGGCGCTGCGTATCAGCCTCGCCAATCTCGGCAAGACCGCGATGGGCCTGCCGGCGATTCACACCTGGGGTGGTGTCGCCACCGACGCGATCGTGGAACGGCACCGTGCCTGAGCTTGCGGAGCCGCCATACGGTCAGACGCGGCTTCCGGCCGCGTTGCCGGATTCCGATAGACATTGCAGGGCGTGGCCGAGGCCCGCCCGGCAGACATTGAGGGCCGCGCTCGCGCTGGCGTAGCGGGGCGTGACGTCGTCGAGCAAGACGACATCTGCGGAACCTTCCGGATCGCTGCCGTGTTCTTGATCCATGGCTGCGGCGATCCGGCGCATGCTGGTCTCGATCTGTGCGATCAGTAAACGAAGGTCCGCCGCAATCAGCTCACGGCTCTCGACTTCGGACGTTGCGACAGGAGGCGGCGTGTCGGCCAAATTTAGCATGGATATTCTCCGTCCAATGCAATTAGGCGCCATGCCGCTACTTGTGCGTTAAGTCCATGTCCCGTACAAATACGGGTGGGCCGAATCCGCGCCGAGCGCCATAACGAATGGCGCGGACGCGAGTCCTTCATGCCAACCGGATGTGGCACATGGCCGAACAAAGCTCTCGCGGTGAAATCTTCGTGGTCGATGACGACCCTGCCGTTCGCGACACCTTGTCGATGGTGTTGAAGGCGGCGGGCTATGAAGTGATCTGTTTTGCGGACGGTGCAGCGCTGCTCTCCGTCGCGCGAAACCGCACGCCGGCTGCAATCCTGCTCGACGTGAATATTCCCGGGAAGTCGGGTCTCGACATCCTGAAGGAGCTGCACGGCGAGGATTATCCTGCGCCGATCTTCATGATCTCCGGGCAGGGCGACATCGCGATGGCGGTGGGCGCGATCAAGAGCGGCGCGCTCGACTTCATCGAGAAGCCGTTCCGCGGCAGCGAGATCGTCGGCCGTCTCGACGAGGCGATCGGTGCCTATGCACGCAGGCAGGCGGAGAACGCGTCGCCGAAATTCGGCTCGCTGCATTTCCCCGGCCGCGAGCCGCTGACGCGCAGGGAGCGCGAGGTGCTGGAGCAGTTCGCCTCCGGTGCCTCCAACAAGGAGGCCGGCCGCACGCTCGGCATCAGTCCGCGCACCATCGAGGACCACCGCGCCAACATCATGAAGAAGCTCGGCGCGCGCAATGCCGCCGACCTGATCCGCATCGTGATGACCGCGGCCCAGCGCGCGTCGTAACATGGTCTCGTGCCACGGCTCAGCAGCGCATCATGCAATGATGCGTTGCTGAGCCGGGTCCATCTCTCCTCACCGACGGTTTCGTAGCCCGGATGGAGCGCAAGCGTAATCCGGGATTTCGCGCGCCGCACGATTGTTCCCGGATTGCGCTGCGCTCCATCCGGGCTACGGGCCTTCACCCGCTCAACGCCTTGCGGATGATCCGCGCCAGATCCGATTTGCGATATGGCTTGGCCAGCAACACCACGCCGGAATCCAGCCGGCCGTGATGGATGATCGCGTTCTCGGTATAGCCTGACGTGTAGACCACCTTGAGATCCGGGCGCGTCTTCATCAGCTCGTCCGCAAGCTGCCGTCCGTTCATCTTGCCTGGCATGATGACGTCGGTGAACAGAAGGTCGAACGGCTTGCCGGCCGCGACGATCGCGAGCGCCTCCGCGGCGTTCGCGGCCTGCAACGTGACGTAACCCAGCGAATGCAACTGCGCCAGGACGTAGTCGCGCACCAGCCGGTCGTCCTCGACCACCAGGATCGTCTCGTGTCCGCCCTCGATCGTCGCCGGCGTCACGCCCTCGCCGACCGCCGTCGGCGTCTTGCCGGGCGGCAGATACATCTTGATCGTGGTGCCGTGCCCCTCCTCGCTGTAGATCTTGATGTGACCTGCGGACTGCTTGATGAAGCCGTAGACCATCGAAAGCCCGAGTCCGGTGCCCTTGCCGGGTCCCTTCGAGGTGAAGAAGGGATCGAACACCCGTGGCAGCATGTGCGCAGGGATTCCGGTGCCGGTGTCGCTCACGGCGATCAGCACGTAGTGCCCCGGGGGTACGTCGTTGGCGCTGGCATAAACCTCGTCGAGATAGGCGGCGCCAGTCTCCACGATCAGCTTGCCGCCGCCGGGCATGGCGTCGCGCGCGTTGAGCGCGAGGTTGAGGATCGCGGTGGTGAGCTGGTTGGGATCGACGATGGCAACGCAATTCTCGTCCTCGAACACCGATTCGATCTGGATCTGCTCGCCGAGCGTCGGACGCAATAACTTTGCGGTGTCGACGATCAGCGAGTTGATGTCGATCTCGCGCGGCTGGAGCGGCTGCTTGCGCGCGAAGGCGAGCAGGTGCTGGGTCAGGTCGGCGCCGCGCGCGGCGGCCTCGTCGATCATCTTGGTGATCGCCGCGAGCTGCGGCTCCTTGGCGACCGCCTCCGCGAGAATTTCGATCGTCCCGGTGATGACGGTGAGAATGTTGTTGAAGTCATGCGCCACGCCGCCGGTCAGCTGGCCGACGGCCTCCATCTTCTCGGCATGGCGGATGCGCTCCTCGGCGGCGATCTTGTCGGTGAGGTCGCGGTAGAAGACGTTGAACAGCAGGCCCTCGCGCCGCTTCAGCGCGGTGACGCTCAACTCGGCCTTGAATTCCTTGCCGTCGCGCCGGCAGCACATCAGCTCGCGGCGGCGGTTCAGCGTCCGGCCACCCTCGTCTTCGAGGAAGCGTTTCAGGCCGGCTCGGACCCGGCCACGTTCGCTCTCGGCGACAATGAGGTCGATCGTGCTCTTGCCGAGCACCTCGTCGCGGCGCCAGCCGAACAGCTGTTCCGCCTGCGAGTTCCAGTTCAGGATGCTTCCGGTCTCGTCGGTCTGGACGAAGGCGTCGAGCGAGGTCTCGACGATGTTGCGGGCGAGCCGCTCGCTCTCGAGCAGCGATTCCTGCGCGAGCCGCGCTTCCGTCATGTCGCGCCCGACGAAGAAGAAGCGCTTGGCGCGCTCGGACCAACTGCCGAGCCAGGACAGCCAGACCTCGTGCCCGTTCTTGTGGTAGCAGCGGGTGTCGGCCAGCCTGACGCGCTCGCCGTGTCGCATCGCCCGCATCTCGGCACGGGACTGCTCCAGGTGATCGGGATGGATGAAGTCGGCGCCGCTGCGGCCGATCATCTCGTCCGGCCGATAGCCGAGAATGGTCTCGCTGCTCGGGCTGATCTGCGCAACATGACCCCGCGCGTCCATGACCATGATCAGATCCTGCGACGTCTCGAAGATCTGACGCCGCTCCTCGAGTTGGTGCTGCAGCGCCCGCTCGGCGCGCCGCGCCTCGGTCAGGCTGCGCGCGCTTCCGGACGCGCCGATGATCTCGCCCGACGGTCCCTTGATCGGCGACAGGCCGAGCGAAATCTCGACCGGCGTGCCGTCCTTGCGCAGGCGGACCGTCTCGAAGCGTTCGATCGGCTCGCCCCGCGCGATCCGCCGCAGATAGTCCTTGCCCTGTTCGCGGCGGTCGGACGGGACGATGATCGAGGTGGGCTTGCCGATCGCCTCCTCCGCCGTATAGCCGTAAAGGCGTTCGGCGGCCGGATTCCAGCCGGTGATGATGGCATCGAGCGTCTGCATGACGATCGCATCGTCGGACGATTCCACCGCGGCACTGAACAGGTTCTCGCGCGCCGCGTGATGGCTCCGCGCGGCCTCGGTGCGGCGATGCTCCTCGATCTCGCGTTCGAGCGCGGCCGTTTTCGCGCGCATCTCCTCCACCATCCGCGCAAAGGCCCGGGCCAGCACGCCGGTCTCGCCGCTAGCATCGACGGGGATCTCCGCGGGACGTCCGCTGCCGATGGCCTGCACCGCCTCCGTCAGACGCCCGATCGGGCGGGTCAACGAGCGCGCCAGCAGCACCGCGAGCGCAGCCGCGGCGAGAACAGCCAGCACGCCGACGAGCAGGGACGTTTTTTGAATGGCGGCCGGCACGCGGCCGAACACGGACGGGGGAACAGTCGCGACGATGGCGACCCATTCCTTGCCCGCAAGCGATAACGGCACGAATGCCGCGCCGCTCGTCCGGCCCGCCTCGTCGGTTGTGACCCGCGTGGCCACGTCCGACGTGCCGGCCAGTTCTGACAAGAACGGAAGGTCTTTGCGCCAATCGGTCGGATGGCCCCGCGATGACCCGAACTCCCGCGTCCGGTCGGGATGGACGAGATAGTCGCCGCGCGCATTCACGACGTAGATATCTCCGCCCGAGGTTGTCGCCGCGCGGACCCGCTCGAGTGCCGGGCGCATGTCGATATTGGCCACGATGATGCCGAACGGCTTGTCGTCGGCCGTGAACAGCGGCATCGCCACGCGCAAAGTCGGCGCGTGAGGCGCCGTCGTTCCCCCCTGACGGGTCGCGAGCTCGATGGGAGACACATAGATCTCGCCGGGCCCGAGCCGTATGGTTTCCTGGAAGTAGGCGCGGCCACTCTTGCGCTCCAATTCGCTGTCCGGAGCGATCCGGGCTGCTCCGTTGGGACCCGAACGATCGACGTGGACCAGCTCGCGCTGGTCGTCGTCGACGCCGATGATCCTGAACTGCCCGTAGATGGGCTTGGCGTCGATCTCGGCCGCGAGCCGCGCCGCGATACGCTCGCGCCAGGTCTGCTCCGAAACGCCGTCCGCCGGATCGATCCCGCCGCCGGCATGAGCGCGGATCAGGCCGTTGATTGCCGCTGCGGCGCGATAGCCGACCAGATCGCCGCGTACGCCGGCAACGTAGGATTCAAGATTGGTTGCAAGCAGGCGGGATTGGGCTTCGACCCGCTCCAGCACCCGCGGAATGACGGCCTGTGTGGTGTTGCGATAGCCCAACCATCCGACTGCGGCCACGGTGACCGCAACCAGCAGGATCATCGCGAGGGCCAGCCGCGTGGCCAGCGTCGTTGCTGCTCGCATGGGGAGTTTCGCCGGACCTGCCGCAGCGCTGCGCCATTTTTGGCTTGCAGCAGAGGCGTTCTTGTCATCGGCGGCCGGAGCGGACATCGGACCCCTCTGGCGCGTCGGCCTTCAGGCAATCTGCGACCACGGCAAGCAGTGCATCGGGCCGGAACGGCTTTTGCAGGCTGGCCACGGCGCCGAGCTTGGTCGCCATCTTCAGGAAGTCCGGCTCCGCATAGGCATCCGGCGTGATCGAACGGCCGGAGATGACGACGATCGGAACGGCTGGGGCCAGCATCCGAATGTGACGCATCGTCTCCAGTCCGTCCATACCGGGCATGAAGATGTCGAGAAACAGCAGGTCGAACCGGCTGGCCTCGAACAGCGCCAGCCCCTTGCGGCCATCCTCGGCGACCGTCACGTGATGACCAGCCCGTTCCAGCAGCAGCCGGATGGTGAACTGGACGGCCGGATCGTCATCCACGATCAGGATGTTGGCCACGCCTAAAATCCTCCGGCCGCATTGGGCGTTCCAGCGGCCCCAAATCAAAGCAACAAATGCGAAATTGTTGCGCGGATTCTGGCCGCGCTGCAAGCACCTCGCGTTTGCCGCGAATGCCTTCCTGGCGTGGCGACAGACGAGGCGCTGTGGCCGGTACACACGCTTGCGTGCATATGCGATCCGGTCCGAACGCAATAAGTCGTTTCAAAGACAGGAGATATTCTTCTCGCCGTAGTTGTACGGAACCCGATCTTCACCGCGAATTAAAGAGGGCGAACTACTATCTCCGCGAGTTCCATCTCGGTACCTCGCGTATTTCAATTTCGGCATTCCTTTACCCGACGAAGCCGGTTCTCCCAAACCGGCCACCAGCTCGAGATCTCTCATGTTCAAATCGATCGCGAACACCGGAATTCGCACCCGGCTGCTCGGCGGCTTCGCGTTGATCTGCGGCCTGCTCGCAGCGACCGTCATCTACACCGTCGCCGCCGTCTCGGACATTTCGTCGCGGATCAGGACAGTCGTGGATCAACGCGCGCCGGTCGCGATCGCGAGCACGGAGCTCGTCGGCAATCTCTATTCCACGCTTTCGACGCTGCGCGGCTATCTGCTGACTGGCGATGCGCAGGGCAAGCGCGACCGGGCCGCGGTCTGGGCCGAGCTGGATCGCACGGCCGCTGCAGTCGACCGCATGGCAGAGGGCTTTTCCAGCCCCCAGAACAAGACCAATTGGAGCGAGGCCAGAACGTTGATGGCGGAATTCCGCAAGGCCCAGGACAAGGCCGAAGCGGCCGCCTTCACGCCTTCGGCCTATCCGGCGAGCGAATTGCTGGCGAAGGAAGCCGCGCCGCTGATCTCGGCCATGTTCGCCGAGATCACCGGCATGATCGACGAGGAAGAGGCGCTGGAGGCGACGCCGCCGCGCAAGCGCCTGCTCAAGACGTTTGCCGATGTGCGTGGCAATCTTGCCGCCGCGGGATCTCAATTGCGCCTGTACGTTGCCTCGGGCGAGGCGGCCGATCGTGACAAGTTCGAAAAGCCGCTGGCGACCTTCAGGGCCGCGCTTGCGTCGGTCGGTACCCAGACCGATCTGCTCACCGCACGGCAGGCGACCGCTTATCGGGCCATCGTCAAGGCGAACGAGGCGTTCATACCGCTGCCGCAGAAGATCTTCGCCATCCGCCAGACGCCGCAATGGAATATGCCGGTCTTCATCCTGTCGACCGAGGCCGCGCCGCGCGCCGCCCGGATCCTCGACCTGCTCGACGGTCGCAAGGATACCGATGGCAAGCGCTCGGGCGGTCTCAAGAGTGATCAACAATCGAAGCTCGCCGACGACGCCCGCAGTGTGGCCGACGCAGTCGAGAGATTGCTCCTGCTCCAATGGATCCTGCTCGCCGCAGCGCTTGCGCTCGGGGCAACGATTGCGATCCTGGTTGCACGCTCCATAACCCGTCCGATCATCGAGTTGGTGGGCGATTCCGCGCGCCTGTCCGGCGGCGACACCAGCGTCGAATTCAGGACGGCCGAGCGCGGCGACGAGATCGGCGTGGTGTCGCAGGCGGTAGCCAAATTCCGCGACAATGTGATTGCCCAGCAACGGGCGGCGGCGTCCCTAGCGCGCGAGGCGGAGGCACGCGAAGCGGCCAACCGCAACATGGAGGGGGCGGTCGAGGAATTTCGCGCGACCTCGCGCGACCTGCTCGCGCTGGTCGGCGAGAATGCGGGCACCATGCGGCAGACCGCAGAGAGCCTCAGCGGCATCGCCAATCATGCGACGAGCCAGGCCGCGTCCGCAGCGACCACCTCCGAACAGACCGCGGGCAACGTCCAGACCGTCGCCGCGGCGGCCGAGCAGCTCGCTGGCTCCATCGTCGAGATCGGCCGCCAGATTGAGCTGTCCAACATGACCGTGCGCTCCGCGGGCGAGGTGACCGCGCGTTCGGAGAGTGAGATCGAAGGGCTCGCGCACGCCGCACAGAGCATCAGCTCGGTGGTCGACCTGATCCAGGCGATCGCGGCCCAGACCAATCTCCTGGCACTCAACGCCACCATCGAGGCCGCGCGCGCCGGCGAGGCCGGTCGCGGTTTTGCCGTGGTGGCGTCCGAGGTCAAGGCGCTGGCCGAGCAGACCCGCAAAGCGACGCAGGAGATCGCGCAGCACATTGTCGCGATTCAGAACGCGACCGGCAGCGCGGTCGCCTCCGTCAAGGAGGTCGCGACCGCCATGCGCCGGATCGACGAAGTGACCGCGGCGATCGCAAGCGCCGTGGAAGAGCAGGGGGCCGCCACGCGCGAGATCTCGCAGAACGTTCAGATGGCGGCGTCGGGGACACAGACGTTGGCGACCAGCATCGGCACCGTCTCCGGCGCCATCGCGGAAACCAATCGCTCGGCCGACGAGGTGATGGGTGCCGCGAACCACGTCGCGGGGGCGGCCGAACGCCTCGCCGCCGAGGTCCAGGCCTTCTTCGTCAGGCTGCGCACCGGTCCGACGGACCGCGGCAAGAGTGGCGATGCCGATTACCACGGGCCGGAACGGCGCAGCGGCCGCAACGCGGCCTAAAACGGAATGGCTCGGCTAAATCGATCGTCGCGGGAGCGGCGTGGGCGGCCTTCGGCGCCCGGGTGAGGGCAGATGTAGCCGGCGCAGCCGGTCGATCTACCCGCTGCGGCTGCACGCCAGCGCCCAAAGCTCCCCTTGCCCTCCTCGGCATACCTGCAGTCTTCACAGGCCTCTTGACCGAGATCATCATCCGGCTCTTTGTCGAGCCCTGATCTTCCGCGTGATCGAGCGGAATACCATCCAGAAATGGGGCCTCATCGTGAAGAAGAAAATGCCCGACCAGCTCCGCAGCGCGCGTTGGTTCGCGCCCGACGATCTGCGCTCGTTCGGCCATCGCTCCCGCGCCATGCAGATGGGTTACGCGCCGGAGGAGTGGAAGGACCGCCCGATCATTGCGATCCTCAACACCTGGTCTGACGCGCAGCCCTGTCACATGCACTTCAAGTCGCGCGTCGAGGACGTGAAGCGCGGCATCCTGATGGCGGGGGGCCTGCCGCTGGAGCTGCCGGCGCTGTCGCTGTCGGAATCGCTGCTCAAGCCCACCACCATGCTCTATCGCAACCTGCTGGCGATGGACGCCGAGGAGCTGCTCCGCAGCCATCCCGTCGACGGCGTGGTGCTGATGGGCGGCTGCGACAAGACCACGCCGGCGCTGCTCCTGGGAGCAACCTCGATGAACATTCCGGCGATCTATCTGCCGGCAGGCCCGATGCTGCGCGGCAATTGGAAGGGCAAGACGCTGGGTTCCGGCTCCGACGGCTGGAAATATTGGGACGAGCGCCGCGCCGGAAAGATCTCGGACAAGGACTGGCTCGACATCGAGGCCGGCATCGCCCGCAGCTACGGCACCTGCATGACCATGGGCACCGCCTCGACCATGACCGCCATTGCGGAAGCGATCGGCATGACGCTGCCCGGCGCTTCCTCGATTCCCGCTGCCGATGCCAACCATATCCGCATGGCCAGCGAATGCGGCCGCCGCATCGTCGAGATGGTGTGGGAGGATCTGACGCCGAAGGTGATCCAGACCCGCAAGGCGTTCGAGAATGCCATTGCGGTCGCGATGGCGATGGGCTGCTCCACCAACGCCATCATCCATCTGATCGCGCAGGCCCGCCGCGCCGGTCAGGACATCGGCCTCGACGATTTCGAGACGGCGAGCCGCAAGGTGCCCGTCATCGCCAACGTCCGCCCGAGCGGCGATGCGTACCTGATGGAGGACTTCTTCTACGCCGGCGGCCTGCCGGCGTTGATGTGCCAGATCAAGCCGCATCTGCATCTCGATTGCGTCACGGTCACAGGCAAGACGCTGGCTGAGAACATCGAGGGGGCCGAGGTCTACAATGCCGACGTGATCCGCGGCATCGACAATCCCATCTACAAGGAGGGCGCGCTCGCCGTGCTCAAGGGCAATCTCGCGCCCGACGGCTGCGTCATAAAACCCTCCGCCTGCGCGCCGCGCTTCCTCAAGCACACCGGCCCCGCGCTGGTGTTCGACGATTATCCCTCCATGAAGAAGGCGGTCGACGATCCCGATCTCGACGTCACCGAGGATCACATCCTGATCCTGCGCAATGCGGGTCCGCAGGGCGGACCGGGCATGCCGGAATGGGGCATGCTGCCGATCCCGACCAAGCTCGTGAAGCAGGGCGTGCGCGACATGGTGCGCATCTCGGATGCGCGCATGAGCGGCACCAGCTACGGCGCCTGCATCCTGCACGTCTCGCCGGAATCCTATATCGGTGGCCCGCTGGCGCTGGTGCAGAACGGCGACCGCATCACGCTCGATGTCGCTGCGCGCACCATCAATCTCGATGTGAGCGAGGCCGAGCTCGCAAAACGCCGCGCCGCCTGGAAGCAGCCCGCGCGGCGCTTCGAGCGCGGCTATGGCTGGATGTTCACCAAGCACATCAAGCAGGCCAATGACGGCTGCGACTTCGACTTCCTGGAGACCGATTTCGGCGCGCCGATCGGCGAGCCGTCCATCTACTAGCACCTGTCATTCCGGGACATCGCGAAGCGATGGCCGGAATCCATAACCACGATAGGGAGTATGGATTCCGGGCTCGCGCCAAGTGGCGCGCCCCGGAATGACGAACGAGAGAGAGAGCACGACATGACCAAACTTTCCGAAGCCACCCGCACAAAACTCAAATCCGTCTCCACCGCCACCGTCGCGACCGCCTTGTTCAAGCGCGGCCTGCGCATCCAGATGATCCAGGACGTCCGCCCCTTGAGCCCGGACCAGCCGACCATGGTCGGCGAGGCCTTCACGCTGCGCTACATGCCGGCGCGCGAGGATCTCAACACTATCGACGTTTTCAGGGACCGCTCCCATCCGCAGCGCAAAGCGGTCGAGGATTGCCCACCGGGCGCGGTGCTGGTGATGGACAGCCGCAAGGATGCGCGCGCGGCTTCGGCCGGCGCGATCCTGGTGACGCGGCTGATGAAGCGCGGCGTCGCCGGCGTCGTCACCGACGGCGGCTTTCGCGACTCCGCCGAGATCGCAAGGCTCGGCTTTCCCGCCTTCCACCACCGTCCCTCGGCGCCGACCAATTTGACGCTGCATCAGGCGATCGAGATCAACGTGCCGATCGGCTGCGGCGATGCGCCGGTGTTTCCCGGCGACGTCATCCTTGGCGACGCCGACGGCGTCATCGTGATCCCCGCGCATTTGGCAGACGAGATCGCCAACGAAACCTTCGAGATGACCGCGTTCGAGGATTTCGTCACCGAGGAAGTCGGCAAGGGCCGCGGCATCTTCGGTCTCTATCCCGCCACCGATCCGCAGACGCTCACCGATTTCGCGGAATGGCGCAAGAAGAACGGGCGGTAGCGCTCTCGTAGCCTGGATGGAGCGGAGCGTAATCCGGGAACAGTGTTGATCTCTGCGCGAATCCCGGATTGCTCTCCGCTCCATCCGGGCTACGACGTCACGCCTCCGCCATCCCCGCTGCCCACAGCGCGAACGCGTACACGATCGCGACTTCGTCGAGCCGGTCGAAGCGGCCCGAGGCGCCGCCGTGGCCGGCGCCCATGTTGGTGCGGAGCAGGACCGGGCCGCCCCCACGCATGGTTGCGCGCAGGCGCGCGATCCATTTGGCGGGCTCCCAGTAAGTGACCCGGGGATCAGTAAGCCCGCCCATCGCCAGGATCGCCGGATACTCCTTTGCCGCGACGTTGTCGTAAGGCGAGTACGACAGGATGGTGCGGAAATCCTTCTCGCTCTCGATCGGGTTGCCCCATTCCGGCCATTCCGGCGGCGTCAGCGGCAGCGTGTCGTCGAGCATGGTGTTGAGCACGTCGACGAACGGCACCTCTGCGACGATACCGGCGAACAATTCGCCGGCGCGGTTGGCGACCGCGCCCATCAGCATGCCGCCGGCCGAGCCGCCATGGCCGACGATGCGCTTGGCGCTGGTGTATTTTGTATCGATCAGCGCGCGGGCGCTGGCGGCGAAATCGTCGAACGAGTTCGTCTTCTTCTCGCGCTTGCCGTCGAGGTACCAGCCCCAGCCCTTGTCGGCGCCGCCGCGGATATGGGCGATGGCATAGACGAAGCCGCGGTCGACCAGCGACAGGCGGTTGGCGCTGAACGAGGCCGGCATGGCCATGCCGTAGGAGCCGTAGCCGTAGAGTAACAGCGGCGCTGCGCCGTCGAGCTTCAGTCCGCGGCGATAGAGGATCGAGACCGGCACCTCGGTGCCGTCATACGATTTCGCCATGATGCGCGTCGTGACGTAGTCGGCCGGGTCGTGACCGGACGGAATCTCCTGCCGCTTGCGCAAGACGCGCGTGCGCTTGACCATGTCGTAGTCATAAATTTCCGACGGCGTCGTCATCGACGAATAGGAAAAGCGCAGTGTCGTCGTTGCGAATTCGTAGGAGCCCATCGTGTCGAGCGAGTAGGCAGCCTCGTCGAAAGCGATGGCATGTTCCTCGCTCGTCGAAAGATCGCGGATCACGACCGAGGGCAGCGCATTGGCGCGCTCCAGCCGCACCAGATGGCCGGCATAGAGATCGAGGTCGATGATGTAGATGCCGGGCCGATACGGAATTAGATCGCGCCAGTTCTTGCGCTCGGGCTGGCTAAGCGGCGTGGTGACGATCTTGAAGTCGATGGCATCGTCGGCATTGGTGAGGATGAAAAGTTCGTCGCCGCGGTCGGCGAGCGAATATTGCACGCCCTCCTCGCGCGTAGCGACCAGGCGCGGCGGCGCCTCGGGATTGGCGAGATCGATCAGCCGCTGCTCACTGGTCTCGTGATCGCCGCCGGCGATGACGCAGAAGCGGCCGCTGGTGCTTTCATGCAGGTGGGTGAACCAGCCGGCATCCTGCTCCTCATAGACCAGCGTGTCGTCTGCCTGCTTGGTGCCGAGCTTGTGCCGCCACACCTGCATCGGGCGGTGATTGTCGTCGAGCTTCACATAGAAGAAGCTCTTGCAGTCCGCAGCCCAGACCACGCCGCCGTCGGTCTCCTCGACGAGATCGTCGAGGTCCTTTCCCGTCGCCCAGTCGCGGACGCGAATGGAGAAATACTCGGAGCCTTTGGTGTCGGCGCTCCAGGCCTGCAGCTTGTGATCGTAGGAGTGGCGGCTGCCGCCGAACTTGAAATATTGGTGGTCCTTGGCGAGCGCGTCGCCATCGAGCACGATCTGGCCGTCGCCGCCGTCGCGCGGCATGCGCCCGAACAGCTCGTGCTGCCCGCCCTCGCGAAACCTGCGGAAATAGGCGAACGGCCCATCCGGTGACGGCACGCTGGAATCGTCCTCCTTGATCCGCCCGCGCATCTCGCGCACCAGCGTCTTCTGCAGGCCCGAGGTGTGGCCGAGCAGGCTCTCGGTGTAGGTGTTCTCCTCGTCGAGATATTTGCGGATGTCAGGATCGAGCACGGCGGGATCGCGCAGCACCTCCTGCCAGTTCGCGTCCTTCAGCCAGGCATAATCGTCAGTCACGGTGATGCCGTGCCGCGTGAAGGAATGCGGCCGGCGCGGGGCGACGGGGGGCTTCGAAGGCGTCTTGGCTTGGGTCACTCGGTCCTCATCAACTACGTGTCGCGGCGTCGCCTTCTTAACCTCTCCCCGCCTGCGGGGAGAGGTCGGAATTTGCGAGAGCAAATTCCGGGTGGGGGGGTACAGGCCCCTCGACAGATCTCGCCTGCGGAGACGGGCCCCTCACCCCGACCCTCTCAGGGCGAGCGCAGCTCGTCCCGACCCCGTAAGAACGGGGAGAGGGAGAAGGCGCGTTCCCTTATATCGTTCCGATTCCGCGGATTGCCAGCACGACCGCCCATGCTGCCGGGTTGTTGATCGGCCCCTTGTGTGCTTTGAGGGGCAATATCCCGCCGCCGGTCCAGCCCGATGCTGTTCAATTCCTATGCGTTCATCCTGCTGTTCCTGCCGGTCGTGCTCGCCGGCTATTTCCGGCTCGGCCGGCGCAGCAATCTGGCTCCGGTGGTCTGGCTGGCGCTGGCTTCGATCACCTTCTACGCGATCGGCAGCTGGCAGTTCGTCGCCCTTCTGCTGCTCTCGATCGCCTTCAACTACGGCGTCGGCCATCTTCTCATCGTGGCGGAGCTCACGCACCCGCAACGAAAGGCCGCTCTCGCTGTCGGCCTCGTCGGCGATCTCCTCATGCTCGGCATCTTCAAATATGCCGGCTTCGTCGCCGAGAACGTCAACGCGCTGCTCGGCACGCATGTCGCGCTCCACATCCTGCTCCCGGTCGGCATCTCCTTCTACACCTTCACCCAGATCGCGTTCCTGGTCGACGCTTATCGCGGCCAGGTCGCGGCCTATGCGCTGCCGCATTACGCGCTGTTCGTGACGTACTTCCCGCATCTGATCGCGGGGCCCATCCTCCATCACAAGGACATGATCCCGCAATTCGAGCACGAGGACACCAAGCGCCCGGACGGGCATCTCATGTTGTGCGGTGTCATCATCTTCGCGATCGGCCTGTTCAAGAAGACCTGCCTTGCCGACGGCATCCAGCCGCTGGTCGCGCTCGCTTTCGAGGCGCGCTCGCCGAGCTTCGACCAGGCCTGGCTTGGCGCGCTCGCCTACACCTTCCAGCTCTATTTCGACTTCTCCGGCTATTCCGACATGGCGATCGGCATCTCGCTGCTGTTCGGCATCTTCCTGCCCGTCAATTTCAACTCGCCCTACAAGGCCACCAGCATCGTCGAGTTCTGGCGGCGCTGGCACATGACGCTGTCGCAATTCCTGCGCGACTATCTTTACATCCCGCTCGGCGGCAACCGCAGAGGCCGCGTGCTGCGCTACGTCAATCTGATGATCACGATGCTGCTCGGCGGGCTCTGGCACGGCGCGGCCTGGACTTTTGTCATTTGGGGCGCGCTGCATGGCGCCTATCTCTGCGTCAATCATGCCTTCAATGCCTTGGTGCCGAACGGTCCGCCGCTGATTGCACGCCCAGCTCGCATCGCCGGCGCCGTGCTGACCTTCCTCGCTGTCGTCATCGCCTGGGTGTTCTTCCGTGCCGAGAGCGTCGCCTGGGCATTGCGGGTGCTCCACGCCATGGCTGCCCCTTCGAACCTCGTGCTCGGCCGCGAGGAGATCGCGGCCCTGGTGCAAATCGCGATCTATGCGGCGCTGGTGTGGCTGGCGCCGAACACACAAGCGCTGATGGAATACGACCACGGCAACCGCGAGGTCGGCGCGGCCTTGCGGGCAGGGCGCACGCGGCCGTTGGTGCTCTATGCGGCCTCGCTGCTGCTCGCCTTCGGCTTCCTGGGCATCCAGAGCCACAGCGAATTCATCTATTTCCGATTCTGATGCAGGGCGCATTCACCAATCTCGGGCGTCTTCTGCTGGCGAGCGTGGCCTGCGTACTGAGCGCCGCGGCGCTCACCTTCATCGTCGATCCCCTGCAGCTGTTCCGCCCCTCGCGCCTTGTCCCGGCCTTCTACTCGGAGGACACGCGCGTGCAGAATGCCGGGCTGATCAGCAGCCAGCCGTTCGACACCGCCTTCATGGGCACCTCGCTTGCGATCCATTTCCGCCAGAGCGACATCGATCGCGCGCTTCGTGTCCGCTCGCTCAAGCTGGCGATGACCGGCTCCAACTCGCGTCAGCAGGCCTTCGTGCTGGAGCAGGCGATCGACCGCGGCGCAAGGCGCGTGATCTGGGAAATGGACGATTTCATCTTCATCGATGCCGCGGACATCGAGACCGACCCTTATTTGTCCGTCGATCTTTATCGCCGAACCGCCAAGGGCATCGCCTCCTATCTGTTCAGCGCGGCGATGGCGAAGGAATCGGTGTTCGCGCTGCTGCGGTCCGTCCCGCTGCTGCGGGAGCCGCTGACCCGGGCGTCGCCTTATCTGCCGGTCAAGTTCGCGCTGGCGGACATCGACGACATCTACGCCCTGCCGCGTGATTTCGACGTCGCGCGAGACTACAACGCCAGAAAGACGCTCGCCGCCTTCACCTACATCACTGATCCCGTGCGCCGTCGCTTCCTCGGCGAAGGCTACAGCTACGAAGCCATGGTCCGGCATTTCGAGCACGACGCCGTCGGCCTGATCGCGCGCCACCCCGACGTGACCTTCGACATCTACCTCCCGCCCTATTCGATCCTGCAATTCGTCGCGATGCGCGATGCCTCGCCCGAAACTCTGAAGATCGTCACCGATCTCACGGCACACATTGCGCGGCGATTGACGCAACTGCCCAACGTCCGCCTGCACGATTTCCGCGCGATCAAGGCCGTCACGCACGATCTTAACAATTACAGCGACGTCATCCACCATTCGCCGGTGATCGATGCGAAGGTGCTGAGATGGCTTGCGAGCGGGGAGCACCGCGTCGACCCGAAAGCGCCGCTCGCGTCGCTGAATGAGCTGAAGGCGCAGGTGGAGGCGTATCGGGTGGAGCGCTGATCTTCCCCTCTCCCCTTGTGGGAGAGGGTGGCTCGCCGCGCAGCGGCGAGACGGGTGAGGGGACCTATCCGCGAGTCCTGGCAGTCGGGAATCGCGGATAGAACCCCTCATCCGGCGCTTCGCGCCACCTTCTCCCACAAGGGGAAAAGGAAGAGGCGCGCGCGCGACTTACACCGCCACCTCTTCCCCGAGATACGCGACCGCCGCCTCCAGCCCGCCCTTGCCGTGCGGGATCTTCAGCGCGTTCAGCCCGACCTCAATCACCCCGAGCGTGCCGAGCAGCATCGGCGCATTGACATGGCCCATATGGGCGATGCGGAAGGCTTGGCCGGAGAGATCGCCGATGCCGGTGCCGAGCACGACGCCGCACTTGTCCTTGCAATAGCGTTGCAGCACCGCCGGATCGTGGCCGTTGCTCATCGTCACCGTGGTCACGGTGTTGGAGCGCTCGCTGGCTTCGGCCACGTTGAATCCGAGTACCTGGCCTTCCGACCAGACCGAGACCGCGCGGCGGGCGGCTTCGCCGAGCAGGCTGTGGCGGCGGAAGGCGTTCTCCAGGCCTTCCTCGTGCAGCATGTCGATCGCTTTGCGCAACGCGAACAGCAGATGCACCGGCGCGGTGCCGGCATATTTGCGATAATTCTCGGTGCCCTCGCGCTCGCTCCAGCTCCAATAGGGCGTCGACATGTTGGCCTTCTTGTGCACCTCGAGCGCGCGCGCATTGGCGGCGACGAAGCCGAGGCCGGGCGGCGTCATCAGGCCCTTCTGCGAGCCGGACATCGCAACGTCGATGCCCCATTTGTCCATCTCGAACGGCATGCAGCCGAGCGAGGCGACGGTATCGACCATGTAGAGCGCGGGATGGCCGCTCGCCTTGATCGCCTTGCCGATCGCCTCGATGTCGTTCTGCACGCCGGAGGCCGTGTCGACCTGGACCACGACGACGGCCTTGATGCTGTGCTCCTTGTCGCGGCGCAGGCGTTCCTCGACCTCGTGCGGCCGCACCGCGCGGCGCCAATCGCCCTTGAGCACCTCGACCTCGGCGCCCATCAGCGCCGCCGCGTTGCCCCACCCGATCGCGAACCGACCGCTCTCCAGCACCAGCACCTTGTCACCGCGCGACAGGACGTTGCTCAGCGCCGCTTCCCAGGCGCCGTGACCGTTGGCGATGTAGATGTAGGACTTGCCCTTGGTCGCGAACAGCTTGGAGATGTCGCTGAGCAGGCTCTCGGTGAGATCCAGCATCTCCTGGGAGTAGATGTCGATCGCCGGACGGTGCATCGCCCGCAGCACCTCGTCGGGCATCGTGGTGGGCCCGGGGATGGCCAGAAACTCCCGGCCCGCGCGAACGGTCATTGCTGTCGGTCCTTATTGCCTGAGAACAGGATGGTGGGTCGCTGAATCATGCTTTTACGTGCCGGCGCGTCCCGAGAAAAGCGCGCAAAATGCAGGGCTGGGTTATCGCTTCGTCTCCCGGCAACCGGCCGCTTCGGCCTCCTCGACCGAGCAGAACCAGCGGGTGCCCTTGCTGATCTTCATCCTGATCTGCGTGTACCAGCGGCTGGTCGGCTGGTGAAAGATGCACTCCCCGGAGCTGTTGACGTTGCCCTTGATGGTGCAGTCCGGCGACGGCGCGACCGGCCCCGAGGCCGAAGCGAGCAGCACCGCGTGCGCGCCGTCAGGCGGCTTGGTCGCGCCGAGGATCGCGGTCTTCTTGTTGCGGACGCGCCAGTCCCACGGCGCGATGAAGGCGCCCTGCCACATCCCTGCCTTGGCCTCCCGCGCGGCCTTTTCATCGGCTTCATAGTCGCGGGACATGTGGGCGTAGGCCAGCGCCCAGCCGTTGCGCACCAGCCATTTCTGGATGTCCTCGCCGCCGACCTCGCAGCGCGCCACGGTGCGGCCGCGCCGGTCGACCGATCTCGGGCGGCAGACCCAAGTCTTGCCCTCGGCGTATCTGGCGAGCTCATCGCGGGCCGCGACGCCGCAAGTCCAGCGCTCGGACTTGGTGTTAAGGCAGAGCTGGTCGATTGCAGGCGCGTCGATGCCGCCGAGCCGGATCCGCGTGGTGCCGATCACCACCGCATCGCCAGCGCGGACCTTTGCCGTGCCGGTGATCTCGGCGGCATCCGCCAGCGAAGGGATGGCGAACAAAGACAGCGCAATCAGGACCTTTCGCAACATGCCCGTCCAGTTGTGATGAAAATCTCGATAGACGGCGCAATTGTGGTCGGCTTTTGGCCGCGCGGCCAGCGCATGCCGAACAGATAGGCTTTCAACTTCCTGTCATTTTGCGACAGTCTCGTAGCAACCATTAAGTTGCGGCGGTATTTTCACGCCAGGGCGTACCTCGGGCAACAACGGTGTTGGCGTAGATAAGGAGCTTCCTGGCGCAAGCGATCAGGGCGACGCTGTGCGCTTTTCCTGCGGC